>NZ_JBAXGR010000014.1:0-56879 GCF_037139295.1 Aestuariivirga sp.
CCGGTCTGCGCGACGACGGAATACATGCCCTGCTTCCTCGCCAGCGAGGGATCCTTGACGATCCGGTAGAGCGGCACTTCGGAGGCACGGCGGAACACCGAGAACACCGCCTTCTCGCGCCCGAAGTCCATGGCGTAATCACGCCATTCGCCCTCGGCGACCTTTATGCCATAGAAGCCCAGGATGGTTTGCAGTTCCTTGCGGTCGAAGGCAACGCGCTCTTGTGGTTTCTGCGGGTGCGAATGGCTTGAATTATTCTGTCCGGCCGGGGCATTCGCCTCCCAGGGCCGGAGTGGAATTATACCGTCCGTCTTGTCCAACTGCGTGACCCCGCAAGCTCGTGACAGGCTGATGACGAATGCGAGGATGAACCCGTTCGGCAGCCTTGGCAAGCAGCAGCCAGAAATCACTTTTTGGCCGCATTGCGATCAAGCTGCTGCCCATGTCCGAGGCCATAAAAACATCGTTGCCTCTAGCGGCCCGGCTGGTGTTGAGCTTCGGAACTCAGCCCCCCCAGCCCCCCGGATCTCTCTAAGCCAGCCGGGCCACCCCAAGTTTCAGTGTGTTGAGGCGTATTCTCAGAGAGTTTCGAAGGCCGGAGCAGACGATGCTTCGGCCTTTTCTCTTTTGTTTCCGCCTCTTGACCATTGGGCAACGGCACCCGATATCCCTCCCATCAATCACATCACATGCTTGTGAAGAGGGTGACATGGCCACTGACACAACGGCGACCAAAGACGCCACCACGACTGCAACCTCCCACCAATTCCAGGCGGAGGTGGCAAAGCTCCTCCACCTCATGGTGCACTCGGTCTATTCCGACCGCGACGTGTTCCTGCGCGAGCTGATCTCGAATGCCGCCGACGCGCTGGACAAGCTGCGCTATGAGGCGATCGCAAACCCGGCGCTGCTCGAGGGCCAGCCGGACCTCACCATCACCATCACACCGGACAAGGAGAAGAAGACGCTCACCATCACCGACACCGGCATCGGCATGACCGAGCAGGAGCTGGTCGACAATCTCGGCACCATCGCCAAGTCCGGCACCCAGGCTTTCGTGGAGCAGGTGAAGGGAAGCCAAGGCGACGTTCATCTCATCGGCCAGTTCGGCATCGGCTTTTATTCGGGCTTCATCGTCGCCTCCAAGGTGGACGTGATCTCGCGCCGTGCGGGATCGGACAAGGCTTACATGTGGTCTTCCGATGGCTCGGGCAGCTTCACCGTGACGCCAGTCGAGAACGCGCCGCGCGGCACCTCCATCGTCCTGCACCTGAAGGACGACGCGCTGGAGTTCCTCGAGGACTGGAAGATCGAGAGCGTGGTGCGAACCTATTCGGATCACATCGCGCACCCGATCATGCTGGCGGTGGGCGACGAGACGGCGAAGCAGATCAATTCCGCCAATGCCATCTGGACGCGCGCGAAGTCCGACATCACAGCCGAACAGCACAAGGAATTCTTCGGCCACATCTCGGGGAGCTATTCCGATCCTGCACTGACGCTGCATTACCGCGCCGAGGGCCGCAATGAATATACCGTGCTGCTCTATGTGCCGGGCGAGCGCCCCTTCGACGTCTACGACCCGGAGCGCCGCGGCCGCCAGAAGCTTTATGTGAAACGCGTCTATATCGCCGACGACGTGGAAATCCTTCCGGCCTACCTGCGCTTCGTGCGCGGTGTCATCGATTCCGAGGACATGCCGCTCAACATCTCGCGCGAGATGCTGCAGAACAATCCGCAGGTCGCTGCCATCCGCAAGGCTGTTACCAACAAGGTGCTCGCCGAGCTGAAGAAGCTCGCCGACACGGATGATGCCGCCTATCGCAAACTCTGGGACATCTATGGACCGGTGCTGAAGGAAGGCCTCTACGAAGACATGGAGCGCCGCGACCAGCTTTATGAGCTGGTGCGCTTCAAATCCACCAAGGGCGATTGGGTGAGCCTCAAGGACTATATCGCCGGCCTGAAGGAGAACCAGACGGCGATCTACTATCTCACCGCCGAGGATGCCGCCAAGGCCAAGGCCTCGCCGCAGCTCGAAGGCTACAAGGCGAGGGACGTCGAGGTGCTGCTGCTTACCGATCCCGTCGACTCGTTCTGGGTGCGCACGGCGCTCGGGTTTGACGGCAAGCCCTTCAAGTCGGTGACGCAAGGCTCCGCCGATCTCGACCTGATCGCGGCCAAGGATGACGCCAAGCCTGATGCGGCGGAAGATGCCGCAACGGCGGTGCTCAATGCCGCGCTGAAACAGGCACTGGGCGAGCGGGTGAAGGACGTCCGCTCCTCCAAGCGCCTCACGGAAAGTGCGGTCTGCATCGTCAACGACAGCATGATGGACCGGACGCTCGAAAAGCTGCTGTCGCGCCAGAAGGATTCCGGCATCTCGGTGTCCGCACCCATTCTCGAGGTGAACCCCGGCCACCCGCTCATCAAGGCGCTGGCTGCGCTGGTCAAGGCCAAGGGTGCGGCGTCCGTTGAAGATGCGGCCCAGCTGCTGCTCGACCAGGCCTTCATCATCGAGGGTGAGCAGGTGCCGGACCCGGCGAATTTCGCGAAGCGGCTGGCGGATGTGATGCGCAAGGCGTTCGGGTAGTCTTCGTCCTCTCCCGCAAGGCGGGAGAGGAGGGGGCCCCAACGCAGTTGGGGTAGGTGAGGGGACGTCTGGCACACATGCCTCGTGCATTTCCCCTCATCTCCCCGTTGCGTTCCGCAACGGGTCCCGTCTTCTCCCGCTGAAGGAGCGGGAGAAGACAAAAAATAGCCGGGACGAGCCCGGCCATGATGATGACGGTCGTGAGCGAGGAAATCAGTCCTTCGCGCGCTCCACGTAGGACGCATCTTCCGTCTGCACCACGATGCGGGTGCCGGATGCGATGTGCGGCGGCACCATGGTGCGCACGCCGTTGGAGAGGAGTGCCGGCTTGAACGAGGAGGACGCCGTCTGGTTCTTGATGGCGGGCTCGGTCTCGACGATTTCGAGCGTCACGCGCTGCGGCAGTTCGATGGAGATGGGCACGCCGTTGAACAGGGCGATCTGGCATTCCATGCCTTCCTGCAGGAAGGGGGCGCTGTCGCCCAGCATGTCGGCCGGAACCTGGATCTGCTCATAGTTCTCGGGGTTCATGAAGACGTAGTTGTCGTCATCCTTGTAGAGGTAGGAGTGGGTGATGGTCTCGACGAAGGCGCGCTCGAGGGGGTCCGTCGTCTTGTAGCGCACCACCGTCTTCACGCCGTCCGAGATGCGGCGCATGTCGATCGTGGTGGTGGGCGTGCCCTTGCCGGGGTGCATGGATTCGGCCTTCAGCACGACATAGAGCTTGCCGTCCTCATGCTCGATGACATTGCCCTTGCGGACACCACTTGCGATTACCTTGACCAATTTCGTCTCTCGATTTCTGAAGAATTGCCGGATTTGGTTGCGCGGGGTATTAGCAGCGGCCATCCCGGAAGCCAACCCCCCAGGAGAATCAGCCCTTGGCTGCCCAGGACTCACCGTGGTTCGACCCGGCCCGCCACGCCGACCGCCGCCCCTTCCTGCTGGCCCGCAACCGCATCGTGGCGGGGATCCGCCAGTGGTTCGCCGAGCGTGATTTCATCGAGGTGGACTGCGCCGCACTGGCCATTTCGCCCGGTAACGAGGCCCATCTCCATGCCTTTTCGACCGATCTGATCCTGCCTGACGGCTCAACCGAACGGCGCTACCTGCACACGTCCCCTGAATTCGCCGCCAAGAAGCTGCTGGCGGCAGGCGAGCAGCGCATCTTCAACCTGGGCCACGTGTGGCGGAACCGCGAGCGGACGCTGACCCATTCCCCGGAGTTCACCATGCTCGAGTGGTACCGGGTACGGGAGGATTACCAGACCATCATCGCCGATACGCTGGCGCTCGTGCAGCTGGCCGCGCACGTTGCCGGAACGCGGGAGTTTCGCTGGCGGGGGCGGGAGGCCGATCCCTTCGCCACGGCGGAGTGGCTGACCGTCAACGATGCCTTCAAGGCGCACGCCGGGGTGGACCTGCTGGCGACGCTGCGGGCTGATGGCACGGCCGACCGCGATTCACTGGCCGCCGTCTCGCCCGTGGCCTTCGGCAGGGACGAGAGCTGGTCGGATGTCTTCAGCCGCATCCTGTCGGAGAAGGTGGAGCCGCAGCTGGGCAATGGCCGCATCACGGTGCTCTATGAATATCCTTCCGTCGAGGCGGCACTCGCCCGCACCACGGCGCATGACAGGCGCGTCGCCGAGCGCTTCGAGCTCTATGCCTGCGGGGTGGAACTCGCCAACGGCTTCGGCGAGCTGACCGACCCGGAGGAGCAGCGCCGCCGCTTCGTGGCCGAGATGGACGTGAAGGAACAGGTCTATGGCGAGCGCTACCCGATCGACGAGGAGCTGCTGGCAGCGCTGGCAATGATGCCGCCTGCTTCGGGTGTGGCGCTGGGACTGGACCGGCTGGTGATGCTGGCGTCCGGTGCTACGCGGATTGACCAGGTGCTGTGGACGCCGGTGGCGTAGGGCACGTCCTCTCCCGCGTGCGGGAGAGGAGGGGGCCCCAACGAAGTTGGGGAAGGTGAGGGGCCGCGGTCGCCGAACTGATGTAATTGGCCTTCCCTCATCTCCCCGTTGCTGCGCAACGGGTCCCTTCTTCTCCCGCTGAAGAAGCGGGAGAAGACACGCTCGTTCTACCTCACCATCAGCGCCCAGTAATCCAGCTCCAGGATCACCCCCGGCTTGTCCGGCGCGCCGTCCTCCACCGGGAATTCTGCACATGGAACATCACGCGTCGCCCGCGTCACGATGCGCAGCGCGCCGACATCGCTGCGGTCCGGAAGCTCCGCCGTCTCGATGATCTCCGACCATGCGAACACCGTGCCGCCCGCAAACAGCGGTGCCACGTGACGGCCGCCGTTGATGGCGGCGATGTGGAAGGCATTGGCCAATCCGTTGAAGCTCAATGCGCGCGCCAGCGAGATGACGTGGCCGCCATAGATCAGCCTGCGGCCGAAGCGGCCCTGTGCTTCCGAATGCTGGTTGAAATGCACCTTGGCGGTGTTCTGGAAGAGGCGCGTGGCGAGCTGGTGCTCGGCCTCCTCCACCGTCATGCCATCGACGTGGTCGATCTTCTCGCCTGCCGCATAGTCGGCGAAGCGGTGCGGTGAACCAGCGAGGCCGTCATCCCACGTGGCACGGTCGATTGCCGGGCAGGCGCTTCCCAGTGCGACAAGTTCCACGCGCTTCGGCAGTTGCGGCACAACGGCTTCAGGCGCAGGGGCCTCCTCGTCGCGCTTCCTCACCATCACCCAGCGCACATAGGACAAGACCTCCTCACCGCGCTGGTTGGTGCCCACCGAGCGTACATAGACGGTGCCGGTCTTGCCGTTGGAGTTCTCCTTGAGGCCGATCACCTCGGACATGGTCGCGAGCGTGTCACCGGGATAGACCGCCTTGAGGAAACGGCAATCGGCATAGCCAAGATTGGCCACCGCATTGAGTGAAACATCCGGCACGGTCTTGCCGAAGACGACATGGAAGGTGAGCAGGTCATCAATCGGCGCCTGCGGGTAGCCCACGGCCTTCGCGAAGGCATCGGATGACTGCACGGCAAAGCGCGAACCATAAAGCGCTGTGTAGAGTGCCACGTCGCCCACCGTCACCGTGCGCGGCGTGGCGTGGCGGATGGTCTGGCCGAGACGGAAGTCCTCGAAGAAGTTTCCCGGATTAGTCTTTCGCATCTGCTGCTCGCTATTCAAAGATCAGTTCCTCAAGATGGGCCCTGAGGGGTATGACATGCATATGTAAGTGTATTTCGTAGGCCATGCGGAGTGCCGACAATGCATCCTTGCGGCCGTAGGCATTCAGGTGAGACTCGACGACAGCCAGCTCTTGTGCAATGTCTGCCAAGTCGTCGATTGCGTCGCCCGTTCCGACTTCTGGCATTTCATTCGTGATGCATGACGACAAGGCACACCAGTAAAATCCCAGATCCGGAAATCGCGGGCCTATGATGTTCCGCCAGGACTTATAGTCCTCAAGGTAGTCTGTAGGGCGGTCTGTTTCGAATTCCGGAACACAGGCGACGGAATCGCGCAGCACAAATCGAAGCGCATACATGAAGGCGTCGAGCCGTTCTGCGAGTGAGCGCATCGTCGGTGTCGTGTCATCCTTGCCGGAGATGTGGTCCAGGAGACGCTGTGCCTCCGCCAGGGGATCGAGGTCAGCAGTCCCTGTCACGAAATTGCCTCCGCAATGGCCGCCACGCGTTCCGCCATGGCAAGGTGCAGGCGTTCCACCATCTTGCCGTCCACCGTGATGACGCCCTTCGCTGCATTTTCCGGCAGCTCAAACGCCGCGATGATCTTGCGCGCCCAGGCCACTTCCTCGGGCGCCGGCGAGAACATTTCGTTGCAGGCGGCGATCTGGCCGGGGTGGATCAGCGTCTTGCCGTCCATGCCCAAAGTGCGGCCCTGTTCGCATTCGGCCCGGAAGCCCTGCTCGTCGCGGAAGTCATTGTAGACGCCGTCGATCACGTCGAGGCCATAGGCGCGCGCCGCCAGCAGCGTCATCGACAGCCATGGCAGAATGGCGAAGCGCCCGCCGCTGGCCAGCGCGCGCGATTCCTTGAGGAGATCATTGGTGCCCAGCACGAGGCAGGACAGCCTGGCCACCTGGTGCACCGAGGCGATCTCGCGCACGTTGAAGATGGCCATGGGCGTTTCCATCATCGCCCACATGCGGGTCTTTTCCGTGCCGCCCATGCCGACATGGATCTTCGAGACGTTCACGATGTCGCCGGGGCGCGCCACCTTCGGCACGAGGATGGCATCGGGGTTTGCTTCCGCTGCCATCTTCAGGTCGTCGACACCCCATGGCGTGTCCAGCCCGTTGATGCGGATGACGAGTTCGCGCCGGCCGAAGCCGCCGGCCTTCACGGTTGCCGCCACCTTGGCGCGGGCTTCGGCCTTGGCGTCGGGCGCCACCGAATCCTCGAGGTCGAGGATCAGCGAATCGGCGTCGAGGGACTTCGCCTTCTCAAGTGCGCGCTCATTGGCGCCGGGCATGTAGAGGACGCTTCGTCTGGCTCTGAACATCTTGTCTTTTCCGTCTCTTGCTGCACCGCAAGCTAGTCGCCGCAATGCGCCAAGGGAAGCCCACTTTTGGATGATCGGCATGGCTTCTGCTCTTGTGGGGGCTCCAAGCTTTGGGCAATGTCCGCCGCCATGAAAACATATGACGTCGTGATCGTGGGCGGCGGCGTGGTGGGCAGCGCCAGCGCCCATTACCTGCGGAAAAATGGCTTCACCGGCTCCATTGCGCTGGTGGAAAAGGACACGAGCTGGGCGCGAGGCTGCACCGCCCTCTCGGTGGGCGGGCTGCGCCTGCAGTTCTCGACGCCCGAAAACATCCATCTTTCGAAGTTCGGCGTCACGCTGGTCAAGAACCTGAAACAGGAGTTCGGACCCGACGCCGACATCGGCTTCAAGGAGCAGGGCTATCTGATCTGCGCCAGCCCCGAGGGCCTGCCGGTTCTCGAAGAGAACCATACGGTCCAGATCGCCAATGGCGCCGACAATGTGCTGCTGCGTGGGCAGGAGCTGGCCTCTCGCTTTCCCTGGCTGGTGACGGACGGGATCGCCGCGGGCTGCTTCGGCCTCTCGGGCGAGGGCTGGGTCGACCCCTACATGTTCGCCGCACTGTTCCGGAAATCGGCCATCGCCAAGGGCGTCGAGCTGATCCAGGACGAGGTGACGGGTGTGACGCGCGAAGGCCAGCGCATCACCGGCGTCACGCTGGCATCTGGTGAAGCCATCGCCTGCGGCACGCTGGTTAACGCGGCGGGCACCGGGGCTGGCAGGCTGGCGGAGCTGGCGGGCATCGACCTGCCGGTCGGCCCGCGCAAGCGCTACGTCTATGTGCTCGATTGCCCGGCCGCCACCGAGGCGCTGCACAAGGCGCCACTCACCGTCATTCCCGGTGGCGTCTATTTCCGCCCTGAGGGCCGCAACTTCCTTGCGGGCTTGTCACCAGAAGAGCACCAGGAGCCGGACAACCTCGACTGGGAGGTGGACCACAGCTGGTTCGAGGAACACATCTGGCCGGCATTGGCCGAGCGTGTTCCGCTGTTCGAGGCGATCAAGGTCATCAGCGCCTGGGTGGGGCATTATGACTACAACGCGCTGGACCAGAACGCGGTGATCGGCCCGCATCCGGAGGTGACCAACTTGCTCTTCGCCAATGGCTTCTCCGGCCACGGGCTGCAGCAGGGGCCTGCGGCGGGCAATGCGATTTCGGAGCTCGTCATCGATCGCAGGTACAAGACCATCGACCTCACGCGCTTTGGTTTCGAGCGCATCAGGAACAACCAGCCGCTGTTCGAGAAGAACGTCATCTGATGAAGGTGCTCAGCATTTCGAGCCAGGTCGTCTGGGGACCCGTCGGCAATTCCGCCGCCGTTCCGGCGCTGCAGGCGAAGGGCCACGAGGTGCTGGCGCTGCCCACCATCACGCTGTCGAACCACCCGGGCCACGGCGCACCTGCGGGCTTCCGCACGCAGGCCGAAGACATGGCGCGGATGTTTGCGGCACTCGAGGCATTGGGCGCGCTCGCCAATCTCGATGCCATGCTCACCGGCTACTTCGCGACAGTCGGTCAGGTGGAGGAGGTGACAGGGCTTCTTGGCCGTGTCGCCGTGCCCTATCTGCTGGTCGATCCGGTGATGGGCGATCACGGCAGGCTCTACATTCCGCAGGAGGTGGCGGAAGCGATCCGCGCACATCTCGTGCCGCGTGCCCGATGCCTCACGCCCAACGCCTTCGAGCTTTCCTGGCTGTCAGGCCATGAGGTGACGGACGAGGAGAGCGCCATCGCCGCCGCGCGTTCGCTATCACTGCCGGAAGTGCTCGCCACCTCCGTTCCATCGCATGACGGTCTCGCCACGCTGCTCATCACGCCCGACGAGGTTCACTGCATCGTCGCGCCGAAGCTCGCGACGGTGCCGAATGGCACGGGTGATTTTCTCAGCGGCCTCTACCTCGCGGGACGCCTCGGCCATGCGCCGCGCCAGGCATTCGCGGCGGCGATGAAGATGCTGGCCCGCGCCATCGCCCTCAGCTCCGGCACCACGGTGCTGAACGTGGCGGGCGCGCTGCACGGCTCATGACGCCCGTCGTCGGTGTCGACGGCTGCCCCGGCGGCTGGATCGCCGTGCGCTGGGCCGGGACCGTCTCGCATCATCTCTGCCGCAGCTTTGCCGATGTCCTTGCAATGGATGCGGCGGTGATCGCCGTCGACATGCCCATCGGCTTTCCGCATGGGTCGGGCCGCGCCGCCGAGCGCGAGGTGCGGCAGCGGCTGGGCCAGCGGCAGTCGAGCGTCTTCTCGGTTCCTTCACGCGCCGCCGTGATGTGTGCCGACTACCGGGAGGCCTGTTCGGCCAACCTCGCCAGTTCCGATCCGCCGAAGAAGGTGTCGAAGCAGATCTTCCACATCTTCCCCAAGATGCGCGAGATCGATGGCCTTATCACGCCCGCGTTGCAGGCGCGCATCGTCGAGGTCCACCCCGAACTCGCCTTCTGGGCCATGAACGGCGAGACATCATTGCCGCTGCCGAAGAAGGTGAAGGGCAGCCCGCATCCGCCCGGCCTCGAACTTCGCAAGGCGCTTCTCGTGGCGGCGGGCTTCCCGCTCGACAGCCTGCCGTCCCACACTTATCGCCGCGCCGACGTTGGCGCCGACGATCTCCTCGACGCCTGCGCCTGCGCGTGGAGTGCCAAGCGGATCGCCGAGGGCCGCGCCGTTACCTTCCCCACCAACCCGCCGCTGGATGCAAGGGGCTTGCGCATGGCGATCACGGCGTGAGAAAGAGGCGCCAATCGCAAGGAAGTGCCGACAATGACCGTCCAGACTGCCATCCGTCACAATGCCCTGCTGGGCAAGCCCGTCGCCGAGGAAATCACCCGCGCCGTCTACCAGGGGGTTGAGGAGTTGGCGTCCAAGGGCTGGCCGGTGAAGCTCGTCTCCATCACCATCGGTGATGTTCCGGCCGTCAACCTCTATGTGAGGAACCAGGCGCGCGGGGCCGAGAAGGCCGGCATCATGTTTGAGGAGCGGCACCTGCCGGCCACCGTGTCACGCGTCGAGATGCTGGCCATGCTGCAGGCCCTGAACACCGACCCCCGCGTCACTGGCGTCATCATCCAGCGCCCCGTGCCGAAGCATCTCGACATTCGCGAATTGCAGACCGCCGTCCACCCGCTGAAGGACGTGGAAGGCATGCACCCGGCCTCGATCGGCAACATCGTCTACAGCGACACCTCGCTCGCGCCCTGCACGGCAGCGGCCTCGGTCGAACTCCTCAAGCGCACCGGCCTCAGGCTCGAAGGTCTCGAAGTGGTGATGATCGGCCACTCCGAAATCGTCGGCAAACCCATTGCCTTTCTCTTGATGGCGGAAGGCGCCACCGTCACCGTCTGTCATCACATGACGCGCAATCTCGCCGTCCATTCGCGCGCCGCGGATGCGATCTTCGTGGCCGTCGGAAAGCCGCGCTTCATCACGCCCAACATGATCAAGCCGGGCTCGGCCGTCATCGATATCGGCATCAACCAGATCGAGGAGAACGGCAGGAACCTCACGGTGGGCGACGTCGACTACGAGGCCTGTGCCGAAACCGCGGGCTGGATCACCCCGGTGCCGGGCGGCGTCGGCCCCGTCACCGTCGCGATCCTGATGCGCAATGCGCTCACCGCCGCGCAGGCGCAGAAGCGCTATTACGACGATGTCTTCGGCGGCAAGTCGGATACCTTGTTCAGCGTGGCGCCCGCCGCATGATCACGCGTGACGCCATCACCCGCGCCGCAGCGCGCATTGCGAACCACGTGCGCCGCACGCCCGTCGTCTCGGTGACGGTGGAGGGCGTCGAACTCCCCGTTACGCTCAAGCTCGAATTGCTGCAGCATGCCGGCAGCTTCAAGTCGCGCGGCGCCTTCAACACGCTGCTGCAGGCGAGCGTCGGGCAGGGCGGCGTGGCCACCGCGTCTGGCGGCAACCACGGTGCCGCCGTCGCCTATGCGTCACGCCAGCTCGGCCACCGCGCCAAGATCTTCGTTCCCGAAATCTCGTCGCCCGCCAAGGTATCCCGCATCGCCTCCTATGGTGCGGACGTGGTGCAGAGGGGTGCGAATTATTCCGAGGCCCTGGCACTGTGCGAAGCCTGGATCGCGACAAGCGGCGCCACCGGCGTGCACGCCTATGATGCCGAGGCAACACTCGAAGGCCAGGGCACGCTGGGTCGCGAATTGGAGGAGCAGGCGCCGGGGCTCGATACGCTGCTCGTCGCCGTGGGCGGCGGTGGCCTCATCGGCGGCATCGCCGCGTGGTACCAGTCCGGCGTGAAGATCGTGGGCGTGGAGCCCCAGACCTGCAACACGCTGCATGCCGCCATGGCGGCGGGCGAGCGCGTTGCGGTGAAGCCTTCGGGGCTTGCCACCGACTCGCTCGGCGCCAGCACGGTGGGCAAGCTGATGTTCGAGATTGCGAAGCATCACGTGGCGCAGGTGACGCTGATTTCGGATGACGACATCCGCAACGCCCAGCGCCACCTGTGGCGCGAGATGCAGCTTGTTACCGAGCCGGGTGGTGCCGCGGCCTTCGCCGCGCTGCTGTCGGGTGCCTACAGGCCTGAGAAGGACGAGCGCGTCGGCGTCGTCGTGTGCGGCGCCAACACCTCGATGGATGTGTTCGGTCAGCTCTTCACGTGAATTTCAGCACGGCGTCTGCCGCGTCCTCGCCGGAAATCACGGCGCCCTCGAACCAGCCCGCCTGCGCGCGCGCATAGTCGGAGGAGGCAAAGGCAATGCGCCCTTCCGGCCGCCAGTTGGCGGCATCGAGGCCTGCCTCATGGCCTGCAAGTGCCGCCACCCATGTGCCGCGCGCGAAGGGATCATTCACCCAGTCGTGCCAGTCATGCGAGATGACGCGCGCATTGGGAAACAGCTTTGCAGCCTGTGACCTCACCCATGCGGGGTCGGCGGGATGGTTGCCCTCCTGCATGAGCCCGAAACCCACGATGTAGGTCGTGCCATTCTCGGCGCGCTCGGCAAAGGCGAATTCGATGCCGCTGCCATCGCCCGTCACCAGCGTGCCGACGGGAACGCCTTCCGCCCTGATCCACAGCTTGAAGGACCTTCCGCCATGGCCTGCGGCCAGTGCTGCGGTCTTGCTGTCCGACAGCCACGGCGTGAAGCCGATGCGCGGCATCTGGTTGATGCCCAGTGCAACGATGCAGGCCCGCGCCCGGTGCCGCTGCGAGCCTGCCACCACCTCCACATGCCCGGTGTCCTGCATCACCTGCGTCACCGGATCATCGAGGATCAGCTCGGCGCCGGAGCCCGCAATCATGCGCTCCGCCAGGACGCCCATGCCCGGCACCACCGTGTCGGACCAGAAGCGGATCATGCCTTCGGCAAGGCCGTTGTCATAGGAACAGCTCGCCAGGAATTCCGAGGCTGCCACCTTGTGGTGGTCGCCATTCCCTGACACCGTCCACCAGGCGGAGAACAGGTCGCGCGTCGATTTGGGGCAACCCAGCCGGTCGAGATAGGCGGCAAAGGAGACGCCCGTCAGCGCCTCGCCCTTCTCGTTTTCGGTGAGGCCCTTCTTGAGCAGGATCGAATCAACAGCCACCCGCGCGATGGCGCGTTCATGCGCCGTCACGTCATCGGGTGCGGCAGCGCCATTGCCCTGCAGCACGCCGTCACGCAGCCACAGCCGGTTGGCAATCGCGTGGCGCGGGCGCAGCGACATGCCGTGTTCGGGCACCAGTGCGCGCAGACGGTCATGCCAAGGCGTGATCCAGGCCCCGCCGAATTCCAGCTGGGGCCCGTCACCCGCATAGGCCTTGGCATAGCCGCGCCCGCCGCAGCGGTCGCGCGCCTCGATGACGCGCACCCGCTTGCCGGCTTTCGCCAGTTTGCGTGCAGCGGCCGCACCTGCAAGCCCCGCACCCACCACGATCACATCTGCATTCATTGTCCGAGGCTAGCACCTGTCCTTTCACATGAACAACCGTCCTGCAGTGACCTGGTAGCGGATGCGCTCCTGCGCTTCGCGCAGTTCCTGCTGCATGCGATGAAGCTCGCGCGGTTCGATGGGCGTGTCCTGCCGCTTCAGGTGTGTGTTGAGTTTGCGGGCTGCTGCCTTCGCCATGCCGATGCTGGGGAAGAGCAGGTCGAATTTGAGAGAGAACATGCAAAGCTCCATCGCGAGAACATGGGGCGACCCATGCGCGTGAAAGATCCGTGAGTCGGCGGCGCGATGCGCGGGCACATGGCGCAGAGCACCATGCACGGCGCGAGGCCGGCGACAGGTTCAGTGATGTGATGAAAGCGCCTGAAGCGCGAAGGATACGCTATCCGCCTGAGGCCCGAGCCTCAGTGCGGCCCGGAGATCAGCAGCGCGTAAAGCATACTCCCATGGCCGATTCTCCTCTGTTTGGTTGCGTGTGGCAGCTTGCTAGCATCAAAGCGCAACGCAGGGAAGCGCAGGCGACCAAATTGAGCACGCTGTTGCGCCGCTGCAACAGATCAGCGCGTGAACTGCGCCACGATCTCCACATGCGATGACCATTTGAACTGGTCCACCGCCGTGACCTTCCTGAGGGCATAGCCACCGGCAACGAGAATCTCGGCATCACGCGCGAAGGTGGCGGCATCGCAGGACACGGCCACGACCGTCTTCACCTTGCTGCGCGCCAGCTGCTTGGCCTGCATCTCCGCGCCTGCACGCGGCGGGTCGAAGACAACGGCGTCGAGTTCCTTCATCTCGTTCGGCACCAGCGGCTCGCGGAACAGGTCGCGCGCCTCTGCAGTGATGGGCTTCAGGCCCGATGTCACCTTGGCGGCCGCGCTCAACGCAGCCACCGCCGCGCGGTCATTGTCATAGGCTTCCACGCGCGCCCGCTCGGCGATGCGGAAGGCGAAGGGGCCGATGCCGCAGAACAGGTCTGCCACACTCTTCGACTTGCCCAGGGCTTCGATCACCAGCTGCGCCAGTGTCTCTTCGCCCAGAGCCGTGGCCTGCAGGAAGCCGCCGGGCGGCAGCGCCACGCTGGCCTTGCCGATCTCGAGCCGCGGCGGCACCGCGGTGGCGATCACCTCGCTGTTGACGGTGAGCCGCGCGAGGCTGAGGTCGCGCACGAAGCTTGCAAGCTTCGCGTGTTCGGCCTGCGCGAACTTGCGCTCGGCGCGCACGCTGACATCGAGGCCGGTCAGTGTCGATGTCACCGCCACGTCGCAGTCGGAAAGCTTCGCACCAATGGCACGGCCGATGTCGAAGACGCGCGCCATCTCGGGCGTCAGAATGGGGCAGCTGGCGATGTCCAGCAGCGTATGGGTGCGCGCTTCCATGAAGCCCGCCGTGACCACGCCGTCCTTCTTGCGCACATGCAGGCTGGCGCGACGGCGGCCCGCACCATGCGCGTCGATGATGCCGCTGATCTCGGAGGGAAGCCCGCGCGCCTTCAGCTGTTCGGAGATGAGCGAGGCCTTCCAGGCGCGGTAGGGCTCCTCGCGCCAGTGCTGCAACTGGCAGCCGCCGCAGCGGCCGTAATAGCTGCAGAAGGGCGCGACGCGGTCCGGCGAGGCACGTTCGATGGCGACGAGCGCCAGGCGGTCGCCATCGCCCACTGCCGTCACAATTTCGTCCGGCAGCGTGCCGGGTACGAAGACGGTGCGGTCATCCAGCCGTGCCACGCCTTCGCCGCGGCGGCCCATGCCCTCGATCTTCAACTCAGCGTCAGACATCGGCGGCCTGCGGCGGATAGGCGATGGCGATGCCATGGCCGGCTTTCAGTGAAATCGCCACGGGCCCCTGCGCCACATTGGACAAGGTGAGGGTCGAGCCCACGGGAACGTCGCGATTGGTCAGCGGCCACTTCACGCCCGCGAGGTCCAGCCCCTGAAGATCGGAGAACGGAATGATGCTGAGGCGCGTCTCCGCCGGAAGATCCAAATGCAGGCGGCCGGCGATCAGCGGCCAGGCCTCCTCGACGCCGCTGGTCAGCAGGCAGGCGATGCCCCGCCGCGCGATCTGGATGCTCTGGCCGAGCAGCCCCGACGTGTGGTCGGTCTGGCCGCCCAGGCCACCAAGCAGGATGATCTCGGTCGCGCCCCGCCGGATCGCCGCGTCCACTGCGATGGCACCATCGGTGGCGTCCTTTTCAGGCGGGAAGGTTTCGCGCGGCACGTCGCGATACTGCATGGTGAGCTCGGAGCCCGCGCTGTCGAAGTCCCCCACCCAGAGTTCCGGTATGATGTGCAGCGCGGCGGCATGCATCATGCCGCTGTCGGCGGCGATCACCCGGGCACCCTTGATCTGGGATTTGAGGCGCGGCGTCACCGTCAGGTCGCCGCCGAGCAGGATTGCAAAACGTGTCATGGCCCGCTTCTAGCAAAAGCTTCTTGCCAGCGCACGCGCGAAGGCTTACCTCTGAATCTGCTCTCAACGGGGTGCCGCGTAAGCGGCTGAGACGGGGTTGATACCCCGGACCCGCTGAACCTGATCCGGATCATGCCGGCGGAGGGATTGCGGGCGGACATTCCGGAAGGCCATGTCCAATCCTCCATCCAACGGCGAATGGAGGTATTATGATGAAGAAGACACTCACAGCTCTGTTCGCGCTCCTCACGCTCACCGCTCCTGCGATGGCGAAGGATACGCTCACCGTCTATACCTATGACAGCTTCGTCGCCGAATGGGGCCCCGGCCCCAAGGTGAAGGAAGCCTTCGAGAAAAGCTGCGACTGCACCGTGGAATGGGTGGCGCCGGGCGATGCGGTCGCCATGCTCAACCGGCTGAAGCTCGAGGGCAAGAACACCAGGGCCGACGTGGTGCTGGGCCTCGACACCAACCTCACCACCGAGGCGGTGAAGACCGGCCTGTTCGTCAGGCACGGCCTCGACGTGAAAGAAGCAAAGACGCCCACGCCGTGGAGGGATGAATACTTCATGCCCTTCGACTATGGCTATTTCGCCGTGGTCTATGACAGCCAGACCATGAAGGACCCACCGAAGTCGCTGGACGAACTGGTCAACGGCGACCCCACGCAGAAGATCATCCTTGAAGATCCGCGCTCCTCCACGCCGGGCCTGGGCTTCCTCTTGTGGATGAAGCAGGTCTATGGCTACAAGGCGGCCGATGCCTGGAAGAAGCTGAGCCCTCGCATCCTCACCGTGGCGCCCGGCTGGTCGGAGGCCTATGCACTGTTCACCAAGGGTGAGGCGCCGATGGTGCTGTCCTACACCACCTCGCCCGCCTATCACGTGATTGCCGAGAACACCGACCGCTACAAGGCTGCCTCCTTCGCGGAAGGCCACTACATGCAGGTGGAAGTGGGCGGCCTCGTCGAAGGCAGCCAGCACAAGGAGCTGGCGGCCACGTTCTTGAGCTTCATGATGGAGCCCGGCTTCCAGGACCAGATCCCGACCAACAACTGGATGTTCCCGGCGGGCAAGACGTCAGCACCGCTGCCCCCGGCCTTCGACCAGCTGGTGAAGCCCACAAAGACGCTGCTCTACAGCTCGGACGAGGTGGACCAGAACCGCCGCGCCTGGATCGACGAGTGGCTGAACGCCACGGCGAAATGACCGGGGCGACGTGATCACTTACCAACCATCGCGAGCGCCGGCCTATGTGGCGCTCGCCCTTCTCGGCCTGGCGCTGGCGGCGGGCTTCCTGCCCGTGCTGCGGATGGGGTTGGAGCAGGGGCTGTCCGGCCTCGATCCCTACGTCTTTCGCGTGCTGCGCTTCACGCTGCTGCAGGCCGGGCTTTCCACTCTTCTATCGCTCGCCCTTGGCCTGCCGCTGGCGTGCGCGCTGGCGCGGCAGGCATCTTTCCCGGGCCGCGCGCTGCTGCTCCGGCTTCTCAACCTGCCGCTGGCGCTTCCGGCCATCGTGGTCATCATCGGCGTCATCGAGGTCTATGGTGCGAAGGGCTGGCTCGGCGGCATCTTCGACATCTATGGCCTGCAGGGTATTCTTCTTGCGCATGTGTTCTTCAACGTACCGCTCGCCGCACGGCTGATCCTGTCGGACCTCGAGCGCATCCCGGCTGAAAGCTGGAAGCTCTCGGCACAACTGGGCTTGCGGCCGCTCGCCATCTGGCGCCTCGTCGAATGGCCCGCCATCAGAAGCGGCATTGCGGGTGCGGCCCTTCTCATCTTCCTGCTCTGTGCATCGAGCTTCGCCGTGGTGCTCACGCTGGGTGGTGGCCCCAGCGCCACCACGCTCGAAGTGGCGATCTACCAGTCGTTGCGCTCCGACTTCGATCCGCAGCGCGCCGCCATGCTGGCGCTCGTGCAGCTTGCGCTCTGCGCCACGCTGGCGCTGGTGGCACAGGCCTGGGGCGGGCTCGGCGCAAGCTGGCCGGCATTGCGCCTGCAGCCGAAGCGCCATGACGGCCATTCCACCACGGCGCGCCTCGTCGATGGCGGCATCGTGCTGCTTGCCCTGCTACTGTTGCTGCCGCCGCTCGCGGCCCTCATCGGCGCCGGCGTGCTGCACATCAACCCTTCGGCTCTTCTGCTGCAGGCACTGCTGACCAGCCTCGGGCTTGGCGCCGCCAGCGCGGCACTGGCCTTCGCCATTGTCTGGCCGCTCGCCGTTCTGGCGGTGCGCAGCGGCACGTGGCGGAAGATCGCCTCCATCGCCGTGCTCACCGCGTGGATCGTACCGCCAGCGGCACTCGCCACCGGCTGGTTCATCATCCTTATCGCCCATGCCGGTGTTTCTGGGCTTGCGGCCTTCCTGGTAATCGCCATGAATGCGCTGATGTCATTGCCATTCGTCGCCCGCGTGCTGATGCCCGCGCTCAGCCACTCGGCGGAAGCGCATGACCGGCTGTGCATCAGCCTCGGCCTCTCCGGCTGGAACCGCTTCCACCTGGTCGAGTTACCGGTGTCGAAACGCGCCATCGGCCTGTCGCTCATCATGGCGCTCATGCTGTCCCTGGGCGATCTCACCGCCATCTCGCTGTTCGGCACACAAGGATTCGTCACGCTGCCAGCACTCATCTATCGCCAGATGGGCAGCTACCGCTTCGACGAGGCCATCGGCACCGCGCTTGTGCTCAGCGCCCTGGTGCTCGCCTTCTCGACGCTCGCTGAACGCTGGAGCGACCAGCGATGATCGCGCTCGAGCATGTCACCTTCGGCTATGAAGAGATGGAGATGCGCTTTGATGCGCAATTCCCTTCGTCGTCCTTCACCGCGGTGATCGGCCCCTCGGGTGGTGGCAAGTCGACGCTGCTGAACCTGATTGCCGGTTTCGAGGCGCCCGAGAGCGGCCGCGTGCTGATCGATGGTGCTGACGTCACCGCGCTGCCGCCGGACCAGCGCCCGGTCAGCATGATCTTCCAGGACAACAACGTCTTCGCGCATCTCGACCTGTGGCAGAACGTGGCGCTCGGCATTGCGCCGTCGCTGAGGCTTGATGCCGACCAGAAGCGGCGTGTCGATTCAGCGCTGGTCGACGTGGGTTTGGGCGCCCTCATGCGCCGAAGGCCGGGTGAGGTTTCCGGTGGTGAACGCCAGCGCGTTGCCGTGGCGCGTGCCCTGTTGCGTGACCGGCCGGTGCTGCTGCTGGATGAGCCCTTCGCCGCACTTGGCCCCGCGCTCCGTCGCGACATGCTGGATCTCGTCAAGGCGATGAGCCAGGACCGGCATCTCACCACGGTGATGGTCACCCACCAGCCGGAGGATGCGCTGGCGGCGGCCAGCCATACGGCCTATCTCGAGAACGGCCACATCGTGGCACTGCGCCCCACGGCAGAGCTTTTCGCGGCGCGGGACCTGCCGGGGCTCAAGGCCTATCTGGGAACCTAGTGTGCTGCTCTCCACAGAAAGGCGAGATTGGGTATCCTTCCGTCACGCCGCCGCAGAGATGGTCGATCAGCAACACCACCGCAATTCCGGAAGGCCCCGCTTCAGCTGATCTGACTTTGACGCGGTGCTGACGCCTTCTCCAGCTCACTGCGCCGAAGGGAATTCATCTCGTGAACCTTGTTGGACAGAAGGTTCATCCTGAACTTTTCATTTTGCTCTTCAAGCATCGCAACGATGAGGTCGAGACGTCGCGCCTTCTCGTCAGAGACCACGTCATCGGCGGTCGCCGTCTTGAGAAGAGACACGACGAGCCGCAACTGCGTCTCGGCATTTGCCGCGATGTTCTCCACAGCCAGTGAAGCCAGCATGGCGATGAGTGTTGCAAAGCCTGCGGCCAGATAGGCCGTGTCGCTGTGCTGCCCCCAGAGAAAGCCAGCGGTGCCGGCACTGATGATCAGGAGGCACATGAACAAGAGCCTCAATAAGCCGCGGGACTTGATTGACATTTTGTCCTCGATTGTGTGCGGATCGGGAAACGGCACCAGGGCGGCCTGAGGCCTTCCCTTCCGCTGCGGGTGTTGAATTTGACTGTCGCATCATGTCACGGCCACGGCCTCAATGCTGGTCAAAACGATACACTCGGCTTGGGGCTTCGGTGCTCGAACCCCTTCCACAGCGATCTGCCCGCCGCCTGAGAGGGGGGAAGAACAGCAATTCCCCATTCCGCCCAAATGCTCTAGACCCTCGCCATCATGAGCAGGATCCTCCTTCACCTCCGCGGAATCGGCCTCACCTTTGGCGGCCGTCCCATTCTCGAGAATGCCGAACTTGCGGTTGCCGAGGGCGAGCGCGTGGCGCTGGTCGGGCGCAATGGTTCTGGCAAGTCGACGCTACTCAAGATCGCGGCGGGCATGATCGAGGCCGACAAGGGCGAGCGCTGGGTGCAGCCCGGCACGACGATCCGCTACCTGCCGCAGGAGCCGGATCTCTCTGCCTACAAGACCGTGCTCGAATATGTGGAATCCGGCCTCGGCCCCGCCGATGACCCGCACCGCTGCACCTATCTGCTGCGCGAGCTGGGCCTCACTGGTGACGAAGACCCGAAGCGCCTGTCGGGCGGCGAGATCCGCCGCGCGGCCATCGCCCGCACGCTGGCGCCGCAGCCTGACGTGCTGCTGCTCGACGAGCCGACGAACCATCTCGATCTTCCCGCCATCGAATGGCTCGAGGCCGAGCTCAAGTCACTGCGCTCCGCCTTCGTGCTGATCAGCCATGACCGGCGCTTCCTGCAGTCGCTCACCAACCGCACGGTCTGGCTCGATCGTGGCGCTTCGCGCCGTCTCGAGCGCGGCTTCTCTGACTTTGAAACCTGGCGTGACGAGGTGCTGGCCAAGGAAGAGGCCGAGCAGGTGCTGCTCGCCAAGCGCATCGAGGCAGAAGAGCACTGGATGCGCTATGGCGTCACCGCGAGGCGCAAGCGCAACATGCGCCGCGTCGACCTGCTCGCAACGCTCCGCACCGAGCGCAAGGAGCATGAGGGCCAGCAGGGTGCGGTGCGCATGGCCGCCACGAGCGGAGACATGTCGGGCAAGCTGGTGGCGGAAGCCAAGGCGATGTCGAAGAGCTTCGGCGAGTGGCCCATCGTTGAGAACCTCGATCTCCTGGTCATGCGCGGCGACAGGCTGGGCATCGTCGGCCCCAATGGCGCAGGCAAGACCACGCTCATCAAGCTGCTGACCGGCGCGCTCGATCCTGACAGCGGCGCCATCCGCCTTGGCACCAATCTCCAGACGGTGACGCTGGACCAGTCCCGCCAGAGCCTCGACCCCAACTCGACGCTGGCCGACGTCATCACCGATGGGCGCGGCAATTCCGTCTCGGTCAATGGCGAGACCAAGCACGTCATCAGCTACATGAAGGACTTTCTGTTTCACCCGGACAAGGCGCGAACACCGGTGAGTGTTCTGTCGGGCGGTGAGCGCGGCCGCCTCATCCTGGCGCGCGAGCTGGCCAAGCCGTCGAACCTCCTGATCCTCGACGAGCCCACCAACGATCTCGACCTCGAAACGCTCGACATGCTGCAGGAGATGCTGGCTGATTATCCCGGCACCATCCTGCTGGTCAGCCATGACCGTGACTTCCTCGACCGTGTGGCCACCTCGGTGCTGATGGCCGAGGGCGAGGGCAAGTGGATGGAATATGCTGGCGGCTATTCCGACATGATCACGCAGCGTGGGCAGGGCGTTGAAGCACGCAAGGTGAAGGCCGAGGCCGCGAAGTCTTCTTCATCATCTGCTCCTAAGGCCGAGGCCCCGCAGGCGCAACGCAAGCTCTCCTTCAAGGAGAAGCACGCGCTGGAAATATTGCCGGCGGCGATGAAGAAGCTTGAGAACGAGATCGGCACGCTGGAGGCGAAACTCGCCGATGCAGCACTGTTCTCGCGCGACCCCAAGGCCTTCGATCAGGCCGCGTCACGCCTGACGGCGGCGCGCGATGAGCTTGCCAAGGCCGAGGAGCAGTGGCTCGAGCTTGAGATGAAGCGCGAGATGCTGGAGGGGTAGCAGCGTCGTAGCCTAACGATCTCAGCTCGGTCATCATGCCCGGTTGCTTGACCCGGCGATCCAGTTTGGTTCCGCGGAAACGGATGGCCGGATCGAGCCCGGCCATGATGAACCGGAGGGAGCAATCGCACTCATGACATTCACTCAGCCGGCTGCGGCGTTCCCATTGGCTGCACCGCACCCGTCTTCGGCCGCCAGCCCATCACCGCATAGACGCAGGGAACCACGAACAGCGTGAGCAGCGTACCGAGGCTCATGCCGCCGACGATCACCCAGCCGATCTGCTGTCGGCTCTCCGCTCCTGCCCCCTTGGCGAGCGCCAGCGGAATGGCGCCGAGGATCATCGCCGCAGTGGTCATCAGGATTGGGCGCAGCC
Organism: Aestuariivirga sp.; assembly: GCF_037139295.1. GTDB lineage: Bacteria > Pseudomonadota > Alphaproteobacteria > Rhizobiales > Aestuariivirgaceae > Aestuariivirga. The sequence goes on from NZ_JBAXGR010000014.1 coordinate 21,807, forward strand.
TGAGCCGCGCCGCCTCGATGATCGCCGCACGCCGCTCCATGCCTTCGCGCTGCAGCTTGTTGGCGAAGTCGACGATCAGGATGCCGTGCTTGGTGATGAGGCCGATGAGTGTCACGAGCCCGATCTGCGAATAGACGTTCAGCGTGCCGCCCGTGAAATGGAGCGCAGCCAGCGCACCCGTCATCGACAGCGGCACCGAGGCCATGATCATGACGGGATCGCGGAAGCTCTCGAACTGGGCCGACAGCACGAGATAGATGAAGGCCAGCGCCATCACGAACACCAGCGCCAGGTTCGAGCTCGCATCGCGGAACTCGCGCGCCTGTCCGGTGAGATCGGTGAGGGTTCCCTGCGGCAGCACTTCGGCCGCCGCCTGATCCACCGCCTGGATCGCCTCGCCCAGCGTATAGCCTGGTGCCAGATTGGCCTGGATGGTGATGGAGCGCAGCTGGTTGAAGCGGCGAAGGTCGCGCGGCGCAACACCCACCTTGGCCTTCACGATGTTGGAGAGCTGCACCATCTCGCCGTTCTTGCCGCGCAGGAAGATGTTGGCCAACGTTTCAGGGCTGGTGCGCTCGGCAGCGGGTAGCGCCACCGTCACGTCATACTGCTGCGAGCCGATCTGGAAGGTCGTCACGTTGCGCCCACCCAGCAATGTTTCCAGCGTGCGGCCGATCACCGAGATGTCGAGGCCAAGATCGGCAACGCGATTTCGATCGATCTCGACGTCCACTTCAGGCTTGTTGAGGCGCATGTCGGTGTCGAGGTCGGCAAGACCCGGATTGTCCTTGAGCTTCTCGACCAGCTTCTGCGCCAGCGCGTTCAGCTCCTCGTAGGAGGCCGATGACTGGATCACGAACTGGAACGGCTTGCCGAAACCGCGCACGCCCAGCGATGCGGGATTGGTGGCGAAAGCCTGAACGCCCGCGATCTTGCGCAGCTTCGGCGACAGGCCCTGCACGATCTGCTGCTGGGACTTGCTGCGCGCGTCCCAGTCCTTGAGCCGCGCGAAGGACAGGAACTGGGTGACATCGCCCGAACCCACGATCATCAGGTAGGACTGCAGCTCCGGCACCTGCGCCAGCAGCTCTTCGGCCTGGCTGGCATAGCGCTGGGTGAAGCCGAAGCTCGCCCCTTCCGGCGCATTGCCATTGATGATGATGGTTCCACGGTCCTCCGTTGGCGAAAGCTCGGATTTCATCTGGGTGAACAGCCAGCCGCCCGAAAGCCCCACGCCGAGTGCCAGCAGCAGCACCAGCCAGCGGATCTTCAGCGCGAAGGAGAGTGTGCCGCGATAGCCGCGCTCCAGCCCGTCGAGCATTCCCTCGATGATGCGCGCGAAGATATTGCGCCGCTCGGAATGCTTGAGCAGCTTCGAGCACATCATCGGCGTCAGCGTGAGGGCCACGAAACCAGACACGATGACCGCTCCTGCCAAAGTCACCGCGAATTCGAGGAACAGCCGCCCGGTGCGGCCGGGCGTGAAGGCGATGGGCGCATAGACAGCGGCCAGCGTCAGCGTCATTGCGATCACCGCGAAGCCAATCTCGCGCGCGCCCTTGATCGCCGCGTCGAAGGGCTTCATGCCCTCCTCGATGTGACGGTAAATATTCTCAAGCACCACGATTGCGTCATCGACGACAAGGCCGATTGCCAGCACCATGGCCAGCAGCGTCAGCGTGTTCACGGTGAGCCCCGCCGCATACATGATGGCGAAGGTGGCGACGAGCGACACGGGGATCGTCACGATGGGGATCACCGCCGCGCGGAATGAATGCAGGAAGAACAGGATGATCAGCAGTACCAGCCCGATCGCCTCGAGGATGGTCTTGAACACATTGTGGATCGAGCGGTCGATGAACACGGTCGAATCGAAGCCCACCGAGATCGAGGTGCCCTTCGGCAATTCCGTGTTGAGGCGCGGCAGCAGATCCTTCACCTCGCGCGCCACGTCCAGCGGATTGGCCACCGCCGTCTTGACGATGCCGATGGAGATCGCGGTCACGCCATTGTAGCGGCTCTCGCGCCTGACATCCGCCGTGCCAAGCTCCACACGCGCAACATCACCCAGCCGCACCTGAAGCCCGCCACCTTCCTTGAGCACGATGTTGGAGAATTCCTCCGGCGTGCCAAGCGAGGTCTTGGAGAGCACCGTGAACTCACGGTCCTCGCTCTCGATGCGGCCTGCCGGAATATCGGCGTTCTGGTTGCGGATGGCACTCTCGACGTCCTGCACGGTGAGGCGCTGGCCCGCCAGACGCGCGGCATCGATCCACACCCGCATGGCATAGGTGCGCTCGCCGTTGATCTGCACGTCGGCCACGCCGTCGAGGTTCTTGAAGCGGTTGACCACGAAGCGGTCGACATAGTCGGTGAGTTCGGCCGCATCCATCCTGTCCGACTGGGTGACGAGGAACATGATGGGCTGGGCATCGGCCTCCACCTTGGCGATGGTGGGCTCGGTGATCTCGTCGGGTAATTGCCGGCGCACGCGGCTCACCCTGTCGCGCACATCCGATGTCGCGGCATCGATGTTGACGGTGGAACGGAAGCGGATGGTGATGCGGCTCTGCTCGGCGCGCGAGGTGGACTCGATCGTATCGATGCCCTCGATGCCGGCGAGCGAGCCTTCCAGCACCTGTGTCACCTGTGATTCGATGATCTCGGCGGAAGCACCGGGATAGTTGGTCTGCACCGAAACCTGCGGCTCGTCGATGTTGGGGTATTCGCGGATCGTCAGCCGCGAGAACGACATCAAGCCGGCGAGCACGAGCACGAGGCTCAGCACAGTGGCGAAGACCGGGCGCCGGATGCAGAGTTCGGTGAAACTCATGAATGCTACCCGGCTGCCGCGGCGGAGGCGACGACTTCGACCTTGGCGCCGTTGGAGAGCTGGGCATTGCCCGCAGTCACCACCGTGTCACCGGCCTTGAGCCCATCAAGTACTTCGACCTTGCCCGCGACGCGCTTTCCGAGCTTCACTTTCACTTCCGTCACCGTGCCATCGGCGAAAGTGTAGATCATGGCCCCCTTGGCACGCTGCACGATGGCCGATTCCGGCACCATCACCGCCTCGCGCTCCGGCCCCTTGACGGTGACGCGGACGAGAAGGCCCGGGCGCAGCTTTCCCTGGGCGTTGTCGAACAGCGCGCGCACCTGCAGTGCACGCCCATTGACGTCGATCGCCGGGTTGAGGGCGGAGATTTGCGCGGTGAAGGTCTCGCCCGGCAGCGCATCGGCGGTGAAGCTCACGGTCTTCGCGGCTTCCACGGCCTTCTCCTGCAGTTCCGGCACCGAGAAGCTCACCTGCAGCAGGTCGGTCTTGTCGAGTTGCACCAGCGCCGTCCCGGCCGTCACATAGGCGCCCTCTGACACGGTGCGAAAGCCCAGCGTGCCGGAGAAGGGAGCGGAAATGGTCAGCTTGTCCAGCCGCACCTGCGATGCCTCGACGGTGGCGCGCGCCACGTCACGTGCCGACAAGGCCTCGTCATAGGCGCTCTGCGCCACATTGCCGGAGGAGCGGAGCTTCTGGTTGCGCGCGAAGCTCGCCTCCGCCAGCTGCAGCCGTGCCTTGGCCTCGGCGAGGTCCGACTGGGCCAGGTCTGAGTCGAACTGGAACAGCGGGGTGCCCTTCGCGACCTTGGCACCGTCCTCGAACAGGATCTTGGCCACGCGCCCACTGGTCTCGGGTGCGATGGCAACACTTTCATCCGACAGCAGCGTGCCGAGCGCCAGCACGTCGTCGCTCAACCGGGAAATGGAAGCCTGCGCCGTTTCGACGGCAGCCGGGCCGCGATTGGTCCGTCCCCCGCCCTGCCCCTTTGCCGCCTCGCCGCCTGCAGCCTCGGTCTTCACGGGGCCACCAAGCCCGGTCAGCGCCGCGAGATCGATTCCGTAGTGCCGGACGCCGAACGCGGCCGCTGCAACCACGGCGATACCAACCAACAGATAAGCGAAGGCTCTCATCCACAAACACCCAATTCCATGGCCGGGGACCCTAGGCCGAAACCTGACGCCATTCCATACGCTGGCATGGATGGCTCCGGATTAAGGACGTTGAAGCGGCCGCCGTTCCGTCTCCCCCTCTGGCCTTGGGCGTAGCACCGCGATATGTGTTTGGTCCGCAGGCCAATTAAGCAAGGATACCCCCCATGAAGACCCGTGCCGCCGTCGCCTTTCAAGCTGGAAAACCGCTCGAAATCGTCGAGCTGGACCTCGAGGGGCCGAAGGCCGGCGAAGTGCTGGTGGAGATCAAGGCAACGGGCGTCTGCCACACGGACGAGTTCACCCTGTCGGGCGCGGACCCGGAAGGCCTGTTCCCCGCGGTGCTGGGCCATGAGGGTGCAGGCGTCGTCGTCGAGGTGGGCGCCGGCGTCACCACGCTGAAGCCGGGCGACCACGTGATCCCGCTCTATACGCCCGAGTGCCGCCAGTGCCCGTCGTGCCTGTCGCGCAAGACCAACCTGTGCACGGCGATCCGCGCCACGCAGGGCCAGGGCGTGATGCCGGACGGCACCTCGCGCTTCTCCTACAAGGGCCAGAAGGTGCACCATTACATGGGCTGCTCCACCTTCTCGAACTTCACCGTGCTGCCGGAGATCGCGCTGGCCAAGGTCAACGACAAGGCGCCCTTCGACAAGATCTGCTACATCGGCTGCGGCGTCACCACCGGCGTCGGCGCTGTGCTGAACACGGCCAATGTGGAGGCCGGGGCCACGGCCATCGTCTTCGGCCTCGGCGGCATCGGCCTCAACGTCATCCAGGGCCTCAGGATGGCGGGCGCCGACATGATCATCGGCGTTGACCTCAACAACTCCAAGAAGGAGTGGGGCGAGCGCTTCGGCATGACGCATTTTGTCAATCCGTCGGAAATCACGGGAGATCTCGTCGCCCATCTCGTCAACATGACCAAGCGTGGCGCCGACCAGATCGGCGGCGCGGACTACACGTTCGATTGCACCGGCAACGTCAAGGTCATGCGGATAGCACTCGAGGCCTGCCATCGCGGCTGGGGCCAGTCGATCATCATCGGCGTTGCGGGTGCGGGCCAGGAAATCAGCACGCGGCCCTTCCAGCTGGTCACCGGCCGCACCTGGAAGGGCACGGCGTTTGGCGGCGCGCGCGGCCGCACGGACGTTCCGAAGATCGTCGACTGGTACATGTCAGGCAAGATCGAGATCGACCCGATGATCACCCACACCATGCCGCTCGAAGACATCAACAAGGCCTTCGACCTCATGCATGAGGGCAAGTCGATCCGCAGCGTGATCCTGTTCTGATGGCACTTGAAACCAAGTCGCTGTGGAAGGCCCATGGCGGGATGCAGGGCGTCTACACCCACGTGTCGGAAGCCTGCGCCTGCCCCATGACATTCGCGGTCTATGTACCTCCACATGCTGAAGGCCAGAAGCTGCCCGTTCTTTGGTACCTCTCAGGGCTCACCTGCACCCATGCCAATGTCATTGAGAAGGGTGAATACCGGAGAGCTGCGTCAGAGCTTGGTGTCATCATCGTCTGTCCCGACACCAGCCCGCGCGGCGAAGGCGTGGCGGATGTTGCCGATGACTGGAAGCTCGGCTGCGGTGCGGGCTTCTACGTCGATGCAACGCAAGCGCCGTGGTCTGCCAACTACCGGATGTATACTTATGTGACGGCGGAACTGCCCGCCGTCATCACCGCTGGCTTCCCCATGGCGGACATGGCGCGACAAGGAATCTTCGGCCATTCGATGGGCGGGCACGGCGCACTCGTCGCGGCGCTGAAAAACCCGGGCCGCTACAGGAGCTGCTCTGCCTTCGCCCCCATCGTCCATCCGATGACGGCAGACTGGTCACGGCCGGCACTTGCCGCCTACCTGGGGTCGGACGAATCCGCCTGGCGGGCGTGGGACGCAATGGCGCTGATCGAGGATGGCGCCCGGTTGCCGGAACTGCTGGTCGACCAGGGGAGCGCTGATTCGTTTCTGGCTGATGGCCTCCGCCCCTGGCTTCTGGAGGGGGCCTGCAAGGCCGCTTCAATACCCCTGATGCTGCGGATGCAGGGTGGCTACGATCATTCCTACTATTTCATCTCGACGTTCATGGCAGAGCACATCGCATGGCATGTGGCCCGTCTTTGAAACTGAGAGCGGTTTGCACAGGCTTCCCCGTTCAATCGTAAACGATGCGTTATATGTGTCCTTCTGCCGCACCATTGTTCCGGTATCGATAACGCTGGGACACATTGTTCGACATGGGTCAAAAAACCTTTACGAACATTTACTTGCAAGCCATCGGCGATCACGGCCCATCGTTTCGGATACGCAACTGAATGGGCCAATTAGAAATATTTTATAGATCCAGATAGTCGATTGACGATTTTGTCAATTTAAAACGTTTAAGTTGTCGGTTATTTTGGCGGCGTAAACCATTTCGGGTTGAAAAAAGCATGCGTCCGACCTTATCCGATGTTGCCAAGCTCGCCGGAGTGTCCGTAGCCACCGCCTCGCGGGCTCTCTCAAATCCTGATCTCGTTGCCGACGGCACCCGGCGTGCCGTGCGGGATGCCGCCGCCTCCTGTGGCTACAAGATCAATCTCGTGGCCCGTTCACTGCGCATCCAGCGCACCGACACGCTGCTGGTGCTGGCACCCTGCATCGACAATAGCTTCTATCCCGGCGTGGTGCGCAGCATCGAGGAGACGGCCCAGGCCATGGGCTATGCCATCATCGTCGGCTTCACCATGAAGACCGAAAAGCACCGGGAAGCCTATGGCGAGCTGCTGAGCGCGGGCCGCGTCGATGGCATGCTGGTGATGGACGGCGGTTCCGGCGTGGAGCGCTTCACCGGCCCGCAGCCGGACCTTCCTGTGGTGCAGGTGTTCGACCGCATTTACGGTTCGGCGGTACCGGTGGTCCGGGTGGATGAGCAGCAGGTGGCTGAACTTGCCGTGCACCAGCTGGCCTCGATGGGGCATCGGCGGATCGCCCATATCTCGGGTTCGGTTGACCATCCATCGGCTCGGCAGCGGCGCGAGGGCTACACCTCGGCCATGGCCAAGCTGGGTCTTCCTGTTGACGACCATCTGGTGAGGAGCGGCCACGGCCACCGTGACGGCGCCGCAGAAGCGATGAAGCAGCTTCTCGAGTTGCCGCAGGCGCCCACTGCCGTGTTCTGTGGCAACGACAGCATGGCCTGCGCGGCGATGGATGTATGCCGCGATCGCGGCATTCACGTGCCGGGCGACATCTCATTCATCGGGGCTGACGGCACGTGGGATGGCCAGCTTGTCTTCCCCACGCTCACCACGGTGGACGTGCCGCGCGCCGAGGCGGGTGTCCGCGCCGTCGAACAACTGGTTGGCCTCATCCGGGGCCAGGCCGTGGCCCCGGACACTGTGTTGCCGGTGGAACTTAAGCTGCGCGGCAGCTGCGCACCCACGCGCACGGCCGTTGCTGCCTGAGCCTCCTCAGCGCTCGTAGAACTGCGTCACCAGTCGGTTCAGCAATCTCACGCCCCAGCCAGAGCCCCAGCTCTGGCTGATTGCGTTGCGCGGGGCATCCATGGCGGTGCCCGCCACATCAAGGTGCACCCACGGCACGTTGTTGACGAAGCGCTGCAGGAATTGCGCTGCCGTGATCGCCCCGGCGTTGCGGCCGCCGGTGTTCTTCACGTCGGCCACTTCATGATCGATGATCTTGTCGTACTCGGGCGCCAGCGGCATGCGCCACACCTTCTCGCCCGTCGCATAGCCAACCTCCGAGAGGCGCTGCGCAAGCTCGTCGTTGTTGGAGAACAGTCCCGCATGTTCCTTGCCGAGCGCCACCATGATGGCCCCGGTGAGCGTCGCGAGATCGATCATGAAACGCGGCTTGAACTTGTCTTGGATGTACCACAGCACGTCGGCCAGCACGAGGCGTCCTTCGGCGTCGGTATTGAGCACCGCGATGGTCTGGCCCGACATGGAGGTGACCACGTCGCCCGGTCGCTGCGCCTTGCCATCTGGCATGTTTTCAACAAGCCCGATGGCGCCCACGACATTGACCTTGGCCTTGCGCTTGGCCAGCGCCATCATGAGGCCGGCGACACAGGCCGCACCGCCCATGTCGCCCTTCATGTCCTCCATGCCTGCCGCTGGCTTGATCGAGATGCCGCCGGTGTCGAAAGTAACGCCCTTGCCGATGAAGGCCAGCGGCGCCTCGTTGACCTTGCCGCCCTTCCACTCCATCACCACCATGCGTGCCTCGTGGGCTGAGCCTTGGGCAACGCCGAGGAGGGCGTTCATGCCCAGCTTCTTCATCTGGGCCGGGGTCAGGATGGAGATCTTGATGCCAAGCTTGGCGAGCGGCTTCATGCGGTTGGCGAATTCGACCGGATGCAGGTGATTCGGCGGCTCGTTCACCAGGTCGCGGGCGAGGTGCACACCTTCTGCCACCGCCTCGAGGGCGGCGAAGCGCTGCCTTGCGCCCTTGCCATCCGGGGTGAGGATCGTCACCTCCTTCAGTTCCTTGCTCTCCGGCTTCTTCGACTTGTAGAGGTTGAAGCTGTAGACCCGGAGCTTGGCGCCGGAGGCGATGAGCGCTGCCGTCTCGCCCATGGACAGTCCCGCTGCGGCCACGTCCGCTGCAATCGTTACTGATTCGGTCTTAAGAGCCTGCGAGACACCCGCCGTGGCGCCACCCAGCATTTCGAGGTCAAGCGGGCGCAGGGCGGAGGGCTTTCCAAGGCCAAACAGCACGGTCCGGCTGAATCCACCGCCGGGAGCGACAATGTCGAGGGTCGAATCCCGCCGGCCGGTGAAGCCCGAGGCCGTCATGGCTCGCCTGATCTGGCCACCCGTGCGGCGGTCTGCCTCGTTGGCAAGGTTGCCCCAGGGCTGGCCCTCTGGAAAGAGCAGGATCAACACGCCGGACTTCGGCAGAGTGGCCGGGGAGAAGCTGATTTTCATGGGATGCCTTCAAGGTGTGAAAGCCCGTTCTTAGCGGGTTTTCCAGCGCTTGGGAATTACGTGTCGGAAACTGCGGTTGACCGAATGTTAACCATGCTGTGGCAGCGTGTGGAGGTGGCCCGGTTTACCGCCTTGAAAAGCCACTCTTGGGCTTCACGCCCAACCGGAAAGCCGTTAAGACTTGCCCCCGTGAAGTGAGTTGTCGGGGTCAGGTGCCAAAACACCGTTTCAACCAGCGCTATGCACGGGTGCGGGGACTGCATGTCTGCCTCCTCGGCCTGCTGGCGGCTGCCGGTTTGGCCCTCTCCGTTGGCGGCACCCTGGCCGGCATCAACAACCAGCCAGCTTTCGTCGAACCCGAAAGCGGTACACCCCCCAAGGGCACCCGTGTCGACGTTCTTGCCGACACGCTGACCTATGACCAGAAGACCGAGATCGCCACCGCCACCGGCACGGTGCAGCTCACCTATGGTCCCTATGTGCTGACCGCCACCAAGGTGGTCTATGACATGAAGAAGAAGACCTTCTCGGCGAATGGCTCCGTCGTCCTCAAGGAGCCGAACGGCAACGTGCTCGAAGCCGATATGGCGACCATGAAGGACACCTTCGCCGAAGGCTTCGCGGAGCACGTGAGGGCGCTGCTCACAAACAACGTGACGATCACCGCGCTGTATGCTCGCCGCTACGAGAACGGCATCACCATCTACGAGCATGCGAGCTACACGGCCTGCAAGACCTGCACGTGGCCCGATGGAACGCCGGTGTGGCAGATCGTGGCCAAGGAGGCCAAGCACGACAGCAAGGAACACACCATTTACTACACGGACGCCCTGCTGAAGTTTGGCCCCGTCCCGGTGTTCTTCACGCCCTATTTCGAATACCCCGACCCGTCGGTCTCGCGGCGCACCGGCTTCCTTCTTCCCTCTTACAAATACGGTACCGTGTTCGGCCAAGGCTTGGTAACCCCCTATTTCTGGGCGATCAACCGCAGCATGGACCTGACCTTTTCGCCCATGTGGACGACGAAGAGCGGTCCACTCGGTGATCTCGAGTTCCGCCAGGCACTAGGAGCCGGTACTTACAGCCTGCATGGCTGGGGTATCTACGAACAGAACGAGGCCGCCTCGAACCCGCACGACTCGCAGTGGCGCGGCGCGGCGCGCACGCAGTCGGATTTCCGTATCAACGATAAATGGACTTGGGGCTGGGACGGCACGATCGTCAGCGACAAGCAGTTCATGTCGGACTACAGCATCGACAGCCGCAACATGCTGGCCAGCTACGTGCAGGCCACTGGCCTCGATGACCGCAACTACACCAAGGCTCAGGTCATCGGCTGGCGATCGCTCGTCAGTGGCGAGGACCAGGGCGACATGCCGATCGCCACGCCCTTCATCGCTGGCGACTATGTTCTGCCGCAGGAGCTGCTGGGTGGTGAATTCTCCTATGGCTTCAACATCTACTCGCTGGAGCGCGAGAACGCGATCAGCACCGTCAAATACAAAGGCGGCAACTCGGCCAACAACACACTCAACCTCGACCTCGGCACTGAGCAGACCCATATCGCCGCCTATGCCGACTGGAAGAAGCAGATGATCTCGCAGTCGGGCCTGATCGTCACGCCCTTCGCGCAGGCCCGGACCGACGGCTTCTATACGCAGAACGTGCCCACAGCGCAGAATGACACGGAATCAGATTTCTCGGTGACGCCGACTGCCGGTATCGATACGCGCATGCCCTTCGTCACCTCGATCGGCTCTTACCAAAGCGTGCTGACACCCGTGGTGCAGATGATTGCCTCGCCGTCCGAGCCGAACCAGAAGAACAACGGCAATGAGGACGCCATCACCCTCAACTTCGACACCTCCAACCTGTTCCTCAGCGATCGCTTTACCGGCTATGACCGCTGGGAAGGAGGCCTGCGGGCCAATGTCGGCATCAACTACACGCTGATCTCGCCCACCGGCGGCTTCATCCGCACCAGTCTCGGCGAGAGCTTTCACATCGCGGGCGAGAACAGCTATCTGGTGGGATCAGGCCTCAACGGCACGTCATCCGACATGGTGGGTGCCATCGCCCTGCAGCTCAATCCGCATGTGACGCTTGGCTACCAGGCGCGGTGGGAGGAGGATTTCTCCCGGATGAACGTTCAGGAGGCCGCGATTGGCCTCAATTTCAGCAAGTTTTCCGGCTCTATCGCCTATGCCGATGTTTCGGAGGCCGCCAATTACGGACGGCCGGACAACGAAGAGCAAATCTGGGGTGATGCCCGCTACTATCTTTCGGATGCATGGAGCGTCTTCGGCAGTGCCCGTTATGACGTCCAGAACGGCAAGCCGATGGGAGAGAGCCTTGGCGTTACCTTCGACTGCGATTGCATGAAGGCGGACCTCGTTTACTCCATGTCACATACCGACCAGTTTGGCGTTTCGGATAACGGCACCCAATACCGGATCGATCTCAGCATCGAGCTCAGGTCGATCGGCCAGCTTTCCGGCGGCTTCCAACTTTGATGGCTTTCCGTCGCCTCTCCTCCGCAGCACTGCTCGCGGCCCTGCTCGCCTGCACCCCGGCCTCGCTATCGGTTGCCCAGGCACAGCAGCCGAACATTGTCGCCGTCGTGAATGACCAACCCATCACCGAACTCGACCTCACCCAGCGCATCTCGCTGCTGGAGGTGATGGACGATGTGCCCAGGGGCGGTCTCGACAAGAAGAAGGCCCTGCGCCAGTTGATCGACCAGACGGTCAAGATGCAGGAAGCCAAGCGCTATAACCTGTTGCCCAGCGCTGCGGAGCTGAACGACCGCATCAAACGCCTCGCCCAGGGCATGAAGCTCACGCCGGATGCGCTCTATGCGAAGCTCGAGTCCAAGGGCATCAGCAAGCAGACCTTCCGCGACTATGTGAGCACCGGCATGGCTTTCCAGCGCATCATCCAGGGCAAGTACCAGCAGCAGATCAAGGCGACCGACGCAGAGGTCGACGCCAAGATGGCGGAGTTCAAGTCAAACATCAGCGCGGAAACGTCAAAGATCATGAATGATCCGCGCATGAAGCCGATCACTGTCTATTCGCTGCTGGAAATCAACCTGCCGGTGGAAGGCAATGACCAGATGCTGCTGCAGTCTCGCTTCGTCGAGGCCACGCAGGTGCTGCAGCGACTGAAAGGCTGCAATGGCTTGAAGGCTGCCTCGGAAGGAATCTTCGACGTTCGCAAGGGCAAAAGCTTCGAGGCCGACGCCACCAAGCTGCCGCCGCAAATGAAGGCCGCGCTCGACAAGGGTGGCATTGGCCGCGCCATCGGGCCGATGCGCAGCAAGGCGGGCATCCAGCTCATTGCACTGTGCGGCATCCGCAAGATCACCCCGCCCAAGCCCAACTTCACCATGCCAACCCGCGAGCAGGTGGAGCGGGCCGTGATCAACGAGAAGTATGACAAGCTGGAAGAGGACTACCTCAGCACGGCGCGCGACAAGGTCTATGTCGAATACCGCGACCCGAGCTACGCTACCCAATAGGCCGTGATGACGGCCCCCCTCATTCTCACCTCGGGAGAGCCGGCAGGCGTCGCGCCGGAGATCACCGCCGCGGCCTGGCGAGCGCTACGCGCCGAACCCACTGCGGCTTTCGCCCTGCTGGGGGATGCCGCCTACTGGCAGGCCCGCAATCCGGGCCTCGCCATCGCGGAAATCGCCTCGCCTGCCGAGGCACAGGCGGTGTTCCCGACTGCCCTTCCCGTCCTCCATCGCCCACTCGCCACACATCCTCAGCCCGGCAGCATTGCATCAGATACTGCGCCGCAGGTGATTGCCGCCATCGACGAGGCCGTGGCCATGGCATTCAGTGGTGCCATCAGCGGCATCGTCACCAACCCGATCCAGAAGGAAGCGCTCTATGGCGCGGGCTTCCGGCACCAGGGCCACACGGACTATCTCGCGCACCTCTCCGCCCGGCACGGCAAGCCGGTGCAGGAGGTGATGATGCTGGTGGCGGAAGATCTGCGCGCCATTCCCGTCACGGTGCATATTCCATTGAAGGACGTGCCCTCAAAGCTGACGCGCGAGGCGATCCTGGCGCAGGCCCGCGTCACGGCGAAGGACCTCACCCGCTACTTCGGCATCGCCCACCCGCGGCTGGCTTTCACCGGCCTCAACCCGCATGCCGGCGAGAACGGCGCCATGGGCCGCGAGGAGATCGATGTGATCCGCCCCGCCCTCGACACGCTGCGCGCCGACGGCTTCAACATCATCGGGCCGCTTTCTGCCGACACGGCCTTCCATGCCGAGGCGCGCGCCGCCTATGACGCCATCCTCTGCATGTATCATGACCAGGCGCTGATCCCGGTGAAGACGCTGGATTTCCACGGCGGCATCAACGTGAGCCTCGGCCTTCCCTTCATCCGCACCTCGCCCGACCACGGCACGGCGCTGGGCATTGCGGGCAAGGGCGTTGCAAACCCGAAGAGCCTCATCGCCGCCATTCGCCTGGCCGCACAGATGCACAGGGCCGCCACGTGAGCGAGGACGCGCTCCCGCCGCTGCGCGAGGTGATCGCTCAGCATGGCCTCGCCGCGAAGAAAGCGCTTGGCCAGAACTTCCTCTTCGACCTCAATCTCACCCGCCGCATTGCGCGCGCCGCAGGCCCGCTCGAGGGGTTCAAGGTGATCGAGATCGGCCCCGGCCCCGGTGGCCTTACCCGGGCGCTCCTGATGGAGGGCGCCACGAATGTCATCGCCATCGAGCGCGATGACCGCGCGCTGGCAGCACTGGCGGACATCTCCGCCGCCTATCCGGGCAAGCTCACCGTCATTCCCGGCGATGCGCTGGAAATGGACTATGCAAAGCTCGCAGCGGGCATGCCTACCAAGATCGTTGCCAACCTGCCCTACAACATCGCGACGCCGCTGCTCATCGGCTGGATCGCCGGTGCTGACTGGCCGCCCTTCTATGAATCGCTCACCCTGATGTTCCAGAAGGAAGTGGCCGAACGCATCGTGGCGAAGCCCGGCGGCAAGGACTTCGGGCGGCTCTCGGTACTGTGTCAATACCGCACGGGTGCGAAGAAGCTGTTCGACGTCAACCGCTCCGCCTTCACGCCGCCGCCCAAGGTGACGTCATCGATCGTGCAGCTCATTCCCAGGCCGAAGCCCGAGCCCGAATGCCGCCTCGAGGTGCTGGAGCGCGTCACCGCCGCCGCCTTCGGCCAGCGCCGCAAGATGCTGCGCGCGAGCCTGCGAAGCCTGCTGCCCGAGCCCGAGCTGCTGCTGAACGAATTGAGCATCAACCCGGAACTCCGCGCCGAGCAATTGCCGGTGGAGGCCTTCGCGCGACTGGCAGCCAAGGTCGGCGGCTAGAGGAACGCCCCTACAGCCCCTTCGTCAGTCCACGGACGAAATCGCTGAGCCCCACCCGCCGCCGGCGCTTCAGGCGCTCGGCGTGCAGGATGGCCTCGACCTCGGCATTGGCGGCGTCGAGGTCCTCGTTGACGATCACATAGTCATATTCCGGCCAGTGGCTGATCTCGTCTGCCGCCTTGGCCATGCGCTTGGCGACGGTGGAGGCTGAATCCTGGGCACGGCCGATGAGGCGGTCACGCAGCTCCTCCGCCGAAGGCGGCAGGATGAAGATGCGCACGAGGTCTTCCTCCATCGTGGCGCCAAGCTGCTGGGTGCCCTGCCAGTCGATGTCGAACAGCACGTCGCGACCCTGCTGCAACGCGTCCACCACCGGGCGCTTCGGCGTGCCATAGAAATTGCCGAACACCTCGGCATATTCCAGCAGGTCGCCACGGTCGCGCAGGCGACCGAACTCCTCATGGGCGATGAAGTGATAGTCCTTGCCATCCACCTCGCCGGGCCGCGGCGCGCGCGTGGTGACAGAGACCGACATTGTGATGTTGGGATCGGCAGCAAGCAGCCGGCGCGACAGCGTGGTCTTGCCGGCGCCCGAAGGCGACGACATCACGAGCAGCAGGCCACGGCGGGGAATGACGGTCATGGATTGTTCTTCACTCGATGTTCTGGACCTGCTCACGCAGCTGGTCGATGACGGTCTTGAGGTCGAGGCCGATTGCGGTCATCGACCGGTCATAAGCCTTGGAGCACAGCGTGTTGGCCTCGCGGTTGAACTCCTGCGCGAGGAAGTCGAACTTGCGGCCAACGGCATCGTTCGATGCGAGCAGCGCCTGTGCGGCCTCGACATGCGAGCCGAGCCGGTCGAGTTCCTCCTCAATGTCGGCGCGCGTGGCGACGAGCACAGCCTCCTGGTGCAGCCGCTCAGGGTCGAACGCGGCGCCCGTCTCCATCAGCCGGTGCACGTGCTCGGCCAGCCGCGCGCGAATGGCCTCGGGCGTGCGTGACGGGTTATGGCGCGCGGCATCGGCAAGCTCGGCGATGCGCTGCACCTGTGCCGACACCACGGCGTTGAGGCGGTCGCCTTCTTCGCGGCGCGCGCCCGCAAGCGACGTCAGGGCTTCCTGAAAGCTTTCCAGCATGGCGGCATTGCGGGCTTCGGCTTCGCCCTCTTCCTCCGGAACGCTGGCCACCTCGACCACGCCCTTGATGGAGAGCAGCACGTCGGCACGCAGCGGCTTGCCGCCGATGCGGTTGCGCAGGGTCTCTCCGGCTTCAACCAGCCGGTCGAGGATCTCCTGGTTGAGGCGCACTGTTTCGCGGCCCATCTGGCCGCTGATGGTCAGCGAGACCTGCAGGTTGCCGCGCCTGAAGGCCGCGGCGAGGGCGGCGCGCACCGGCGTTTCCAGCGCCTCGAAGCCGGGCGGCACGCGCAAGCGCACGTCCAGTGCCTTGCCGTTGACGCTCTTGATCTCCCATTGCCAGAAGAGGCCGTGGCGCTCACCCGAGGCGCGGGCAAATCCGGTCATGCTGGAAATGGGCATGCGTGGTCCTTGGCAAGTGAATCAGTCAGGAAGCTTTAGAACGTTTCCGGCGCCTGCGAAACGCCTCAGGGGCGCAGCCTGGGGATGACGGTCTTGTGGCCATCCACGATGATCACCGTGCCGGGCTTCAGCGTCACCGGAGCCGCAGTGACGGGCTTTGCAGTCACGGGCTGCGGTGGCTTCACCTGTGGCTTGGGTGTGCTCGCCGTGGCCTCCGGCTGGGCCTCGGGCACAGGGGGCTGGGCAGGCTGCTCGGCTTCGGGCTGGGGCGTCGCATCCGCCAGCGGCGCTTCAGGAGCAGCGGCGGCGGGCGGGGTTGGAACCGGCACCTCTGCAGGCGCAGCCGCAGGCGGCGTGGCCGCTGCATCTGCGCCATCGTCAGCAGCCACCGCGGCAGCGGCATTGCCGGCGATCTGCCGCCAGTTCTTCACGTTGCGATTATGCTCCTCCAGCGTCGCGGCAAAGGCGTGGCCGCCCGTGCCGTCGGCGACGAAAAAGAGCTTGTCGGTGTCCTCCGGATTCAGCACGGCTTCCAGCGCGGCGCGGCCCGGATTGGCGATGGGGCCGGGCGGCAGGCCCTTGATGCGGTAGGTGTTGTAGGGCGTCGTTTCCTCGATGTCGGCCTTGGTCAGCGACCGGTCGAGGCGGCCCTTGCCGCCGGCGATGCCATAGATGATCGTCGGGTCGGACTGCAGCCGCATGCCCTTCTCGAGGCGGTTGATGAACACCGAGGCAATCACCGGACGCTCATCCGCCTGGGCGGTTTCCTTTTCCACGATGGAGGCCAGCGTCACGGCCTGCTCCGGCGTCGCGACAACGTACACGGGCTTGCGGCTGGCCCACAATTCGGCGAGCAGCTTGGCCTGTGCCGCCTGCATGTCCTCGACCAGCTTCTGCCGCGTCATGCCGCGGCGGAACACATAGGTGTCCGGCAGGATCGAGCCTTCGGCGGGAACTGCGGCGGGATCGCCCGTCAGCACCTCGTTGGCGTTGACGCGGTCCACCGCCATCTGGCTGGTGAAGCCTTCGGGGATCGAGATCTTGTAGGCGACGGCCTTGCCGCTGGCGAGCAACGCCATCACGTCGCGCATCGTGGCACCCCGGGGGAAGGCATATTCGCCGGCCTTGAGCTTCGCGCGCTGGCCGGTGAGCTGCGCCATCAGCGCAAAGACCCGGCCGTTGGAGACGATGCCATTGTCAGCCAGCGTCTGGCCGATCTGGGTGACGGACTGGCCGGGCTCCACCATGAACACCTTGTCCTCGGCAAGAGGGCCCGGTGCCGAATAGTCGCTGTAGACAAAGAACCCGGCGATGCCGGCGATGATCACCCCGGCGAGCAGCAGGAGGAAGGTCCACTTCAGAACGCGCGAAATCGCTGAACGCCGTTGCTTGACATGGCGTGGTCCCGGCACTTTCACGCTTGGCTGCGGTGTCGGCAACCTGTCTCCTCCGGGCGTCAGGCCGCGAAGCGGCGCATGATCAGTGAAGCGTTGGTACCACCAAAACCAAATGAATTCGACAGAACTGTGTTGATCTCTTTTTTCTTCGACGCATTCGGCACGAGATCGATGCGCGTTTCAACCGAGGGGTTGTCAAGATTGATGGTGGGCGGCGCCACATTGTCGCGAATCGCAAGGATCGAGAAGATCGCTTCGACGGCACCCGCCGCACCGAGCAGATGCCCGATCGACGACTTGGTCGACGACATGGTGAGTTCCGCCGTGCGGTTGCCCATGAGCCGTTCCACTGCGCGCAGCTCGATCTCGTCGCCCAGCGGCGTCGAGGTGCCATGCGCGTTCACATAATCGATCTCATGCGCCTGAAGACCAGCGCGCTTCAGCGCGTTCACCATGCAGCGATAGGCGCCATCGCCATCGGGGGTCGGCGCAGTGACGTGGTAGGCATCGCCCGACATGCCATAGCCCACGACTTCGGCATAGATCCTGGCACCGCGCGCCTTGGCGTGTTCGAGTTCTTCAAGCACGACGACGCCCGCACCCTCGCCCATCACGAAGCCGTCACGGTCCTTATCATAGGGGCGCGAGGCCTTGGTGGGCGCGTCGTTGAATTTGGTGGCCAGCGCCTTGCAGGCAATGAAGCCCGCGATGCCGATTCGGCAGATCGCTGATTCCGCACCACCCGCCACCATGACGTCAGCATCGTCGAGCGCAATCAGGCGCGCCGCATCGCCGATGGCATGCGAACCCGTCGAGCAGGCGGTGACCACCGCATGGTTGGGGCCCTTGAGCCCGAATTCGATTGAAACAAGGCCGGACGCAAGGTTGATCAGCGAGCCCGGAATGAAGAACGGGCTGATGCGGCGCGGCCCCTTCTCGTTCATCAGCGTCGTGGTGTCAGCGATGTTGGAGAGCCCGCCGATGCCAGAGCCGATCAGCACGCCGGCGCGATATTTCTCGTCCTCGGTCTTGATCTCGACGCCGGAGTCCTTCATCGCCTGCTTGGCGGCGGCCATGGCGTAGATGATGAAGTCGTCGTAGCGGCGGATTTCCTTGGCATCCATCCACTGCTCGGCATTGAAGGTGCCGTTGGTGCCATCGCCGCGCGGAATCTCGCAGGCGATCTGGCAGGGCAGGTCGGAGGCATCGAAGCGGGTGATCTTGCCGCCGGCCGACTGTCCGGCGAGAAGCCGGGTCCAGGTCTCGTCCACGCCATTGGCGAGCGGAGAAACCATACCAAGTCCGGTGACGACGACACGGCGCATTGAATGCCCTTTCTATGCGAAAACGCGGCGGCAGGCTTGTCTCTTAGCCTGCCTCCGCGCAAAAAATCAGGTGGATCGCGCCAGAGGCCCGATCGAGCGCAGCAATCAGGCAGCGCTCTTTTCGATGAACTTGACAGCGTCGCCCACGGTCTGGATCGACTCGGCCGCATCGTCCGGAATCTCGATGCCGAACTCTTCCTCGAAGGCCATGACCAGCTCGACGGTGTCGAGGCTGTCGGCGCCGAGGTCGTCGATGAAGCTCGCTTCCGCCTTCACCTTGTCGGCGTCAACGCCGAGATGCTCGACGACGATCTTCTTCACCCGCTCAGCAACATCACTCATTGTCATTTCGTCCTTGGTTGTTTTCTCTTGTCCGGCAGGACAGCAGGATCTCCTGCAGCCCCCCACGCCGGGGGACTTGCTAGCACAATTCGCAGGCACGTCAAAAGGGGCTTGGTGGAGGATTACCAAGCCCGTTTCAGTCAGGGATTGCGTGAAACACGCCCTTTTGGCAGATTTCAGCCATGCGCAAAATCCTTTTCAGCCTGCTTGCCCTGACGGCCGCCACATCGATTGCAAACGCCGACGGCGTTCTCGACAAACGTTTGACACCATTCGACAAAGAGCGCCTTGCCAAGGTTGAGGAAACCGTAGCATCAGCGCTTGCCGAGGCCCGCGCCGGCGGCACGAAGGAGGACGTCACCATCCTCGACACCGCCCTGGCCGGAAATGCCCTGCCCCTGGCCGAGGGCTATGACCCTAACGGCACCTGGAAGTGCCGCACCATCAAGGCGGGCGGCACCCTGCCGCTCACCGTCTATCCGTGGTTCGCCTGCCGCATCAGCGAGGATGGCGCCGGCTGGCAGCTGGAAAAGCTCACCGGCTCCCAGCGCACAAAGGGCATGTTCTACACGCTCTCGGCGACCAGGCTTGCCTATCTGGGTGCGGGCTACGTGAACGGCGAGAAGCCGCGCGTCTATGGCCAGGATGCCAAGGAGAATCAGGTCGCCATCGTCGAGCGCCGGGCGAAGAACAGGCTCGTCTTCCTGTTCCCAGCACCGCAATACGAATCGAAGCTCGACATTCTGGTTATGGAGCGCTGAGCGCTCAGATCATCGCCATGCCGCCGTTCACGTGCAGCGTCTGGCCCGTCACGTAATTCGCCTCGTCCGACGCCAGATAAAGCACGGCCGCAGCAATATCATCCGGTGTGCCGAGCTTGCCTGCAGGAACGCGACCCAGGATCATTTCCTTCTGCTTGTCGTTCAGCACATCGGTCATCGGCGTAGCGATGAAGCCCGGTGCCACCGCGTTGACGGTGACGTTGCGCGCCGCGAGCTCCTGCGCCAGCGACTTGGTGAGGCCAATGACGCCGGCCTTGGAGGCCACGTAGTTCGCCTGGCCGGGATTGCCGGTCACACCCACCACCGACGTGATGTTGACGATGCGGCCCCAGCGCTTCTTCATCATGCCGCGCATCGCGGCGCGCGCGAGGCGGAAGGAAGCGGTGAGGTTCACGTCGATGACGGAGGCCCAGTCATCGTCCTTCATGCGCATCGCAAGGCCGTCCTTGGTGATGCCGGCATTGTTGACGAGAATGTCGAGCGAGCCCATGGCGGCTTCCGCTTCGGGCACCAGCTTTTCGACGGCGGCAGCATCAGACAGGTTGCACGGCAGCACGAAGATGCGCTCGCCGCCAAGCTCTGCCTTCAGTTCTTCCAGCACGTTGGCACGCGTGCCGGAGATGGCGACGGTGGCGCCCGCCTTGTGCAGCACCTTGGCAATCGCCGCACCGATGCCACCCGTGGCGCCAGTGACGAGGGCGGTCTTTCCGGTGAGGTCGAACATCTGGCTTATTCCTTGATCTGGGCCGCCGCGGCGGCAATGTCTTCGGCTGAGTTGATGGCGAAGGCCGTGGCGTCGGGCGCGTTCTTCTTGGACAGGCCCGTCAGCACCTTGCCCGCACCGATCTCGTAGAACCGCGTGACGCCTTGCGCGGCCATGTAGGCAACACACTCGCGCCAGCGCACTGTGCCGGTCACTTGGGCGACAAGGCTGGCGCGGATCGCCGCAGGATCGCTGAGCGGAGCAGCACCCACATTGGCAACGACCGGCACCACCGGTGCCTTCATGGCGACCTTGGCCAGTGCGTCAGCCATCACGTCCGCCGCAGGCTGCATCAGCGCGCAGTGGAAGGGCGCAGAAACGGCAAGCATGATCGCCCGCTTGGCGCCCTTGGCCTTGGCGATTTCCGCACAGCGCTCAACGGCGGCCTTGGAGCCGGAGACGACCACCTGCCCGTCGCTGTTGTCATTGGCCGCCTGGCAAACGTCGCCTTGTGCTGCTTCCGCTGCTGCAGCGGCCGCAGTGGCGAAATCGAGACCGAGCAATGCGGCCATGGCGCCGGTGCCGACGGGTGTGGCGCTCTGCATCGCCTGTCCGCGAATCCGGAGGAGGCGCGCCGCATCGGCCAGTGTGAAGGTCTGCGCGGCGGCGAGTGCCGAATATTCACCGAGCGAGTGGCCCGCCACGAATTTGGCCGTGTTGGCCACCGTGATGCCGTGTTCGGCCTCGAGCACACGGACCACCGCCATGGACACGGCCATCAGGGCCGGCTGGGCGTTCTCGGTCAGCGTCAGATCGGCCTCGGGGCCTTCCCACATGAGGACGGAGAGCTTCTGGCCCAGGGCCGCATCGACCTCCTCGAAGACGGCGCGGGCGGCAGCGAAATTCTCGGCGAGTGCCTTGCCCATGCCGACAGACTGGCTGCCCTGGCCGGGGAAAATGAAGGCCGTCGTCATCCTGAAACCTCGTGTGATTCCTGCAGTTGAGGGCACGAAACATGCGGCGTGAGCAGAGTCAAGGTTGACCGTTTCCCGGGAAAGCGCCTTACTGACGCCATGTACACCGCTGATGAGCTCGAACAGGCCAGCCGCATCGTCTATGCCGCCATGCCGCCCACCCCGCAATTCGCCTGGCCGCTGCTGGGGGAAGCCACCGGCTGCGAAGCCTGGGTGAAGCACGAGAACCACACGCCCACCGGCGCCTTCAAGGTGCGGGGCGGCCTCGTCCACATGAAGATGCGGAAAGACCGCGGCGAGACAGGCGGCGTCATCACCGCCACGCGCGGCAACCACGGCCAGTCGATTCCCTTCGCTGCCGCCCGCGTCGGCATCAGCTCCACCGTCGTCTGCCCGATCGGGAACTCGCCTGAAAAGAACGCCGCCATGCGCGCGCTGGGAGCCGAGCTGATCGAGACCGGCCATGACTTCGACGCGGCGCGCGAAACGGCTATGGAACTCGCCAAGGAACGCGGCCTCACCTTCATCCCCTCCTTCGGCAAGGAACTCGTCATGGGGGTGACGACCTATGCCCACGAACTGTTCCGCGCGGCGGGTGAACTCGACGCCGTCTACGTTCCCATCGGCATGGGCTCCGGCATCGTCGGCACCATCACGGCGCGTGACATGCTGGGGCTGAAGACCAAGGTGGTGGGCGTCGTGGCGGAAGGCGCCAATGCCGTGGCGCTGTCCTTCGCGGCGGGCAAGCCCATTTCGACCAACTCAGCCTCCACCTTCGCTGACGGCATGGCGGTGCGCGTGGTGAACCCGGATGCCTTTGCCCACATCCACAAGGGCATGGACCGCATCATCACCGTGAGCGACGATGAGATCGCCGGGGCCGTGCGCCTTTATTTCCGCTGCTGCCACACGGTGGCCGAGGGTGCGGGTGCCGCACCTTTGGCCGCGCTCATGCAGGAGAGAGACAGGATGAAGGGCAAGCGCGTGGGCGTTATCCTCTCCGGCGGCAACATCGACATGCCGAAATTCGCCGAAGTGCTGGAGGGAAGGACGCCGGCGACCTAAAGCCCACCTCCCCTGCCCCATCATGCCCGGGCTCGACCCGGGCATCCTCTCCCGGTCCACAAAAAGGATCGCCGGGTCAAGCCCGGCGATGATGACATTCGAGAGATTTGAGTGCCGTCACATCGTCACTGACAATCCGCCATCCACCGCCAGCACGTGGCCGTTCACATAGCCCGCTGCATCTGATGCGAGGAACACCACGGCGCCGCCGAGTTCCTCCGGCTTGGCCCAGCGCCCCGCCGGCGTGCGGCCTTCGACCCAGGCATTGAACGCCTTGTCTTCCAGCAGCGCGGTGTTCATCTCCGTTGCGAAATAGCCGGGTGCGATCGCATTGACCGTGATCCCCGTTCGCCCCAGCTCCGCCGCCATGGAGCGCGTCAACCCATGCAGGCCGGCCTTGGCTGCCACATAGGCGTGGATGGTGGGCCTGGCCAGGATGCCCGCGATCGATCCGGTATTGATGATGCGGCCAAACTTGTTGGGCAGCATGAGGCGCACGGCATCACGTGACAGCCGGAAGCAGGAGGAGAGGTTGACGTTGATCACCCGGTCGAAGTCCGCGTCCTCCCATTCTGTCACGGGCCGTCTGTGCTGGATGCCCGCATTGTTGACCAGAATGTCGAGCCTGCCATGGCGCGCCACGATGTCTTCAAGCGCCGCACGCGACGCCTTCGGGTCGGTCACGTCGAAGGCCAGCGGCTCTGCGCCGATCTTCGCGGCGGCAGTCTTCAGGTCGTCCGCGCTCCGGGCATTCACGATCACGGTCGCACCATTCTCGGCCAGCGCCTTGGCCATGGCGAATCCAAGGCCACGCGAGGCGCCTGTCACGAGGGCCGTGCGGCCCTTGAGCGAGAACATGCTCACTTCTTCACACCATTGACCTGCATCAGCACGTCGATGAGGCGCGGGATGAAGCGGTCGCCATAGCCCATGTTGTCGGCCATCACGGTGATCTGGTGCGCCGTCTCGGCGAGGAAGGAGGTGACGGGCAGCTGCTCCGTCATGTTGGTGTAGTAGCGCAGGTCCTTCCTGGCATTGCGGATGGCGAACTGCGCCGCGCTGTCGTCATCGTTGAGCGGCACGTTGATGAGGCGGCCGAACATCACGGAAGCCGCACCGCCCGCCATCACGATGTCCTTCAGCGCCTGCATGTCAACGCCCGCCTTGGCGGCAACGGTGATCGCCTCGGCAGCAACCGCCGCATGGCAGATCGACAGGAAGTTGTTGATGAGCTTCAGCTGGTGCGCCGAGCCCACCGGCCCGGCATGGACGATGGTATCGGCGAAGCAATCAAGCACCGGGCGGATCTTCGCGATCACCGCCTCCGGGCCACCGGTCATCAGGCCGAGCTTGCCGGCGGCGGCCTCCTTCGGCGTGCGTGTCATCGGCGTGTCGACGAAATGGCCGCCCTTGGCCTCCACGTCAGATGCGAGGCGTTTGGTCGAGTCGGGCTCGGCAGTCGAACAGTCGGCAATGATCAGGCCAGGGCGCACGGCATTGATGAGGCCATATTCACCATGGACGATGTGCTCGACCTGCGGGCTGCCGGTGACGCAGATGATGACGAGATCCGACTCCTTGGCAATTGCCATCGGATTGTTGCGTTCATGCGCGCCCTTGGCGATGAGGTCATCCACCGGCGCGCGGTTCTTGTGCGCCATGACGGTAAGCTCATAGCCCTTCGCCAGGATGTTCTTGCCGATGCCGTGGCCCATGAGGCCCACGCCGATGAGGCCGACGCGCTTGATGGTCATGTGTTCCCTCCCAGGAATTCGTTGAAGCGATCCTGCTCCAGAATGTGGAGCCTGTCTTCCGCCTTCTTGTTGAAACCGAGGCGCGCGTAGAAGCGCTCCGCACCCGTGTTTGTCTCGTCCACTTCGAGCTTGATGAACTGTGCACCGCGCGCCGCGAAGCGCCGGGCGGAACAGCGCAGCAGGTCCAGCCCCACGTTGCGCCCACGCGCCTCCGGCAGCACGAAGAGATCGACCACATAGAGGCCGGGCGCACCGCGCCACGTCGAGAAGGTCATGAGGCCGAGACAGGCACCGATCAGCGTTCCGCCGTCATCGGCCACCACCACGTCGATCAGGTCTGCAGCACTGCGCAGCTTGTCGCCCGTCAGCGCGGGCACGAAATCCGTGCCGATGTGGACGGCGAGGCCATGCACCATCTGGGCCACTGCTTCGGCCTCCTCAGGCTTCATCGGCCGCACGTCGATGCTCATGCAGAGAGGCCCTTGAGCAGCGATTCGAGGTTGTGCCCCAGGTTGGGCGAGGGATAGCCGCCCTCCTGCACCACCAGCATGGGGAGCCGCAGCATCTTGATGTGCCGGCCGATCTCCGCGAACTCCGCTGTCTGGATGGCGAAGCCCTGGAACGGGTCATCCACCGCAATGTCGAGCCCCGCCGCGACCACGACTACTTCGGCTCCGAAATCGGCAATGCGCTTCAACGCCGTGTCGAGTGCGGCGCGATAGGGCTTGATGGTGGTGCCGCGATCCATCGGCAGGTTGAGGTTGAAGCCCTCGCCCTCACCGCGGCCCGTCTCTTCCGGATAGCCCCAGAAGAACGGATAGAAACGCTTGGGGTGCGCGTGGAGGGAGATGGTGAGCACGTCCGGGCGGTCATAGAAGATCGCCTCCGTGCCGTTACCGTGGTGCACGTCAATGTCGAGAATGGCCGTACGCTTGCCCGCCTGCGTGAGCAGTGCGGCGGCCAGCGCCGAGTTGTTGAAATAGCAGAAACCCGCTGCCACATCGCCCGCCGCATGGTGGCCCGGCGGGCGGCACAGCGCATAGGCGATGCGCTCACCCTCCAGCACCAGCTTCGCGCCGTGTGCGGCAGTGGCAGCACTGGCCCGCGCCGATCCCCAAGTCTGGGCGGTGATCGGTGCGGAGCCGTCACCCAGGTGCCAGCCGCACTGGCCAACCACGCTGTCCGGGTAATGCGTCGGCGGCAGGCTGGGGCGGCCCAGTGCGAAGACATTGGCGGAGGGCGTTTCCGCTGCGTCCGGCAACCGCTTCCAGCGTTCCCACACGGTGGAGAGGAACTGGATGTAGCGCCGGTCATGCACCAGCGCGATGGTGTCGCCGAAGATGTCTGGCGGCGCCACGACGGGGCCACCGAGGCGGGCGACACCTTCCATCAGCATGTCGATGCGCTCGGGCCGCTCGGGGATTGGCTGCGGCTTGCCCGAAACGATGAATTCGCGGGGTGCATGGGAGCGTTGCGTATCGTCGAAGACGGTGATCACCGGTTTGCCGTGCCTCTTGTTTTGCTGCTAGGATTTTGGGCGAGCATTCACTCCAAAGCAAGGCTTCAGGCACATGTCCTCCAACCCAACCGAGCATATCCATTCCACGGGCGACCTTCCGAAGGTCGCCTGGGCCAAGGGTTCCTACGTGCATGACATCGACGGCAAGCGCTACATCGACGGCTCAGGCGGCCCGGCTGTCTACTGCATTGGCCATTCCAACGAGGAGGTGAACACGGCGATCAAGGACCAGCTCGATCGCATTGCCCACGGCTATCGCTACAACTTCTCTTCCGACGCGCTGGAGGAACTGACCGACATCATCCGCCACCGCTGCGGTGGCACCATGAACAACATGGTCTATGTGACGGGCGGATCGGAGGCGGTTGAATCATGCCTCAAACTCGCGCTTCAGTATCACGCGGCAAGGGGCGAGATGAGCCGGAGGCGGTTCATCGCGCGCGAGCGTTCCTGGCATGGCAACACGCTGGGCGCGCTGTCGGTCTCGGGCTTCCTGGAGCGCAAGCACGCCTTCGAGGGTTCGCTGCTCGACGTCTCGCACCTGTCACCCGTCAATGCCTATCGCCCGATTGCCGGCTCGACGCCGGAGACGGTGGGAGAAGCGGGTGCGAAGGAACTCGAGGACGAGATCCTTCGCGTGGGGCCGGAGAATGTCTGCGCCTTCATCTTCGAGCCTGTGGTTGGCGCGGCGGGCGGCTGCGTGCCTGCGCCCAAGGGATATGCCAAGCGCGTGCGCGAGATCTGCGACAAGTACGGCGTGATCATGATCTCCGACGAGGTCATGAGCGGTTCGGGCCGCACCGGCTTCTGGCGGGCGCTGGAGGAAGATGGCGTGGAGCCCGACGTGATGTCGATCGCCAAGGGCCTCGCCGCCGGATACCTGCCGCTGGGTGCGGCAATCTACAACGACAAGATGGCGGACACGATCCACGGCAAGCACGGCACCCCGATGACGGGCCACACCTTCACCGCACATACCGCCTGCTGTGCCGCGGGCGTGGCGGTGCAGAAGATCGTCGAGCGCGAGAAGCTGGTCGAACGAGTCCGGGAAAAGGCCCCCATGTTCCGCGCCATGCTGGCGGAGGCGACCAAGGACATCGAGGCGGTGGGCGACATTCGCGGCCGCGGCTATTTCCAGGCGCTGGAACTGGTGGCCGACCGTGAGACCAAGCAGCCCTTCAAGGCCGAGAAGAAGCTGTTCATGAAAATCCGCGCCCAGGCCTTCAAGAACGGACTGATCTGCTATCCGGTAGGTGGCAACGTCGACGGAATCAACGGCGACGTGGTGATCCTGGCGCCTCCCTACAACGCCACGGATGCGGAACTGGCGGAGATCGTGGAGAAGACCGCCGCCTCGGTGCGACAGGTGCTGCGGGATGAAGGGGTGGCCTGATTTAGCCTTCTCTACTTTAGACGACCATCATGCCCGGGCTCTACCCGGGCATCTTTTTTGGTGGCCGCGAGAAAAGGATTGCCGGGTCGAGCCTGGCCATGATGAATATTCGTTATATTCCTACTTGTCTTTTTTCCTAGCGATCCCATATCAACCACCTGCTGATTGACATCGTTAATACCAATTCCCCCGCTCCGCGTCCTTTTGCATGTTTGCAGGACTGCGGTGGAGGAAGGCGTCGGCGTGGACCACCGTCATCTCCGGCGAGATGGTCACGGCGGCGTACATGGGCGGTTCGTCGGAGTAGACAGTCTCGACCGAACCGCCGACCAGCGGCAGCTGGTGGTTGAGGCTGGGAAGGGCGGAGAAGCTGATGCCATTCCACGACCCGGAAATCATGCGGTGCGCATGGCCAAAGAAGATGTGGCGGACATCATGGCCATCGAGGAGGGCAGCGAAATCCTCGGCATCGTCGAGCTTGATCAGGTCCATAAGCGCGTGGCCGATATCGAAGGGCGGGTGATGCATGAAGAGAAAGACGGGGGCGTCGCCTGCCTCGGCGAGCCTCGCCTTCAGCCAGTTGCGGCGCGGCGCATCAAAAAGCCCGGCGGAGGATGGCGGGCCCTTCAGCGTGTCGAGGAACAGCAGGTGGCAGCCCTCGCGCGTGAGAGCATGCTGCACGTGGCCGCTCGCATCAGCACCACCGAAGACCTTGAGGTAATGGGTGCGGTCGTCATGATTGCCGAGCAGCAGGTGCGTTTCGATCGGGAAGCGAGCGAGGCGCTCTTTCAGCATCTCATAGGCGGCGATGTCGCCCTTCTCGGTGAGGTCGCCGGTGATGACGCAGAGATCGGCATCGGCGTGGTGAGCGGCGATATCGGCCAGGGCCGCATCGAAGCGGGCGAAGGGATCGAGGCCCCACAGCAATTCGCCGGGCGGCATCAGGTGAAGGTCGGTGAGGTGGATGAGCTTCATGCCGTATCCTGCCTCAGCCGGATGCGGCGGGGCAAGACCGGGACGCCGATTGCTGGGCCGGGAGGATCCGGCCCGTCCTTCACTGCGGCCAGGGCAGCGACCACGTCTTCACGTTGGTGAAGAACTTCATGGCCTCCACGACGCCTTCCTTTACGCCATTGCCTGAGTCCTTGATACCGCCGAAGGGCGACATCTCGATGCGATAACCCGGCACTTCCCAGATATTGACGGTGCCGACGTTCAGCCCCTCGATGAACTTGGTGATGCGCGAGAGGTTGTTGGTGCACACGCCGGACGAGAGGCCGAAGGGCGTGGAGTTGGAAATGCGGATCACCTCGTCATCATCATTCGGCACGCGGACGATGGGGACGATGGGGCCGAAGGTTTCCTCGAAGACCAGTTCCGACTGGTGTGGCACGAAATCGACCGTGATGGGCGGCAGGAGTGCTCCCTGGCGGCCAGGGTTGTAGAGGATCTTGGCACCCTGCTCGGCCGCCTTGTGGACGCGGTCCTCGAAGGTCTTGGCGGCCAGCTCATGCACCACGGTGCCGAGGTCGGTTGCGGGGTCCATCGGGTCGCCGAACTTGATGGCCTTGGCGCGGGCCAGCACCTTTTCGACGAACCTGTCTGCCACGCGCTCCTGCACGAGGATGCGCTTCACGGCGGTGCAGCGCTGGCCGGAGTTGCGGGTGGCGCCGGCGACGGCGAGTTCGGCGGCCTTGTCGAGGTCTGCATCCGACAGGTCATCGAGGATGATCAGCGGGTCATTGCCACCGAGCTCGAGGGCGGCGCGCTTGTAGCCCGCCTTGGCAGCGATGATCTTGCCGACGCGCACGCCACCAGTGAAGGTGATGATGTCGATGTTGTCGTTGGTCACCATCTCGTCGCCGATGTCGTCCGGCCAGCCGGTGACGACCTGGAACATCTCGGGCGGCAGGCCGGCTTCGTAGAGGATGTCGGCGAGCGCGATGCAGGTGAGCGGCGTCAGCTCCGTGGGCTTGGCCACCACGCAGTTGTTGGTGGCAATCGCCGGGGCCACCTTGTGCGACACCATGTTGAGCGGATGGTTGAAGGGCGTGATGGCGGAGATGACGCCCACCGGCTCGCGCTTGGTGAATATCTTGCGGGGCTTGCCCTGCGGGGTGAGATCGCAGGAGAAGATCTGGCCGTCATCCAGAATGCAGAGCTGGCCCGCCAGCGAATAGACGTCATAGGCACGACCTACTTCGTAGAGCGAGTCCTTCTTCGACAGGCCGAGCTCCAGCGTGATGAGGTCCGAGAGCTGGTCCTTGTGAGCCTTGATGAGCTCCGCCGTGCGGAACAGGATCTGCTGGCGCTCGTAGCGGGTGAGCTTCGGCTTGTAGTTGCGGGCGATCTCGAAGGCCTTCGCCGCGTGTTCGGCAGTGCCTGCGGGCACGGTGCCGATCACTTCGTTGGTATAGGGATAATGTACCGGCACGACGCCCTCGGCATCCACGTGTCTGCCGCCGATGCGCATCGATTCCTTGATGACGGGACGCTTGGTTGCGGCGACGTTCATGTTCAGGCCTCCACGAGATGATTGCAGCCGAGCGCGAAGGCATCGAAATTCCGAAGCGTCGCGGGTGCGTCCTTGAATTTGCGGTTGGCGATGACCGGCACTTCCTGCTCGGTGAGGCCGCCATGCGAGCGCAGCGGCTCGTTCAGCCCCGAGAGGTCGTGCTTGCTGGCCGAGGTGCCGAGCACCTTGGAGGCCTTGGGGCCACCCGAAACGACAATGATGTCGCCCATGCGGTCTTCCGGCAGTTCGAAGCGGGCGCAACCATCCTGCTTGTTCAGCACGACGTCGACGCCGGGCTGCTGCGCGATGACGGCCATGATGTCCTGCATCTCCGGGCCATAGGCATAGACGGTGGCGAAGCTGCCAAGTGCGCCGTGGTGCACCACATAAGGATCGGTGATCGGCAGGATGACCTTGGTCTTGCCCGCACCGAACTTCGCATCGAGCACGTCCTGCAGGTAGAGCACGTCCGGATCGCCGTTGGCGAGATGCTTGTCCTTCATGCCGTGGTCGGCGACGATGACGAGGTGCGCGCCGCCCGCGTCGAGCGCGCCCAGGTATTTGTCCATCATGGCGTAGAAGCGGTTCGCACCCTCCGAGCCCGGCGCATATTTGTGCTGCACGTAGTCGGTGGTGGAGAGATACATCAGGTCCGGCTTCATCGACTTGAGCAGCTTGACGCCCGCCGCGAAGACGAATTCCGAAAGCTCCGCCGAATAGACATCCGGCACGCCCATGCCGACCATGGTGCAGACATCCTCGATGCCATTGTCCTTCAGGTTCACCTTGTCGGCCTTTTCGGAGGAGAAGGCGACGGCCGTGCCGTCGAAGGCGAGGCCCTTGCCGAGCAGCAGGCGCAGCTTGTCCTTGGCTGTCACCATGGCGATCTTCGCACCGGCCTTCTGGAAGGCCTCGAAGATGGTGGGCGCGCGCAGCCACTTGGGGTCGTTCATCATCGTTTCCTGCCCGGTGGCGGGATCGATGAGATAGTTGCCGCAGATGCCGTGCACTTCCGGCGGGCGGCCGGTGACGATGGAGAGGTTGTTCGGGTTGGTGAAGCTCGGGATGACCGAGTGGCCACGGCAGTTCTCGCCCTTGGCGATGATGCGCTTGAGGTTGGGCATCACGCCCTGTTCCATGGCGATTTCCATGTAGGCGGGCTCGCTGCCATCACAGCAGATGACGACGAGCGGAGCGGAAGGCCAGTTGTAGCTGCGGCCGTTGACGGTGACGGTTTTCATGCGTGTCGAGTCCACTTCATTTCTCTTTTTTCGTCACCCCGGCGAAAGCCGGGGCCCAGCTTCGGGCGTCGTCCCAGCGGAAAGCTGGTTCCCGGCTTTCGCCGGGATGACGACAATAGAGGGTTACGCTTCGAGCGGCGTCAAATCGGTGACCTTCATTTCCGCCAACACTTCGCGGATGGCCTTGAGAACGCCGTTCATCACCGCCGCGTCCACCTTGCCGATGGTGCCGATGCGGAAGGACGGGCGCTTGGTGAGCTTGCCGGGATAGATGGCGAAGCCGCGGCGGCGCAGGTCTTCATAGAAATTCTCGAACTGGAAGTTCTTGTCGCGCGGCGTGAGGAAGGTCTGGATGATGGGACCTGCCTGGTTGTCCGACAGGAGCGTCGAGAAGCCCATGTCGCGCATGCCCTTCACGAGTATCTGCGCGTTCTTCTGGTAGCGCGCGCCACGCGCCGCAACACTGCCTTCGTCAGCGTGTTCCTTCATCGCCTGGTGGAAGGCGACGATTGCGTGGGTGGGCGGCGTGAAGCGGAACTGGCCGTTGGCCTCGAGCCCCTTCCACTGCTCGAAGAGATCGAGCACGACGGAATGGCTCATGCCCTTGGAGGCTTCGAGCATGGAGCGCTTCACCAGCACATAGGAGAAGCCGGGAACGCCCTCGATGCACTTGTTCGACGATG
This sequence comes from Aestuariivirga sp., assembly GCF_037139295.1. Classification (GTDB taxonomy): domain Bacteria; phylum Pseudomonadota; class Alphaproteobacteria; order Rhizobiales; family Aestuariivirgaceae; genus Aestuariivirga. The sequence goes on from NZ_JBAXGR010000014.1 coordinate 53,321, forward strand.
AGACCATGACGTCCATGCCCACGCCCATGTCGAGCGCCACGGCACCGAAGGACGACATGGCGTCGACCATGTAGGTCTTGCCGCGCGCCTTCACGGCCTGTGCGATCTCGTTGATCGGGTTGACGATGCCGGACGTCGTCTCGCAGTGGATGATCCAGACATGGCTGATCGACGGATCGGCATCGAGCGCCTTGGTCACGTCCTCGACCGTCGGTGCGGCGCTGTCGCCCTTGTCGATCTTGACCACCGGACGGCCGAGCTTGGTGAGGATCACCGCGGCACGGTCGCCATAAGCGCCGTTGGCGACGACCAGCGTCTTGGCATCGACCTTGGGACAGAAGGCGCCGAGAGCGGCCTCGATGGCGAAGGTGCCTGAGCCCTGCATGATGACGCATTCATAGCTCTCATCGCAGCCCGCGAGGCCGAGGAGGCCCTTGCGGATGTCCGAGACCACGCGGCGGAACTCGACATCGCGCGAGCCCCAGTCGGCCAGCATGGCGGATTTGACGCAACGCGAGGTGGTGAGCGGGCCGGGGGTGAGGAGATAGGGCATGTCTTCCTGGCCGGGCGGGCCGGGGAAACGGTGGAGCTGCTTGTCCATGGGGGATCCTCGTCGATTTCTGCCGTGAAAATGGGGGGCTTGACCCCTATCAGTCAAATCGTATGTTCTTATGTGCCACATAAGTTTGTTCGATATGCGACATGCCCAGCTGAGAGCCTTCCACGCCGTTGCCGTGCACAACGGCTTCTCCCGCGCCGCCGAGGCCTTGGGCCTCACCCAGCCTGCCGTTTCCGACCATGTGCGGAAGCTCGAGGAGACCTATGGCGTGCAGCTGTTCACGAGGGCCCCCTCCGGCGTGGTGCTGACCGACATGGGACGCAAGCTCTTCGCCATTGCCGAGCGCCAGTTCGAGGCCGAGACCGAGGCCATGGAACTGCTGTCGCGCGGGCGGACGCTGGAGGAAGGGCAATTGACCATCGGCGCGGATGCCGCCGTGCATATTTTGCCGGAGCTTGCCCGCTTCCGATTGAAGCACCCGAAGCTTTCGGTGCGGCTCGTCACCGGCAATTCTGCCCAGCTGGTGAAGCGGCTGGAGGATTTCTCCATCGACATCGCGATTACCGCCGAGCGCCCGCCGGAGCCGGGCTTCCTCGCCCGCAAGCTCAGGAGTGACCGGCTGGTGGCGGTGGTGCAGCGGAGTTCGAGGCTCGCCAAGCTGAAGGACATGCCCTTCGCCCAACTCCTCAAGCTGCCGCTGATCCTGCGCGAGGAAGGCTCGATGACACGCACGCTTCTGCTCGAGGAGGCGCAGAAGCGCGGGTTGACGCTGTCGGGCTCGATCGAGATCGAAAGCCGCGAGGCGGCGCGGGAGGCCGCAGCTCAAGGGCTGGGGCTCGCCATCATGTCGCAAGGCGAGCTGGTGCCCGACGGGCGGCTTGCGGTGCTCGCCATTCCGGACTGGACGACCGAGATGGAGGAGTGGATGATCTGCCTCAAATCGCGCAGTTCACTGCACGTGATCCGCTCCTTCTTCAATCCGGAGGCTTCATGAGCTTCATCGCCGCCTGCGTCCAGTCCACTGCCACACCGGACGTCCATGCGGATATCCGTGTTCTGACGGATTTCATCCGCGAAGCTGCTGCCAGGGGTGCGCGCTTCATCGCCACGCCGGAATATTGCGCAGGCCTCGACACCAAGGGCGGCAAGATGTTCCCCGTGGCCTTCACCGAATCCGAGCACCCGGTGCTGCCGGCGATGCAGGGGCTGGCGAAGGATCTGAAGGTCTGGCTGCTCATCGGTTCCATCGGCGTCAGGGCGCCTGACGGCAAGATCTTCAACCGCAGCTTCATGCTGTCACCCTCCGGCGCCATCGCGGCGCGCTATGACAAGATCCACCTCTTCGACATCGACCTCGGCGAGGGACGCGTCTATCACGAGTCCGCCACCATCGAGGCGGGCAAGGCCGCAGTGATCGCGCCCTGCGCGGAAGGCATGATCGGGCTGTCGATCTGCTACGACATCCGCTTCCCGCATCTCTATCGCGCCTATGCACAGGAAGGGGCCGAGATGATCGCGGCTCCCGCAGCATTCACGAAGGTCACCGGCGAGGCGCACTGGCTTGTGTTGCAGCGGGCGCGTGCCATCGAGAACGGCGCCTATGTGATCTCGCCCGGGCAATGCGGCACGCTGGCAGGAGGTGCCGAGTGCTATGGCCACTCGCTGATCGTCGACCCATGGGGCCGCGTGCTGGTCGATGGCGGCACGGAACCGGGCATTGTGACGGCAGAGATTGACTTGTCACATGTGGCAGAGACGCGGCGGCGCATCCCCTCGCTTCAGCATGACAAGCCCTATGCTGCCGCTTGCCTCGCAGCGTCCAAGGCCTCATAGTTCGCGCTCGGGTTGGCAGGGAGAGCGGGACACATGATCGGCTACATTATTCTGGGCGTCATCGTCCTCATCGGCATCTACCTGATGTCGGCCTACAACGGGCTGGTGAAGAACAAGAACCTCGTGGCGGAGGGTTGGAGCGGCATCGACGTGCAGCTCCGCCGCCGCGCCGACCTGATACCCAACCTGATCGAGACGGTGAAGGGCTATGCGGCCCACGAGGACAAGCTGTTCCATGACATCGCCGAGCTGCGCGCCAAGTCGATCTCGGGTGGCTCGGTTGCCGAGCAATCCGCTGTCGGCCAGGCGATGAGCCAGGCGCTGGGCAAGCTCTTCGCGGTGGCCGAGGCCTACCCAGAGCTCAAGGCCGACGCGAATTTCCGCGACCTGCAGGACAAGCTCGCCGGCATCGAAGACGAGATCCAGCTGTCGCGCCGCTACTACAATGGCGCGGTCAGGAACCTCAACACCATGATCGAGAGCTTCCCCACCAACCTGATCGCCAACCAGTTCGGCTTCACCAAGGCGGAATTCTTCGAGATCGGCGACGCGGCGGCGCGCGAAGTGCCGAAGGTCGACTTCAAGACGCGCTGAGATGCGCCGGCTTCTCGCCTTCCTCATCGTCTGCCTGGCGCTGGCATCTCCGGCGCTGGCCGAGGAGCGCATCAGGAGCTTCGTGAGCGCCGTGACAGTGAACGCCGATGCCGCGATCGACGTGCATGAGACGATCACCGTCAATTCCGAAGGCAACCAGATCAGGCACGGCATCTTCCGTGACTTCCCGACGACCTACACGGACAAGAACGGCCAGCGGGTGATCGTTGGCCTCGACGTGCTCGGCGTGAAGCGCGACGGGCGCGAAGAGCCCTATGTGCTCGAGTCGCTCAGCAACGGCGTGCGCATCAGGATCGGCGACAAGGACGTGTGGCTGGAGAATGCGCAGCACCGCTATGACATCAGCTATCGCACCACGCGGCAGATCGGCTTCTTCGAGAAATACGACGAGCTCTACTGGAACGTCACCGGCAATGGCTGGGACTTTCCCATTGACGATGCACGCGTCACCATCACCCTGCCGCAGGGTGCCAGCATCATCCAGCACGACGAGTTCACCGGCGGCTATCGCTCCAGCGATAACAACAGCCGTGTACTCTCCGCCGAGGGCAA
>NZ_JBAXGR010000015.1:0-56616 GCF_037139295.1 Aestuariivirga sp.
GAGCTTCGACTATGGCCCGGATGGTGAGCGGGCGGGAAAGACCTTCCTCGGCGCAGTCCCGTGTCTAAGTCGATCGAAGTCTTACGCGCGCCACACCGGCAGCACCAGCCTGGCCTTCAGCCCCGGCGCGTTGTCTTCAAGTGCCAGCGTGCCCTTGTGGAGCTTCATGACACCGGAGACGAGGCTGAGCCCAAGCCCATTTCCGGGCTTGCTGCGGCTCTGGTCGAGGCGGACGAAGCGTTCGGTGACGCGGCCGCGGTCTTCCAACGGGATGCCCGCGCCGTGATCGGCGACGGTGATCACCACCTTGTCGTCCTCGAGGGTTCCGGTCACCGTGATCTCGGGCTTCTCGCCGTCACGCGCGCCATATTTCAGGGCGTTGTCGAGCAGGTTGGTGAGGGCCTGGGCGAGCAGCTGGCGGTCGCCCTGCACGGCAAGGCCCGGGGCCGCGCTGGCGGTGAGGGTGCCGCCCTCGTCTTCCGCCATGGGCTCGTAGAGCTCGGCGACGTCGGCGATGAGTTCGGCGACGTCAACGTCGACGAGGCCGCTCCGCGCCTGGCCGGCCTCGGCACGGGCAATCGACAGCAGTGCGTTGAAGGTGTCGAGCAGGCGGTCGGACTCATCCACCGTGTTCTCGAGTGCGGCACGATATTCGGCCTCGGAGCCTGAGCGCAGTGCGGCCTCGACGCGGGCCTTGATGCGGGTCAAGGGCGTCTTCAGGTCATGCGCGACGTTGGAGGAGACCTCCTTCATGGCGCCCATCAGGCTCTCGATCTGTTCCAGCATCTCGTTCAGCGCCAGCGCAAGGCGGTCGAGCTCGTCGCCCGAGCCCGTCACCGGCATGCGGCCGGACATGTTGCCGGCCATGATGGAGTGACTCGCCTCGGTGATGGCATCAACGCGGCGCAGGAAGTTGCGGCTCATGAGAAGGCCGCCGCCCAGGCCCAGAACCAATGCGATGGCCAGCGCATAATAGATCGTCTGGCGGATGATGGTGGCAAATTGCCGGAGCGATTGCACGTCGCGGCCAACGACCAGCTTGAAGCCGCCCGGCAGGTCAGTGAAGAAGGCGCGCGCCACGTGGTTCTCGCGCGCGGCGCCATTCTGCACGGTCAGCGGAAACTCGATCCACTTGGCGTCGCCATTCGGCACGACCGGCAGATCATCGAGATTGCCGGCGATGCGCTGGCCTGCCGGTGCGGCCAGCAGATAGACGGCACCCGTATCATCCGCGCTGCGCCGCTGCACGGTGTCGAGGATGCCGCTGAGCCCACGCAGCTGGTACTGGTCGGAGAGCGCCTGCACCTCCGCCTGGATGGTATAGTCCGTCTGCTCCTGCAGCAGCACCGCGGTGTTCCAGTAGACGTAGCCAAGCAGGGCCGCGACCGAGACCGCGAACAGAATCAGGTAGAGCGCCGCGAGGCGGAAGGTCGACGTGCGAAGGAGCTTGGCCCGGACCGTCACTTGTCGCGGATCATGTAGCCCGCTCCGCGCACGGTCTGTAGGATGGGCTCGTCATGGCCCTTGTCGATCTTGGCGCGCAAACGCGAGATGTGCACGTCGATCACGTTGGTTTGCGGGTCGAAGTGATAGTCCCACACGTTTTCGAGCAGCATGGTGCGGGTGACGATGTGGCCGGCGTTGCGCACGAGGTATTCGAGCAGCTTGAACTCGCGCGGCTGCAGCAGGACGGGCTTGCCGGCGCGCGTCACGGTGCGGGTGAGAAGGTCGATCTCGAGATCGGCGGCCTTCAGCTTCGTCGCCTGCGGGGCCTCCTTGGCGCGGTGGCCGAGGTTCTCGACGCGGGCGATGAGTTCGGCAAAGGCATAGGGCTTGCCGAGATAGTCGTCGCCGCCGGCGCGCAGGCCCTTGACGCGTTCATCCACATCGGCCAGCGCCGAGAGGATCAGCACCGGGGTCTGGATGTTGTGTTCGCGGAGCTTGCGGATGATGGTGAGCCCGTCGATCTTGGGCAGCATGCGGTCGACGATCAGCACGTCATGCACGGCTTCGAGCGCCAGGCCCAGGCCTTCCTCGCCGTCGGCGGCGTGGTCGGCAATGTGCCCGGCCTCGGCCAGGCCCTTCACCAGCCAGCTGGCGGCTTCACGGTCGTCTTCGATGACTAGGATGCGCATGGCTTTGCGGGCGGGGCTTGCTGTCCAGACGTGGGAATCGTGCTCACTAACTTGCATGTTCCATCTCCGGTGAAAAGGGGGGCGCGGAGGAGGAGGTCCGGGGGGGACCACCCTCCTCCGCGGTAAAGGCACGCGAGACGCGGAGCGGGGGGTTGGGGCGTTGTCCGCGTGCCCTCTGCCGTGGGGCCTGTCTGCGCTGGGTCTGGCCGGCCAGGCGTTGCCGCCTGGCCGGAATGCGCGTTAGCCCTTGGCGGTCGGCAGCGCGATGAAGCGCTGGCCTTCGTCGGTCTTGACGAGCATCAGGACCTTCTTCTTGTCGTTGGCCTTCAGCGCGGCGCGCACATCCGACGGAGCGTGCACCTCGGTGCCGGCCACTTCGAGGATGGTGTCACCGGCCTTGAGGCCGAGGTCGGCCGCGGCACTGCCCGGAGCCACTTCCGTCACGGTCACGCCGGCGCCGTCCTGGGCGGGAGAAACCTTGAGGCCGAGGTTGGCGAGCGAGACGGACTTCTCGCCGTCTTCCTTGCCGTCCTTCGACGCCATCTTCGGATCGTCCGGCATGGTGCCGATCTTGACCTCGATGTCCATGGTCTTGCCATCGCGGACGATGGTGAGCGGAACCGCATCGCCCGGCTTGATGCCCGCAACCCGGCGCGACAGGTCACGCGAGTCGGAGACGTCCTTGCCGTCGATCTTCAGGATGGTGTCACCCTGCTTCACACCAGCGGCAAGCGCGGGCGAGTCCTCGGTCACGTCGGCGACGATGGCGCCCTTGGCGTCCTTGAGGCCCAGGCTCTCGGCGATGTCTTCCGTCACCGGCTGGATCTGAACACCAAGCCAGCCGCGGGTGACCTTGCCGTTCTCCTTCAGGCTCTCGATGACGTTCTGCGCCGTCGACGCCGGGATGGCGAAGCCGATGCCAACCGAGCCGCCCGAGGGAGAGAAGATCGCAGTGTTGATGCCGACGACTTCGCCTTCGAGGTTGAAGGCGGGGCCGCCCGAGTTGCCGCGGTTGATGGCGGCGTCGATCTGCATGAAGTTGTCATAGGGGCCAGAGCCGATGTCGCGGCCAAGTGCCGAGACGATGCCGGTGGTGACCGTGCCGCCGAGGCCGAAGGGGTTGCCCACCGCCATCACCCAGTCGCCGACGCGCGGCTCATCCTTGGTGAAGGCGACGTAGTCGAACTTCTTGTCCTTGCCGTCGATCTTGATCAGCGCGAGGTCGGTCTTGGGATCGGTGCCGATCACTTCGGCCTTGTATTCGGTGCCGTCCTTCATGGTCACCGACACCTGGTCGGCGTCCTTGACGACGTGGTTGTTGGTCACCGCGTAACCGTCAGCCGAGATGATGAAGCCGGAGCCCATCGCCATGCCGCCGTTCGGGTGAGAGTCTTCACCCTCGCCGCCCTGGTCGCCCTGACCCTGGCCCTGGCCCATGCCCGGCATGTTCTTGAACTGCGGGAACTGCTTGAAGAAGTCTTCCATGCCGCCCGGCATCTGCTTGCCGCCCTGGGCCTGGCCATCTTCCGAGGCGGCGACATTGGCATACTTCACCTGCACGCTGACGACGGCAGGCATGACCTGGTCGACGAGGTCGGCAAAGCCCTTGGACGGGTCAATGGCGGCCGCATGCAGCTGGTTCTGCGCGACGGCAGGGGTGGAGGGGAGAACGGACACGGTGGCGACGAGGGCCGTGGCGGCCATCAGGCCGGCGGCGAAGGCACCGAGCGTCTTGTTCTTGGGCGAGGACATTTCCTTGGTCTCCATCGAGTTCTGTTGTTTCGATGAACCCAAGCTAGGTGTTCGCTCCTTACGGTGACCTGTCCGGAGGATGAAACTTCGGTAAGTCTTGCGGCAGACCCAAGGCTATTGCATGGCCCGTTCAAGAGCGCGCTTCTCGGCCTCGGAAAGCGGCGTCTCGGGCACCACGCTGGCCCGCTTCCGGCGCAGGATCATCGCCGCTCCGGCGATCAGCAGCACCGCGAAGGGCGTGCCCCAGAGAATCAGCGTCTCGGGCTCGAAGCGCGGCTTCAGCAGCACGTACTGGCCGTAACGCTCGACCACATAGTCCAGCACCTGATCATTCGTCTTGCCCGCCGAGATCTGCTCGCGCACCAGCGTGCGCAGGTCCTTGGCGAGGGGTGCTTCGGAATCATCGATCGACTGGTTCTGGCAGACGAGGCAGCGCAGCTGGGCCGAAATCACCCGGGCGCGGGTTTCGAGGGCCGGGTCCTTCAGCTGCTCGTCGGGGGTGAGCGCGAATGCCGGCGACACCGCAACGAGGAAAGCCAGTATGGCGAGGAGCTTCCTCATTCCGCCGCCACCGCACGGGGCTGGGCCGCACGCTTCGGGGCACCCACGCGATAGCGCCTGTCCGAGATCGACAGCAGCCCGCCGAGGAACATCACCACCGAGCCCAGCCAGATGAAGTTGACGAAGGGATTGTAATACATGCGCATGGCACGCGCCCCGCCGGTCGTCTCGTCGCCCATCACCACGTAAACGTCGCCGTGCCAGGTCTGGTAAAGGCCCACTTCGGTGGTGGGCATGCCGGATGGCTTGAAGATGCGCTTTTCGGAGCGCAGCGTGGCGAGCTCGCGGTCGCCCTCCTTCAGCAGGAAGGTTCCGACCTTGCCGGTGTAGTTGGCCCCGGTCAGCGGCCCTTCGCCCTGGAAGGTGACGTTGTATTTGCCGACAGGGGTCGACTCGCCCGGCTTCAGCGCCACGATCACCTCGATGCGCCACAGCGAGATGGCGATGACGCCGGCCACGAGAATCCCCACGCCCGCATGCGCCACCGCCGTGCCGATGGCGGAGCGCGGCAGGCCGGCCAGCCGATGCCAGCTGGTGGCCAGCGGCACCTTGAACAGCGCCACCTTGGCCGCGACATCGGCAATGGCGCCGAAGACGAGCCAGGCGGCAATCGCCATGCCGACGGGGGCGAGCCACGGGCCCTTCACATTGAGCGCGAAGACGATCACGCCGACGAGCAGTGCCAACACAAGGGCCACCCACAGCCGCTTGATGGCGAGGCCCACGTCACCGCGCTTCCACGCGAGGAAGGCGCCGAGCGGCACGAGCAGCAGGAGCGGCAGCACGATGGGGCCGAAGGTCAGGTCGAAGTACGGCGGGCCGACCGAGATCTTGTCACCCGTCAGCGTTTCGAGCGCCAGCGGATAGAGCGTGCCGACGAACACCGCGAGGCAGGCGACGCAGAGCAGCAGGTTGTTGAGAACGAGGCTCCCCTCCCGGCTCACCGGCGCGAACAGGCCACCGGCTTTGAGCTGCGGTGCCCGCCAGGCGAAGAGCGCCAGCGAGCCACCGATGAAGACGCAGAGGATCATCAGGATGAAGGCGCCGCGCTGCGGGTCAACCGCGAAGGCATGAACCGAGGTCAAGACGCCCGAACGAACCAGGAAGGTGCCGACAAGCGACAGCGAGAAGGCGAGGATCGACAGCAGCACCGTCCAGATCTTCAGCGCATTGCGCTTTTCGACCACCACGGCGGAATGGATGAGCGCGGTGGCGACCAGCCACGGCATGAGGCTGGCGTTTTCCACCGGGTCCCAGAACCAGTAGCCGCCCCAGCCGAGTTCATAATACGACCACCACGAGCCCATGGCGATGCCGACGGTGAGGAACATCCAGGCCACCAGCGTCCATGGCCGGACCCAGCGCGCCCAGGCGGCATCCACCCGGCCCTCGATGAGGGCGGCGACCGCGAAGGCAAAGGCGATGGAGAGGCCGACATAGCCCGCATAGAGGAAGGGCGGATGGAAGGCCAGGGCCGGGTCCTGCAGGATCGGGTTCAGGCCGTTGCCTTCGATCGGCGGCGGGTCGACGCGGATAAAGGGATTCGACGTCATCACGATGAACAGCAGGAAGGCGAGGCCGATCGAGCCCTGGATGGCCAGCACGCGGGCCCTGAGTTCAAGCGGCAGGTTCTGCCCGAACAGCGCAACCGCCGCGCCATAAAGCGCCAGGATCAACACCCACAGCAGCATGGAGCCTTCATGGTTTCCCCACACGCCGCTGATCTTGTAGAGCATGGGCTTGGCGGAGTGCGAGTTCTCGACGACGTTCAGCACCGAGAAGTCGGAGGTCACATAGGCGTGCGTCAGCGCCGCGAAGGCGATGGCGATCAGCACCAGCTGCAGGATTGCCGCCGAGATGCCGGAGCGCATCGCCGCAACGTCGCCCCGCTGGGCGCCCCACAGCGGCACCACGAACTGGTAGAGCGCCACGCCAACGGCGAGGATCAATGCGAAATGTCCAACCTCGGCGACGGAGATCATTGCGGTGTTCCCTCTTCGGCACCCTTGCCCAGTTTCACGCCCTTGGCCTTCAGGCTTTCGGCGAGTTCGCGCGGCATGTAGTTCTCGTCATGCTTGGCCAGCACCGTGTCGGCGATGAAAGTGCCGTCGGGCTGCATCTTGCCCTCCGTCACCACGCCCTGCCCCTCGCGGAACAGGTCGGGCAGGATGCCGTCATAGCTCACCGTCACGGTCTTGATGGTGTCGGTCACGCCGAAGCTCGTTACCGTTCCGGGTCCCTTCTTCAGGCTGCCATTCTCCACCATGCCGCCCAGCCGGATCCGTTGGCCAACCTGCACATGGGTGTCGGCGAGGTCGCTCGGCGTGTGGAAGAAGGTGATGGTGTCGGACAGCGCGTAGAGCACAAGCCCTGCGGCCAGGCCGATGACGGCGAGGCCACCGAGGATCAGGGAAAGGCGCTTCTGCTTGCGTGTCATTCGAGGTTCATTTCCTTGCCCAGCGCCCCGATCTGCGCCAGCGCGTCCTGGCTGCCGCTGAAGGTTTCCAGCGCCTTCTTGTACGCGGCCCTGGCCTTGTCCGTATCACCCAGCACGGTGCGGGCGCGGATCAGCCGCAGCCAGCCGTCAAGATTATCCGGATTTGCGGCAAGTTTCTGGTCGAGGCCATCGACCATGGAACGGATCATCGCCTGCTGGTCGCCGGCTGACATGTTGGAGGCGTCGGCCATGGTCTGCTGGTCAAGCGCCGGAGGCTTGGCCTTGGTGTCCTGCATTTCCGCCAGCAGCATGGGCCGCCACGGCGCATCGGCGGGCGTGTCCTTCAGGAAAGCGTCGAAAGCGGCCTTGGCCTCGTCCGTCTTGCCTTCCTGCTTTAGGGCGAGGGCATCATAGAAGCGCGCCTTGGGGAACTTGGGATCGAGCTTGAGGGCCTGCTGGAACAGCACGTGCGCCGGGGCGGGCACCATGCCCTGGTTGCCCATAACCATTGCTTCCGCATAATCCGAGATGTTGGCGGCGTCAGGCGGCGACAGGCGCACGATGTTGCGATAGGCCTCCGCCGCGTCCTGCCAGCGCTGATCCCGGCGATAGGCGGGGGCGAGGATCTGCCAGCCCTGCAGGTCGTCCGGGTTGGCCTCGAGATGCTGCTCCACCTTGGCCATCAGCGCGTCCATGTCGCCGTTCTTCTCGGCATTCTCCATGCGCCAGGCATGCGGCACGTCGGGAAGCTGCGGATTGCCGGCCTTGCGGTAGAGCGGCAGTGCCACGGCGGGCACGATCAGCGTGGCGGCAATCGCCATCCAGGCGAAGCTCGAAACCGGCTTTCGCCCCGGCTCCTGGGCCGCGGCGATCAGGCGGCGCGAGATTTCGTTGCGCGCCGCGTCCGCTTCGGCCTGGCCAATGGTGCCGCGCTCGACGTCACGGTCGAGTTCGGCCAGCTGGTCGCGGAACACCGCCCGGTCATAGGCATTGCGCTCGGCCACGCTCTCGGCGGGCTTGGATTTGACGACTGGCCACAGAAGCGCGCCGAGCACGGCGGCGGTCATGGCCGCAAAAACGATCCAGATCATGTTGATCCATGAGATATTCCCTTAAGGCCTATTAAAGCAATTCATCCCCTTGCGGCAATTACCGGTCGCATTGTCGCACGGCGGCCCGTGGGCGTCGGAAAAGCCTTTGTTCGGCCACAGCGGTTGCGTTAGAAAACGGCCCAGTTGCAAGGAATTCACCCATGAAGCCGCGCTATTCCATCTTTTCGCTCGCCCGCAACGCGATGAATTACCACAAGGACTGGGAGCGCGCATGGCGCTCGCCCGCCCCGAAGAAGGAATATGACGCCGTCATCGTCGGCGCCGGCGGCCACGGCCTGGCCACCGCCTATTACCTCGCCAAGAATCACAAGATGACCAACATCGCGGTCGTCGAGAAGGGCTGGCTGGGCGGCGGCAACACCGGCCGCAACACGACGATCATCCGCTCGAACTACCTCCAGGACCCCTCAATCGCCATCTATGAGCTTGCCCGCTCGCTCTACGAGGACCTGTCGCAGGACCTGAACTACAACGTGATGTTCTCCCCCCGCGGCGTTCTCATGTTGTGCCAGACGCAGCACGAGTTCCGCGCCTTCCAGCGGACAGCACATGCCAACCGCCTCGCCGGGCTGGACTGCCGCATGGTGACGCCGGCGGAGGTGAAGGAGATCGTGCCGATCATCAACGACGATCCGAACTGCCGCTACCCCATCCTCGGCGCCTATTACCAGCCGCGTGGCGGCACGGGCCGCCATGACGCGGTGGCCTGGGGCTATGCCCGCGGGGCGGACGCCATGGGCGTCGACATCATCCAGAACTGCGAAGTCACCGGCATCCAGCGCGAGGGCGGCAAGGTCGTCGGCCTCGAGACCACCAAGGGCGTGATCAAGACCAAGAAGATTGGCGTCGTGACCGCCGGCAACGTCTCCACCGTCATGGACATGGCGGGCGTGCGCATGCCGATCGAGAGCCAGTGCCTTCAGGCGCTGGTGTCAGAGCCGATCAAGCCGGTCATCGACTGCGTGGTCATGGCCAACACGGTGCACGGCTACATGAGCCAGTCCGACAAGGGTGAGCTCGTCATCGGCGGCGGCACCGACCCCTACAACAACTATTCGCAGCGCGGCTCCTTCCCCGCCCTCGAGCACACGGTGGCGGCGCTTGTCGAAACCTTCCCCATCATCTCGCGGCTGCGCATGCTGCGCCTGTGGGGCGGCATCGTCGACATGACGGGCGACCGTTCGCCGATCATCTCCAAGACGCCGGTCGACGGGCTCTACGTCAACTGCGGCTGGGGCACGGGCGGCTTCAAGGCAATTCCGGGTTCGGGCTGGGTCTTCGCCGATACCATCGCCAATGACCGGCCCCACCCCATCGCCGAGCCCTTCGGCCTCAACCGCTTCCAGGAAGGCCGCCTGATCGACGAATCCGTCGCAGCCGCGGTCGCCCACTAGGAGGATCAGAGATGCTAGTCGTCAATTGTCCCGTCTGCGGCGCCGAAGGTGACGAGACGGATTTCCACGCCGGTGGCCAGGCCCATATCCGTCGCCCCGCAACCCATGATCCGGCACACGTGACGGACGAGGAGCAGCGCAACTACCTGTTCATCCGCATCAACCCCAAGGGCCTGCATTTCGAGCGCTGGCGCTGCGACCGCGGCTGCGGCAAGTGGTTCCACGCTGCGCGTGACACGGTGACCATGGAGTTCAAGGCCTTCTACGGCATCAGCGAGCTGCCGCCCGCCGACGTGATCGCCCAGGCCAAGGGCCAGTGGGCCGAGTACTTCGCCAATCGCCTGAAGTCGGAGCACAAGGCATGAGCAAGCCATATCGTCTTTCGACCGGCGGGCGCTTCGTCGACCGTTCGAAGAAAGTCTCCTTCACCTTCGACGGCAAGAGCGTCACCGGTTTCCAGGGCGACACCGTCGCCTCCGCCGTGCTGGCGTCTGGCCAGCGCGTGTTCGGCCGCAGCTTCAAGTATCATCGACCACGCGGCGTGGTGGGCCTCGGCTCGGAAGAAATGAACGCGCTCATCGGCGTGGGCCAGGGTGCGCGCCATGAGCCGAACCTGCGCGCGACCCAGATCGAGATCTTCAGCGGCATGGCTGCGGTATCTCAGAACCGCTGGCCGTCGCTGAACTGGGATATCGGTGCGATCAACAACGAGTTCTCGCGCGTCCTGCCCGGCGGCTTCTACTACAAGACCTTCATGTGGCCGCAGTCGTTCTGGAAGCACGTCTACGAGCCCTTCATCCGCCGTGCCGCGGGCTTGGGGAAAGCGCCGGAAGGCCGCGACCCGGACACTTACGAACAAGTCCACGTCCATTGCGACGTGCTGGTGATCGGCGGCGGCGTTGCCGGCCTCGCCGCGGCTGAGGCCGCAGCGGCCAACGGCGCCAAGGTCATCATAGCCGACGAGAACCCGCAGCTGGGCGGCCTTGCCGACATTTCCGGTGGCGCCATCGACGGCCAGTCGCTCACCGACTGGTCGGCTGCCACCGGCGCCAAGCTTTATGCCGCCGAGAACGTGCATGTGCTGAACCGCACCACCGTGGTCGGCCACTGGCACCACAACTTCGTCATGCTGTTCGAGCGCGTGGCGGATCATGATCCGGCCCTCCTCAGCCAAGGCGTGCCGCGCCATCGCCTGTGGAAGGTGCGCAGCACACAGGTGATCCTCGCCACGGGCTCCATCGAACGTCCCATCGCATTCGCCAACAATGATCGTCCGGGCGTGATGCTCGCATCCGCAGCGCGTGGCATGGTGGAGCGCTATGGCGTGGCACCGGGCTCCAACGGCGTGGTCTTCACCAACAATGACGACGCCTACCAGACGGCCATCGTGCTTAAAGGTGCAGGCGTCGGCGTTCGCGTCGTCGACAGCCGCGGCCGTGCCGAAGGGGCGCTGCCCAACAAGGCGCGTGAGATGGGCGTGTCCGTAGACACCGGTTCCGTCATCTCGGCTGTCAACACCAGCTGGGGCGGCCTCAACATCACCGATGTCAAGATCGCCTCCTACCGCAAGGGCCAGGGCCGGGTGATCAAGGAAGCGAAGGCCGAGGCCGATTTCGTCGCCATGTCCGGCGGCTGGAACCCGGCGCTTCACCTCTGGTGCCACAACGGCGGCAAGATCCACTTCGACGACAAGCTGCAGGCCTTCCGCCCCAAGGAGCACTACGACAAGATCGTGGCAATCGGTGCGGCCAACGGCACCTTCGGCCTGTCGCAGATTTTGGCCGAAGCCGTTCACGCGGGCTCGAAGCTTGCTGGCTCCGGCAACGTGCATCCGGTCCCTCATGCCGTGCAGGCCGACGAGCGCCCGCTTGAGCCGATCTGGTTCGCGCCCGCGACGGCCAAGTACAATGAAGGCAACAAGCACTTCATCGACTACCAGAATGACGTGACGGCGGCCGACCTCGAACTCGCCCAGCGCGAGGGCTACGAGTCGGTGGAGCACACCAAGCGCTACACCACCTTCGGCATGGCCACCGACCAGGGCAAGACGTCGAACATCAACGGCCTCGGCGTCATCGCCGAAGCCAGCGGCAAGACGATCCCGGAAGTTGGCATCACCACCTTCCGCCCGCCCTACACGCCGTTCACCTTCGGCTCCATCGCCGGCGTGCTGACCAAGGACCTGTTCCTGCCCATCCGCCGCACTGCCATCTACCAGTGGCATGTGGACCATGGTGCAGTGTTCGAGCCCGTGGGCCAGTGGCGCCGCGCCTATACTTACCCGCGGAACGGCGAGACCAATCACCAGTCCATCGACCGCGAGATCCTCGCCGTGCGCAACAAGGTGGGCCTCCTCGATGCCTCGACGCTCGGCAAGATCGAGATCAAGGGCCCCGATGCGGCCGAGTTCCTTGACCGCATGTACACCAACATGTTCTCGACGCTGAAGCTCGGCAAGTGCCGCTACGGCCTGATGATGAACGAGCTGGGCTTCCTCACGGATGACGGCGTCACCGTGCGCCTCTCCGATGACCACTTCCTCATGCACACCACCTCGGGCGGCGCGGATCGCATCTCGGCGTGGCTGGAAGAGTGGCTGCAGACAGAGTGGACTCACTACAAGGTGTTCGTCACCAACGTCACCGAGAACTGGTCGCAGTTCGCCATCGCAGGCCCCAAGGCGCGCGAGGTTGTGCAGAAGCTCGATCCGAACTTCGACATCTCGCATGAAGCGCTGCCGCACATGTCCTTCGTCGAGGGCAAGCTCGGCCCCTGGCCGGTGCGCGTCTACCGCATCTCCTTCTCGGGCGAGCTTTCCTACGAAGTGGCGACACCGTCCAACCTTGGCCTCGGGCTTTGGAAGGACATCGTGGCGGCGGGTGCCGAGTTCGGCCTTGAACCCTATGGCACGGAAGCACTCCACGTGCTGCGCGCCGAGAAGGGCTATATCGTGGTCGGCGACGAAACCGACGGCACCACGACGCCGATCGATGTCGGCCTCGATGGACTCGTCTCCAAGAAGAAGGCGGACTTCCTCGGCAAGCGCTCGCTGGAGCAGGAATATCTCAAGGCTCCCAATCGCAAGCAGCTCGTGGGCCTCCTCACCGAGGACCCGAACGACGTCCTGCCCGACGGCGCCTATGCCGTGCGACAGGTCAAGGACAAGCCGCCGATGGAGATGATCGGCCAGGTCACCTCCTCCTACCGCTCGCCCACGCTCGGCCGCTCCATCGCCATGGCGCTGATCGAGAACGGCCGCGCCCGCATGGGCGAGACCATTTCCTTCCCGCTTCCGGGCGGCAAGGTGGTGCGCGCCAAGATCACCGACACCGTCTTCTACGACAAGGAAGGGGCCAAGCTGAATGTCTGAGCTCTACATTGACTCGCCGCTCGCCGGCGTTGCCGAGCCGCAGGGCCTCTCGATCTCGATCCGCGAGATCCCTGACCGCGGCATGATCGACCTGCGCGGCCTCACCAGCGATCCGGCCTTCATGGCCGCCGCCAAGGGTGCGCTCGGCGTGGATGTTCCCACCAGGCCCCGCACGTCGGCCTCCTGGGGTGACGTCAGGGTGCTGTGGCTCTCCACCGATCAGTGGCTGATCCTCAGTTCACGCGCACGTGCGCATGAACTACTGACGAGTTTGCGTGATGCGCTCAATGGCATCCACTCGCTGGTGGTCGACGTCTCCGACATGCGCGCCATCATCCGCCTTGAGGGCGATGGCTGCCGCGAAGTGATCATGAAGGGCACCTCGCTCGACCTGCTCGACAAGGAATACGTGCAGGGCTGCTGCCGCCGCATGCGCTACGCCGAAATCGCGGCACTGCTCGATGTGGTGGAAGACAATGTCTTCGATATCTACGTGTTCCGCTCCTACGCGCACTACACCTGGAACTTCCTCTGCGCCACGGCCAAGGCGCCTGCGAAGCTGAAGCTGTTTGGCGCGCAAGAGGTTCCGGCTTAGGACCGACAAACACGCGCAACACACATTATGGCCGGGCTCGACCCGGCCATCCTCTTTTGGTGCTTCCCCTCTTCCTCGTCATGGCCGGGCTTGACCCGGCCATTTTTCTTTGGCACTCCCCAACACTCATCATGGCCGGGCTTGACCAGGCCATCCTTTTTGGGCCCGTAAAAAAAGATGCCCGGTTCAAGCCCGGGCATGATGAACATTTCAGACGCGGAAGGAGGACTACTTCACCTTCGCGATCCAGTCGAACAGCTTGTCGAAGCCGCCGAACGGATAAAGATGCGGGCCCGCAATGCCCAGTTCCGGCTGGCCGTAATGCACCTGTGCGAGTCCGGCGACAAATTCATCCGGTGTGTTGACGGAGAGCAGCTTGGTGATGTTCAGCGCCTGCTTGCGGATGAAGCGGGCGGAGTTGCCCACGCCGCACATCGCGGCATACTTCACCAGCGTCTTGATCGTTGCCGGGCCCGGAATGCCCACGAAGATCGGCAGGTCGATGCCTGCGGCGCGCAGGCCCCTCGCCCATTCCGTCACCGGGCCGGCCTCGAAAAGGAACTGCGTGGCGATGAAGCCATCGAGGCCATTGGCCTTGATGTAATCCTGCTTCTCCTTCAGCGCCTTCAGCAGCACCGCTTCGCCGTGGATCTTGGTGATGTCCGGGTTGCCCTCGGGGTGGCCGGCAATTCCGAGCGACTTGACGCCGTTCGCCTGGAACACGCCGGTCTGCATCAGCTGGATCGCCGCGTCATACTGGCCGATGGGCTGGGGCGCCCCCCCGCCCAGCACCAGCATGGTGTCAGACCCGGCGTCCGCCAGCGCCTTGATGCGGGAGCGGAGGTCTGCCTCATCCTTCACGAAGCGGGCAGGGACATGGGGAACGGGCTGGAAGCCAGCAGCCTTAAGCTGCTTCACCGCCTCGATCTGCCCGTCGAGGTCGCCCGCGTCGATCAACGCCACGAAAACGCGGCAGCCAGGGATCAGCTTGTCCTTCAGCAGCGGCAGCTTCTCCACCTGCTTCGGCGTGATCTCGATAGACGAGAGGCGCAGGAAGGAGGCGGTGGACGATCCGGCAGCAGTGATCGGGGCATTCATCGAATTCTGGCTCCGTTAGGGTGGGCGGAGATTGCCCCCGCTGCAACGTCCCCGCCCGGATATTTGCGACCCCGCCATTACGAATGCGACCGGGCCGGACCGCTCGTGTCGTTTTCAACCTGCGACATGACGCTGGTGGACAATGCCTCAAACTTGCGCAAAAAGGGTTCAAACAGGAGCCTCCGCCCGCATGTTCGGCGATCCCCCCAAGCAATTGCCCCAGCACATGGCCGTGGTCGTGGTGCCGGAATTCACCATGATGCCCGTCACCTCGGCCATCGAGCCGCTGCGTCTTGCCAACCGCATGTCCGAGAAGGCGCTCTACAAGTGGACCATGCATTCCATTGACGGTCAGCCGGTGGCCGCGTCCAACGGCATCCTCGCCATGGTCGATGGCGACCTGTCTTCGATCCCGGAGGATGCCACCATCCTCATCTGCGCCGGGCTCAACGTGCAGCGCCACACAGACAAGCGGCTCGTGGCTTGGCTTCGCAAGATCGCCCGCAGGGGCAGCTCGATCGGAGCCGTCTGCACCGGCGCCCACATCCTCGCCGAGGCGGGCCTGCTCGACGGCTATAAATGCACTATCCACTGGGAGAACATGCCGGGCTTCACCGAGGCCTTCCCGGAGCTTGATGCCACCGGCGGGTTGTTCGAAATCGACCGTGACCGCTTTACGAGTGCCGGCGGCACCACGGCGCTCGACATGATGCTGACGCTGATCGCCAGTCAGCACGGGCCGGAACTGGCCTCCGCCGTGGCCGAGGGCATCCTGCATTCGCCCATCCGCCACCATTCCGAGCACCAGCGCATGTCGCTGCCCGCCCGCATCGGTGCCAGGCACCCCAAGCTCGTCGGCATTATCGAGGAGATGGAACAGAATCTCGAGGAGCCGCTGTCGCCCTCGATCCTGGCGAAGCAGGCGGGCCTCTCCACGCGACAACTCGAACGGCTGTTCCGCCGCTACCTCGACCGCAGCCCCAAGCGCTATTACCTCGAGCTCCGCCTCAAGAAGGCGCGCTCGCTGCTGCTGCAGACGGACATGTCGGTGATCAATGTGGCGCTGGCCTGCGGCTTTTCATCGCCTTCGCATTTCTCGAAATGCTACCGCGCCTTCTACGGTCGCACGCCCTATCGCGAGCGTGGCATTCCGGTCATCGAGGGTGCGGACGTCGCCTGAGCGGGCAATCTAAAAGGATTGCAGAAACGATGAAGGGCGGGCCTTTTTGGGGGCCCGCCCTTCTGCTGTGCCTTCGCGACCGGGGGGATCCATTACGAAGGGCACGATTGGAAAAACAACTTCCAGTTTACACCCGTTCAGCCTGAAGTGGTGTTCGCTGAAGGTTGCTTGTGAATGGTTTTAGGGCATTCGGCCAGAAAGTGCAACGATTACAAATCCCAGTTGTTGAAGAACCATTCAAAATGCCGATACTCAATCTCAGATTGCAGATGGCAGCAATAATGCGGCACGCAGGCCACCCAAATCGGCCCTCTCCAGCTGCACCCCACCGTTGTACATCGCCGCCGTCTCCCGGACGATGGCAAGTCCAAGGCCGGAGCCGGGCTTGGTTTCGTCCAGCCGCTCGCCGCGCCTGAGGGCGGCATCCCGCATTTCCGGCGCCAGGCCGGGCCCGTCGTCGTCGACGGCGACCATCAGCAGGCCGCGTCCCGCCGCAGCAGGTGCTGGCCGGGCGGACACAGCAACTCTCGTCGCCGCCCATTTGCAGGCATTGTCCATCAGGTTGCCCACCATCTCCTCGAGATCCTGGCGCTCGCCGCGGAACTTCAGGCCCTCCGCGCAGTCGACGGTCACGGCAAGGCCCTTGTCGCGGTTGATGCGCTCCAGCGTGCGTGCCAGCGCGTCGAGCACCGGCTTAACCTCGGTCACGGCGCCCAGCCCCCGCGCACGGGCTGCGCGCCGGGCGCGGTCGAGGTAGAGGCTCACCTGGTCGCGCATCAGCCCCGCCTGCTCGGTCATCTTGGCGGCGAGCTGGCTCTCCTGCCCTGCAGCCTCATTCGTCAGTACACTGAGCGGTGTCTTCAGCGCATGCGCCAGGTTGCCCACCTGGGTGCGCGCCCGTTCCACGATCTCGGCATTGGACTGGATCAGCAGGTTCAGTTCCTCGGCCACCGGGATGAGTTCAGCGGGATAGGCGCCCTTGAGCTGCTCGGCCTCGCCCTGGCGGATCGCCAGCAGGTTGGCCTGCATGGCGCGCAACGGCCTGAGGCCAAAGCGCACCTGCACGAACACCGCCAGCGCCAGGCCCAGCGCCAGCAGCACGAGGCTGGCAATCAATGCGCGGTTGAAGCTGCGCACCTCGGCAGAGAGCTCGTCATAGTTCCCCGCCACCAGCACGGAATAGGCCCGCGTGCTGCCGGGCAGCGTGAACACCTGCTCGATGGCCCGCAGCGTCACGCCCAGCTTGTCCTTGAGGTAGAAGGCCTGCACGCCCGGCTTTCCCGCAAACGCCGGCGGCACGGCAAGCCGCTGTTCAAGCAGCGAGCCTGACGCGAGATCGGCCACTCCCGTGGCCTTGTCCATCGGCACCACCTGCCAATACCAGCCCGACAATGGAAGTGCGAAGCGCGGATCGACGATGGCGCTCGCCAGCCTGGGCGCACCCTCCGCCGTCACCTCGATATTGGCGAGAAGCCCATCCAGCACCGAGCGCAGCCGCTGGTCGAAATTGCGTTCGAGTGCCGTGGTGAAGAGACTGGCAAGCAGAAGGCCCGTCGCCGCCAGCAGCACGACGCTCACCACGAGCGAAGAGAGAATGAGCCGGCTCGACAGCGAGCTAGGCCGCATTATCCGGCTCTGTCACGGTGTAGCCCATGCCGCGAATGGTGTGCAGCACATCGACGCCCAGCTTCTTGCGCAAGCGGCCCACGAACACCTCGACGGTGTTCGAGTCGCGGTCGAAGTCCTGGTCATAGAGATGCTCGACGAGCTCGGTACGCGACACCACCTTGCCCTTGTGGTGCATCAGGTAGGAGAGCAGCCGAAATTCCAGCGAGGTGAGCTTCACCGGCATGCCGTCAACGCTCACCCGCGAGCTTTTTGTATCGAGCACCACAGGCCCCACCGAAAGTTCGCTCGACGCATGCCCGGCCGCACGGCGCAGCAGCGCGCGGATGCGTGCCAGCACCTCCTCCATGTGGAAGGGCTTGGCGACATAGTCGTCGGCCCCGGCATCGAAGCCCGCCACCTTGTCGGACCAGCGGTCGCGCGCGGTCAGGATCAGCACCGGCATCTTGCGGTCGGCGCGCCGCCATTTTTCGAGAACGCTCACGCCATCGATGATCGGCAGGCCGAGATCGAGCACCACCGCATCATAGGGCTCGGTGTCACCGAGGAAGTGCCCCTCCTCGCCGTCCTTCGCGGCATCCACCGCATAGCCCGCATCCACCAGGGCCGAGACGAGCTGGCGGCGGAGATCGGGATCATCTTCAACAACGAGAAGGCGCATGCGTTTCCCCGCTACTGCGACACGGCACCGGTTGTCGCATCGACCAGCACCTGGATCACCGTGCCGCCCTGCTTCAACCGCACCACATAATGGTCGCCCTTCAGCTTCACGCCCAGGGCCTCAGCCCCCGGCACCGCCTGCAGCGCCAGCTGCACGGCATCCGACGGCGGCACCTGCTGTGCGCCTGCCGGTGCAACCCACAGGGCGGCGGCAAGCAGGGCTCCCGCGATGGTCAATGGCTTGCGCATGGCTCGATCCGTCATCATGTCAGGCGTCCTATCCCTTCCTATCTGAACCGCGCATGAATGGAAATCCCGCCCGGCGCGCGGGGCTCGCGGAGCCCGCCACCTTCTCCAGCGTCCGGCCGCCGATGTAGCCGCCCGCGCCCACCGTAAGGAATTGCCAAAAGCCCTCGGGAAGCAACTGCCAGCGCGGTTCGAAGGCAATGCGGTGCCCCACGATCAGGTCGGCAACCGGCAACACGAAACCGACGAGCAGCAGGAAGCCCATCAGCACCAGCATCAGCAGTGGCCGCCAGCTGCGGCTCAGCCAATGCTCCGAATTGGTCTCGGCCAGCACCACGTCAGCGCCCCGCTCCGCGGTGCGGGTGAGATAGCCCAGCGTCTGCTGCTCGATCTCGGCGGCGAGTTTGCGCTTCAGCTCCACGTCAGAGACATAGGCATCGAGGATCTTGGCGAGCGGGCCCTGGACCAGCCCCAGCGCCAGCTGCGCGGCAACGGCGACCGGGAGCATCACGCCACCTTCCCGGTCGCCGGCCTGCGCCAGCGGTAGGCGGCGAACCCCGCCACCGCCAGCAACACCACCACGATCAATGTCACGAACACCCAGCCCGGCAGTGCGCTCGCTGCGCCCGCTAGCACGCCAGCTCCGCCCACCACGGCACCGGCCCTGCCGAGCTGCCTGTCAGTTTCGACGCTCTTCGGAACACCCGTCACGTCGCGCCCCGCCTGCGGCGGCATCTCGGACATGAAGAGCTCTGCCTCCGCGGCGCGGCGCCGCTCGAGCCCGGGCAGCACCCGGCCTCCGCCCTTCACCCACAGCTTCAGCCGTGCGGGAACGTCCTGGAAGCGCCCGGCATTCACCGCGCTCAGCACCGAGGATGAACGGAACGCCCCCACACCCACATTGTAGGCGAAGCTCACGAGTGCCGAGAATTGCGCCGCACTCACCTCGCGCGCCAGCAGCGCGCCCACCGCATCGGCAAAGTGCGCCACGTCCTCGCCAAGAATGCGCCGTGCCTCTTTCTCGGTCACCACCATGCCCGGCCTCACCGCCGGCGGCCCCGCCTGCGAGGTGTGGCCGTAGCCGATCGTCCACACTCCCGCCGGGCAGCGGTAGGCATTTGCCCTGAATCCCTCGAAACGCCGGATCAGCGCCAGCCCCTCTTCCATCACCTGCATCTCCGTCTCCTTCAGATCTTGTCCATCAGCAGCGCATGCACGATGCGCGACAGCAGCGCCCCGAAGGTGATCGAGAAGCCGATCACCAGCGTCAGCGTCTTCCAGCCGCCGCGCGCCGTCACCAGCGCGTCGCGGATTTCGCGCACGTCCTGGCGCATCGCGTGGATCTCCTGTTCCACGGTCTGCATGCGCGCCTCCAGTGCGCCCACGTTGCGTTCAATATTCGTCATGCAAGGTTCTCCAGCCGCGCCTGGGCGAGCGACACGGTCCACGCCGCCGCCGCACCGCCGTTGACCGAAACGCCAATCAGCGCGTTGGCCGCCGTGGCATCGAAGGCGGCCGACGTCACCCGCCGCACGGGCCCCGCCACATTGGCTAGCCCGGTGGACGGCAGGGAGTGCGTCAGCGCTGCCACCGCCTGCACCACCGCCGAGCTGCCGGCGCTGCGGAACGTCACCTCCACGGTCATGCGCCCGTCATCCGCCACCGCCGTCTGCACCGGAAATGTCATTGTCCCCAGTGCTGTGTCTGCGACAGACCCGCTGGCGCCGAAGCGCAGCGTGAGAATGGGCGCCGCAACACCCGCCGCCGTCTTCGCGACATCGAAGCTCAGCAGATAGCGCGTGCCAGCCTGCAGCCGTCCTGCGGGAATGGCGATGCCTGATCCCGCGATATAGGTGTCCGTCGCGAAGCCCGGCCCCTGCGCCACAAGCGACTGCGCATAGAGCATGCCAGGCGGCGCCACCTGCTGCGGCGTGTTGGGCAGGCTCACTGCGCCGGACGCACGGTCGATCAGCAGTGCGGGTTTCCACGTGGCGCCATCGCCGCTCACATTGATGCGGAAGTCGTCGCTTCCCGTCAGCCCCATCTCGGCACGGCCCGACCAGTTGCTCTGGTAGAGCAGCGAGACGGTGTTGCCCGGCGCATTCTTGTTGAGCTTCAGGCGATGGTCGCTGCCTGCATGGGTGAACAGCGTGGCAGGCGATGACACCGCCAGCCGGTTCGTATCATCGGCCGTAGCGTTGACGCCAAGCCGCACGAGGTTGGCGAGTTCGGTGATGGTGAAGGGCTCGCGCCATTGCGCACCATCGAAGACGAGGAGCTTGCCCTCCGCCTCCACCCACAGCCGCCAGCCCCGGCGCGGGGTGATGAACACCCAGCCGCCGCCCTGCGCCAGCGCCACCAGCCCCTGTTGACCGGCCCAGGCACCGGAGGGCGCTGCGGCCACCAGATAACGGTCACCATCCGCCGCGGCAGGGGGTGTGCCAAGAGTGCGCGCGATCACCGAGAGGTGGATCAGCGCGTCGAGTTTCAGCAGCGCTTCGTTCAGCGTCACGTGCTTCTGCGCCTGGGCCGCCGCCAGCAGCGGCAGCCCCAGCATGGGTGTGTCAGACATGGATGGTCTCCTGCAATGCGGCGCCCGCGCCGAATGATGTTGAAAGCTGCGCCACGCGCAGCGTGAAGTCGGAGGCTCCGGCGCCCAGGTCTGCGGCGATGTCAGCGGCACGGTAGAGCCACTGGCTGTCGCCCACGCTCACGCTGCGCCTCACCTGCGCACCCGAGAGCACCTCGACGCGATAAGCCTCGCGCTCCTCGGCCAGCGGCACCTCGCCCACCTCCCAGCTGTCGCCACCCACCCGGCTTCGCCGGATCCAGCTGAACAGCACGTCAGCGCCCTGCCGCCGCCCGCGCAGCCTGACTGGTGAGAAAGGCCTGAGGCCCAGCATTGCCGTGCGCAGCGTCACGCTGGCATGTGCCCGGCCGAGGTCATATTGCGCCGGCCCCAGACGCCACGCCTGCTCGAGGCCTGCCTGCGCCAGGTTCAGGTTGGGCTGCACCACCGCCTCGTCGAGCAGCACGAAGCGCTCGCCCGCGGGCCGTGCCCGCATTTCGGGCGCCGAGCCAAATTGCCCGCGCAGCAGCAGCGAAATCCGCCACGTCTGCTGGTCGATGAGTTCGGCATTGGCGAATTGCAGGATCTCCCAGCCCGTCGCCATGGAGCCTATGGCAGCAAGGTTCGCGCCCTGCAGCAATTCCTCCATGCCGCAGGCGAAGACAGCACCCGCGCTTAGCCGCAGGGTCACTGTGTTGCCCCGGTCGAGGACATGGAGCGGCCCCACGGCAAGTGGCGTCAGCAGCGTTCCCATGTTGGCAGCGGTGTCGATCAGGCTGTCGAATGCGTAGGAAGCAGCGCCCTTCTGCTTGTAGAGCGCCAGCTCACCCGGCCAGGGCGAAGCCGATGTCGCGATCCAGGGCGCATGCGGTCTCGCCGTATCCTCCGCCAGCGCCAGGTCCATCACCTGCACGGCCGGCGGGCCATAGATCACCGCCGTGCCGGATGTCGCGCCGCGCACCGGCGCATCGGCCGGTTCCTGCACGGCGAAGTCGAAGCTCCGTGCACGAACCTTCCGCATGTGCCCGTCCGTCACCTCCTCGATGCGCAGCAGGTAGCTGCCATCTGCCAGGTCAAGTGCCAGCGCATCGCCCGGTTCCAGCGCCAGGCATGAAGGCGGCAGCGCCAGCTCCACGCTCTCGCGTCCCGCCCAGGCTTCCTGCAACACCACCTGCGCCCGCTTCTGCGCCTGGTCCTGCGCCACGGCAGCGGCAAGCTCGATCAGCGCGTCGCGCCTGGTGGAGCCGGCGTCCTGCTTGGCCTCCACCACCGCCAGCCGATAGTCGAGGCCGGATTCGAGATAGGACAGCTTGATCGCCGTCGGCAGTTCCGTTTCCTGTGCGCGCGTGATCCTGTAGAGCGGTGCCTCCGCTGAAACTTCGGCAAGCCCATTGTGAGCAAGTGCTGTCACCGTGGCGCCCTTGCGCATGAACACGCGCAGCACGCCGCCGCTCTCCACCGCGTCGAGGCCCAGCGCCGTCATCAGCCCTTCCAGCGCGTCGCGACCCGACATCACCCGGTCGATCAGGAAGCCCGCCACAAGGCCGTCAACGCCTGAGACGTCCACGTCGTCGAGGCCATATTCCGCCATCACCTCGGCGATCAGGCTGCCCAGCGGCAGCATGCCGGCGCGCCCATTCAGCCAGTGGCCGCGCTCATAATTCACCGCATCGGACCACACGTCGTCGCGCGCCGGAAACTGCGGAAAGGGTCGCGCATCCCACGCCCACAGGAAGATGCGCCCGGCATTCACCATGCGCTCGCCCGCGGAAGACAGCGGATTATTGGCCGGCGCGGACCAGTATTCGTCCAGCGCCGTCACGAAGCGCGCCTGCATCAGCTCGTCGCGCACACCGCTCGAGAATGGCGGCAAGCGTGACTCGACCGACTTCGCGTCGATGAAGGCATTGGGTTCGTTGGCGCCCTTGTCGACGGCCGCGCAGCCGCATTCGGTGAACCAGAATGGTTTCGACTGCGGCACCCAGCCCGTGGGCTGCACCACCTCGATGCCGCCCGGCCGGTCGTAGTGATGATTGCCCCACCACCCCTTGAGGTCCTTGCGGCGAAACACCCAGTGCTTGCCATAAGCACCATCGGCAATCGGCATGCGCTGCTGTGCGGCGCGCGCCTCGGCATTGCGATAGTACCAGTCGAAGCCCTCGCCGCCAGAAATATTGGCCTTCAGATAGTCAACATCATAGATGGACGCCCACCCCGCGCGGCGATCGGCATGTTCGTCGCCGTCATGCCAGTCGGCCATCGGCATGTAGTTGTCGATGCCGACAAAGCCCACCTCCGGCATCGACCACAGCGGGTCGAGGTGGAAGAACACGTCGCCTGAGCCATCCTGCGGCTGGTAACCGGAATACTCCGTCCAGTCGGCGCCATAGGACACGCGCGTGCCCGGCAGTATCGCCTTTACCTCGGCTACCAGGCCTTGCAGCGCCGCCACGAAGGGAAACGCATTGCCTTCACGCCGCAATGTTGAAAGCCCCACCAGCTCGCTGCCGATGAGGAAGGCATCGACACCGCCCGCCAGCGCACAGAGCTTGGCATTATGCAGGATCATGCGGCGGAAGCTCCATTCGGGTGGCCCCGCGTAGCGCACCGTCGTGCCACTTACCGTAAAGTGCCCTGCCTGCGCAGTGCCCACGAAGGCGGCCACCTCCGCCGCGCAGGCAGGCGACCGGTCGGGCGATCCCGCACGGCCCGCCGCGATCGAAGCGGTGATGCGCCCGCGCCACGGATAGGGTGCCTGCTCCGCCCCGCCATAGGGGTCGGGCTGTCCATTGCCGAGCGGAATGTCCATCAGCAGGAAGGGGTGGAACATCACCCTCAGCTTGCGCGACTTCAACTCCCTGATGGCCCGGATCACCGAAGCGTCCGACGGTGTTCCACCATAGGCGGGGCCGCCGTCATGCTGGCTCACCCGATGTGCCTCGCCGCGGCTGATGCCGCCGGCGCTCCAGGCATCGGGTGCTGTGTCCTTCTCTGCATTGTCGACGCCGGGCTTCACCGCGCAACTGCCGCAGCGCAGGTCATTGCCGAACCATGCCACCACCAGCGAAGCCGCTGCCGCTTTCCGGCAACTCGCCGTCAGGTGGTCGAGCGACACCTCGAAGTCGCTCTGCTCGGATGACGCATGGGCATTTTCCGACAGCGTCACGCCGTCGTCCGCCTGCCGCGTCACGATCATGGTGTCATAGCCGAACTCGGTGGAGCCAGGGATGATGCTCACCGCCTTCACATGTGACTCCATGCCCCCGGCGCTCTTGAACACCTCGAATGAAAGCTGCGGCAGCCGATTTCCGAAATCCTGCAATGGCAGTTGCTCGAACACCACATAGGCAAGCCCGCAATAGGCCGGCGCATGGCCCTGCCCCTCGATCGCGGTGATCAGGCTGTCGGCCTCCTGCGTCTCGCTCCCGGTGTGGATGCGCGCCGTCACGCCACGCAGCGAGAACTCCTTGCCGTCCGCCCAGACGCGGCCGATGCGGTCGATCTCGCCCTCGCACAGCGCCACGGCGAAATTGGCGTAATAGGAGTAAGTCACCGCCTTGCTGCCGCCGCCGCCCTTGCCGCCACTGCTCTGCGTCTTCTTCTTCTCGATGAAGTCAGTGGCCCAGATCACCTGGCCCGCCACGCGCATCCGACCCCACACGCGCGGAATGGGTGCCCCCTCAGAGGAGGCCATCACCCGCAGGTCGGAAAGACGCGGCCCCTGCACCGTCTTCTTCTCACCGAACAGCTTGCCATCGATGAAGCTGCCCGCCGCGGCACCAATGGCGCGGCCCAGCAGCCCGCCAAGCGGGCCGCCCAGCAGCGTCCCAAGCCCGGTGCCCACCGCCTGCATGACAACCGTCGCCATCAGATCGCCTCCGGAAAGCGGAACACGAAAGCCAGGTGCCTGATCCACCAGTCGGACAGCGCCACCTCGGTCACCACCGCCCCTTCCTGCGCATGCACCATTGCCGTTTGTGACACGGCAATCCCGGCGTGCTTGGCGGGCAAAGGCGGCCGCCAGCGGAACAGCAGCACGTCGCCCGCACGATACTCCGTACACGGCACTTCCGCGAGGTGCCGTCGCGCTGCGTCCGCCATGGCCTCACCGCCGCCCATCTCCGCCCAGCCGGGCGCATAGGCAGGCGGTGCCTCGGGCTCATCGCCCATCACCTCGCGCCACACACCGCGCACCAACCCAAGGCAGTCAGTGCCCACGCCCTTGAGACTCGCCTGGTGCAGGTAAGGCGTGCCCGCCCAGCCGCGTGCTGCGGCCACGATCCTCTCGACATTGCTCATGTGCGCTTGCCCTTGGTCTTTTTCTGCTTCACCGCGTAGCCCACCACGAAGTCATCGCCCGGCATGTGCGGAAATCCGCGGAAGCGCGCGGCATTGTTGAACTTGGCGCGGCAGGTGGTGAACTGCCGGTCGCAACCCGCCCGCAGCAGCAGCCGGTCGCCGCGCCGGGGCGCGAACGCCAGCGGCTGCCACAGCTCGATGCGCACTGCATTGCCCGAGATCCGGTGAAACTTGATCTGCCCCTGCCGCCCGGCATTGGCTCCGCTGAGGAAAGCCCAGGTGCCATTGGCGAAGAAACCCGCCGCGAAGCCCTGAGCGCCACTCACCTCCAGCAACCGCCGCGCGGTGCAGGAGAAGACAGCCACCTCGGTGCTGAAATCCGGGGCACTCAAGTCGACGCCGCAACGCGCATCACCCAGCACCGCATCGCAGCCATACTGGAACAGGCGGCCCTTCGGCTGGTTCAGCACATCTGACAGGCCCCGTAGCTCGGCGGTGAAAAAACCGCGCCCACGCGTCACCTCGCCCACGTGCCCGCGCTTCAGCAGCACACGCTGGCTCACGTCCTGCCAATTGACGCGCCACAGTTCCACCGCGGCATTGTCGAAGTCGCCCATCGCAAGGCGCGCCTCGCTCAGCCGCGGCGAGGACAGCGCTCCGGAAGCATCGAGATTGTCCACCGAAAGCCCCAGCGAGGAGTCGATCTCGGTCGCCGCGAAGCCCGCCGAGGCTTCATAAGCGATGCCACCGAATGCTAGGTCACGGTCATGGTCGGTGAACCCCATCACCTCGCCGCTCTTCAGCACCACGCGCCAGCAGTGGCACAGCGTCGTGGCACCACTTGCCAGGTGTTCGGCCATGCCATCCGGAAGCTGCCTCATGCGCGGATCTCCACGATCGGAATGTCCGGAATGTCGCCGCCTGCGAACTGCGTAAGGTTGATGCGCAGCTCATCGGTGTCGAAGCGCACCGGCACGTCAAAGAGAAAGCCCGCCGTCACCGGCACGCCCGCAGCGGGTGCCACGGCCAGCGTCACCACACCGGACAGTGAATCGACACTGAAGCCCGTCACCTCGTCGCCGCCCACGCCCAGGCGCAGGCTGCTCGCCACCGGCTTGGTGATGGTGCGGCTGTAGTCGCGCAGGCCCGAGCCATATCGCTTCACCAGCTGGAAGCGGGTGGTGGCGCCATCGCCCGTGCCGATTGCCTGGTCGCGCGGGCTCACCGCCGCACCGGGCGCACCGGACTTGAAATCGAGGTGGTCCTTCCAGCGGAAGCCATAAAGCCGCCCGCGCCGCTCCTCGAAGAAACTGACCACGAGGTGGATGTCGTCCAGCGACTTCACCCCGAAGCCCGCATTGTAGCGGCGCCGCGAGTCTGCCCAGCGGCTGTTGCGCTCTTCGGCGCCGGAGCCCGTCACCACGATTTCGGTGCGGCGCTCTGGCCCCCCTGAACTCCCGCGCGAGATCTGCGGCGGAAAGCGCACGTCATCGAAGCTCATGTCACAGGTTCCTCTGCCCGCGCGCCACGGCGCGGGCGATCATGGCGGAGACTTGGGATTGTGAGCGCTGGAAACCCTGCGCATCAGGTGTGGAGATGTTCACCGTCACGTTCACGCCGCCGCCACCGCGCACGCCCAGCTTGCCGTCGGTGCCCCTGGCCAGCGGCATGATCGCCTCCGGCCCTGCCTCACCCATCAGCCCGGTGCCGCCGCGCATCGCGAACAGCGTTGGCGAATTGACGATGCCGCCCTCGGCGAAGGGGATCACCTGCCCGCCTGAAAAGGCATTGCCGGCTGCGTTCTTCATCAGCCCGCCGGTGAGGCCGCCAAGCAAGGCGCCCAGCGGCTTCAGCGCCGCCGACAGCGCCATGCGCGCCAGCGACATCGCGAGCCCCTTCAGCACGTCGGAAAGGCTCTTTCCTTGCGTGGCGGCGCTGGCGAAGGCCGTCACCATGCGGGTGCCGACGCTCTCCGCCAGCCTGTCGATATCCTGCAGCTGGCCCTTCAACGTGTCGGCCTGGCCGCTCATCTGGTCGAGTGTATCGTTCATGTTTCATCCGGAAATTGTTCAAGCAGTTGCTCGAGCACACCGCGCGGCAGCGCAGCGCCCTTGGACGTCGGAAATGCCGCCGCGATCTCGCGCGGCGTTGCTGCCCAGAACTCGCGTGGCGAAAGGCGCAGCGTGCCCAGCCCCATCGCCATCATCTGGTCCCAGGGGAATTTCATGGCGGGCCCGCAAAGGTGGCGCGCAGCAGCCGCACGACGATTGTCAGGAAGCCCTGCGCCCCACCGTCTGCCGTCATCCCCGCCACCTCGTCGTCGCCGATCGCGTTGCCGCCGCCCCGCAACCCCGCGCCGATCACGCGGATTGCATCCGTGGCCCCGATCTTCCCCGCCTCGAAGCGCTGGGCGATGGCGATCAGGTCTTCCCCACCATAGGCATGCTCGAGTTCGGCCAGCGCGCCGAGCGTCAGGCACAGCACATATGTGCGGCCCGAAAGCTCGGCCGCGATCTCGCCCCTGTGTGCGTTCGCCATCTCACGCCCCCTCGAAGCTGATCTCGCCGGCGGACTCGAGGCTCACGTCAAATGTCACCTCGCCGTCATGCCGCCCCGAGAATTCGAGGCTGGCGATCTGGAACGGCCCCGTCAGCGTGCCGAAGTCCGGCACCACCACCTGCCAGGCGCGGATCGTGCCGGCGAAGAACAGGCCCCTGATCGCCGCATCGGATGCCGCATCCTTGAAGATGCCGGAGCCCCTGATCGACGCCGACTTGATCCCCGCACCGCCCAGCAGCTCGCGCCACTGATTGGCGGATTCCTGGTGCGTCACGTCCACCGTCCCGGCATTGAAGCTGATCGCATTGCTGCGAAGCCCCGCAACGGAGGCAAAGCTCCCCGATCCCGCTGCATCGAGTTTCAGCAGCAGGTCGCGCCCCTTCTGTGCACCCATCTTGTTCTCCTAGAGAGGTTCTGTGGCGGCGCGGAAGCGAAGGCTCGCGCCGTAGGTCTGTCCGGTCTTCATCACGCTCCAGAACACCAGCCGCACGCTCACCAGCCGGTGGCCCGGAACGGCCAGGGCCGCGCCATCGAGCACCGCCTCCACCGCCGCTGAAATCTCCTGCGCCGGCTTGCGGCTGCGGCTGTTGGAGCGCACCACGATCGACACCACGTGCTCGAAGCCCACCTCGCTCATGGTGCTCCAGTCGCGCGTGTCGAGGCTGGTGAACTCCACGTAAGTCGGTGGTGCCCCGCGCGGCACCTCGTCGAAGACGTAGGCGCCGCCCAGCAGTTTCTTCAGCGTCGGATCGGCGATCAGCGCCGTGCGCATCGCCTCCTGCAGGGCAAGCCCCGCGCTGCTCACAGCCGCACCAGGCGATAGGGGTCGAGCAGTGCCGGCAGGCTGATGGGCAAGCCGCCGCCTGCCTCATCGCCGCGCTGCGCATGGAAATGCGCCACCAGCAGCTCGATGGCCTGGCGCAGCGGCTGCGGCACGTCGGCGGCGAGCGGGCCGAAGCCCGCCGCCACGCGGATGCCGATGCCGTTGATCGCGCGCCCGGGCCGCGGCCACAGGCGCGAGCCGCGCAGCATCACGCGTGGTGGCCGCGATGCGGCATCCACCATGAAATGCGCCGGGTCGATCACCGCCTTCGCGTCGTCCTCGCCGAACACGCCGATCTCCTCCACCGACAGGAGTGGCGCCACGGGCAGTTCGATCACACCGTCTTCCGGCCAGCCGTCGCGCAGGCACAACCATTCCTGCGCGATGAGGCAAAGGCCGGTACGCGCCTCGACGACGCGCCTGGCGGCGGTGATGAGCGAGGCGATCAGCTGGTCGTCGTCAGTGTGAACAACGCGCAGCTGCGCCTTGGCCTCGGCGAGCGAGACGGGCTCGCTCGCCGGGGCCTCAACCAATATGGCCGCCATTTACGTGAGACCGAACTTCATGAGCTTGATCGCCTCGAAGTTCTGGATGCCGCCGCCCACGCGCTTCGTCGTGTAGAACAGCACATAGGGCTTGGCGGAATAGGGATCGCGCAGCACGCGAACACCCACCCGGTCGACGATCAAGTAGCCGCTGGCGAAATCGCCGAAGCCCAGCGCGAAGGAGTCGGTCGCCACATCCGGCATCGGCTCGCATTCGGTGACGGGGAAGTTCATCAGCGTCGCCTTGCCGTCGGGCCGGGCGGCCGGCTCCCACAAATAATTGCCGTTCACGTCGCGGAACTTGCGGATCAGCCCTTGCGTGCGGCGGTTCATCACCCAGCTGGCATTCTGGCGATAGCCGATCTTCAGCGTATAGATCAGGTCGATCAGCCGGTCCGACGGGTTGGTCGCCGCAAAGCCTCCCGCCACACCGGTGGCGAGATAGCCGACGTTGCCCCAGCTCCAGCTGGCATCCGCCACCTTGGTGTAGCTGAGGAAGCCCTTGGGCTTGTTGACGCCGTCACCGGTCACGAAGGCGATGCCCTCCTGCTCGGCGAACACCAGCTGCACCTCTTCCGCCAGCCACTGGTCGATGTTGACCACCGCGTCATCGAGCAGCGTCTGCGTGGCCGACGGCATGGCATAGAGCTCCATCGCCGGGAACTGCAACTCGGCCAGCGTGATCGAACCCGTCTCGGGCCGCGCCTGCGTCTCGCCTACCCAGCCGTTCGCCAGGCCGTTGGTCGAGAATGGCTTCTTGTAGAGCGCCGCCGAGATCTGGCGGATCGAGCCGATGGAGCGCAGCGGCGAGATGGCATAGAGCCTGCGCCCGATCTCGGCTTCGACTTCCGGCGGCACGAGGAAGCCGCCATCGGGGCCGGAGCCTACCGACATGGCCTTGGCCTCGAGCGCCGAAAGCCCCTGCGACTCGCCCTTCCGCACATAGGTGTCGAAAGCCGCCTTGTGCTCGCGCGCCGCGGGCTGCGCCTCCGTCGTCTCGCCAGACAGCTGCGGCCGACGCGACTTCAGCGTCAGCTCGTCGAGCCTGGCCTTGGCCTCGTCCACCGCGCGGTTGATGCGGTCCACCTTCTCGGCGGTCACCACATCGGCCGACATGCGCTTCTCGATCTGATCGAGGCGCTCGTCATTCGCGTCCTTGAAGGCCTCGAAGGCCTGCATCATGTCGCCAAAGGCGACCTTGGTCTCAAGTCCCGTCTCCATTCACTTAACCCTTTCTGTTTGCAACACACTTGACGCCGGTCACCCGCGCTCCCGCGAGCATCGGGAAGGTCACCAGCGAAATTTCCCAAAGGTCGATTTCGGTCAGAAGCCGCGTGGCCGAAGCCCGGTCGCGCCTGGCCTTCACCGTGCGGAAGCCGATGGACAAGCCATCCAGCCCCTTGCTCTCGAGCAGCGAGAACAGCTCGCGCCCGCGCTGCACATTGCGATCGAGCCTGCCCGTCACGTGCAGGCCCTTCGGCGTCTCATGCATGTCGATCCAGGTGCCCACGGGTTCGGCTGCATCATGCTGGAACAGCATGCGCACGTCCGATGCACGGCGCTTCTTCAGCGAGGCCGCGAAGGCACCGGGCATCACCACGTCGCCCGACTGGTCCCGCTCGCCGAACAGGCTCGCATAGCCCACGAACACGCCAGAGCCGGAGCAGGCGCAGAGCGGCTGCCCCAGCCGGCTCATCTCCCGGCGGGTCTGCATAGATGTTGTCACTCCAATTTCACATATTTGCCGGGATGACGGATCAGGAGGTGGCCATCGCCCCATACCCAACCGCCGCGCGCTTCTCGTCGTCGGTCAAAAACTCAGCCTTGCCCACCCGCGCCCACAGCGCCTCGCGGTCAGCGCTCAGCGCCTCCACCTGGTCAAGGTCATGCGCCAATCTCAAATTCCCCGCACACAGGAAGCCCGTCATTGCTTCGCCCACGCGGCTCGCCATGGGCAGCACGGTCTGCCGCCAGAAGCTGCGGTTGGCCTCCATGAAATTGGCAAACGTGTTGTCGCCGGGAATGCCGAGCAGCATCGGTGGAACACCAAACGCCAAGGCAATCTCGCGCGCCGCGCCATCCTTGGCCGCGCTGTATTCCATGTCCTTCGGAGAATATCCCATCTCCTTCCAGTCGAGCCCGCCTTCGAGAACCATCGGCCGCCCGGCATTGGCCGCGCCCTGGTAGCTCTCCTCCAGCTCCTTCTTCAGTCGCTCGAACTGTTCCGTGGTCAAATGCCCATCCGCCGCCGCATAGACCAGCGCGCCCGAAGGCCGCGCCGAATTGTCCAGCATCGCCTTGTTCCAGCCGCTCGCCGCATTATGCGTGTCGATGGCGCGCTGCGCGGCTTCGAGCGGCGACATGCCGTAATGGTCGTTCAGCGGGTTGAACAGCCTGAGCTGCAGCACATTATCACGCGGCAGCCGCACCGATTGTCCGTTGACGGAATAATCATAGCCCTCCGCCCAGCCATTGGTGGAAGCCACCGCCTTCACCCGGTCGGGCCGCAGCGCATGAAGCTCTCGCGGTGCACCGTCGATCTCCACCTTCTCCACATAGGCATTCCCCGCCACCAGCAGGAAGCCATAGAGCTGCTCGCCGAACTCGCGGCCCGGCTGGCCGGGGTTGGGCTTCTTCAAAAGCTCCAGCAGCGGATGCGCGTCGATCTCGCGGTCGCCATCATAGAGCAACCACGGCAGCGAGGCCGCTGCCTCCGCAATCATCCGCACGGCGCGATAGCCGATGGCATTGGATGCAAACCCCTCCTGCGCGAGTGCCGCATAATTTCGCGGCGTCCACTGCGGCCGCCCCGCCTGATGCAGCGCGATCAAAGGCGCCGTGGCGGATCGCTTGGTTTCGGTGGAGAAGAAGCGCTTTACTCTGTCGAACATACAAACATCCCTCTGAAGTTCCGTCACCCCAGCAAAAGCTGGGGCCCAGCTTCGGGCATCGGCCACGCGGAAAGCTGGGTCCCAGCTTTCGCTGGGATGACGGCACGAACTAAACCACCCGCACCCGCGGCTCCGCCCTGCGGCGCAGCATCAGGTCACTCACTGCCCAGACCAGCGCATCCAGCCGGTCCGGGCTCTTCATCCCCTCGCCCAGCGCGCTGCACATCTCATCTTCGAGTTCGGGGAAGGCTCCCACGTGCCGCACCCGGCCCTGCTCGTACAGAGCAGCCACCGGTTCGGCGCGTGCATGTTTCCCGCGCGTCGCATGCACGGCACGGAAGGACAATGTGCCGTCCACCTCGCGCATCACGGCTTCCACCATCGCACCACCCTGGTTCACCTCCGCCACCACGCGGCTCGCGGCCCTCGCGTGGTAGAGAGCCACCGCGCGCTCGGCCCACTGGATGGGCTTGGCGCGTTCCAGCGAATGATCGTCCAGAACATAGGCAACGCCATCGATGCCGAGGCCCACACACACGATGCCGCAGGCATTGGCCTTCCTGCCGTGGCTCGCCGGCGGGTCCACCGCCACAACCACGCGCTTCAGCTCAGGCGCCGCCTTCACGCGCCCGCCCTCGAGTGTTGCGCGGCGGAACAGCGCATCCGGGTCGTCATCGATCAGCTCTCCGTTCAGTTCCTGTCGGCCAAGCCGCGTGCCGCCGTAACGCTCGGTCACGTCGGCGATGAAGCTCTTGGCCAGGTTCGTTGCATTGTCGAAGGTCGCCGTGCGCGTCACCGCCGTGGCGGGGTCGGCCAGCAACCGCTTCAGCAGCGGCACGGGCCGCGGCGTCGTGGTGATCACCGCGCGTGGGCTTTCGCCTAGGCGCAGTGCGAAGGCCAGCATGTCCCACACCTGTTCGCCGAGCCGCCACTTGGCCAGCTCGTCGCACCAGGCCGCATCGAACTGCGGACCGCGCAGGCTCTCCGGCTCGTCCGCCGAGAACACCTGCGCCACGGCACCATTGGGCCATGTGATCAGCCGCTTCGACGGCTCATAGAGAGGCCGCTCTTCCTCCATGTGGATGGAGAGCAGCCCGGACTTTCCCTCGATCATCACGCTGCGCGCCTGATCAAGCGTCGGTCCGACGATGGCGATGCGCCGTGCCTGCGCCACGCCATGCGTCCAATCTCCCAGCGCCTGCGCCTTCACCCATTCGGCCCCGGCGCGGGTCTTGCCCGCACCGCGCCCGCCGAGGATCAGCCAGCTGCGCCAGTCCGGTTCATCAGGTGGAAGCTGCTTGCCCAGCCGCCCCCACATCCGCCAGTCGCGGTTCAGGGCTTCCGTCTCGCGCTGGTTCAGCCTGCGCTGCATCCACGCGCGCTCGCTCGGCGATAATTTCTCGCTGCAGTCCCATAAGCTTCTCCGCAAGCGCTTCACGCTCAGCGTCATCGAAGCGCTTGTGGTGCTTGCGCTTGGCAATGCGCCGGGCGCGTTCCTTGCGTTCGAGTTCAAGAACCTTCTCCAGTGTCCTGACCAGTGTGTTCATTGCCCTGATGTCACGCTCGCTGGTGGCGGCACTCGCCTCCGCCGAGAGCGTTCCGATCTGGGCCTCGAATTCAGTGAGCCGCTGCTGCAGCAGCGCCTTGAAGCGCGCCAGCGTGGCCCGCGTGCCCTGGGGCTTTGTCGCTCTGGACTGCACATAGCCTCTGAGCGTCCAGCCCTCGGCCCGCGCCCTCACGACAAGGGCCTGCCTCGTAATTCCGGCATCGCGCGCGATGGTCGCCAGCGCCTCGATGCCATTCTCGTATCTTTCCCGCACCCGTGCCCAAACGGCAGCGGGCGCCGGTTGTTCACCGTCGCCGCTCATGTCCTCACCCATTTGTGGAGTATGCGCCTTTATACCCCAACGAGCGCGCGCTGTCAAGGACTAAATGCATTCATGAGGAATTTTCTTTGTCCTTGAAGTCCGAAGCCACCGGGCTATTCCTCAGTGATGGACATCCGCCAGCTACAGTATCTCGCAGCGCTCGCGCGTGAAAAGCACTTCACCCGCGCAGCACAGGCCTGCAACGTCACCCAGCCCACGCTGTCGGGCCGTATCCGCCAGTTGGAGCAGGAACTGGGCGTACCCATCGTCGAGCGCGGCCAGCGCTATATCGGGCTCACGCCCGAGGGCGAGCGCGTGCTGAAGTGGGCGCATCTCATCCTCGACAACTGGCAGGGCCTCACCCAGGAGCTCGGCACCATCCGCTCCAAGAAGGGCGAGCTCGTTGGTCGCCTCGTCCTCGGCGTCATTCCCTCGGCGCTTCCCAAGGTCTCGCTCCTCACCCGCGCCATGGAGCGCGAGCATCCGCGCGTCGAGTTCACCGTGCTCTCGCAGTCCTCGG
The DNA here is from genome assembly GCF_037139295.1 of Aestuariivirga sp. Classification (GTDB taxonomy): domain Bacteria; phylum Pseudomonadota; class Alphaproteobacteria; order Rhizobiales; family Aestuariivirgaceae; genus Aestuariivirga. Next base: position 34,241 of record NZ_JBAXGR010000015.1, read on the forward strand.
AGGAAATCCTGAGGAACCTGCACGAACACGCCATCGACGTCGGCATCACCTACCTCGACAACGAGCCGGTCGAGGGCCTCATGCAGCACGCGCTCTACGAGGAGCACTACAGCCTCTTCGTCGGCGAATCTTCTCCGTACACGGACAAGCAGTCGGTCACCTGGACCGAGGCCGCGCAGGAGCCGCTCTGCCTGCTCACCCCCAACATGCAAAACCGCCGCATCATCGACCGCGCCTTCGCAGTGGCCAATGTCCACCCTTCGCCCCGGCTCGAGACCAACTCGATCATGAACCTGCTGGCTTCGGTGAAGTCGATGGGCCTGTCCTCCATCATGCCGGATTATTTCATCCACGTGCTGGGCAAGCTCGAAGGGGTGCGGGCGATCCCGCTGGTCAACCCCAAGGTCGAGCACAAGGTCGGCCTCGTCGGCCTGCCGCGGGAGCCGCTCTCGCCGCTGGTGTCCGCCCTCTTCGCCGCCGCCCGCAGCCTCAAGGCTTGATCCGGGTCAAGGACGGACCAGGCCGCCTCGGCCAGTTTGCTCCCAACAGGAGCAAAGTCCATGAAGATGTCCCCCGATGGAAGCCACGCACATTGCGCAACCCATAATTGCTATGTTCCCCTGAACCAGACAGAAGGCCACTGCCGCGACGACCATCGCTGCAATGACGACGTCTGCCCGCTGGAAAAGGAACTGGGCCGCCCCCGCTTCGGCCGCGCGCTGGACATGATGGCGGCGGGAATTACACAAGCTGTGGGGAAAATCGCTGGTTGAGTAATTGTAAAGCAATCCAAAGAACCGTCACCCCAGCGAAAGCTGGGGTGACGGCATTTTGGGGGATCGTGATAACCCCTGCCTATGACCCCATAGCGTCCGTCAATTGGAATTTACACTCCAGTTGAGCCATAGGGGTTGCATGTCCAAGAAAACCACCCTTCTCGATCTTTCCCCGCGCGAGGCGACGGCCGCCCGGGAGATCGCCCTCCGCTACGGCAACCGCCCCGATGCGCTGCTGGAAATTCTCCATGACCTCCAGGAGCACGAGGGCTTCATCTCCGAGGCCGCGCTTCCCGCGCTGGCCAAGGCGCTGAACCTGTCGCGCGCCGAGGTTCACGGCGTTGTCACTTTCTACCACGACTATCGCCGTGAGCCCGCCGGCCGCCACGTCATCAAGGTGTGCCGCGCCGAGGCCTGCCAGGCGATGGGTGCCAATGAGCTCGTCGCCATGATCGAGCGCTTCCTCAAGGTGAAGCTGGGCCAGACCACCGCCGATGGCGCGATCACGCTCGAGGCCGCCTATTGCCTCGGCAATTGCGCGCTGTCGCCTGCCGTGATGGTCGACGACAAGCTCGTCGGCCGCGTTGACGCAAGGAAGTTCGAAACGATCGTCGCGGAGTGCCGCTCATGAGCAAGGTCTTCGTTCCCCGCGACTCGGCTGCCCGCTCGGTCGGCGCTGACGAAGTGGCCGCAGCACTCGCCGCCGCCGGTCATGAAGTGATCCGCAATGGCTCGCGCGGCCTCCTCTTCCTCGAACCCCTCGTCGAGGTCGAGACCAAGGACGGCCGCATCGCTTATGGCCCCGTCACCATGGAGGACGTGGCCTCGCTGCCGATCGCCACCGCGGGCGCCCACAAGCTGCGCCTCGGCAACATCGAGGATCACCCCTATCTGAAGAATCAGGAGCGCCTCACCTTCGCGCGCGCCGGCATCACCGATCCGGTGTCCGTCGCGGATTATGTGAAGCACGGCGGCTTCGATGGCCTGAAGAAGGCCTTGGGCCTTGCAGGCGCGGCCATCGTGGCTGAAGTCACCGAGTCGGGCCTGCGCGGCCGCGGCGGTGCGGGCTTCCCTACCGGCATCAAGTGGAAGACCGTGCATGACGCACAGGCCGACCAGAAATATATCTGCTGCAATGCCGACGAAGGCGACTCCGGCACATTCGCTGACCGCATGGTCATGGAGGGCGACCCCCTCATGCTCATCGAGGGCATGACGATCGCCGCCATCGCCGTGGGCGCCACCAGGGGCTACGTCTATATCCGCTCGGAATACCCCGATGCCATCGCCACCATGAAGGAGGCGATCGCCAATGCTGTCGCCGCCAAGTGGCTCGGCCCCAATATTCAGGGTACGGACAAAACCTTCCACCTCGAGGTGCGCCGCGGTGCTGGTGCTTACATCTGTGGCGAAGAGACCGCCATGCTCGAGTCGCTCGAAGGAAAGCGCGGCACGGTGCGCCCCAAGCCGCCGATCCCGGCACTCGAGGGCCTGTTCGGCAAGCCCACCGTCATCAACAACGTGCTGAGCTTCGCCGCCGTCCCCTTCATCCTTGCGAAGGGCGGCACGGCTTACAAGAATTACGGTATGGGCCGCTCGCGCGGCACCCTGCCCTTCCAGCTCGCCGGCAACATCAGGCAGGGCGGCCTGGTCGAGAAGGCCTTCGGCGTCACACTGCGTGAACTGGTCGAAACCTTCGGCGGCGGCACCTTCACGGGCAAGCCCATCCGCGCCATCCAGGTCGGCGGCCCGCTCGGCGCCTATGTTCCGGCGTCTCAGATGGACCTTGCCATGGATTATGAAACCTTCGCCGCCGCCCAGGCCATGGTCGGCCACGGCGGCATCGTGGTCTTCGATGAGACGGTCGACATGGCAGCCCAGGCCCGCTTCGCCATGGAATTCTGCGCCATTGAATCCTGCGGCAAGTGCACGCCCTGCCGCATCGGCTCCACCCGCGGCGTCGAGGTGATCGACAGAATAGTCGCCGGCGAGGAGCGTGACGCCAACCTCGAACTGCTCTCCGACCTCTGCCAGACCATGACGGATGGTTCGCTCTGCGCCATGGGCGGCCTGACCCCCATGCCGGTCATGAGCGCCATCAAGCATTTCCCCGAAGATTTTGACAAGCCCGCTGCGCTTGCCGCCGAATAAGGAGCCACGACAGATGACTCTCATCAAGGAAACCGACTACGGCACGCCCGAAGTCACCTCGACGAAGATGGTGACGCTCGAGATCGACGGCCAGCAGATCACGGTGCCGGAAGGCACCTCGATCATGCGCGCCGCGATGGAGCTTGGCACCAAGATCCCGAAGCTCTGCGCCACCGACATGCTGGACGCCTTCGGCTCCTGCCGCCTCTGCCTCGTCGAGATCGAGGGCCGCAAGGGCACGCCCGCCTCCTGCACCACGCCCGTCGCCCCCGGCATCAAGGTGAAGACCCAGACGCCGCGGCTGGCCAACCTGCGCAAGGGCGTGATGGAGCTCTACATCTCCGACCACCCGCTTGACTGCCTGACCTGTGCGGCGAACGGCGACTGCGAATTGCAGGACATGGCCGGTGCCGTCGGCCTGCGCGACGTACGCTATGGCTATGAGGGTGACAACCACATCGCGAAGAAGCGTGCCGATGGCTCGCAGAACATCCGCTATCAGCCCAAGGACGACTCGAACCCCTATTTCACCTTCGACCCGGCGAAGTGCATCGTCTGCTCGCGCTGCGTGCGGGCCTGCGAAGAGGTGCAGGGCACCTTCGCGCTGACCATCGACGGCCGCGGTTTCGACAGCCACGTCTCGGCGGGCATGGACGAGGCCTTCCTCGATTCCGAATGCGTCTCCTGCGGCGCCTGCGTGCAGGCCTGCCCGACGGCCACGCTCTCCGAGAAGTCGGTGATCGAGATGGGCCAGCCGGAACACTCTGTCGTCACCACCTGCGCCTATTGCGGCGTGGGCTGCTCCTTCAAGGCCGAGATGAAGGGCGACGAAGTCGTCCGCATGGTGCCCTACAAAGATGGCGGGGCCAACGAGGGCCACTCCTGCGTGAAGGGCCGCTTCGCCTGGGGCTACACCACCCACAAGGATCGCATCACCACCCCGATGATCCGTGACAAGATCACCGATCCGTGGCGCGTCGTATCGTGGGACGAGGCCATCGGCTACACCGCCCAGCGCTTCAAGGCGATCCAGGAAAAATATGGCCGCACCTCGATCGGCGGCATCACCTCGTCGCGCTGCACCAACGAGGAAGTCTTCGTGGTGCAGAAGATGATCCGCGCCGGTTTCAAGAACAACAATGTCGATACCTGTGCCCGCGTCTGCCATTCGCCGACGGGTTACGGCCTGTCGCGCACCTTTGGCACCTCGGCCGGCACGCAGGACTTCAAGTCGGTCGACGAGACCGACGTGCTCCTCCTGATCGGCGCCAACCCGACGGATGCCCACCCGGTGTTCGGTTCGCGCATGAAGCGGCGTATCCGCAACGGCGCCAAGCTCATCGTCGCCGATCCGCGCCGGATCGACCTGGTCGAGTCCGCCCACGTCAAGGCCTCGCATCACCTGCAGCTCCGCCCCGGCACCAACGTGGCGGTGATCAACGCGCTGGCCCACGTCATCCTGACCGAGGGTCTCGAGAAGCGCGATTACATCACCGAGCGCTGCGACCCAGTGGAATTCGCACGCTGGGAAGCCTTCATCCGCGAGGATCGCAATTCTCCGGAAGCGCTGGAGCCGATCACCGGCGTTCCCGCATCGGAACTCCGCGCCGCGGCCCGCCTCTTCGCCACCGGCGGCAATGGCGCCATCTACTACGGCCTCGGCGTCACCGAGCACAGCCAGGGTTCCACCATGGTCATGGGCATGGCGAACCTCGCCATGCTGACGGGCAACGTGGGCCGCAACGGTGTGGGTGTGAATCCGCTCCGTGGACAGAACAATGTGCAGGGCTCCTGCGACATGGGTTCTTTCCCGCATGAATTCCCGGGCTATCGCCACGTCGGTGACGACACGGTGCGCCAGATGTTCGAGACCGTGTGGCAGACCTCGCTCGACAATGAGCCGGGCCTGCGCATCCCCAACATGTTCGATGCCGCCGTCGAAGGCACCTACAAGGGCATCTTCGTGCAGGGTGAGGACATCGCCCAGTCGGATCCCAACACCAAGCACGTGAACCACGCGCTCGAATCGATGGAATGCGTCGTGGTGCAGGACCTGTTCCTGAACGAGACCGCCGCCTTCGCGCACGTGTTCCTGCCCGGCACCTCCTTCCTCGAGAAGGACGGCACCTTCACCAACGCCGAGCGGCGCATCAACCGCGTGCGCATGGTCAAGGCGCCGCTGCAGGGCAAGCAGGAGTGGCAGGTGGTGGCCGAGCTCGCCACCGCCATGGGCTACCCGATGCATTACAATGATGCTTCTGAGATCATGGACGAGATCGCGCAGCTGACGCCGACCTTCGCCGGTGTCTCCTTCGCCAAGCTCGACACGCTGGGCTCCGTCCAGTGGCCGTGCAATGACAAGGCGCCGGAAGGCACACCGCTGATGCATGTCGGCGGCTTCGTGCGGGGCAAGGGACGCTTCGTCGTCACCGAGTTCGTGCCGACCACCGAGCGCACCAACCGCTCCTTCCCGCTGATCCTCACCACGGGCCGTATCCTGTCGCAGTACAATGTCGGCGCCCAGACGCGGCGCACCGACAACGTGACGTGGCACACGGAGGACGTGCTCGACATCCACCCGCATGACGCCGAAGTGCGCGGCATCAAGGATGGCACCATGGTGTCGATCTCGAGCCGCATCGGCGCCACCACGCTGAAGGCCAGGATTTCCGAGCGCATGCCGCAGGGCGTGGTCTACACCACCTTCCACCACCCGGTGTCGGGCGCCAACGTGATCACCACCGAGAATTCGGACTGGGCCACCAACTGCCCCGAATACAAGGTGACGGCCGTTCAGGTGAACCTCTCCAACCAGCCATCCGAGTGGCAGAAGGAGTGGGAAGAGCGTGAAGAAGAGAACAAGCGCGTCGCCCCGATGGTTGCCGCCGAATGAGCGACCGCCGTGCCATGAAGGCTCATCGCCCCCCGGTTCATCCGGGGGACGTGGAGGCTTTGCGCACGTCCGTCCCCGCCCATGGCATCCTCCACACGCTGGCGGGTGACGAGGAAATTGTCTGGCAGGTGCCGGAGGAAGTGCCGCTCGCCGTGCAGTTCAATTCGCAGAACTACGCCGTGATGATGGGCACACCGTCAGACTTCGAGGATTTCGCTGTGGGCTTTGCCATCGCCGAAGGCATCATCGCCAGGGCCTCTGATGTCTTGGCGGTGCTGGTGCTCCCCACCGAGCAAGGCTACGCGATCGACCTCTCCGTGCCGGAAGACAGGATCAACCGTGACCGCATGGCCAAGCGCAGTCTCGAAGGCCGCACCGGCTGCGGCCTCTGCGGCATCGAGGACATGAAGGATGCGATCCGCATGCCTTCCTCCAAGCTTCCGTCCGTGGAGCTTGCGCCCCAGGCCGTGGCCCGCGCCTATGAGCAGCTGCCCGCCCACCAGCCCATGAGCCGCGTGAACCGCACGGTGCATGCGGCCGCCTGGTGCTCCGTGGACGGAGAAATTCTCCTGAGCCGCGAGGATGTGGGCCGCCACAATGCGCTGGACAAGCTGATCGGCGCTCTGGCCCGCGAGGGGGCAGACCTCTCGAACGGCTTCGTGCTGATGTCCAGCCGCTGCAGCTTCGAGCTCGTCCAGAAATGCGCCATCGCCGGCATCGGCGCGCTCGCCACCGTTTCCGCCCCCACCGCCTTGGCGCTTTCGCTGGCGCGGCGGGCGCACCTCAAACTGGCCGCACTCGCAAGCCGCGGCGTCATGCTTTTCGACAGGGACTAATCATGCAGCACCAGGACATGCTCCGGATGGCGAACCAGATCGCCTCCTTCTTCAACGGCTCCGGCCCCGAGGCCGCGGTGAACGATGCCGCCGAGCACATCAGCAAGTTCTGGGACCCGCGCATGCGCACCATGCTGCTCGCCCACGTCGAAACGGGCGGCGAAGGCCTAGACCCGACGATCATCAAGGCCGCGAGCCACGTCAAGAAGCCGAAGGTGGCTGCAACGTAAGGGCGCTCAGTCCTTCCCCTCCCCATCATGCCCGGGCTTGAATCCGGGCATCTTTTTTGGCAGCCGCGGGAAAAGGATTGCCGGGTCAAGCCCGGCGATGATGAGGGGCGTGCCAGTGGCGAAGGCCCTACTTCACCACCCGCCGCTTCGCCTTCGGTAGCCGCCACAGGTGGTCCTCAAGCTCCTCCACCGTGATCCCCTCTTCCGAATAGACCTCGCCCGCAATCGAGATGCCGGCTTCCGTCACCGTGTCCTGCGTGCCCGAGACCAGCGGGTGCCACCACGGCAGCTTGCCGCCTTCATCCAACAGCCGGTAGGCGCAGGTGGCGGGAAGCCATCCCAGTGACCCCACGTTCTCCGGCGTCAGCTGCACGCAGTCCGGCACCTTGGCCTGGCGGTTGGGGTAATCGGTGCAGCGGCAGGTGCCGAGATCGAGCAGCTTGCACGCGGCCCGCGTGTAGAGAAACTTGCCGGTGTCCTCGTCCTCCAGCTTGTTCAGGCAGCAGCGGCCGCAGCCGTCGCACAGCGATTCCCACTCGGTTCGGCTCATTTCGGCGAGAGACTTGGTTTTCCAGAAGGGTGTGCTGTCGGCCATCCGGCCTTTGGAGTGGAACCCAAACCGAAAGTCAACCTTATGCTGGCAAGTTCAGTGCCTTGTTGGTAGCTTTCTTCCCGGTCCGGTTGGGGCGGCGCGTTTTCGTCACAATCGCACCCTAACTGGCGGCAAGCCTCGAGGTCGGTCTGAAGCGTGTCGAAACTTCCATCGCGTGAATCCCTGTCCGGCAGACTCTGGCGGGCTGACAGTATCGTCAGCACCGCCGTGTTCGAGGCGTGGGATTTCCTCAAGCGCGCGCACTCGGCCTACCGAAGCTTCCTGGAGCGGTTCCGGATCCGCGGCCTGAAGCGCGTCTTCATCGACCTGCTCGACGACGGCGTCACCTTCGGGGTGATCTTGTGCTTCCTGCTGCTCGCCTATGCGCTGCCGCCCTTCTCCGGCACGGGCGACGTGTGGAACCGCGGCCGCGAATATGCCGTGACCTTCACCACGGCAGATGGCGAAATCATCGGCCGGCGCGGCATCCGCCAGGATGATGCGATCCCGCTGTCCGACATTCCGCCGCAGATGATCAAGGCGGTGCTCGCCACCGAGGACGCGCGCTTCTTCGATCATTTCGGCGTCGACGTGATCGGCACCTTCCGCGCCATCATCCAGAATGCCCGGGCCAACAACGTGGTGCAGGGCGGTTCTTCCCTCACCCAGCAGGTGGCGAAGAACCTGTTCCTCTCGCCGGAGCGCACGATCCGCCGCAAGGTGCACGAGGCCTTCCTCTCGTTGTGGCTCGAGGCGCGGCTGTCCAAGCAGGAAATCCTCAAACTCTATCTTGACCGTTCCTACCTCGGCGGCGGCAACTACGGCATCGAGGCCGCCTCGCAGTTCTATTTCGGCAAGTCGGTGCGCGACATCACGCTGCCCGAGGCCGCCATGCTGGCAGGCCTGTTCAAGGCGCCCACCAAATACGCACCCCACCAGAACCTCGAACTGGCGCGCACCCGCGCCAACACCGTGCTCTACCGCATGCTCGATGCGGGCTTCATCACGCAGGGCGAGTTGCTGCAGGCGAGGCGTGAACCGGCAACGCCCATCCAGCAGAAGATTTCCGACAGCCCCAACTGGTTCCTCGACCAAGCCTACCGCGACACCATGTCGATCATCGACAGCAAGGGGCTGACCGGCGACTTCGTGCTGGAAGTGAAGACCACCATCCACCTGGCGCTCCAGACAGCTGCGCAGAGCATCATCAACGAGGAAGTGGCGGCCAACCACGACAAGTATCACATCACCCAGGGCGCTGCCGTGGTGATGGCAACTGATGGCGCGGTGCGCGCCATCGTGGGCGGCGTCGATTATGAAGCGAGCCAGTTCAGCCGCGCCACCGATGCGCTGCGGCAGTCGGGCTCGTCCTTCAAACCCTTCGTCTACATGGCGGCCCTCCTCAAGGGCTACAAGCCGAGCGACACCGTGGTCGACGGGCCCGTGGCGGTTGGCAATTGGGCGCCACGCAACTACACGAACAAATATGCCGGCCGCACCACACTGCTGAACGCCATCGCGCACTCCTACAATTCGGTGCCGGTGAAGCTGATGCTCGATATCGGCCGACCCTCCATCATCGAGACGGCGCACCTCGCGGGCATCAAGGGCGCGCTCGAAACCTGGGCGCCCATGGTGCTGGGCACCAGCGCGCTGTCGCTCCTCGACTTGACGACGGGCTACATCTCCTTCGCCTCGGGCGGTCTCGCGACGCAGCCCTATACCGTGCTGGAAATCCGCCGCTCCAACGGCGACGTGCTGTATGAGCGCATCAAGGATCCGGGCGTCGGGCCCAAGCGCGTCTTCCCGGAGGAGACGGTGGCCGAACTCAACACCATGCTGAACGCCGTGGTGCGCCAGGGCACCGGCAAGCGCGCCGACCTCGCCTTCGAGCCCGTCGGCGGCAAGACCGGCACCAACCAGGGCTATCGTGACGCCTGGTTCATCGGCTACACCGGCAACAACGTGGCGGGCGTCTGGCTTGGCAACGACGACTTCACGCCTATGAAGGAAGTGACGGGTGGCCTTCTGCCCGCGCCGATCTGGAAGCGCATCATGATGGAGGCCGAACGCGGCCTCACGCCGGTGGGCTTCGCGGGCGTGCCCTATGACGAATCCTATGCGGTTGCCGCTGCCCAGTTGCCGCAGCCAATCGCTCCTGAAACGGTCACCGATGAAACAGACCAGGCGCGCGGTGCCGACACCGACAGCCAGCAGGCCGCTGCCGGCACGGGCGACGTGAACGGCGTGCTGAACGGCATGTTCGACCTGTTCGAATCCACGCCTCCTGCTGCTGCGGCCGCCGCAGCAGCAGCCGCGGCAGCTGCCGCCAAGCCCTCAGCGCCCAGGCGGGAGGCCCTCGTGCTGCCCAAGGCCAACGTCGACCAGCAGGCTTCGCCGCGCAAGAAGAAGAGCTTCATCCAGGACCTCTTCGGTGGAAGCGATAACCCCATCCAGGGCGACGAGACCAAGAAGAAAAAGAAGAAGAAGAAAAAGACACTCTTCGACAGTATCTTCTGAGCCATGCGGCGATTCATCTGGGCCACAGTCTATGTCACGGTCGGCGTTGCCGCCGGTTGCATCAGTGCCTTCGCGCTGATCCAGCAGGCAGGCGTCAAGTCCGTGGCTGCAGACGATCCATGGCAGACCCGCTCGGCCGCCCTGGCGGGGCCCAATGCCTTTTACGTGCGCTCGCACTACCTGCTCGAGGGGCGCCTGCCGCCTGCGCCCAGCCAGCTGGGCGAGGCCACCGCCGAGACCGACAGTGACGGTCGCCCGCTGACCGGCAGCTGCACCTATGTTCTCGCCTCAACGGGGCCGCTGCCGCGCTGGTGGAGCCTTGGCATCATCGAAACCGCCGATGCCAAGGCAGCCCTCCAGACCACGGCCGACAGCGACACCGCAGTGCACGAGGCAGATGGCAGCGTGAAGATTTCAGCGGCCACTGCGCCCCAAGCAGGAAACTGGCTGAAGGCGCCGGACAAGCGCCGCTTCACGCTCATCTATTCCGCCCTGTCGTCCTCGGCGCGTGCGCTGGAACCGCCGTTCAGCATCACGCGCGGGGCCTGCTCATGAGACGGCACCTGTTCTGGCTTCTCGTGGCGATTGTTGCCGGCGTCGTGGCGCATTCTGCCTTCGCGCTCTTCGTGCCCGGCTGGTGGTTCTCGCGCGAGGTGCGGCAGCTTGCCCGCGATCACGGCCGGAACAGCTTTTTCATCCTGTCGCCGGATGAGCAGGCAATGCTGCTGCCCGGCCTGCCGCGCTTCGGTGTCACCGGCGTCTGCGTCTTCGATGTGAGCGAGGGCAACGTGACATTCGCCGCCGATTTGCCGGACGGCTTCTGGATCACCACCATCTACACTGACAAGGCGGACGCCATCTATTCGGTGAACAACCGCCAATCCGGCGCCAACAATTTCACCGTCAACCTGTCGCGCGCGCCGGGCCTCATCGAGCAGTTGCTGAAGTCCACCGAGAAGGAAGCGATCGACGAGATCGATTCAGGCTGGACCGTCACGTCGCCGGAACCCAGGGGTCTTGCTGTTGTGTGGTATCCCACGCCAGAGATCGGCCTCAGGAGCATTGCCGCGGAACAGGTCGGGCGCTCACGCTGTACTGCGGGGCCGGCGGGGGAAGGCTGACAGCGCGCGCTGTTACCAGAAATCGATGTCCATCCGGGCGTTGGACACATAGCCGCTGCGCGCAGGCGGCAGGCGCTCGGCCAGGTCGTACATGCGCTCGATGCGCACGCCGGTGAAGATCAGCAACTCAGCCTTTGCGCCATTGGTTTCTCCACTCGACGGGCGAACCCGGTCCAGGGGGAATTCGATGACGGCGCTTGTCCGAGGGGCTTGCATGGCACTGCCTTGAGGTTGCGGATCACTCCATGAGCCCAAACTTGCGCATCATGGTTAACAAGCCCTTAAGGTGTGGCGCTGAGTCCCGCCATGCCCTTTCGATCCTCGACTTCGACGATCCACAGGTCAGGATCGAATCGCATGCGCCGCTCCAGCAGCGCCATGGCGTCAGCAGGAGTCTGGGGTGGTGCAATCTCGGCAACCCAGCGGCGATCACCCATCTCGTCATGGGCCTCGCCCGGTGCCGGCCCGAAGAGATGGCACGTGCCATCGAGATGATTGACGATGACGTGCACGGCACCTGCCTCTTCAGCACCCTTTTTCACCACGGCACCGAAGATCCCCTCCACCATGCAGCGGCGGAGAAAGGCAGAGACCCAGATCGCGGATTTGAGGCGCAAGGCCTTACTGCGTGGTGGTCGTGGTGGTTGCGGCGGTCGTGCCGGTGGCGGCGTCGACATCAGACTGGCCGCTGACCTTGGAGATCGCGGCCATCAACTCGTCGCTCACGTCGCCGGTCTCGGGCATCTGGTGGTCACGCTGGAAGGCGATGATGGCATCGCGCGTCGCGCTCGTCAGTTCACCGTTGATCTCGCCGGGGCTGTAGGCAAGGTCGGCGAGGTTCGTCTGCACGCGGCGTATGGCGGCGCGCTGCTCGGCATCGGGCGCAGCCGCCACGGTGCCAGTGAACAGCGAGGCTTCGGAAACTTCACGCGTGAAGCGGATGTGCTCTGCCAGATCGCTGGTCGGCTGGCCATCGGGTTCAAGGCCCATGGCCTGCTGGTAGGCGGCTATGGCCTGGCGCGTCTTGCGGCCGGTAACGCCGTCGACCGGGCCCTTGTAGTAGCCGGCCGACAGCAGTTCGCGCTGCACGGCCTCGACGACAGGATCGAATTTCAGCTGGATGGTGCGCCCGCCGGCGCTTGCGAGGTCGCCCGTGGCCTCGACTGCAGGATCGGTGGCGGCCTGCACCATGCGGTATGTCGCGTTCTGGCCGAACAGCGCATTGCCGGCAATCGCAGCAGACATAATGGCCGTCAGGGTCCATGCGGCAAGCGGCACGATCCTGACCCTGCGGCCGTCCTTCTCCACCAGTTCACCCATGACGCCGACCCGACTTCAAACCCGCTTGTTCCCGCGAACCATGAACTTGCACCCGACGAGGTTAACGCAGCCTTTCCGGCAGGGGCGTGGCGGAACACTCCTTAACGCAAAATAAGCCCAGTCTTTTCAATCGCAGTCAACACTCCGGTGGTAAGCTAGTGGAAAGATTGGAGAACAAGGCCGGGGATGCGTATCGTCCGAACATTGATGCTGCTCAGCGCCGCGGGGCTTCTGTTGCCCTCGCCGCCGGAGGAGCTGGCAAGGGGCCCCGATCCCGATTCGCCTTCCACAATCGACATGCTGGCGTCTGCCGGTTCGGCGGCGAGCGATGCCTGGTCGTTCTGCAACCGCCAGCCGGACGTCTGCGGCGTTGCCGGCTATCTGGGCGGCAAGCTGGAAGGCAAGCTGCTCTATTCCGCCTCGCTGCTGTGGGGCTGGGCGTGGAATGACAAGACCGGTCGTCCGCAGCTCTCCGGCCCCTATGCCGCAATCACGGTCGAGGGCGACATGCCGCCACCTGCGACGGATGATCCGCAGGGCCAGTCGACGCTGAGCCTCGATGATCTCGTGCCCCCGTGGCGCGGCCCCGCGAAAGAGGGTTGAGCTTCCACTGGCCACGGCCTATCTCAGGCACGCAACAGTGGAAGGCCAGACCCCGTGACCGCCATCGACGATCTCCTCGCCGACTTTGAAGTCATGGATGACTGGGAGGACCGTTACCGCCATGTGATCGAGCTTGGCCGCGACCTTCCGCCACTGCCCGAGGCCGACCATTCAGCGGAGAACAAGGTCAAGGGTTGCGCCAGCCAGGTGTGGATCACGTCGTCCGTCAGCGGTGCAAAGGATGATCCGGTGCTGAGCTTTCTGGGTGACAGCGACGCGCTCATCGTCAAGGGGCTCATCGCCATCGCCTTCATGATCTATGCCGGCAAGACGGCGCGTGAGATCTTGGCGACAGATGCGGGCGAGGTTCTCGGCAGGCTTGGTCTTGCGGGCCACCTCACCCAGCAGCGCTCCAACGGCTTCGCCTCGATGATCCAGCGCATCAAGTCCGATGCCCAGGCAGCGCTTCACGGCTAGTCCTCCACCGCGTCGCGTTGTGGGCGATAGCCTGCAAGCCCCCATGCTGCGGCGCCGCCGCGCTTCGCATCCCCCAGGCCATAGTGCCGCGCCAGCGCGGTGAGGGCGAGGCCCAGCACCGCGCGGCCGCTGCGGGCAGGCAGTTGCAGCACGCGCTCGGCCTGTTCGATGCCGGCGGAGAGGCAGCACACCTGCGCGAGGATCGCGCCAAGTTCGGGCCCCACACTGTCGAGTGCGGCGTGGTAGCGCTGGCGGGCGGCAATCGCCCCGTCGCTCAATTCGGCCGAGGCCCCGGCGGCGCGGGAGCCGGTGCCCGCAAGCTCCCAGTTCAGCGTGGTGCGGCGGGCCAGCATCGCCCGCTCGAAATCCATGCGCAGCCGCTCGCCGGCGAGGTATTGCGCCTCCGAAATCAAGGGCTTCCCATCCTTGCCGCGGCGCGCCCTGAGCCAGGTGAGCGGGCTCTCGGCCTCGTTGAACAGCGGGGTGGCGGTGGCAGACAGGGCGGACATCTCACGCATGGGGCTTTCCTCCTAACAGAGGTTGCAATATAGGTGAGAACAAAACAGGAATCAATGCCTCGGATTGATTTATTTCCTGCCATGGGAATCAGCCAGCCCGCGTCACGCCCGGAGGCAGCCGCCGTGAGGTCGCGTGAATTGTGGGTGACTTAGCCCGCGCTGGCCTGGCGCTGCTCGTCCTCGAGGCCGGACAGGAAATAGTCGAGGCCGAGGATCATGCGGATGCCGGTGCTGCCAGCGGTGCCCAGCGGCAGGCGGATCCAGTATTGCACCAGGTGTTCCTTGTTCACGCGGGGGCCACGCACGATGCCCTGCGTGGGCTTTCCATCAAGCGCCGTGTGGCGATAGGCGGTGAGCCAGTAGTCGCGCTTGGGGCCAAGGTCGAGATCCTCGATCCGCAGGCCGGTGATCTCGCGGTCGAAGACGTCGCGCAGCCTTGTGCCCGCCAGTCGCACGCGCGAGAACTCGAGCGCGTCATCCACGTCGATGAGGCTGATGAATGGCAGGAGCCGCGGAATGTGAGCCGGATTGATGTCGGCGCGGGTGGGCAACCCTCCCCGCTCCGCACGTGACAGCCAGTAGTCATACAGCTGCCGCTGTTCCGGCACCACGAGCTGTGCCCTGAACGCTATGTTGACCGATCCTATAGTCAACGCCGCCCCTCGCGAATCGATGCCTTGCCCAACGACTCGTTTATGAATCGTGAACGACTGATCCGCAAGAGTCAGACGGATAAAAATCCTTGAGGTGGAGCCTCAGCGTGCCTTGCGCTGGCCAAGGCCCATGTTCTTGGCGAGCTTCGAACGCGAATTGGCATAGTTCGGCGCCACCATCGGATAGTCTGCCGGCAGGTTCCACTTCTCGCGATACTGTTCGGGCGTCAGGTTGAAGTGGGTGCGCAGGTGGCGCTTCAGCGACTTGAACTTCTTGCCGTCCTCGAGGCAGACGAGATAGTCCGGCGTGATCGACTTCCTGACGCTGACCGCGGGCCGCGGTTCATGGCTGTCATCCTTGCGGGCACCATCGCCGGCCACCTGCTCCAGCGCCTTGTGCACTTCGGTGATGAGCTTCGGCAGATCCGCCTGCTCCACCGTGTTGCGCCCTACATAGGCAGCCACGATCTGTGACGCCAGTTCGATGAGCGTGGGTCTGTTCTCCATGGTCGGCGCGCCTTCCTTTATTCCCTGAATGTTTAGGCGAGCGGTGCGGGTTCAACAAGGCCCGCGTCATCCGGGGCCGCATAGGGGCCAGCCTTGCGTGTGAACCAGTCCCAGTAGATCAGCAGCACCCTGGCCTTGGTGAAGGACAGGGCGTCGAAGACGGCCTTGAATTCCTCCGGCGGCCGGCCCTCCCTCAGGAGGCCAGAGGAGGCGCGAAGCCGCTCCAGCACCTCGTCGAAGTGCGCGCGGCTGAGCCCCAGCGCCTTGAGGAGTGCCACCAAAGCCTCGCCCTCCCCATCGGAAAAGATTCGCTCCACCGTGCCCTCGGCGATGCCGGCAAGCTGCGCGACACAGCTGACCGTCAGGTCGCGCTTGCCGGCAAGCAGCGGCCCGAAGGCAGCATCCGCCTCGGCGGGCGCCACGGCGCCCTCGCGCAGGGCAGGCCCATCCCCTGCGGCATATGCAATCGACAGAATGCGGCCAAGGTTCACCGAGTCCGACAGAAAGCGCGCGATGATCACCCGGCGCAGTTCCGTCGGCAGCCGCCAGATCAGGTCCAGCGCCACGGCCAGCGGCAGGTCGGTGCGCAGCGCAAGGGGCGCCTGAAGGCCGGGGTGCTCGCCCGCCATCTGCGAGAGCCGGAGGAAGGACTGGAACGATACCTGTGCACCCGGATTGCGCAGCAGCATGAGGCGGCTCAGCAGGTCGCCGGATTGCACGATGAAGTCACTCAGCGCGGGCGGCACGCTGCGGCGGCGGGCGAGCAGGCGCAGCCGCTCCGGGTCTCCATCGCGGCAGGCCGCCAGGATGTCGGCATCGTCGAGGTGGGCACTGCGCTCCAGCACCACGCCGCCGATCTCGGGTCGCGCGTCCCGCAACAGGCGCGCGACCAGCAGCGGCGGCGGCTGCTCCATCGCCGCGATGCGCTCGGCCAGCATGGCGAGGTCCTTGGCCGGCAGCCTTGGCAACAACAGCAGGAGCGCGTCGCCCGCCATGCTGCGCTCCTGCGGCGGCAGGTCGACGGCACCCCAGATGATGTCGAGCAGCGTGGCAGCTGACTCGCGCGGGCCAAGTGGTGCCGCCGCCTCCGCCACGGGCGGCGGTGGCACCTCCTCCGCCTCGGCATGGACGAGGTGGGGCTTCGGCGGTGCCTGGCGCTTCAACCGGGCAGTGAGCATGCGGAACGAGTCCGCCGTGCCGCGCGAAGGCGCGGGCTCTCCGGCAGTGTTTGGCGCATCGAGCGGCATCGGTTCCTCTTGGGTGGCCATTCAGAGGCTGATACATTGAGGAATTGATTAAAACTGGAGGTTTTGGAATCATTCAAGCGGCGCCCCCGGCGGACGTGCTTAACAAATGCCTTCACGATTTTGCGAAGCACCCGCCAGCGCTTCACATTTCATCGCCGATCCCCCACATTGGAGCGCGAAAGAGAGCCCCAGATGAGCAAGATCGAGAAAACCGACGCCGAATGGCGTGAGAGCCTGTCGCCCGAGGCCTACCGCGTGCTGCGCGAGCACGGCACGGAGCGGGCCGGAACCAGCCCCCTCAACATGGAAAAGCGCAAGGGCGTGTTCACCTGCGCGGGCTGCGGCAAGAGCCTCTTTGCCTCCGACACAAAGTTTGAATCCGGCACCGGCTGGCCCAGCTTCTTCGCGCCCCTCGCCACCGATGCGGTGGGCACCACCGAGGACCGCTCGTGGTTCATGCGCCGCACCGAGGTGCACTGCGCCGATTGCGGCGGCCACCTGGGCCACGTCTTCCCCGATGGGCCCAAGCCCTCGGGGCTCCGCTACTGCATGAACGGCGTCGCCATGAGCTTCAAGCCGGAAGAGAAAGCCTGATCATGACCAATCCTGTTCCCAAGCCGCCGCGGGCGGACAAGCGTCCGCGCGTCGAAACCTGGCACGGCCATGAGAAGCGCGACGATTACCATTGGCTCAAGGCCGACAACTGGCAGGAGGTGATGCATGACCCCTCCGTGCTGCCGGCGGAGATCCGCGCCTTCCTCGAGGGCGAGAACGCCTATCACGAGGCCGTCATGGCCGACACCAAGGCGCTGCAGGACAAGCTCTTCGCGGAGCTCAAGGGCCGCATCAGGGAGGACGACTCCTCGGTGCCGGCCCCCGAAGGCGCATACGACTATTATGCGAGCTACGTCACCGGCGGCCAGCACCCGCGCTATTGCCGCAAGCCCCGGGGCAAGGAAGGCCCGGAGCAGCTGCTGCTCGACGGCAATGAACTCGCCAAGGGCCGCGAATACTTCCGCTTCGGCGGCATCGACCTGTCGCCCGACCAGAACCTCATCGCCTGGTCCTTCGACGGCAATGGCTCGGAATTCTATGAACTCCACGTGCGCGATGCCGCCACCGGCACGGAGCACAAGGACGTCCTCGAGAACACCGCGGGCGAAGCCACATGGACGGCGGATGGCAAGAGCTTCTTCTACACCCTGCAGGACGACAACCACCGGCCGCTGAAGACCTTCCGCCATGTTCTGGGTACGGAGCAATCCGCCGACACGCTGATCTACGAGGAAAAGGATACCGGCAAGTTCACCGGCGTGGGCAAGACCAATTCGGAGAAGTGGATCACCATCGACATCCACGACCATGACACCTCCGAGATCTGGCTGATCGATGCGGAGAACCCTGACGCAAAGCCACGCCTCGTCGCACCGCGCGTCGAGGGCATCGAATATGACATCGAGCACCGCGCCGACCAGTTCATCATCAAGACGAACGAGGGTGGGGCCGAGGACTACAAGCTGGTCACCGCGCCGGTCGCCGATCCTTCCAAGGAGAACTGGAAGGACCTGGTCCCGCACCGGCCCGGCGTCTTCATCGTCTCCTACATCGTGCTGAAGGAGTGGTTGATCCGCATGGAGCGCGAGAATGCGCTGCCGCGCATCGTCGTTCGCAACATGACGAGCGGAGAGGAACACGCCATCGCCTTCGATGAAGAGGCCTATTCGCTGGGCTTCGGCGAGATGCGCGAGTTCGCCACCGACACGCTGCGCTTTACCTATTCCTCGCCCACGACGCCCGCGCAGGTCTATGACTATGACATGCGCACCCGCGCCCGCGTGCTGCGCAAGACGCAAGAGGTGCCGAGCGGCCATGATCCGTCGCATTACGTGACGCGCCGCCTGATGGCACCGGCACACGACGGCGAGATGATCCCCGTCACCCTGCTCTACAGGAAGGATGCGAAGCTCGATGGCTCCGAGCCTGTCTGGCTCTATGGCTATGGCTCCTATGGCATCTCGATCCCCGCCGGCTTCAACACGAACATCCTGTCGCTGGTGAACCGCGGCTTCATCTATGCCACCGCGCATATCCGCGGCGGCCAGGAGAAGGGCCGCCGCTGGTACACCGACGGCAAGATGGAGAAGAAGCAGAACACATTCCGCGACTTCATCTCCTGCGGGCAGTTCCTGATCGACAAGGGCTACACGAAGAAGGGCAACATCGTGGCGCAGGGCGGGTCCGCCGGCGGCATGCTGATGGGGGCTGTCACCAACATGGCCCCTGACCTGTTCCGCGGCGTCGTGGCGAAGGTGCCCTTCGTCGACGTGCTCACCACCATGCTCGATGACACGCTGCCGCTGACGCCTCCCGAATGGCCCGAATGGGGCAACCCGATCGAGTCGAAGCAGGCCTATGAAAACATCATGGCCTACTCGCCCTATGACCGGGTGGAGGCCAAGGCCTACCCGAACATTCTCGCTGTTGGCGGCCTCACTGACCCCCGCGTCACCTACTGGGAGCCCGCCAAATGGGTGGCGAAACTCCGTGAACTGAAGACCGATGACAACCTCCTGCTTTTCAAGACCAACATGGGTGCCGGGCACGGCGGCGCCTCTGGCCGTTTTGACCGGCTGAAGGAAGTGGCCTTCGTCTATGCCTTCGGGCTCAAGGTGGCAGGGCTGGCCGATGCTGGTTGACGCCTCGAAATCCACCCTGCTCCTCGTCGACATGCAGGAGCGCCTTCTCCCCGCAATGACGGGGGGCGCGGAGGCGGAGTCCCGCTGCGCCATCCTGCTCAAGGCGGCCAGGGCGCTGGAGGTGCCCGTCACCGTCTCCGAGCAATATCCCAAGGGGCTGGGCCACACGGTACCGGGCCTCGCTGCCGAGATCGGCAATGCGCCGGTGTTCGAGAAGCTCGCCTTCTCCTGCTGGAAGGACAAGGCGATCAAGGACCACCTGATCGCCCACCATGAGGCGGGCCGTCCGCTGGTCATCCTCGCCGGGATCGAATCCCACGTCTGCGTCATGCAGACGGCGGCGGACCTGTCCGACGCAGGCTTCGGCGTCTTCGCGGTGGCGGATGCCATGGCGTCGCGCGCACCTGCCTCCCATGCGCTCGCCATGGAGCGGATGCGCCAGCACGGCGTGGCGGTGGTCAATACCGAAATGGTCGTATTCGAGCTGCTGGGCAGGGCCGGGACGGCGGAATTCAAGGCGCTTTCGGCACTTGTGCGCTGAGTGCAAGGCGATACGACATTTCGCCGAATTGACAAGTCCGTCCGGCGTTGCTCATTAGGCGCCAATCCAAGGGAGTTTTTCATGGCCGCTGCCGAATTCAACTGGGAAGACCCGCTCGACCTCGAATCCCAGCTCACCGACGAAGAACGCATGATCCGTGACGCTGCCCGCGCCTTCGCGCAGGACAAGCTAAGCCCACGCGTCAAATCCGCCTTCCGCGACGAGCGCTTCGACCGCGAGATCATGAACGAAATGGGCGAGATGGGCTTCCTCGGCGTCATGACGTCGACAGAGTTCGGCGGCTCCGGCCTCGGCTACGTCGCTTATGGCCTGGTGGCGCGCGAGGTCGAGCGCGTCGATAGCGGTTATCGCTCTGCCATGAGCGTGCAGAACTCGCTCGTCATGCACCCCATCGAGGCCTATGGCACCGACGCGCAGAAGAAGAAGTACCTGCCCAAGCTCGCCACCGGCGAATGGGTCGGCTGCTTCGGCTTGACCGAGCCCGATGCAGGCTCCGACCCCGGCGGCATGAAGACGAGGGCGAAGAAGGTCGACGGTGGTTACGTGTTGAATGGCGCCAAGATGTGGATTTCCAACTCGCCCATCGCCGACGTGGCGGTGGTGTGGGGCAAGACGGAAGATGGCGTGATCCGCGGCTTCGTCATCGAGCGCGGCATGAAGGGCTTCTCGACGCCCGTCATCGACGGCAAGATTTCGCTACGCGCCTCGATCACCGGCGAGATCGTGCTCGACAATGTGGAAGTGACTGACGACCACCTTCTGCCCAACGCCAAGGGCCTCGGCGGCCCCTTCGGCTGCCTCAACAAGGCGCGCTACGGCATCGCCTGGGGCGTCATGGGTGCAGCGGAAGACTGCTGGCACCGCGCGCGGCAATACACGCTTGACCGCAAGCAGTTCGGCAAGCCGCTGGCGGCCACGCAGCTCGTGCAGAAGAAGCTCGCCGACATGCAGACGGAAATCGCGCTGGGCCTTCAGGGTTGCATGGCGCTGGGCCGTGGGCTTGAGCGCGGCACCGTGGCGCCGCCCGCCATCTCGCTGATGAAGCGCAACAACTGCGGCAAGTCGCTCGACATTGCCCGCATGGCGCGTGACATGCACGGCGGCAACGGCATCTCGGAAGAATATCACGTCATCCGCCACATGGTGAACCTCGAGACGGTGAACACCTATGAGGGCACGCATGATGTTCACGCGCTGATCCTCGGCCGCGCGCAGACGGGCCTTCAGGCCTTCCAGTGACGACAGTGGTCATCACCATCGCCGACCCGGCGCACCCGCCGGTTCGGGCGATGGTGGAGGAACTCGACGCCTATCTCGTGCCGCTCTATCCGGCCGAGAGCAATCACCTGCTCGACATCGAAACCCTGCGCCAGCCCGAGATGCGCTTCTTCGCCGCGCATCGCGGCGGCGAGGTCATCGCCATCGGCGGTTGCTGGCTGCATGGCGACTACGCCGAGGTGAAGCGCATCTACGTGACGCCCAGCGCGCGCGGGCTGGGCCTCGCCAAGCTGATGATGCAGCGGATCGAGGAAGAAGCGATTGCCTGTGGCCTCCTGCTCGCGCGACTGGAAACGGGCATCCACCAGCCGGAGTCGCTGGGGCTTTATCGCCGGCTTGGTTACGTCGATCGCGGCGCCTTCGGAGATTATCCGGCGGATGACCCGAACAGCGTGTTCATGGAGAAAATTCTCGCACCTTGAAGCCGTCACCGGCGAAAGCCGGGACCCCGCTTTCTCGCCGCACATGCTGAACCAAGGCTGGGCCCCCGGCTTTCGCCGGGATGACGGGTTATCGGGCGGGCTGGAAGATCACGAATATCTTCCTGAGATAGCCTTCCGACTTCCAGCTATTGGGCGTGCCCATCGGCACGAAGAAGGTGTCGCCCGCCGTGAAGCGCTGCGTCACGCCCTTGTCATCCTCGAACTCCACCGAACCTTCCAGCAGGCACATCAGTTCGTGGCGCGGGAAGTCGATGAGCTTGCGGTGGTATCCCGTCGTGTCCCATACGCCGATGTTCAGCTGGCCCGTCACGTCCGAGAAATAGTCATGCGCGTGTTGCGTGGGGACCGGCGACAGCAGCATGGCGGCGGCCGGCGGTGTGGAGGGATCGAGCTTCACTGCGGGATCCATCTTGATGGTCCTGAGCGGGCCCTTGTTCACCAGTCCCGAGGCATCCTCGAAGATGACGAAGAACTTCCTCACATGGCCGGGTTGCGTCCAGCGGCAGCGCAGGCCCTTCGGGATGATGAAGCTTTCGCCCGCCTTGATGGAGACGGTGCGGTCCTCCTCGACGATCACCACCTCGCCTTCAAGAACCGTCATGAACTCGTTCACCGGATAGTCCATCCAGCGGCTTTCGTTCGCGCCCTGTTCCCAGACGCCGGCCGAAAGCCCGCGCGCCTTGTCCTCGAACAGGGTGATCCCGCTGTGCTTTCGCGTGCCGGCGATGATCTCGCTTTCGGGGAAATCCTCCCAGGGAACGAGCGGCGCGTTGCGGTTGAAGGGTATGATTTGCGGCTTTGACATGAATTCACCTCACCCCCTGATCCTAGCGGGGTTCCTTGCACGTTCAAGCGGCACGGACTAGATAGTGCCGACAGCTTTCAAGGAGGAACCACGATGGCTCTCGAACTGCCCGCCCTGCCCTATGCCTATGACGCGCTCGGACCCTACA
>NZ_JBAXGR010000016.1:0-54438 GCF_037139295.1 Aestuariivirga sp.
GGGTGCTATTTCGCGGGGCTGGAGGACGAAACCTTCGGTACGCCCAGCACGCTGCCGTGGGCGCATGATTTTGGCGATGGCGTGTTGCGGCACCCGGTGCAGCTCTATGAGTCCTTCACGATGGCGGCTTTCCTCATGGTGGCGCTGGTGCTGATCGGCAGGCGCAATGATTTCTTCATGCGCAATGGCTTCTACCTGCTGGTGCTGGTCTATGCAGGCCAGCGCTGCGTGTGGGAGTTCCTCAAGCCCTATGGAACGGTTGTGGGGCCGTTCAATCTGTTCCATTTGATTTGCGCGGGACTCGTGATTTACTCGATTGCCATGATGGCTGAGGGACGAACGTCATGAACCGGGCGGAGTTCTGGTGCCGCGTGTTGGGATGGCTGCAGGTGGCCGGCGCCGCCTTGGTGGCTGGCGCGATCTATGTGCTGTGGACGCTGATCTTCGGCTGGATCGTCATCGAGGATGCCGGCTTCCTCACCGTCGCAAAGTGGATCGTGATCGTCACCTTCGCATTCCCGCCCCTTCTCTCCGGTGTGCTCGCCTACATCTTTGCCGAGCGGGTGCAACGGGCACGGCTTGGCATGCGCGACGAACAGCACGTATTCCTGCGCGTGGTGACGGCTCTTGCCGGGTTGTGGTCGGCGGGCGTCGTCGGCTTCGTGGGGCTGCACCTGCCGCCGGTGGGCTTCTTCTCGCTTCTGGGGATCGCCACAGCGATCATCGCCGTCATGGGAGCCGACTGGACGGCAGATCTTTTTGCCCCGCGCAGGGGACCAGCATGAACGCGCCCATCCGCAAGGTGGCGCCTTACGTTTTCTACGGCCAGACCACGTCGATGTGTGACGACTGCATGGCGCTGGTGCCGGCCAAGATCATCATCGAGGACAATCACGTCTATTACCTCAAGCGCTGCCGCGAACACGGCGTGCAGAAGGCGCTCGTCTCCACCGACGCGCATTATTACAAGCTCTGCCACGACTACCTGAAGCCGGGAGACCGGCCGCTCAATCCGCAGACGCGCACCGAGCTGGGCTGCCCCTATGACTGCGGGTTGTGCCCGGACCATGAGCAGCATTCCTGCCTTGCGCTCATCGAGGTGAACGAGGCCTGCAACCTGACGTGCCCCGTGTGCTTTGCGGATTCCTCCACGGCGAAGACGGCGCATCGTCCGCTGGCCGAGATCGAGCGCATGATGGATGCGCTGGTCGCCTCCGAGGGCGAGCCCGACCTCCTCCAGATTTCGGGCGGCGAACCCACCATCCACCCGCAAATCATCGAGATCATCCAGGCGGCGAAGCGACGGCCGATCCGCCATGTCATGCTGAACACCAACGGCATCCGCATCGCGCAGGAGCCGGCGTTCGTGCAGGCGCTGGCGCAGTTCAAGCCGGGCTTCGAGGTGTACCTGCAGTTCGACTCGCTCAGGCCAGCGGTGCTGAAGAACCTGCGCGGCGCCGACCTCACCCGCATCCGCCGCGAGGCACTTGAGGCGCTCGAGGCCGCGAACATCTCCACCACGCTGGTGGTTGTCGTGAAGGCCGGGCAAAACGACGACGAGCTTGGCGAGATCATCGACTTCGCACTCAAATGGAAGTGCGTGCGCGGCATTACCTTCCAGCCGGTGCAGGATGCAGGCCGCAACGAGGGCTTCGACGCGGGCCGTGACCGCATCGTGCTGTCTGACATTCGCAACCGCATCATCGCGGCCCAGACGCCTTTCGGTGCGGGCGACATCATTCCGCTGCCGTGCAACCCGGAGTCCATCGCCATCGGTTATGCGTTGCGGAAGGGCGACAAGATTGCGCCCATCACATCCTTCTTCCCGCGCGACATGCTGGTGGAGGCATTGCCCAATGCCATCACCTTCGAGAAGTACCCGGACCTTCACGCGCAGGTGCTGAACTTCTTCTCGCTGTCCACTGCCGAGTGCAACAACCCGGAGAAGCTGAACGCGCTGCTGTGCTGCCTCCCCGAGGTGCCGGTGCCGGAAGGCTTCGGCTACGAGAACATCTTCCGCATCGCCATCGTCGAATTCATGGACCACCATAATTTCTGCGTGGGCCGGGTGAAGCGCAGTTGCATCCATTTCGTGACGCCCGCCGGGCAGATCATTCCATTCGAAACCTACAACATGTTCTATCGTGACGATGCGGCGCGTGCCCGCATGGCGCGGAGCAGGGGGACTTCATGAAGATCATTCTCGGCATCATCTGCGGGCTGGTGGTGCTGTTCGCCGGTGGCTGCGCCCTGATGCTGGTGTTCGCCGAGTTCAGTGACACCGGGGCCGCAGCGCTGGCGCTGATCCCCGGGGGCATCGCGGCTTTGAACGTGCTGGTGCTGATGGCGCTGTTCGGCAAGTCGCAGCCGCAGCGCTGGGCCTTCTATGTGCTGGCGGTGCTGGACGTGGTGGCGGCGATCATCATGGCCATCTTCTGGTCGTCGATCTCTGACCAGGTCAGTGACTTCTGGGCCATCGCTGCGCCCGCCATCGCGGTGCTGCTGCTGAAGGCGGTTCTCACCGTGCTGGTGGCGCAGAAACTGCCGTCTCCGCCTCAGGGTTGAACCCATTGCCCGACTGGGCCATATAGCCCGTCCAAGGCATTTTCAGGGGAAGCGGAAGAATCATGGAGTCTTTCTGGGCGGAACATTTTTCCTTCATCACCACGGCAGAAGGCTGGGTGGCGCTGGTGACGCTGGTTGCCATGGAAATCGTGCTCGGCATCGACAACCTGATCTTCATCTCGATCCTGTCGAACAAGCTGCCCGAGGCCGACCGGTCCCGCGCGCGGCGGCTGGGCATCGGCGGCGCGCTGGTCATGCGCCTGCTGCTGCTGGCGACCGTCGCCTACATCGCCGAGCTCACCCAGCCGCTGTTCACCGCCTTCGACCAGACCTTTTCCTGGCGTGACATGATCCTGCTGGCGGGCGGGTTGTTCCTCGTGTGGAAGGCCACCAAGGAAATTCACCACTCGGTGGACCCCGACGACGGCAAGGAGAATATGGTGGGGCAGGCCACCCTCACCGTGGGCGGCGCCATATTCCAGATCCTGCTGCTCGACCTCGTGTTCTCGGTCGACTCGATCATCACGGCGGTGGGCATGACCGACCACCTTGCCATCATGTACATCGCGGTGATCGTGGCCATGGCGGTGATGCTGTTCGCGGCCGATCCGCTGGGCCGCTTCATTGCCGCCAATCCCTCGATCGTCATGCTGGCGCTTGGCTTTCTTCTGATGATCGGCATGACGTTGATCGCGGATGCGTTCCAGTTCCACGTGCCGCGCGGCTATGTCTATGCTGCCATGGGCTTCTCGACGCTCGTCGAGGTGCTGAACCTGCTGGCAAGGCGGGCGAGAAGGAAGAAGGGCGAGGCGGGGCATTGAGGCGCTGCACCGCTGGAGCCCGCGTCCCCTCACCTCCCCCAACTTCGTTGGGGCCCCTTCCTCTCCCGCCTTGCGGGAGAGGACGTTGATCGGCTAGAAGCCCCAGCATTCCCCTCACTTCGCAGGAAAGACGCATTCGCGATGGCTCGTCAGTTCATCTATCACATGCAGGGTCTCACCAAGGCCTATGCCGGCGGCAAGAAGGTGCTGGAGAACATCCACCTGTCCTTCTACCCGGATGCCAAGATCGGCATCCTCGGCCCCAACGGCTCGGGCAAGTCCACACTTCTCCGCATCATGGCGGGCACCGACACCGAGTGGAATGGCGAGGCGTGGCTGGCTGAAGGCGCCACGGTCGGCTACCTGCGGCAGGAACCCGAGCTTGACCCCGCACTCGACGTGATGGGCAACGTGATGGAGGGTGTCGCCCACAAGAAGGCGATCCTCGACGAATACAATGCGCTGATGACCGACTACAATGACGAGAACGCCGAGAAGGCAGGCAAGCTTCAGGACGTGATCGATGCCCAGAACCTGTGGGACCTCGAATCCCAGGTGGAGCAGGCGATGGACGCGCTGCGCTGCCCACCGGGTGACGCGCAGATCGACAACCTCTCGGGCGGTGAAAAGCGCCGCGTGGCACTGACGCAGCTGCTGCTCAGGAAGCCCGACCTGCTGCTGCTCGACGAGCCGACCAACCACCTCGATGCCGAGTCGGTGAACTGGCTGGAGCATCACCTGCGCGACTATCCGGGTGCCATCATGATCGTCACCCATGACCGTTACTTCCTCGACAACGTGACGGGCTGGATCCTCGAGCTCGACCGTGGCCGTGGCATTCCGTATGAGGGCAACTATTCCGCCTATCTCGGCCAGAAGGCCAAGCGCTTCGCGCAGGAATCGCGCGAGGACCAGGCCCGCGAGCGCGCGCTGGCGCGTGAGTCCGAATGGATTTCCGCCTCTCCCAAGGCGCGGCAGGCCAAGTCCAAGGCCCGCATCAAGGCCTATGACGAATTGCTGAAAGTGAACGAGGACCGCCTCAAGTCGACGACTGCGCAGATCATCATTCCGCCGGGCGAGCGGCTGGGCAACACGGTGATCAACCTCGAAGGCGTGTCGAAGGCCTATGGCGACCGTCTGCTGATCGACAATCTCACCTTCAAGCTGCCGCCGGGTGGCATCGTCGGGATCATCGGTCCGAATGGTGCTGGCAAGACCACGCTGTTCCGCATGATCACCGGCCAGGAGAAGCCCGACAGCGGCGCCATCACCATCGGCGAAAGCGTGCAGATGGGCTACGTCGACCAGTCTCGTGACTCGCTCGACCCCGACAAGACGGTGTGGCAGGAAATTTCCGGCGGCAACGACATCATCTATCTCGGCAAGCGCGAGATGAACTCGCGCGCCTATACGGGCGCGTTCAACTTCAAGGGTGCCGACCAGCAGCAGAAGGTGGGGAACCTCTCGGGCGGCCAGCGCAACCGCGTGCATCTGGCCAAGATGCTGAAGTCGGGCGCCAACGTGCTGCTCCTCGACGAACCGACCAACGACCTGGACACCGAAACGCTGGCCGCACTCGAAGAGGCGCTGGAGGATTTCGCCGGCTGCGCGGTGGTCATCAGCCATGACCGCATGTTCCTCGACCGCCTTGCCACCCACATCCTCGCCTTCGAGGGCGACAGCCATGTGGAATGGTTCGAGGGCAACTTCCAGGACTACGAGGAAGACAAGAAGCGCCGCCTCGGCGAAGACAGCGTGATGCCGAAGCGCATCAAGTACAAGCAGTTCGCGAGGTAGCATGCCTCCTTCGTCCTCTCCCGCAGGGCGGGAGAGGAGGGGGCCCCAACGCAGTTGGGGAAGGTGAGGGGAAGTCCAATCTGGATATCCCGGGACCCACGTCCCCTCATCTACCCGTTGCGTGCCGCAACGGGGCCCTTCTTCTCCCGCTGAAGAAGCGGGAGAAGACTTTTGAGGGACAAGCCCCGGCAAGTTTAAATTGGGGTGGATGACGCCGTTCGCCGAGCGTGCTAGGAAGCGCGAAATCTC
Organism: Aestuariivirga sp.; assembly: GCF_037139295.1. Lineage (GTDB taxonomy): Bacteria > Pseudomonadota > Alphaproteobacteria > Rhizobiales > Aestuariivirgaceae > Aestuariivirga. The sequence goes on from NZ_JBAXGR010000016.1 coordinate 5,433, forward strand.
AACTTGAGCGACCAGAAAACCATGACCCTCACCCGCCGCCTGTTCCTCGCTTCGCTTGCCGCCGCAGCGGCCACCCCGGCCACCTCGGCCTTCGCCCAGGAGGCCGTCGACTTGAGCCAGGAGCCGTTCCCCGTCAAGGACGAGGAAAACAAGATCGAATACAAGTACCGCCGCAAGGAGGTGGACTTCGACAGTTCCGAGGCGCCGGGCACCATCGTGGTCGACCCCAAGAAGCGCTATCTCTATCTCGTGCTCGGCAATGGCAAGGCCATCCGCTATGGCGCCTCGGTGGGCAAGGCGGGCCGCACCTGGTCAGGCTCCGCCACCATTGGCCGCATGGAGAAGTGGCCGACCTGGACGCCGACGCCGGAGCACATTGCGGAATTCCCCAAGCTGGTGAAGTGGCAGGAGGGTGGCATGCCGGGCGGCCCGGAGAACCCGATGGGCGCGCGCGCCCTCTATCTCTATCAGGGCGACGTCGACACCATCTATCGTATCCACGGCTCGCATGACCCCTCGCTCATCGGCCGCAAGAAGACGGCGGGCTGCGTGAGCCTGCTGAACGTGGACATCATCGACCTCTACAACCGCGTCCAGATGGGCACCAAGGTGGTGGTGCTGGAGTACTAGGCGGACGCCACCTCCTTCAGAACCCAGTCCCTGAACAGCCTGATCTTGCGGCTCCTGCGCTGGTCGCGCGGGTAGGCGAGGTAGTAGCCGTCGCCCGAGCTTGCGGTGATGTCGAACAATGGCACCAGCCGTCCGGCGGCAAAGCTCTGCGCCTCGAAGCGGGGCGTGATCAAGGCGATGCCGTGGCCGGCGAGGGCGACGCTTGCGGCCATCTGCTGGGTTTCAACGTCGATGCCGGGCCTGGTGAAGGTGATGGGCGTGGCAACACCCGCCGCGCGGAACCAGATGTCCCACCATTCATTCGAAGGCGCGATGAGCACGTGGCCCAGCATGTCCTTCGGTGTCTTGGGGCGACCCTCGCGGGCGAGATAGGTGGGGCTCGCCACCGCCGTGAAGGTCTGCTCGAAGAGAAGATGCTGCTCGAGGCCCGGCCAGTCGCCACGGCCGGAGCGGACCGCCACGTCGATGCCATCGGCCGCGAAGTCGGCCAGTGTCGATGAGATGTCGAGCCTGACCGCGAATTCCGGATGCAGCATCTGGAAGGAGCCGATGCGCGGGGCGAGCCAGTTGCCGGCGATGGTCTGCATGGTGGAGATCGTCAGCACCGAATGGGCCTTGTCGCTGACCGCGCGAAACGCCCGCGACAGGCCGGAGAGGGCGGCCTGCACCATGGGGGCCAGCTGTTCGCCACGCTGGGTGAGGCGCACGCCGCGCGCCTCGCGCACGAAGAGGGGCGCCCCGACGAAGGCCTCGATCTGCTTGATCTGGTAGCTGACTGCCGACTGCGTCATGTTCAGCTCCTCCGCCGCGCGGGAGAGGTTCTGATGGCGCGCGGCTGCGTCGAAGACGCGGATGGTGCTGAGGGGCGGCAGGTCATGCATGGAGCCAGATATAAGGCCGTTCGATGGCTGCAGCCAGAGGAAGGGCGGGCCAGCGCCGCCAGCATGTGTTAATCTCGGGCCATGACGGACTGGAATCCCTCGCAATACCTGACCTTTGCGGATGAGCGCACGCGGCCGGCGCGAGACCTTCTGGCGCATGTGCCGCTGGCTGCGGTGCGGCGGGCCTATGACCTGGGCTGCGGGCCGGGCAACTCCACGGGACTGCTGGTAGCGCGCTTCCGCCAGGCGCATGTGACAGGTGTCGACAATTCACCGGCCATGCTGGAGGCGGCACGGGCGGACTGCCCCGGCGCGGACTTCGCCTTCGGCGACCTCTCCATCTGGCTGCCGCCGGACGTGCCGGACCTGCTGTTCTCGAATGCTGCCTTCCAGTGGGTGCCGGATCACCTGGGGGTGCTGGAGCGGCTGGCAAGCTGCCTTCCCGAAGATGGCGCGCTGGCGGTGCAGATGCCGGACAATCTGGGTGAGCCGAGCCACCGGTTGATGCAGGCAGCGGCAGAGCATGGGCCGTGGTCAGAAAAGCTCCGCATGGCGGCAACGGCGCGCGACGTGCTGCCGCCCGTCGACAGCTATTACCGTCGCCTCAAGCCGTTGTTCCGCCGCCTCGACATCTGGCACACGATCTACAATCACCCGCTCGACGGCGTGGAGGGGATCGTCGCCTGGCTCGGGTCCACCGGCCTGAGGCCCTTTCTCGCGCCGCTTTCCGATGACGAGCGCAAGGGATTTGTTGGGCAGTACAGCAGGCTTCTGGCTGGTGCCTATCCGCTGCAGGCGGATGGCACGGTGCTGCTGCGCTTTCCGCGCCTGTTCATTGTCGGGGTGCGGTGAGCAAGTTCAGTCGGCGAGATAGGCGAAGAGCCCGTCAATGCCCTTGCGCGATACCGTGCCGGTGAACTTGGAACGCATCTGCTGGGCCAGCCAGATGCCCTGCATGTTGACGTCCTTCACGGTGTAGCCGCCGCCCGCCTTGGACAGCCGGAACACGATCTTCTTGCCCGTGGCCGAGCGCGTTGAGACGACGAGGCCGCCACCTGAAGGGGCGCAGTCGAGAACCTGCAGGTTGCCGCCGCGCAGGCCGCTGCCATGCTTCTGCAGCGTATCGCCGATGAACTTGCGGGTGAGTTTCAGATATTCCGACTCGCGCGACTTGGGCAGGTCCTTGCGGTACTGGCCCAGGGCAAAGAAGCTCAGCGAGCGGAGGTCGGAAAAGCGGTCGGCAGCATTGGCGAAGGCCGAGGCGGACCCTGCCGCCGCCGCGCGGTCATAGGCCTGGCCGGCGCTCTTGACGAAGCCTTCAGCCGGGCAGGTGCCAGCCTCGGCAACGGCCATCGTCCCGAGAGCCATGAAAGCGATTGTTGTCAGGGCAGCGAACAGTCGGCGCACGGGAATCACCATCGATAAACCATCAGCTTCGGAAGAAACTCGACCATAGCACGATTTAGGAAGGTTTAAGTTGTGCAATTCAATCGTGCTGTGACCTGTGTCACTCTTCCGACCGGGACTTGGTTCCGGCGATCTTCGCCTCGCGCAGATGGAGGTTCAGGTTGGAGCCCTTGATGTCCTCGGGACGAGCAAGTGCGAATGTGCGCTTGCGCAACTCCATCACCAGTTCTGCACGGTCCTCGATATGGGCGATCTCCTCGAAGGGGATGGGCTCGCCCACCCGGATCTTCAGCCGCGAACCGATGCGGCGGGCCGTTTCGCGGAACACCAGCGACAGGCGCAATGTGAGGCTGAGGTGGCTTGCCAGCTGGAACAGACGGGAATTCTGGCCGACGAAGAACACCGGCACCACGGTGGCCTTGGAGGAGCGCAGCAGCTTGGCGGTGAAGGGCGCCCAGGGCAGGTCGACGGCGGGGCCCTTCAGCGGCTTTTCGGAAGTCGAGACGCCGCCGCCGGGGAAGATTCCGATGGCATGGCCCTGGCGCAACCAGGACTGGGCCTCGATGCGGGAGCGGACATTGGTTTCACGCGCCTCGCGGGTGGGGGCGAAGGCCACGGGCAGCAGGTTCTCGGCCGCCTCCGGCGCCTGGCACAGCACGTCGTTCGCCAGCACCTTGGTATCAGGACGCACTCTGGTGGCAAGCCAGGTGAGGGTGATGCCGTCGAGCACGCCATAGGGATGGTTGGAAATGAAGATGACGGGGCCTGTCTTTGGCGTGCGGGCCAGCGCCGCCTCGTCATATTCGAGATGCATGCGCAGCAGGCGAATGGCCGAATCGAAGAAGTTCTGGCCGTCCTTCAGGTTCTTCTGGTGCTGGACATAGAGCTTCTTGAGCTTGCGCTGCCCGCCCATCTTCTCGATGGCCTGGATGACAGCGCGTTGCAGCACCGGCTGGTCAGCGGTGGAATAGCTGAAGCGGACTTTCTTGGGGACGAGTGTCGCGAAGGTTTTCGCCATGGACCGGCTGTCATAAATCCACCCACCAATCGCATTTCGCGGCAGTTCATGCAATGGAGACACGTCAAAGAAGGGGAGTTCGGTCATGGAAATTGTCGATTCTCGCCGAGAAGTGATGTGACATGCTTTCGCCCGCCCTGTGACGGGCGTGTGACGGCAGCTTCCCCTTGCCCCCGAGGCCCGGTCCGGGGGATGAAGGAGGGGCAATCACGGAGGAAATTTCCCGCATGTACACGCTTTATGCCCGCAACCAGGCCGGCTCGATGGCCGTCGAGGCACTGCTCGCCGCCTGTGGCGCCGACTACAAGGTCATCGTCCTGAACCGCAAGCCGGATGGTGCCTTCGAGGACTTCTTCCACGCCATCAACCCCAAGGCCGAGGTCCCGACCCTGGTGCTGCCGGACGGTTCCGTGATGACGGAAAGTGCCGCCATGATGATCCACATCGCGGAGCAATACCCCGAGGCGGGCCTCGCCCCCCAGCCGGGGGAGAAGGGCCGCGCCGAGTTCCTGCGCTGGCAGGTCTATCTTGCGGCGGCACTCTATGGCAGCGACCTTCGCCTGTTCTATCCGCAGCGCTTCACCACCGATGCCAATGGCGCGGAGGGCGTGAAGGCCAGGGCCGGGGAGACGATGATGCAGGAATTCTCGATCTATGCCGATGTGCTGGGTGAGCGGACATTCATGCTGGATCGTCTTACGGCACTTGACATCTATGCGGCCATGTTGTGCAGCTGGGCGCCGGACATGGGCGCGCTGTTCGCCAAGCATCCGAACCTGAAGCGCATGTATGATGCGGTACTGCAGAACGAAGCAGTACAGAAGGTGTGGGCGCGCAACGAGATGTGATCTAGGCGGCCTGCTTTTCCGCTCCCAGACCCAGCACGCGGCAGATGGCATAGACGAGGTCAGCGCGGTTCAGCGTGTAGAAGTGGAAGTGCTTCACGCCCTCGCGGCGGAGCGCGTCCACCTGTTCGGCGGCGACCATGGCGGCGACGAGGTTGCGTGTTTCGGGCTCATCGTCGAGGCCTGCGAAGCGCGTGGCCAGTGCGGGCGGAACATGGGCGCCGCACTTTGCCGCGAATTCACTGACTCGCGCGAATGATGTGATGGGGAGGATGCCCGGCACCAGCTCGATGTCGATGCCGCGCGCCGCGATGCGGTCACGCAGCCTGAGGAAGAAGGGGTTGTGGAAGAAAAACTGCGAAATGGCGCGCGTTGCGCCATGCTCTGCCTTGTCGGCCATGAAGGCCAGATCTTCCTCGATCGACACCGATTCCGGATGGCGCTCGGGATAAGCAGACACGGAGACATCGAAGTCGCCCAGTTCCTTGATGCCGCGCACCAGGTCGGCGGCGTTGCGATAGCCATCAGGGCGCGGGGTGAAGCGGGTGCCGACGCCGCCCGGCGGATCACCGCGCAGGGCCACGATGTGGCGCACGCCGGCAGCTGCGAAATCCTGCACCACTGCGTTGACCTCGGACTTCGAGGCACCGACGCAGGTGAGGTGGGCTGCGGGCCGCAGCGTCGTCTCGTTGACGATGCGGCGAACCGTGTCGAGTGTCCGGTCACGCGTGGTGCCGCCTGCGCCATAGGTGACGGAGACGAAGCTGGGGTTCACCGTTTCAAGTTTGCGGATGGTTTTCCAGAAGCTCTCCTGGGCATCCGCCTTGGGCGGAAAGAACTCGAAGGAGACAGTGATGCCGGAAACGTCTTCCGCGAAGGCGATCATGTGGCGTGGTCCTTCAGGGCTGGGGTCATGGCGGGTGAACGTGGCTGTGTGGCCAGCCACAGCGACACGGTGAGGCCCTTGCCTTGCGGCCGCCACGGCGGGGACAGCACGTCATGCTGTGCGAGCGTCAGCCCGGCGCGCGACAGCCACTGTGCCATGTGCTCGGCAGCGATGCCGAGACGGCGGTGGGCGTGGTCGGTGCGAAGATCATCAAGATCATGCGGTGCAAAGTCGACGATGAGCAGGCGGCCGCCGGGCTGGAGGATGCGTGCAGCCTCGGTCAGCGCACGCACCGGATCTTCAAGGAAGTGCAGCACCTGGTGAATGGTGACGAAGTCGGCGAAGCCGTCGGGGAAGGGGAGCGCATAGATCTCGCCATGGCGCACCTGCGCATTGCGCACATTCGCGGCATCGAGGTTGACCCGCGCAATCGCCAGCATGTCGCGGCTCGAATCGATGCCGATCGACTGCTGCGCTTGCGGAGCAAAGCGCCGCAGCACGGCGCCGGTGCCGGTGCCAAGGTCGACGTGCTGACGGATGGGCGCTCCACCTGCCAGCTTCACCATGGCCTGCTCGACATCTTCCTCGCGCACATGGAGTGAGCGGAGCTGCTCCCAGTGGGCGGCATTCTCGGCGAAATATCGCGATGCCGCCTCGGCGCGGCGGCTGCGGATCTCCTCGAGGCGGGCCAGGTCGCCCGCCAGCACGGGGTCGGAGCCGGGCAAAAGGTCGACGATGGAGCGGGCCAGTGCGCCCCCCATGTCCTCCTCGCGCAGGCGGAACAGCACCCAGTTGCCCTCCTTGTGGCGGCTGATGAGGCCCGCTTCGGCCATGAGCTTGAGGTGGCGGCTGACGCGCGGCTGGCTCTGCCCCAGGATCTGGGTCAGTTCGCTGACGTTGGCCTCGCCATGGGCGAGAATGAACAGGATGCGCACGCGGGTCGATTCCGCTGCAGCGCGCAGCCCGGAGAGCAATTCATCCATATCGAACACCTCCATAACTACATAAACATATCTTTATATCGTTCGCAAGGCGGTCCATTGTGTTTGGGATCGCGTAAGTTCGATTGCAGAGTCTTGTGCGCGGCGACGGCTCAGTCTTGCATTCGTCACGATTTCGCGGCGTATTACAGTGATGTAGGGGGCCGCATCGGCGGTCCGAGTGTGGAGGTTTGATGATGGACCGGGGTAACGGGCCGCTGTCGCGGCGGGAACTCTGTGGACTGGCGGTTGCGGCCCTGTTCGGCCTTGCAACCCCGGCTTCGGCCAGCACGGCGGCCGAGGATTACGTTACGGGAATTGCCGACCAGGTGATGCGGCTTGCCAACAACGGCCAGAAGGGGCCGGCGCTGAAATCGCAGTTCGCTTCGCTGCTGAACCGCTACATCAACCTCAAGGGCATCGCAGATTACGCGCTCGGGCCCTATGTGAAGCAGCTGCCTGCCGGGCGGAGGAGCGAGTTCTACGCGCTCGTGAACAATTATGCGGCGGCGCTGTTCAACTATTACGTGGCTGACTTCCGCGGCACCAAGCTGGACATCGTCTCCACGACCAAGCAGGGCAAGTTCACCGTCATCCAGTCCTTCATCACCGGCAGCGGCGGCCGCGAGCAGGTGAAGTGGAGGCTGGTGCCGTCGGGCGGCGGTTTCCGCGTGGCCGACGTCAACGTGAAGGGCGTGTGGCTGACGATTTCGATGAAGGACCGCTTCTCGAAAGTGCTGAAGGCTTCCAAGGGCGACTTTGACCAGCTGTTCGCGGAACTTAAGGAAGCCAACACCTGGTGAGCCTGCTGTGACCTGCGGGGCCGCGTTGTTGACGCGGCCTCGGACTGTCCTTTATGGCGGAATGGACAGCTTCAAAGAAAGCGAATCATGTCGAAGAGCCGTCCGCCATTCTCTGCCGCACTGACGCGCCGCGCCGCCCTTGCCGGGCTTGCCGCCGCTTTCGCGGCTCCGGCCTTCGCGGCCGGCGAGGATGCCGCAGTCGCCTACATGAAGAAGGTCGCGAAAGACATGCTGGCGGCGCACCGCCAGGGCACGGTGGCGAGCTTCAAGCGCGCCATCCAGCGCCACGCCGACGTGCCCTCAATCGCCGACTATTCGCTGGGCCAGTACAAGAGCAAGCTCTCTCCAGCCCAGAAGCAGGCCTATTACAGCGGCACCGCCACCTTCATGGCGCGCTACTTCGCCGACCAGTCACGTGATTACGTCGTGTCCAAGTACGAGGTCGGTGACGCCGACACGAATGGCAAGGACATCAACGTCGACACCAAGGTCTATCTGATGAACGGCCAGTCCTACACGGTGGTGTGGCGGCTCGGCAAACGAGGCTCCGGGTTCAAGGTGGAAGACGCCAAGGTATTGGGCTTCTCGCTCACCTACCTGCAGCGTGGCATCTTCACGTCGTTCCTGTCGAAGCGCGATGGCGACGTGGCGCAGCTGGTGGCAGCGCTGAACCGCTGAGGCAAGCGCCTCACTTCACCTGAATGCTCTTGATGTAGTTGATCAGCGACGCGATGCGGTCGTTGACGATTATTTCGCGCGCTTCCTTGCTGGTGTCGGAACTTGCCGCCTCGCGGTTGAACCAGTCGCCCCACACCGGCATGTCGCGCATGCCATGCACCTTCACGTCGACGCGGCCGTCGATCACGTCCATCACCTGCTCTTCGGGAAACGTGCCGGCATTGAGCTTCGAGAGTGTGGTCAGGTCCGGAACGGCGAGGGTGAGGAACTCGCCCAGCGTGCCGTCGCCCTTCGCATCGACACCGTGGCAGGCCGCGCAGTAGTTCATGTAATCGCGATGGCCAAGCTCAAGGCTGATGCCTTCGCTCGCCAGCGGGGTGCCGGCCACGCTGCCTTCGGCAAGGGCGGCTCGCGCGCCGATCACCATGAGGCTGCCTACCGCCAGTGCCAGCATGAGATATTTGCGCTTCATCATCCAATCCTCCACGTCAGTTTTCAGCATCGCGCCATGGTGGCGGTGCAGCCTTGATGTCGGTCAATTGAGGGAACGTTAACCCTGATCGCCTTAACTTCGATGCCTGTTTATTGGTGAGTGGCGTTCCAGTGTCTTCGATCTCGTTCCTGCGCAAGTTGATGGTGGCAGTGGCCGTCGCCGCCGTGCTGACGGCCTGCAGCTCCTCGAAGAAGAGCGGCAACTTCACCACCAAGGGCCTGCGCCCGCCGGAAGGCTCCTGCCAGGTGAAGCCCTCGCGCATCGGGCTTGCCGAGAAGATCAGCAACATCAACGAGCACAACGGCTGCCAGGTTCCCAATGCCTGGAAGGTGGAGCAGCTGGGCTCGGTCGCCTTCAGCCAGCCCGCCGTCATGAATTGCGGCATGGCGGACCCGCTGCACACCTGGCTCGAGGACGTGGTGCAGCCCACCGCGCAGCGGAGCTTCGGCGAGAGCATCGTCAGCATCGACGTGGCTGCGTCCTATGCCTGCCGCCCGCGCAACAACAAGAGTGGCGCCAAGATGAGCGAACATGGCTTCGGCAATGCCATCGACATCGCCGCCTTCACGCTCGAAAGCGGCCGCAAGGTGACGGTGGAGCAGGGCTGGTGGGGGAGTTCCGACGAACGCCGCTTCCTGCACACCGTGCATGACCGAGCCTGCGGAGAATTCCACACCGTACTCGGCCCCGATTCAGGCCGCTCGCACCGTGACCACCTGCACCTCGACCTGCAGAACCGCGAAAACGGCTCAGTCTACTGCCGGTGAGGCGGGGATTATTGCATTTTCCGCCCATCCGGCGCATATGAGCCGCCATGGAACAGGAAATTCTCAAGCCTGAAGCTGCCCCAAAGGCAGGTAGCCAGGCCTTCAGCCGCACGGGCAGCCTGATGGCCGCCTTCGGCGCCACCTTGCTGATGCTGTGCTTTTCGGGCGCGTCCATGGTGGCGACCGTTTGGGCTGTCTCGAAGCTCATCGGCCTGCCGGACATGCTGATGTATGGGCTGATGGCGGTGGGTGTGCTGCCGGTGCTGTGGATCACCATCTGGACCGCCGGTCGTGCCTGGCATGTCGAGAAGCTGCTTGCCCAGCACAAGGACATCGACGTTCCGGTGTTCAACCTGACCTATTACTTCAAGAACGGCTGAGCCAGCCAACCTTCCCATGTCCATCTGGACCCGCATCGCCGACACCCTCGCTTCCATCGGCGAGTCGGTCGGCGCATTCCTTCAGTCGATCGTGGCTCGCAACCCGACGCCGCCCGAGAAGTCGGTGGCCTTCACCATTGGCATGATCGGGCTCGGCGCCAAGATGGCGAAGGCCGATGGCGTCGTCACCGAGGACGAGATCAAGGCCTTCAAGCAGGTCTTCCACATTCCGGATGGTGAGCTTGCGACCGTGGCGCGGGTTTTCAACCTCGCCAAGCAGGACGTGGCTGGCTACGAGACCTATGCGAAGCAGATCGCCAAGCTGTTCGCGGCGCGCGCCGAGGTGCTGGAGGACGTGCTCGACGGGCTGTTCCACATCGCCAAGGCCGACAATGCCTTCCACCCCGGAGAACATGGCTTCCTGAGGCGCGTGGCGGAGATCTTCGGTTTCTCCGAGGCCGACTTCGCGCGCATCCGGGCGCGCCATGTGGATGTGCCGGATGATCCCTTCCTGATCCTTGGGCTGGCTCCGGGAGCAAGCTCAGACGAAGTCCGCAAGCGCTATCGCGACCTGGTGCGCGAGCACCACCCGGACCGCCATATCGCAGCGGGCGTGCCAGAGGAGATGGTCGAGCTCGCGACCCAGCGCTTGCAGAAGATCAACGAGGCCTACGACCGCATCATGGAGATGGCGGCGTGATCCTGTCGCCTCTGGCACACCGCTATGTGGCTGCCGCCAACCGCGAGCCGCGGCGCAACAACCGCGCGGTGGACATGCTGCTTCTCCACTACACGGGCATGAAGAGTGCGGCCGCCGCCTGCGATTTGCTGTGCAGTGCGGAGTCCGGCGTGTCGTGCCACTATCTCGTCGACGAGGACGGCACGATCACCCTGATGGTGGGGGAGGATGAGCGCGCCTGGCACGCGGGCGTTTCCTCGTGGCAGGGCGAGACGGACACCAACTCGCGCTCGATCGGCATCGAGATCCACAATCCGGGCCACGGCGCCGACTACCGCGACTTTCCGGCCGTGCAGATGCACTCCGTCGTGGCGCTGTGCCGGGACATTCTCTCGCGCCACGCCATTGCGCCGCAGAACGTGCTGGCCCATTCCGACGTGGCACCGGGCCGCAAGCTGGACCCCGGCGAGCGCTTCGACTGGCCGCTGCTGCATCGGGAAGGGATCGGCCACTGGGTGCCGCCTGCCGAACTGGATGACCGCGAGCTGGCGGGCGACGACCTTGCGGATTTCCAGCGGCTGTTGCAGGCCTATGGCTACGGGATCGACGTGACGGGCGCGTTGGACGAGGTGACGCGCAAGGTGACGGATGCCTTCCAGCGGCACTTCCGGCCGGCACTGGTCAATGGCCTGCCTGACCTTTCAGCGCTGCGCACGGCAGTGCGACTGCTGTCTGATCAGCCCTTGCGGCAGAGCGCGAGCAGGCCGGAGACGTCCGCATCATAAAGCGGGAACACCACTTCCTGGGAGTCGACCTTCACGGTCAGGCGGTCGGCCTTCTCCAGGGCCTTGAGCAACGCGCTGTCCACCGGCATTTCCACCTCGACGCTGGAGGAGGCGGCATCGGGGTTGATGTCGATCTTGCCGCCGAAGGTGGCGGTTTCGCTGCCTGCGGTGACCGTCATCGGCACCTTGCGGCGCGCCAGCTTCTGCAGTTCCGCCGTGGGCCGGGGGACATAGAGGTTCACGATGCCCTTCCGGTTCGGGCACCACAGGCTGAGGCCCACGTCATCGCTATCGGCCACACCGAAGATCAGATATGACTCCTGCTCGCTTGCATCGAGCGTCCATTCGCGCTCCTGTGCGAGGGCCTGGCCAGTGACGAGGCCAAGAGCGACAAGAGCGAAAAGAAGGGCAGTGGAGCGGTGCATGGTGCGTGAGGAACCCGGAAATGAGGCGCCTGTCTATCGGCTCTTCTGGGATCGGGGAAGTGCCAATATGGCGCCCCACGCCGTGCTCCGGGAAATCGGCTGCGCCTTCGAGCTGATACGTGTGGATATCTCGAAGGCCGAAAACCGGGCTCCGGCCTATGTGGCCCTCAACCCCAATGCCCGGGTGCCGACGCTCGCCCATGGCGACCGGGTGATCTACGAATCCGCGGCCATCCTGATGTATCTGTGCGAGGCCCATCCGGAGGCCCGCCTCTTGCCGCTGCCGGGCGACCCTGACCGGGGCGCCTTCCTGCAATGGCTGTTCTGGCTGACCAACACGCTGCAGGAAGACCTGCAGCACTGGTGGCACGCCGACAATTACCTCGACACGGAAGCCGCGCGGCATGACTTGAAAGTCGTTGCAGAACGAAGGCTTGGCCGCATGTTCTCGCAACTTGATTCAGATTTGGGACGGGGCGGCCCCTACATGCTGGGCGAGCGCTTTTCGGCACTCGACATCTTTCTCGTCATGCTCTGCCGCTGGACCAGGGCCATGGCGCATCCTGCCACTTCCTACCCCAACCTCAACCGCCTCATCGGCCTTGTCACCGCACGCCCTGCATGGGTTGCGATGATGCTGGCCGAAGGCATCGACTGGAACGGACCCCTCGCATCATGACTGCCTCACTGATCATCACCAATGCCGCCATTCTCACTATGGATGCGGCTCGCCCCACGGCGGAAGCGATTGCCATTTCCGGGAATCGAATCATGCGCTTGGGAACTCATGCTGAGGTGATGCGCGAGAAGGGCGCCGATACCCGCGTGGTTGATGCCTGCGGTGGCACGGTGATCCCCGGATTCGTCGAAGGCCACATGCACCTGTTCGCAGGTGCGGCCGAACTCTCGCACCTCCAGCTGTTCGGTACGCGCGGCTTCGAAGAGCTGAAGGCGCGCACCGAGGCTTACCTGCAACAGAACCCCGGCGATGACCTGATCATCGGCGAGCAGGCGGATTACGTCATCATCGGCGAGCACGAGCCACTGTCGCGCCATCACCTTGACCGGATCATCAAGGACCGGCCGATCATCGTCTTCTCGCCCGACCATCACACCGCCTGGGCCAACACGCTGGCGCTCGAGATGGCAGGCATCCTGAAAGGCCGCAAGCTTGGGCCCGGCAACGAGATCGTCATGGGGGCGGACGGGCTGGCCCAAGGCGAATTGCGCGAAGGCGAGGCCATCGACCCCGTCCGCGCCCTGTCGAAGAAGGGCATGCGAGACAGGCTGGGCCTCGCCACCGGTGGTGAGCCCGAGCCCTATCCGACCAAGGCGGAGTTCGAGACCGACCTCGAGACCATGCGGGTGGGCCTGCGCCATGCGGCGGCGCATGGCATCACCTTCGTGCAGAACATGGACGGCAACATCTATACCCTTGAACTGCTGGAGGAACTGCAGCGCCGGGGAGAGCTTACGGCGAGGGTCAGGGTGCCGTTCCACTTCAAGAACTTCATGGATATCGCGATGCTGGAAAAGGCCTCGCAGATGGCCGCGCGCTGGCAGGGCGAGATGCTGTCGTCCGGCTTCGTGAAGCTGTTCATGGACGGCGTGGCCGACAGCGCCACCGCCGTGATGGTGGAGGACTATGCCAGCCGCCCCGGCTGGAGGGGCGACCCGCTGTTCGAACCCGAGCGCTTCGCCGCCATTGCGACCGAAGCTGACCGGCGGGGCCTGCAGGTCGCCGTCCACGCCATCGGCGATGGCGCGGTCAGGATCGTGCTCGATGGTTACGCGGCTGCGCTGAAGACCAATGGGCGGCGTGACTCGCGCCACCGGGTGGAGCATGTGGAGGTCATTCACCCTGACGACATTGCGCGCTTTGCGGAGCTGGGCGTCATCGCCTCGATGCAGCCGCCGCACGCGCCCGGCAACCATGGCCTGCCGCTCGAGCCCTATCTCTCGAACATTGGTGAGGCGCGCTGGCAATGGGCCTTCGCCTGGAAGGCGCTGCGCGAGGCGGGCGCGCGCCTCGTGTTCGGCACCGACTGGCCGGTCTCAGACATCGACCCGCTCTGGTCGCTGCAGTCTGCCATGACGCGGTGCCGCTGGAACGACCAGATGCCTGACAACCGCCAGAGCCTGCACCAGGCCGTCCACTCCTACACCGCCGACGGCGCCTATGCCGGCTTCATGGAGGGCAAGACAGGCGTGCTGAAGGAGGGCCTGCTCGCTGACCTTTGCGTGCTGCCGGTGGATTTGGCCAAGACCGACCCCGCGACCTACAATGGCATCAAGCCGCGCATGACAGTGTGCGACGGCCGGGTGGTGTTCGAGGGCTGAGGCCATGGCGGTTGCTATTCCCGGTGCAATCGCCTACTTGCCCACCTGCCAGCTGGCTGGATGACCGCTGCCGCTATGCTCGAAAGGGTGCGGGGGAGGAAAGTCCGGGCTCCATGGAAACACGGTGCCGGGTAACGCCCGGCGGGGGCGACCCCAGGGAAAGTGCCACAGAAAAGATACCGCGGATCCGGGCTTCGGCCTGACGCAAGGGTGAAAAGGTGCGGCAAGAGCGCACCGCGGCCTCAGCAATGAGGACGGCATGGCAAACCCCACCGGGAGCAAGACCGAATAGGGGTGGCGCGGCGGACGCAAGTCCGCCAGGGACGTTTCCGTTCCAGCTGCCCGGGTAGGTTGCGTGAAGCGTCCGGCAACGGGCGTTCCAGATGAATGGTCATCCATTGCGGGGCAACCCGCAGGGACAAAACCCGGCTTACAGGCCGGCTGGCATTATCCCCCGCCAAATGCTCCGCAACGCGTGAATCGAAACCAATTGTTAAGCAGGCCGATTGCAATGTCGGACTGAAGATTAACGCCTTTTTCACCGTGATTTAGGCTTGCCATGGCCGCCCAGGAAAATACCCACCCGCCGCATGTTCCCGTGATGCTGCCCGAAGTGCTGAGCGCACTCGCGCCGCGTGACGGGGGCGTTTACGTGGATGGCACCTTCGGGGCCGGTGGCTACACCCGCGCCATCCTCGGTGCGGCGGACTGCAAGGTCATCGCCATCGACCGCGACCCCTCGGCCATCCGGGCGGGGCAGTCGCTGGTTTCGGAATTTGCGCCGCGCCTCAGCCTGCGCGAGGGCCGCTTCGCCGACATGGAAACCCTCGTCGGGGCGGAGCGCATCAACGGCATCGTTCTCGACATCGGCGTATCCTCCATGCAGATCGACGAAGCCGAGCGTGGCTTCTCCTTCCTGCGCGACGGGCCGCTGGACATGCGCATGGCACAGTCCGGAACCTCGGCGGCGGATGCGGTGAACTCGTTGCCGCAGGAGACGCTCTCCAACATCATCTATGTTTTCGGCGAGGAGCCGCGCTCGCGCGCCATCGCCCGCGCCATTATCGAGGCGCGCAAGGAAGCGCCGATCACCACCACGCATGGCCTGGTCAAGGCCATCGAGCGCGTGACCGGGCGACCGCGCCCGGACAAGATTCATCCCGCCACGCGCACCTTCCAGGCGCTGCGCATCCACGTGAACGGCGAGCTCGATGAGCTCGTCGAGGCGCTGCATGCCGCCGAGCGCCTGCTGCCGCAGGGTGGCCGCCTCGTGGTCGTCACCTTCCATTCGCTGGAAGACCGGATCGTGAAGCGCTTCTTCGCCTCGCGCGCCGGCAAGCTGCCTTCGGGCTCGCGCCACCTGCCGGGTGCGGTGAAGGGGCCGGAGCCCAGCTTCGAGCTTCCCTTCAAGGGTCACCTCGGCGCCAGCCATGCCGAAGCGCGGCTGAACCCGCGCGCGCGCTCGGCCAAGCTGCGCGCCGGCATTCGCACCGCGGCTCCGCCCATGCCCGTCATCGCCGACGAGATCGGCCTCAGCGTTCAGGGAACGCGACACTAGATGCACAAGCTCCTCAACCTCTTGCTTGTCACGGCGGTGCTGGTGTCCGGCTTCATCCTCTATTCGCTGGAGCACGAGACGCGTGGCTTCGAGCGCGAGGCCGCGAAGTTGCAGCGTGGCATCGAGGCCGAGACCGAGAACATGCGCCTGCTCAACGCCGAGTGGTCGAGCCTCATCCGGCCTGACCGCATCCGCACGCTGGCCGAGCGTTTCCTTGGCCTGTCGACGCTGAAGGCGCAGCAGATCGTCAAGCTCGACGACATTTCCAACCACGTTCCCGCCGAACCCGTGATGAACCTCCAGGCGGAGGGAAGCGATCCGATCGGCGCCATCATCGACGATATGAAACAGCCATGACCGAACTGATCTCCGACCATCAGTCTACGGATGAAACACCGCCCCGGCTGGCTGGGCAGAACCGGCTGCGGCTCATCGGCATCTGTTTTGCGGCGGCCTTCCTGACGATTGGCGGGCAGCTGACGCACCTCACCATCTTCCCGAAGCCGGATGATCCGGTGCGCCCGATCGTTGAAGGCCCGCTGCCGCGCCCCGACATCATCGATCGCAATGGCGTGCTGCTGGCGACCGACGTGGCAGTGGCCTCGATTTTTGCCGACCCATCCAAGATCATTGACATCGACGAGGCCGTGGAGGCGCTGACCGCCACCATGCCGGACCTCAATGCCAAGGACCTGCGACGCAAGCTGACGACCGCCAAGCGTTTCGCCTGGATCAAGCGGCAGGTGTCTCCGGAAGAACGTGACGCCGTCTACAATCTCGGCATTCCCGGCGTGAGCTACGTCAACGAGCGCCGCCGCGTCTATCCGCAGGGGCGCCTCTCCTCGCATGTTGTGGGTTATGTCGACCTCGACACCAAGGGCATTGCCGGTGTCGAGAAGTACCTCGACGACCGTGGCGCACTTTACACCGCGTCGCTGGCGGAGCCCACCGAGCACCGCACCGAGCCCGCGCAGCTTTCGCTCGACATCCGCGTCCAGGCGGCAGTGCTCGACGAGGTGGGCAGGGCCATCGAAAAGTTCCATGCCATCGCCGGCGGCGGCATCGTCATGGACATCGACACGGGCGAAGTGCTGTCCATGGTGTCTCTCCCCGACTTCAATCCGAACCAGGAGAACAAGAACTTCTCCAAGGACCAGCAGAACCGCATGACCAGCGGCGTTTATGAGCTGGGTTCAGTCATCAAGGCCGTGACCTTCGCCATGGCGCTCGATTCCGGCAAGGTGACGCTGCAGAGCGTGTTCGACACGCGCTACCCGCTGGTCATCGGCAGTGCGCGCATTCATGACTTCCACCCCCAGCACCGCCCGCTGACCACCGAGGAAGTGTTCTGCGAATCCTCCAACATCGGCACGGCCAAGATGGCGCTGGAAGTGGGGCTCGAAGAGCACCAGGCCTTCCTGCGCAAGGTCGGCCTGTTCGACAAGCTGCAGACCGAACTTCCAGAGGCTGCGCGGCCGCTGCTGCCCAAGCGCTGGAGCAGGCTCGTCACCGCCACCACCGCCTTCGGCCACGGTTTTGCCGTGCAGCCGTTGCAGGGTGCTGCGGTGGTTGCAGGTCTTCTCAACGGCGGTCATCTCATCACGCCCACCTTCCTTCGCCAGAACGAGGAGGAGGCCATGGCCATGGCCACCACGGTGATCAAGGAGTCGACCAGCGATACCCTGCGCTACCTGTTCCGGCGCAATGCTGAAGTCGGGTCCGCCTCCAAGGCCGACGTGATCGGCTATCGGGTGGGTGGCAAGACCGGCACCGCCGAGAAGGTGGTGAACGGCCGCTATGACAAGAACAGGCGCCTGTCCTCCTTTATCGGGGCCTTCCCGATGGATAACCCCAAGTACCTCGTGATGGTGATGCTCGACGAACCGAAGGCCATTCCCGGCACTTATGGCTTCGCCACGGCCGGCTGGAATGCCGTGCCCACCGCAGCCAACATCGTCGAACGCATCGCACCCATGCTCGGCGTCGAGCCGGTGTTCTCCCAAGAAGACCTCCAGAAGCTGGCCAAGCTCGAGGAGACGGAAAAGAAGAAGAAGCAGAACTGATGACCATTCGTCTTAGGTCTCTCGTCGGCAGCGAGGCCCCGCTCCCCAAGGATGCGGAGGCCTTGTCCGTTGCGGGCCTCACTGCCGACAGCCGCGCGGTGAAGCCGGGCTTCGTGTTTGCGGCGCTGCCGGGCACGCATGTCGATGGCGCGAAGTTCATTCCGCAGGCCATTGCAGCCGGTGCCATCGCGGTGATCGCGGGTGAGGGCGCGCAGGCCCCGGGCGCGGCACTGATCGCTTCAACGAATCCGCGCCAGCTGTTCGCGCGCATGGCTGCGCGCTTCTATGGCCGGCAACCTGACACCATTGTCGCGGTCACCGGGACCAGTGGCAAGACGTCGGTCGCCACCTTCGTGCGCGAGATCTGGACTGCGATGGGCTTTCCCGCCGCCAGCCTCGGCACGGTGGGCGTCGTGTCACCCTCGGGCACCATCGAGCTCGAGCATACGACCCCTGATGCCATGAAGCTTCAGGAACTGGCTGCCAGGCTGGCTGAGGAGAAGGTCGAACATCTCGCAATCGAAGCTTCGAGCCATGGCCTCGATCAGTACCGTCTCGACGGGTTGCGCCTCGCCGCGGCGGGTTTCACCAACCTGTCGCACGACCACCTCGATTACCACCCGACGGTGGAGGATTATTTCAACGCCAAGATGCGCCTGTTCGAAGAACTCGTGGCGCCTGGTGGTGCCGCCGTCATCAACGTCGATACGCCGCGTGGCGAAGAGGCGGCCCGCCGCGCTGCGGCATATGGCCTCAAGGTGTGGAGCGTGGGCCTGAAGGGCGAGGCCATCCGCATCGTCAATGTTCGCCGCGAAGCGGGGAGCCAGCATGTGACGGTGTCTGTCCATGGCCGCTCCTATGAAGTCGACTTGCCACTTGCTGGCGATTTCCAGGTGTCAAACGCGCTGATCGCCGCCGGCCTCGTGCTCGCCACGGGTGGCGACGAGGCGCAGGTGATGCATTCACTGCAGTCGCTGAAGGGCGCCAAGGGCCGGCTCGAACTGGTGGGCCGCTCTGCAAAGGGGGCACCCGTCTTCGTCGACTATGCCCACAAGCCGGATGCGCTGGAGAATGCGCTGGCTTCTCTGAGGCTCTATACCAGGGGCCGCCTCTTTGTGGTCTTCGGCTGCGGTGGTGACCGCGATCGTGCAAAGCGTCCGATCATGGGCGAGATTGCCACGCGCCTTGCCGACAAGGTTTATGTCACGGACGACAATCCGCGCACCGAGGAGCCCGCGTCCATCCGCGCCGCCATCATGGCTGCGGCACCGGGTGCCACCGAAGTTGGAAGCCGCGCTGCGGCAATCCGTGCGGCGGTCGATGAATTGCAGGCAGGCGATTTGCTGATCGTCGCCGGCAAGGGCCACGAGGAGGGCCAGAAGATCGGCAAGCAGGTTCTCCCGTTCAGCGACCACGAGGCCGTGATGGCTGCCATTGAAGGCCGCGACTATCATGGCTGAGGCGTTGTGGACCATCGAAGAGCTTCTCGCCGCGACGGGTGGCAAGCTGCACGGCACGGTGACGAAGCCGCTCACTGCAGTCACCATCGATTCCCGCGCGGTGGGGCAGGGCGACATTTTCGTTTCCATCAAGGGCGACAAGCATGATGGACACGACTTCGTTGCCAATGCGCTGAAGGCCGGTGCGGGCCTCGGCCTCGTTTCACGCGTCACGCCGGACATGCTGGCGGAGGGGCCTGTGCTGGAAGTGGCGGACGATCCGCTGCGCGGATTGGAGCAGATGGGCATCGCGGCGCGGGCTCGCTCAGAAGCACAGATCGTCGCCATCACCGGCAGCGTCGGCAAGACCTCGACCAAAGAGATGATGCGCACGGCGCTCTCGGCCTCGGGCGAGACGCATGCCTCCGCCGCATCCTTCAACAATCACTGGGGTGTGCCGCTCACGCTGGCCCGCATGCCGCGGAGTGCCGCCTTCGGTATCTTCGAGGTTGGCATGAACCATTCGGGAGAAATCACGCCGCTCGTCGCCATGGTGCGCCCGCATGTGGGGATCATCACCACCATCGCTGCGAGCCATCTCGGCAATTTCAACTCGCTCGACGAGATTGCCGATGCCAAGGCTGAAATATTCTCCGGCATCGTGCCGGGCGGCAGTGCCGTGATCAGCCGCGACACGCCCTACTTTGAGCGACTCTCCGCCGCTGCCTGGGCCTGCGGCGTGCGCAGCGTCGTTTCCTTCGGCAAGCACCCGGCAGCGGATGTGCGCATGGAGCGGGTTGCGCTGCTTCCCGACTGCTGCTGCATCACCGCCGATGTGATGGGCGAGACCGTATCCTACAAGCTGGGCTTGCCTGGCGAGCACATGGCGGTGAACAGCCTCGCTGTTCTCGCGACCGCGAAACTGACCGGCGCAGACCTTGCCCGCGCTGCGCTGGCGCTGGCCCATGCCGCGCCCGCCAAGGGCCGCGGCGTGCGTGAGCGGCTGTCGATCGCCGATGGCGAGTTGTTGCTGATCGATGAAAGTTACAATGCCAACCCGGCTTCCGTTGCGGCAGCGCTTGGCCTGCTGGGCGCCGCCCAGCCGCCGCGCGGCGGACGTCGCATCGCGGTTCTGGGCGACATGCTCGAACTGGGCGAGCAGAGCCCGGCACTTCACGCCGGCCTTCTCGAACCGATGGACGCCGCCAAAGTCGATGTCTTATATGCCGTAGGTCCCTTGATGGCGAATCTCTGGGCGTGCGTGGCCCCACACAGGCGCGGCGCCCATGCGGAAACGTCCGAAGGACTGCGTGATGCGTTGCTCAAGGGCCTCAGGCCCGGCGACGTGGTGATGATCAAGGGTTCGCTCGGCAGCCGCATGGGGCCGCTGGTAGAGAAGATCAGGGCGGCCCACCCGCCGCTTGCCAAGGAGACCTGATGTTATTTCTTTTGTTCAGCGGCCTCGCGGATGAGGTGTCCCCCTTCAACGTCTTCCGCTACCAGACGTCACGCACGGGGCTTGCCATCATCACCGCGCTGATCTTCGTGTTCCTGTTCGGGCCACGCATCATCTCGCTCCTCAAGGTCAAGCAGGGCCGGGGCCAGCCGATCCGTTCCGACGGGCCGCAGCGCCACATTGTCGAGAAGCAGGGAACGCCCACCATGGGCGGCCTGATGATCCTGTCGGGCATCTTCGTCGGCACGCTGCTGTGGGCGGACCTGCGCAACCTCTATGTGTGGGCCGTGTTGTTCGTGACGCTCGGCTTCGGCGCAATCGGCTTCTACGACGACTACCTCAAGGTCACTAAGGCGACAACCAAGGGCTTCTCCGGCAAGGTGCGCTTGCTGGCCGAGTTCGCGATCGCGGGCTTGGCCGTGGCCATGTTCATGTGGATCGGCGACAAGCCGCTGGCCACCTCGCTCGCCGTTCCCTTCTTCAAGGACCTGCTCATTCCCTTCGGCGTGTTTTTCATCTTCGTCGGCATGTTCGTGGTGGTGGGCGCCGGCAATGCGGTGAACATGACGGATGGGCTTGATGGTCTCGCAATCGTTCCGGTGATGATAGCGGCCGCCAGCCTCGGTCTCATCGTGTACCTCGTGGGCAACTACAATTTCTCGAGCTATCTCGAACTTCACTTCGTGAAGGGGGCGGGCGAACTCGCCATCATCTGCGGTGCCATCGTGGGCGCTGGGCTTGGCTTCCTGTGGTTCAATGCCCCGCCTGCCATGATCTTCATGGGTGACACGGGTTCGCTCTCACTCGGTGGCGCGCTGGGCGCCATCGCTGTCGCTGCCAAGCACGAGATCGTGCTGGGCATCATCGGCGGCCTCTTCGTGCTGGAGACGCTCTCCGTCATCATCCAGGTGGCCTCGTTCAAGATGACCGGCAAGCGCGTCTTCGCCATGGCGCCGTTGCACCACCACTTCGAGCAGAAGGGCTGGAAGGAACCCACCATCGTCATCCGCTTCTGGATCATCGCCATCGTTCTGGCGCTGATCGGGCTTTCCACGCTGAAGCTGAGGTAGTTCTTGTTCCCCGCCACCACATTCAAGGGCAAGACCGTCGCCGTTTTCGGCCTCGCGCGTTCCGGCACCGCCACCATCGAAGCGCTGCAGCTGGGCGGCGCGACGGTTCATGCCTGGGATGATTCTGCGCCTTCCGTGGAGAAGGGCAGGGCGGCCGGACTGCCAATCAGCAATCTGCACCAGCTGGACTTCGCCACGCTCGATGCGCTTGTGCTGAGCCCTGGCGTTCCGCTCACCCACCCCGAGCCGCACTGGACCGTTCTCAAGGCCCGCCATGCCGGGATCGAGGTGATCGGCGATACTGAAATCTTCGCACGCGAGGCGGCTGCGGCAGGCTCGCGTATCGTCGCCATCACCGGCACCAATGGCAAGTCGACCACCACGGCGCTGACGGGCCACGTGCTGGCCCAGGCAGGGCTCGACGTGGACGTGGGCGGCAATATCGGCAAGGCGGTGTTCCTGCTGCGCCAGCCGGTGAAGGGCCGCGTCTATGTCCTGGAACTCTCGTCCTTCCAGATCGACCTGATGCCCCGCCTCGACCCGCATGTCGGCATCCTCACCAACATCACGCCCGACCATCTCGACCGCCATGGCACCATGGAAAACTATGCCGCCGTGAAGTCACGCATCTTCGCCAGCCAGCACAAGGGCGACACTGCACTGTGCGGTGTTGATGACGACTGGTGTTCGGCGATTGCGGAGAGGACCGTGGCGACCGGTTCCGACCTGCGCCGCGTCTCGGTGGTGAAGGACCTGAGTGACGGCATCACCGCGCATGACGGCGTGCTGCGCGACAAGCGCAGCGGCGCGGTGAAGGCCGAGATCGACCTTCGCGCCATGCCGGCCCTCAAGGGTCGCCACAATTGGCAGAACGCCTGCATGGCCTATGGCGCAGCCATCGCATTGGGCGTTGACACCGAAACCATCGCTGCGGCGATGATGAGCTTTCCCGGCCTCGCGCACCGCATGCAGCAGGTTGGCCGCGTCGGTGCCATTGCCTTCATCAACGACTCCAAGGCCACCAATGCCGATGCGGCGGAGAAGGCGCTGGCGTCGTTCGAGAACATCTACTGGATTGCTGGCGGCATTGCCAAGGCGGGTGGCATCGAACCGCTGCAGCCGCTGTTCGGCCACGTGGCGCGTGCCTATCTCATCGGCCAGGCGGCGAAGGACTTTGCAAATACCATCGGCGCCGCATTGCCCTATGAGGACTGCGGCACGCTGGAGCATGCAGTTGTCGCGGCACTTCGCGATGCGCAGAGGGAGACCAAGCCCGGCGCGGTTATCCTGTTGTCGCCCGCCTGCGCGAGCTTCGACCAATATCCAAATTTCGAAGTGCGGGGAGATGCCTTCGTCAAGGCCGTATCCCTGCTTCCCGGTAGCGAGATGACAATTCCAGGAGATGCCCATGCTGCTCGGACGTAGCGACCGCGGCCTGCTCGCGCGCTGGTGGTTCACGGTGGACCGCGGCCTGATGTTTGCCGTGCTCCTGCTCATGGCCTCAGGCGTGCTCGTCTCCATGGCGGCAAGCCCGCCGGTGGCCGAGCGCATCGGTGCTGACACCTTCCACTTCATCAAGAGCCAGCTCTTCTACCTCAGTCTCGCCGTGCCGGTGCTGGTGACGCTCTCGTTCTTTCCGCCGCGCTATGCCCGCCGTGCCGGGCTTCTGGTATTCTTCGTGGCCCTGGGCCTGATGGCTGCCGCGTTGTTTTACGGACCCGAGATCAAGGGGGCGCACCGCTGGATCAACATCGGGCCGATCAACCTGCAGCCCTCTGAGTTCGCCAAGCCCGCCTTCGTCATTGTCGCTGCGTGGTTCCTTGCCGAACACACGCGCCGGCCGGAGATGCCGGGTCAGGTGATCGCGCTGATCTTCGCGGCGGCCTTCATCGGTTTGCTCATCATCCAGCCTGACTTCGGGCAGACGGCGCTCGTCATCCTCACCTTCGGCTCGATGCTGCTGATCTACGGCATCTCGTGGTTCACCGTGCTGGGCCTTGGTGCGCTGGGCGTTGCAGGCGTGTTCGCTGCCTATGAGCTTGTCGACCATGTGCGCTCGCGCATCGACCGCTTCATGAGCCCGGACAAGGGCGACACCTTCCAGGTAGATACAGCACTCGAGGCGTTCAAGAATGGCGGCCTGATGGGCACCGGACCGGGCGGCGGCCAGGCCAAGCTCGTGCTGCCCGACGCCCACACCGACTTCACCTTCGCAGTCGTTGGCGAGGAGTTCGGTCTCATCGCCTGCATCATCCTAATGTCGCTCTTTGCCTTCGTGGTGCTGAAGATCCTGGTGCGTGCCAAGCAGGAGCCCGATCCCTTCGCGGCGCTGGCGCTCTCCGGCCTCGGCCTGATCTTCGGCTTTCAGGCGGTCATCAACATGGGCGTGAACGTGGCACTGCTGCCGGCCAAGGGCATGACGCTGCCTTTCATCTCCTACGGCGGCTCTTCACTGCTGGGCATGGCCTTCGGCATGGGCCTTGTCCTGGCGCTGGGCCGCAAGCGCTTTGGCGTGCGTTCGAGCGTGCCTCAACTCAACGTGTCCTACGCCTGATGAGCAAGGGTACCTTCGTCCTCGCAGCTGGTGGAACTGGCGGGCATCTGTTTCCCGCCCAGGCGCTGGCCGAGGAGCTCAATCGGCGTGGCTACACCATTCACCTGATGACCGACGAGCGGGTGCGGGACTATGGCAAGTCCTTCCCTGCTGTGGAGACCCATGTCGTTCCGTCCGCCACGCTGTCGCTGTCGAAGCCATGGCTGGTGCCGGGGCGCGCTTTGCGGCTCTATGGCGGCTATCGCGCAGCACGCGCCATCCTGAAGCGTGTGAAGCCGCTCGCGGTGATCGGCTTCGGTGGATACCCGTCCTTTCCGCCCATCATGGCGGCGGCGCGGCTGAAGATACCGTCCTGCGTGCATGACCAGAATGCGGTGATGGGGCGCGCCAATCGTGTGCTGGCGAAATGGGCCGACGCCGTGGCCTCGTCGTTCCCAACGCTGCTGGGCCTGCCGCCCGAAGCGAAGGACAAGCTCACCTTTACCGGCAATCCGGTGCGCGACATCGCGTTGAAGGAGAAGGCGGCACCTTACCCGGCCTTCGATACCTTCAACCTCCTCGTCTTCGGCGGCAGCCAGGGCGCGCAGTTCTTCGGCGAATTCATGCCCAAGGTCTTCGGGGCGATGACGCCCGGGCAGCGGGCAGGGATCAGGCTCACCCAGCAGGTGAGGGCCGAAAACATGGATGTGGTCTCAACCGCCTACAAGGCGCTGGGCCTCGACTGCGACCTCGCTCCGTTCTTCATGGACATGCCGAAGCGCATCGCGGCGTCCCATCTCGTTGTTTGTCGCTCGGGCGCCTCGACCATTGCCGAGCTAGGCGTCATCGGCCGCCCGGCCGTCATGGTGCCGCTGCCGCATGCGCTGGACAATGACCAGTTGCGGAACGCCGAAAGCTTTGCAACGGCAGGGGCCGGATGGGTCCATCCACAGGCCTCTCTGGCACCTGAGACCTTTGCCCAATTTCTGACATCTCTCCGCTCTCAACAGGGCCAACTTCAACAGGCGGCGGCGGCGGCCCTGGGGCACGGTAAACCCGATGCAGCCCAGCGGCTTGCGGATCTCGCGGTCAAACTCGCAGGGAAATAAGCCATGAAACTCCCGGGCAATGTCGGCCCCATCCACTTCATCGGCATCGGCGGCATCGGCATGAGCGGCATTGCCGAGGTCATGGCCACGCTGGGCTACAAGGTGCAGGGGTCCGACCTCACCGACAATTATAATGTCGCCCGGCTGCGCAAGAACGGCATCGACGTCCACGTGGGCCACAAGGCGGAGAACCTGGGCGATTCACAAGTCGTGGTCGTCTCCTCCGCCGTGAAGGAAGACAATCCGGAGCTCGTCGAAGCCCGCAACCGCTACCTGCCCATCGTGCGCCGCGCCGAAATGCTGGCAGAGCTGATGCGCTTCAAATCCTGTGTTGCCGTTGGCGGCACGCATGGCAAGACCACCACCACATCGCTGGTGGCGGCACTGCTTGATGCTGGCAACCTCGACCCGACGGTGATCAACGGCGGCATCATCAATGCCTATGGCACCAATGCGCGCCTCGGCAAGGGCGATTGGATGGTGGTGGAGTCGGATGAATCTGACGGCACCTTCGTCAAGCTTCCGGCCGATATCGTGATCGTCACCAACATTGATCCGGAGCACCTTGACCACTACGGAACCTTCGACAAGGCCAAGGAGGCTTTCCTCGCCTTCGTCGAGAACATTCCCTTTTATGGCTTCGCCGTGATGTGCATCGACCATCCGGTGGTGCAGGAGATGATCGGCAAGGTGCGTGACCGCCGCGTCATCACCTATGGCCGCAGCCCGCAAGCCGACGTGCGCCTGACTGACGTGCGATACGAAGATGGCGAGACACGCTTCTCGGTACGCCTGACCAACCGCCGCACGGGTGAAACCCATGATATCGAAAATCTCAGCCTCGCCATTCCAGGCGACCACAACGCGCTGAACTCCACGGCGGCGATCGTGGTCGCCAAGGAACTTGGCATATCGGACGATGACATTCGCAAGGGCTTCAAGAGCTTCACCGGCGTCAAGCGCCGCTTCACGCGCACTGGCGAGCACAACGGCATCACCGTCTATGATGACTATGGCCACCACCCGGTGGAGATTGCCGCGGTGCTGAAGGCGGCGCGTGGCGTTGCCAAGGGCAAGGTGATCGCGGTGATGCAGCCGCACCGCTACACGCGGCTTTCGTCGTTGTTCAACGAGTTCTGCACCTGCTTCAACGATGCCGACACGGTTGTCGTGGCACCCGTCTATGCGGCGGGCGAGCAGCCCATCGACGGCGTGTCGCACACTTCTCTGGCCGAAGGTCTCAAGTCTCGCGGCCACCGCTCGGTCCATACGATCGAGAAGCCCGAGCAGCTGGCTCCGCTGGTGCGCGGCATTGCGAAGCCCGGCGACATCGTGATGTGTCTCGGGGCGGGCACCATCACCCAGTGGGCCTATGCACTGCCGGGCCAGTTGGAGGCCTTTGACAAGGCACCGTCATGACGAAGCTCGACGGTGACGCGCTGCTGAAGCGCCTGCCGCAGATGCGTGGGCGGCTCGAGGCCAATGCGCCGCTCGCCGACCTCACCTGGTTTCGCGCTGGTGGCCCGGCTGAAGTGCTGTTCACGCCTGCCGACGAGGTGGACCTTGCGGCGTTCCTGAAGGATACCCCGAAGGACGTGCCAATCTATGTGATCGGCGTCGGCTCCAACCTTCTGGTGCGCGATGGCGGCGTGCCGGGCGTGGTGATCCGTTTGGGCAAGGGCTTTGCCGAGATCACTGAGGAGCCTGGCCATCGCGTGCGGGCAGGGACGGCGGCGCTGGACGTGCGCGTCGCCCGCTTCGCGCTGGAGAAAAGTATCGACTCGTTAACCTTTCTGAGAGGTATACCGGGCACGATCGGTGGTGCGTTGCGCATGAATGCCGGGGCCTATGGGGGCGAGACCAAGGACATTTTGATCGAGGCGCGCGCTGTCGACCGGTCGGGGAATATCCACGTGCTTACCAACGCGGACATGAAATACGCCTATCGCCACTGCGGCGCGCCCGAGGACCTCGTGTTCACGCAGGCGCTGTTCCAGGGCCGCGCGGGCGATCCCGCCGAAATTTCCGCTGCCATGGACAAGATCACGGAAAGCCGAGAGGCCACCCAGCCGGTCAAGAGCCGCACGGGCGGCTCCACCTTCAAGAACCCGCCGGGCAACAAGTCCTGGCAGCTGATCGACAAGGCCGGCATGCGCGGTCTTGCGGTCGGCCCTGCCAAGGTGTCCGAACTCCACTGCAATTTCCTGATCAACGAGGGCGGGGCCACCGCCGCCCAGATCGAGGAGCTTGGTGAAACCGTTCGCGCCAAGGTCAAGGCGACGTCCGGCATCGAACTCGACTGGGAGATCAAGCGCATTGGTCTCAAGCTTGAGGGTGCGGCATGAGCCGAGTGCCGTCACAGACGACGGTTGCCGTGCTGCTT
Organism: Aestuariivirga sp.; assembly: GCF_037139295.1. Taxonomy (GTDB): domain Bacteria; phylum Pseudomonadota; class Alphaproteobacteria; order Rhizobiales; family Aestuariivirgaceae; genus Aestuariivirga. The sequence continues at coordinate 33,041 of NZ_JBAXGR010000016.1, forward strand.
GGCGGCTGGTCCGCCGAACGCGAGGTGAGCCTCAGTTCTGGCAAGGCCTGCACAGCCGCGCTGGAGCGTGCTGGCTTCAAGACCGTGCCGATCGATGTGAAGCGCGAGACAGTCGTTGCTGAATTGCAACGCGTGAAGCCGGACGTAGCCTTCAATGCGCTGCACGGCAAGTGGGGTGAAGACGGCTGCTGTGCCGCCATCCTCGAGACGCTGCAGATTCCCTATACGCATTCCGGCGTGCTGGCCTCATCGCTGGCCATGCACAAGGAAAAGTCCAAGATCGTGTTCCGTGCCGCTGGCGTGCCGGTGGCAGAAAGCCTGCTGGTGCCGCTCGAAGACGTTGCGGCCGGTCATCCGATGAAGCCGCCCTATGTCGTGAAGCCGGTAGCGGAAGGATCCAGCGTCGGCGTCCATATCGTGCTCGAAGGTGCAAACACGCCTGTGAAGGCCGTTCTGGATGAGCGCGCCACCTTCGGCAGCCATGCCATGGTCGAGCGTTTCGTGCCGGGCCGCGAGCTCACCTGTGCCGTGATCGGTGACAGGGCGCTGGGCGTCATCGACATCGTGTCGAAAGGCTCCGGCTGGTACGACTACGAGGCCAAATATGCGCCGGGCGGTTCGCAGCATATTCTTCCGGCACAAATTCCGGCGGACGTCTATGCCAAGTGCCAGGACTATGCGCTGGCAGCTCACAATACCCTTGGTTGCCGCGGCGTGTCGCGCACCGATTTCCGCTATGACGACAATACGGGCGACCTGATCGTGCTGGAAGTGAACACCCAGCCCGGCATGACCGGCACATCGCTGGTGCCGGAACTGGCCGCGCATGCGGGCCAGAGCTATGAGGAACTCGTGACCTGGATGGTCAACGATGCATCGGTGGACAGATGACCGACGACTTCTCCGTCTATCAGCGCCGTAGCCAGTCCTGGCTTGACCAGGGCAATACGCTCCGGGTGCGCCTCGCGGCGCGCGCCTCGGCGCTTCTGCTGCTGGGCGGCGTGATCATGACGGGCCTCTTCAACGGCGGCTACCTCGATTACGAGGGCAGTCCGTGGATGCTGCTTCCGGGCAAGGCGGCCAGCATCGTTGGCATGGCGGCGCAGGAAATCACCATCACCGGCCTCGAGCACCATGAGCCGGAGACACTGCTTTCCGCTGTTGGCGTGCAGCCCGGCGGTTCGCTGATGGGCTTCGATGCGGTACAGGCGCGCAATATCCTGCAGAATCTCGACTGGGTCGAGACGGCCAAGGTGCAGCGCCTGTTTCCCAACCAGCTTGTCGTCGAGGTGAAGGAGCGCGAGCCCTTCGCCATCTGGCAACGCGGGACAGCCTACTACGTGATCGACAAGTCGGGCGCTGCGATGAGTGGCCTCGAGGCCACGCACATGGTGCGCCTGCCTCTGGTTACAGGCGAGGGCGCAAATGTCGCCGCGGCGGAACTCATTAACCAAGTTGCAGCCTATCCCGACATAATGTTGCAGGTGAAGGCAGCGGCCCGTGTCGGCAGCCGGCGCTGGACCCTCTATCTCGACAACGGCATCACGGTGCAGTTGCCGGAAAGGGACTGGCAGCAGGCAATCGCCATGGCGGACCAGTTGAACAAGACGCAGAACATCCTGGCGCGCGGCATCCGCTCGCTGGACCTGCGCCTTCAAGGCCGGGTGACGGTTGAGGTGGCGGAGTTCGCCGCAACCGACACGAAGGCCGGAGACAAGAAGACGGTGGCCGGAACCAATTGATGCCGGCCGGGCAGGCGTGAGTTCCGAGGGGTTGGCGTAGATGACGGTAGTTCAGTTCCAGGGCAAGGGCACGACGAAGGGAACGGTTGTTCCCAAGGGCGGCCTAGTCGCCGCGCTCGACATTGGTTCCACCAAGATCAGCTGCCTCATCGCCGAAGCCGTTCCCGCCAAGCACCGCACCGCGGACTCCGACGACAAATATACACTCAAGGTTCTCGGTACCGGCTATCAGCTCTCACGTGGCATCCGTGGCGGATCCATCGTCAATATGGACGAGGCCGAGCGCGCCATTCGCCTCACGGTTGATGCGGCCGAGCGGATGGCACAGCGGACCATCAGCGAAATCTACGTGAACGTGTCGGGCGGTCGCCCGCTGTCGCAGCGCTATATCGGTTCGGTTCCCACCCAGATGGGCCAGGTCTCGCAGCGCGACATGGATCGTGCGCTCGATGCGGCCCTCGACCAGGTCGACCCCGGTCGCAGGTCCATCATGCACATCACGCCGCTGCAATATCACCTTGACGATGCGAGCGGAATCAAGCAACCCGTTGGCCTGTTCGGCGACAACCTGGCACTCGACCTGAGCGTCGTCACCGTCGAGGCGCCTCATCTCAAAAACCTGATCATGGCCGTCGAGCGCGCGCACCTGACTGTCGCGGGCTTCGTGATTGCGCCCTATGCCGCGGCCCGCGCCGTGCTGGCGGAGGATGAGAAGTCGCTGGGTGTCACCGTCGTCGACATGGGCGGCTCCACCACGTCATTCGCGGTGTTCCACGAGAACCATCTGGTGATGGCCGACGTGCTGCCGATTGGCGGCCAGCACATCACCAATGACATTGCCCGCGGCCTTTCCACCACCATTGCCCATGCAGAGCGCATGAAGACACTGTGGGGCTCGGCTCTCTCCAGCACTGTCGACGAGCGCGAGATGATCTCGGTGCCGCTGCTGGGCGAGCGTGGCGTGGACACGGTGCAGCAGGTTCCGAAGTCGATGCTCACCGGCATCATCCGCCCGCGCCTCGAGGAGACATTCGAGATGCTGCGGAATCGCCTCGACGGTTCCGGCCTTGGCCATTTCGGCGGCTGCCGCATGGTGATCACCGGCGGTGCCAGTCAATTGAACGGCGTGCAGGAAGTGGCCAGCCAGTGGACCGGACGTCAGGTTCGGATGGGTTTCCCGGCCCATGTGCCGGGCATGCCCGAGAGCGCTCACGCCCCGGCCTTCTCGGTCTGCGCCGGGCTCCTCAACTATGCGCTGAAGCCCGACGCGCACTACGAGCTCCCCAAGCACAAGGCAAAGCAGGTGGAGCGCGCACAGCAGAACTACGTGACCCGCGTCGGTCGCTGGATCGCCGAGAGTTTCTGATCTCCCATCACGTCTTGAAGACCCTAACCGGAGAGTTTTCCGGGGAGACGCGGCTGTCATCATGACGCCAATCAACACTTTAGCTGTTTTAAAGCAAGGCTTTGGACTGTGAAGTGAAGGGTTTTCATGAAAAGTGTGGCAGACTGGCTCACCGGATATGGTGCGGCCACTCATGGCCATGAAGCCGCGATCGCGTGGTCATTGAGGGGAAAGTCGGTCGAGCACCGTTCCGACCTCATGCATGTTCGCCATGATGGCGTGGCAACCGGGAAAGCGTTGTCGTGGGCTGATTTGCACAGGACGCCGTGAGGCCCTATATGCGTGGCCTCAATGTTCGCGCTTGAAATCCTGCTGGTCCTTACCTTGGTGGCCCTGAATGGCGTCCTTGCCATGTCGGAGCTGGCTATCGTCTCCTCCCGCGCCGGGCGGCTCAGGTCCATGCGTGACCGTGGCGTCAAGGGTGCGCGCGCGGCGCTTGCCCTGGCCGAGAACCCGGGTCGCTTTCTCTCCACCGTACAGGTCGGCATCAGCCTCGTCGGCATTCTGGCTGGCGCGTTCTCCGGGGCAGCGTTGGGCGACCGGCTGGCCGTCATGCTGGCGGATCTTGGCATGCCGCAGAAATATGCCGGCCCCGTTGGCTTCACCATCGTCGTCACCATCATCACCTATATTTCGGTCATCATCGGCGAGCTGGTGCCGAAGCAACTGGCGCTGAAGCATCCGGAGGCCATCGCCTGCCGCGTCGCCTATCCCATGGACGTGCTGTCGCGTATCGCAGGGCCTTTCGTCTGGCTGTTGGATGGCTCTGGCAAGGCGCTGATCCGACTGCTGGGCCTCAAGGAGTCAAGCGAGGCTGGCGTCACCGACGAGGAAATCAAGTCGCTGATCGAGGAGGCCGAGTCGGCGGGCGTTATCGAGAGTGGCGAGCGTGACATGATCGCCGGCGTGATGCGTCTGGGCGACCGCCCGGTGCGCGCCCTGATGACGCCGATGACGGACATCGACATGATCGCCATCGACGACGACCTGGCCGATCTGCGCAAGAAGATCGTCGCCACGCCGCACTCGCGCATCCCCGTCCATGGCGAGGACCCGGAAGAGGTGATTGGCATCGTCGTCATCAAGGACGTCGCCGATGCGCTGCTCGAGCGGCGCAAGCTCGAGATCGACAAGCTGGTGCAGAAGGTGCCGGTGATTCCCGAATCAATGCCGGCACTTGAGGCGATGGAACTGTTCCGCGGTTCGTCCATTCACGTGGCCTTTGTGCAGGATGAATATGGTCGCACGCTCGGCCTTGTCACAGCAGCGGACCTGCTGAGCGCCATTGCCGGGAGCCTTGAACCGGTGGGCGAGGGGGATGAACGGGCGGTGCAGCGCGACGATGGCTCATGGTTGCTTCCCGGCGACATGGCCGTCGATGAAATGGCGGAACTCATTGGTTTTGTTCTGCCGCCCAAGCGCCGCTACGAGACGGTAGCGGGCCTCGTGATCGATGCCATCAAGCACCTGCCGGCACTCGGCCAGACCGTGAAGATGGGCAGCTGGCGGTTCGAGGTTGTGGACCTAGACGGGAGGCGGGTGGACAAGGTGCTGGCCAGCCGAGCCCCGGAAACGCACCGCCCGGCCCGCCGGGTCAGCGCAGGCTAAACCGGGCGTTACCCCGGCGGTCCATTGCTGGGCATATTTTGAGACCGGAAAGGCCAATGGTTAGCGCGTATTAACCATTTGTTATGGATTTGGTAAGAAATAGGTAAGTGGGCAAATCAATTCCGGGCGCCACGCAAAATGACCATTAATCTCACCGTTCCGAACCTTTCCGATCTCAAGCCCCGCATCGCCGTTTTCGGCGTCGGAGGTGCCGGCGGCAACGCCGTCAACAACATGATCGAGAGCCGGTTGGAGGGGGTCGAGTTCGTCGTCGCCAACACCGATGCGCAGGCCCTGATGCAGAACGCCGCGCAGCGCCGCATTCAAATGGGTACAGCCCTGACGCAGGGGTTGGGTGCCGGATCTCAGCCGCAGATCGGTGCCGCCGCTGCCGAGGAGGCGTTGCCCGAAATCCTCGACCATCTCGCAGGCGCCCACATGGCCTTCATCACCGCCGGCATGGGCGGTGGCACCGGTACGGGTGCTGCTCCCGTCATCGCGCGGGCGGCGAAAGAGCAGGGAATCCTGACAGTCGGTGTCGTCACCAAGCCGTTCCAGTTTGAGGGCGTCCGTCGCCAGCAGACGGCGGAGCGCGGCATCGAGCAACTTGCCAAGCACGTCGACACACTGATCGTCATTCCCAACCAGAACCTCTTCCGCGTCGCCAACGAGAAGACCACCTTCGCAGCGGCCTTCGCCATGGCTGACCAGGTGCTCTACTCCGGCGTCGCCTCGATCACCGAGCTGATGACCAAGGAAGGCCTCATCAACCTCGACTTCGCTGACGTCCGGGCGATCATGAGTGAGATGGGCCGCGCCATGATGGGCACCGGCGAGGCTTCGGGCGACAAGCGCGCCATCGAGGCAGCCGAAGCCGCCATTTCTAACCCGCTTCTCGATGACGTGTCGATGCGCGGCGCCCGCGGTCTGCTGATCTCCATCACTGGCGGCCCGGACCTGACGCTTTACGAAGTCGACGAAGCGGCCACCCGCATCCGCGAAGAAGTGGATCCTGAGGCCAACATCATCCTGGGTGCCACCTTCGATGAATCGCTGGAAGGCATCATGCGCGTGTCGGTGGTTGCCACCGGTCTCGCTGCCGAAGCGCTCAAGGGCGGCAAGTCCGTCACCGAAGTTGAAGAAGTTCCTGAGAAGCCCTCCGTCTTCGGCTGGAATGGCAAGGGGCAGGCTGTTCCCACGAAGAAGCCGCTTCCGGCCGCCGCTGCGGCGCCCGTGTCTGCTCCCACCGTTGCCCGCGTGGCGGCGCCTGCGCCATTATTGCATCCCGCTGTAGCCCCCGCGCCCATCGCGCGCATCGAGGAAGACCATGCCGTGGTGGCACCGCCGATCCCGGCCGCCGTCATTCCGGAGCGCACACCCGCTCCGTCTGCTGTCCGCGTGCGCATGCCCGCCATCGACGATTTCCCGCCGCAGGTGAAGAAGCAGATCGAGGCTCAGCAAACCCGCATTGAGACCATCGCCAACCATGCCGAGAAGAAGAAGCCCGGCCTGTTCCAGCGCCTGGCCTCGGTCGGTCTCGGCCGCAAGGACGATCCGCCGGCAGCTCCTGCACAGCGTGAGCCGTCGATCGCCATGCAGTCCGCGCCGCAGCGCCCGCCCATGCCGGTTCGCACCCATTCCCCGGCTCCCCAGACGCAGCATCACGAGCAGCACCTCGACGATGACCAGCTGGAGATTCCCGCCTTCCTGCGCCGCCAGGCCAACTGATTGATCTAGCAAGAGAATAGCCTGAGCCCGGCGGGTCACACTTCCGCCGGGTTTGGTGCTTTTAACGCATCATTGCTTGGCGTCCGGCACGCCATCGGTTTATGTGTCGGTTCGCGGGTGCAGGTGGGGTTTTCGGTGCAGGTTTCGAGACGGATTTCGCAGGGCATTGCAGCGGCGGCAGTCGCAGTGCTGCTGTCTGGCTGCGCGACCAGCCTGATGGACGGTATCTGGGGCGATGATTCAAGCTCGTCCGCTGCAGGGTCCTCCTCCGCTGCGCTGGCGCCCAACTTGGGCCAGGCATCGGACAGTGCCGAGGTCGCCAAGCTCTACAATGCAGCGCTCGCCGACCTCAACGACAATTCGCTGAAGTCGGCGCTGAAGCAGTTCGGCGAAGTCGAACGGCAGTACCCCTATTCAAGCTATGCCACGCAGGCCATCCTGATGCAGGCCTATATCGGCTACAAGCTTGGCAAATGGGACGATGCGATCAACGCCGCCAACCGCTACATCACGTTGCATCCCGGCGGCAAGGATGTCGGCTACGCCTATTATCTCGCAGCCGTTTGCAATTACGACCAGATCGCCAACACCAAGCACGACCAGTCATCCACCAAGAAGGCGCTCGACGCGCTTCAGGAAGTCGCCCAGCGCTTCCCCGGCACATCCTATGCTGCGGATGCCGAAAAGAAGGTGCTTGTGGCGCGTGACCACCTCGCCGGCAAGGAGATGGAGGTTGGTCGCTACTACTACCGGCAGGGCGCCTATCTGGCCGGTATCAACCGCTTCAAGACCGTGGTCACCGAATACCGCAACACCAGCCAGACCCCGGAAGCGCTGTACCGCCTGACCGAAGGCTACATGGCGCTGGGCGTGGTTTCCGAGGCCCAGACGGCAGCCGCCGTCCTTGGCACCAACTATCCGCAGTCGACCTGGTACAAGGATGCCTACCAGCTGGTGTCCAATGACGGCGTGATGCCCGAGGCCAACAAGGAATCCTGGATTTCGCGGGCCTTCGACGCGGTGAATCCACTGTAATTCGACTGTCGCGCCGGGCCCCGACTCCGCTATAAATGCGGACCATGCTGACCGCTCTCTCCATTCGTGACATCGTCCTGATCGAGAAGCTCGACATCGCTCTCGACAAGGGGCTGACCGTGCTCACCGGCGAAACCGGTGCCGGCAAGTCCATCCTGCTCGACGCGCTGGGCCTGGCGCTTGGCGCACGCGGCGACAGTTCTCTGGTGCGCACGGGTGCCGAGCGCGGCGTGGTGACGGCCGCCTTCGCCCTGCCGCGCAACCACCCCGCCTTTGCGATCCTGAAGGAGCAGGGGGTGGACGCAGACGGTGAACTGGTCATCCGCCGCATCCAGAATGCCGATGGCCCAAGCCGGGCCGCCATAAACGACCAGCCGGTGAGCCTGAACCTGCTGCGCCAGATTGCCTTGGCGCTGGCCGAGATCCACGGCCAGCATGCCGACCGCGCACTTGTCGACGTCTCAGCCCACCGCCGCCTTCTCGATGCCTTCGGCGGCCATGAAGCGGAGGTGAGTGACGTTGCGGTGCTGTGGGCGAAATCATCCGTGGCCGAGGAGGCTCTGAACGAACATCGCGCGCTGATGGAGCGGGCGGAGGCCGAGCGTGACTATCTCGAACACGCAGCCGAGGAACTCCGCGCGCTGAACCCGATTCCCGGCGAGGAGGCGATGCTCGCCGAAGCTCGCCAGATGATGATGTCCTCCGAGCAATATGCCGAGGCCCTGACTGATGCCGAGGAGGCGCTGGCAGGTGACGGCACATCGGTCGCGCGCCTCAATGCGGCACTGCGCAAGCTCGAACGCCGCCGTGAGAGCGCAGGTGGTCGTCTCGACCATGTGTGCCAGGCGCTCGACCGCGTGCTGACCGAAGTGAGCGAGGCGGAGCGCGCCATTGCAGAGGCGCAACGTGCCTTCGTCTTCGATCCGAAGGAGCTGGAGAAATCCGAGGAGCGGCTTTTTGCGCTGCGAGCCGCGGCGCGCAAGTTCAAGTGTACGGTTGATACGCTCGCTGGTGTGCGTGAGCGCTTCGACGATGAGCTGAAAGCGCTGACCGATGGTGGCGGCCGCCTGCGGAAACTCGAACAGGAATTCAAGGCGGCGCGCGAAGCCTTCGATGCCGCTGCCGAGAAGCTCTCCAACAAGCGTCGCAAGACGGCGAAGGCCCTCGACAAGGCGGTGATGGCTGAACTTCCGCCGTTGAAGCTGGAACGGGCCCGTTTCGAGGCCTCCATCGAAACTGATGCGGGAAGGCCCGGCCCGCAGGGCATCGACCGCATCGAATTCATGGTGGCCGCCAACCCCGGCACGCCGCTGGCGCCACTGATGAAGGTGGCCTCGGGCGGCGAGTTGGCACGCTTCATGTTGGCGCTGAAGGTCATCCTCGCTTCGAAGGGTTCGGCGCCCACGCTGGTCTTCGACGAGATCGACACCGGCGTCGGCGGCGCGGTGGCCGATGCCATTGGCGCGCGGCTTTCGCGGCTGGCCGAGAACCTTCAGGTGCTGGCCGTGACGCATAGCCCGCAGGTCGCCGCGCGCGCCTCGCAACACATGCTGATTTCCAAGATGGAAGAAGTGGCTTCGAAGCGCATGGTCACGCGCGTCCAGCCACTCTCGGACAAGAGCCGTCGAGAAGAGGTGGCGCGCATGCTGTCGGGTGCCAAGGTCACCGAGGCCGCCCGCGCCCAGGCTGACGAGCTGCTGGGGGCCAAGGGATAACCTATGCCGAAGAAGACTCCCACACCCGTCGAGGACCTGACGCTCCTCGAGGCATCCGCCGAATTGGCCGCACTTGCCACCGAGATCACGAAGCACGACCGTGCCTATCACGAGCAGGACGCGCCGCTGATCTCCGATGCTGATTATGACGCACTGCGCCTGCGCAACGAGGCCATCGAGGCGCGGTTTCCTGACCTGATCCGCGAGGATTCTCCTGCGCGCCGCGTGGGTGCCGGTGCTGCGGAGAGGTTCGGCAAGGTGCGACATGCGGTTCCCATGCTGTCGCTCTCCAATGGTTTCTCGGAGGAGGATGCACGAGATTTCGTGGGGCGGATCCGCCGCTTTCTCGACTTGCCCGAGGGAGAGGAGGTGGCGATCACTGCCGAGCCGAAGATCGACGGACTGTCCATCTCGCTTCGCTACGAGAATCGCAAGCTCGTGCAGGCGGCAACCCGCGGCGATGGCTATGAGGGCGAGAACGTCACGGCCAACGTGATGACCATTGCTGATGTTCCGAAGCGACTGCACGCGTCAGCTCCGGAACTGATCGAGATCCGTGGCGAGATCTACATGAGCCACAAGGATTTCGCGGCGCTCAACGAAAGGCAGGCGGCGGCAAACGACAAGGCCTTCGCCAACCCGCGCAACGCCGCTGCAGGCTCGCTGCGGCAGTTGGATGCATCGATCACCGCGTCGCGTGCGCTGAAGTTCTTCGCCTATGCCTGGGGCGAGGCGCCTGAACTTCCGGCCAAGACCCAGATGGGCGTCATTGAGGCCTTCAGGAGCTGGGGCCTGCCGACCAATCCGCTGACGAAGCTCTGTACCTCGGTCGAAGAGCTGCTTGCACAGTATCACCTGATCGAGTCTGAGCGCGCTGATCTCGGTTATGACATTGACGGCGTCGTCTACAAGGTGAACCGCCTTGACTGGCAGCACCGGCTGGGGTTCGTCTCGCGATCCCCGCGCTGGGGCCTTGCCCACAAGTTCTCCGCCGAGAAGGCGATGACGATACTGGAGAAGATCGACATCCAGGTGGGCCGCACCGGCGCGCTTACCCCGGTGGCGCGGCTGAAGCCTGTGACCGTCGGTGGCGTCGTCGTCACCAACGCCACGCTCCACAACGAGGATGAGATCGCACGCAAGGACGTCCGCGAGGGCGATACGGTCACCGTGCAGCGCGCCGGCGACGTGATCCCGCAGATCTTGGGCTTCGTGCCCGAGAAGCGCCCGGCCGATGCCGAGCCCTATCACTTCCCGCAGGAATGCCCCGTCTGCCACTCGCATGCCGTGCGAGAGGAACGCGCGTCCGGCAAGGTTGATGCCGTGCGCCGCTGCACCGGCGGCCTCATCTGTGCCGCGCAACGCGTCGAACGGTTGAAGCACTTCGCTTCCCGCAATGCCTTCGATATCGAGGGGCTGGGCGACAAGATCATCGAGGAATTCTATGCCGACGGGCTCATCGCCTGGCCGCATGACGTGTTCACGCTGGAAGAACGCGACAAGAAGGATCTCAAACGCCTCAAGAACCGAGAAGGCTGGGGTGAGGCGAGCGTTCGCAAGCTATTCGACGCGATCGATGCCCGCCGCACCATCGCCCTTGACCGCTTCATCTTTGCGCTCGGCATTCGCCACGTGGGTGAAACGACAGCCCGCGCGCTGGCCCGCGCCTATGGCACGGCGGACCATTTCCGCGAACAGATGATCGCCGCGGGCTCCATGGAGGGTGATGCCTGGAGCGAACTCAATGCCATCGACGGCATCGGTGAGGTTGTCGCGGAGGCTCTGGTTCAGTTCTTCGGCGAGCCGCACAACAGGGACGTGGTGGACGAATTGCTGAAGCACGTCACCGTTACCGAACTTGAAGCGCGCAGCACAACCTCGCCCGTTGCCGGCAAGACCGTGGTCTTCACCGGCGCGCTGGAGCGCATGACGCGCGAGGAGGCCAAGGCCATGGCGGAGCGGCTGGGCGCCAAGGTAGCAGGCAGCGTGTCCAAAAAGACCGATCTGCTCGTCGCGGGTCCCGGCGCGGGCTCCAAGCTCAAGGATGCCGAAAAACATGGCGTCGAGGTGATCGATGAGAACACCTGGTTCGAGCGGGTGGGCGAATTGTGAGTTCGGCGAAACGTGACTTCCTGACCGGCGCGGCCGAGGTGGCGCCGGTGGTTGTGGCCTACATTCCCATCGGACTGCTGTGGGGCACGCTTGCTGCCGCCAAGGGACTCTCGCCACTTGAGGCGTTGATGATGAGCGTCATCGTCTTCGCCGGCTCTGCCCAGTTCGTGGCGGTGGACATGTGGCGCGATCCCATTCCTGTGCTGTTGCTCACCTTCACCGTGCTGATCGTCAATGTGCGTCACGTGCTGATGTCGGCCTCGCTGTCGCGCCACATCGACGCCATCCCGCGCGCATTGCACCCGATCGTCGCCTATTTCCTGACGGATGAAAGCTGGGCACTGGCCGAGCGCCGCGCGCTGCAGGAGCCGCTGACGCTCGCCTTCTACCTCGGCGTCTCCCTGCCGCTGGCAGCGACATGGTGGATTGCCACCGGCACCGGCGCCATGCTGGGCCGTGCGCTGGGCGATCCTTCTGCAATCGGCCTCGACTTCGCATTCTCGGCGATGTTCATCGCCATACTCATGGGCTTCTGGAAAGGGCCGGGCACGGCGGGCGTTCTGGCGGCGAGTGGTGCAGTGGCGGCCGGCACGCACCTCGCATTCGATGGTCCATGGTACATCGTGGCAGGTGGCCTCGCGGGCGCGCTCTATGCCTATGTCACGTGGCGCGCGGGGGAAGAGCCATGAGCAGCACCGCGCTCCTCGCCATTGTCGGGATGGGTGTTGCGACTTATCTCACCCGTCTCTCGGGCTTCTACCTGCTGCGCGACCTCAACCTCTCCGGCCCGATGAAGGCCGCACTCGATGCGCTGCCACCGGCAGTGCTGATGGCCGTGATCGCACCGGTGATCCTGACCACGGGCTTGGCGGAGTCGATCGCCGCCGCCATCACGGCCGCCGTCGCGTTCTTCCGCCTGCCACTGACGGTGACCATCATCGTCGGGATCGTCAGCGTGGTGGTCCTGCGAGCGGCACTTAACTGACCGCTAAAGCGGCGCGCAGGCCTTCGTCAGCCACACCAGCTTGTCGCCCTCCAGATGGTCACCCACCTCCTTCAGCACCCGCGCGTGATAGGCGTCGAGCCACTGGCATTCTTCCTTTGAGAGCAACGCCACATTGATCAGCCGCCGGTCGATCGGCGCCAGCGTCAGTGTTTCGAAGCCGAGCATGGGACGCTCGCCGCCGGTGACGGGTTTCGCCTCATGCACCATCACGAGGTTCTCGATGCGGATGCCATAGTCGCCCTGCTTGTAAAAGCCCGGCTCGTTGGAGAGGATCATGCCGGGTTCCAAAGGCGTGCGGTCCGACTTGTTGATGCGCGCCGGGCCTTCATGCACCGAGAGATAGGCGCCCACGCCATGACCGGTTCCGTGGTCGAAGTCGAGGCCGGCATTCCACAGGTGCTGGCGCGCGAGTATGTCGAGCTGCGAACCTGTGGTGCCCTTCGGGAAGCGCGCCATGCTGAGGCCGATCATGCCCTTCAGCACGCGGGTGAAGCGGTCCTTCATCTCGGGGCTGGGCGTGCCGACGATGACCGTGCGGGTGATGTCCGTCGTGCCGTCGATATATTGCGCGCCTGAATCGATGAGGAAAATCTCGTTGCGGCCGAGCTTGCGGTTTGACTCCTCCGTCGCGTGGTAGTGCGGGATCGCCGCATGCGGGCCAGAGGCAGGGATGGTCTCGAATGACAAGTCCTTCAATTCGTCGGTTTCGGCGCGGAAGGCCTCGAGCTTCGCCGCCACGTCGAGTTCGGTGAGGTCACCCCTCGGCGCCTCACCCTCCAGCCAGTGGAGGAAGCGGCTCACGGCTACGCCGTCGCGCTTCTGCGCGGCCCGCGCGCCCTCCTGTTCCGTCGCGTTCTTGCGCGCCTTGGGCAGCGACACCGGGTCGGCGCCCGTCACCACAGTGGCCTTGGCCTTCACCAGCAGCTCGCGGATGCGCTCCGGCGTCCAGGCGGGGTCGATCAGCACGCGGGTCCGGGCCTTGCCGAGCGCCTTCAGCGCCGCGCCGATGTCCTTGGGCTCATGCGTGGTGGCGATGGCCCTGAGATGCTGCTTCACCTCCTCGGTAAGCTTCTGCCGCGCAATAAAGACCTGCGCCTTGCCCTTGGCGGGCAGGATCGCATAGGCCGCCACCACCGGCGTGTGCGGCACGTCGAAGCCGCGCAGGTTGAACAGCCACGACACCGAGTCCGGCTGTGTCAGCACCACCGCGTCGACATTCGCGAGACCCGCGCGCAGGTCCTTGATCTTCTCCGCCGCCGTCTTGCCCGCAAACTGCGTGGGCTGGGTAGCGAGTTCAGCGGAAGGACGCGGCGGCTGGTCCTTCCATACCGCGTCAATGGGATTGCTGTCGACGGCCACGAAGCTCGCGCCAACGCTTGCGCAGGCCTCGTGGAAGCGCTTCGCCTGGTCGGCGGTCACGAGCCACGGGTCAAAGCCCAGGCGATCACCCTTCTTCAGGTTCTTGGCTATCCATTGGGCAGGCGGCTCCTCCATCAGGTGGAAGGGCGCAAATATCTTCTCGTCCACTTGCTGACGTACCTGGATCACGTAGCGCCCGTCTACGAAGATCGCCGCCTTCTTCAGCGTCACGATGGCAATGCCGGCACTGCCGCGGAAATTGGTGAGCCAGAGCAACCGCTCGGCATAGGCGGGCACATATTCGCCCTGGAATTCATCGGCACGGGGGACGAAGAAACCTGTGAGCTTCTGCCGCTTCAGTTCGGCGCGTAGCAGGGCGACGCGAGTCTTGTGGGTGTCAGTCATGACCAAAACTTAGCCTGCGTTCCTCGCGTCGTGCAACGCCTACATCCTGAGGCCAATACGGCCTTCGACCTTCGGGGCCACCGTCTTCTGCGCGGTGATGTAAGCCATCACATCGTTTGCCATAAGCCTGCCGTCGCGGGCGCCGAGCAGGGAAGTTCCGGCTTCAAGCGCCGTGTAGCCGTCACCGCCGCCGGCCATGTAGTCGTTGGTGGCGAGCGTGTAGGTGGCCGCGGGGTCAAGGGGTTTGCCGGCGATCATCACGTTGTCGACGCGCTGACCCACGGGCCGCATGAGGTCTGCGGTGAAGCTGAGGCCGGAAACCTGCGGGAAGCGGCCGGCGGCATTGGCAACGTCGCTGACGCCGTTCTCCAGGGCAGCCTTGATCATGTCGCCGGTCACGGTGAGCTTGACGGTGCGGTTGCCGAAGGGAAGCTCGGACAGGATGTCACGCCGCGTGAGCTGCGTGCCTGCCGGATATTGCTTGTTGCCGCGGATTCCACCACCGTTGACGATGGCGATGTCGGCCTGCGTCTGGGCGCGGAGCGCGTCGGCAACGAGGTTGCCAATGGCCGCCTCCTGCGTTCGCAGGATGGCCTTGCGGCTGTCGAGTGGCTCCGAGCTGGTGCCGATGACGACACTGAGGTCTTCATCCAGTTCCTTCTTGTAGGCGTCGATGCGGGCCTGGGTCTCGGGATCGGGTGTCACCTCCGCCGTGTCGATCACCCGGAAGTCTGGCCACCAGGTGACGCTGCGCTTTCCATCCTTCTCGGTGACATCCGCTCTCACGTCGATGGCGGTGACGTAGTTGGCCTCGGTCATTGATTCCGCCAGCACGGTGTGGCCGTCGTAGAGCAGGGCGAGGTCATGGTCGTCACCCGACAGGATGATGTCGAAGACACCGCTTTCGTAGAGCCTGAGATCAAGCTCCCGCTTGGCATGGGCGACGGCGACGATCAGGTCCGCACCTGCAGCCTTCAGCTCCTTTGCCTTGGCCAGCGCGGTCTCGAAGGTGGGGGCGAAGACGAGGTTGTCGCCGGGCCCCGACTTTACCGGACTATCGTCCGCCGTGAGGCCTACGATGCCAACCTTCAGTCCAGCGAAGTCACGGATCTCGGAATCCTTGAAGCCTTGCAGCGGTTGGTCGTTCCGGTCACGCATGTTGGCGGCGAAGAGCGGGAACTTCGCCTCGCTCATCCGTTTGCGGAACACCTGCTCGCCGAAGTCGAATTCATGATTGCCGGGGGTAAAGATGTCGGGGGGCGCCAAGTTGGTGAGGGCGATCGTGTGTTCGCCCTGGTCGAGGCCCGAGAGCAGGGCGGGCGAGATCAAGTCGCCGGCATGGGCGTAGATCACGTTGCCACCCTTGGCGCGCTCGGCCTTCACAACGGCGTTCAAGCGGGCGAATCCGCCGCGGCCCGTGTCATTCTCCATATTGTAGATATCGTTGGTCAGCAGAAAGGTGAGGTTCACCGTCTCGGCGCTGGCCGGTGTGAGGAAGGTTGCCGTTGCGAGCAGGGTGGCCAGCAGAATGGTGCGGCGAAGGTGCATGGAGCTCTCCCTAAATCCGGGTTCAGAACTTACCCGAAAATTGGCTTCGATCCAGCCTGGCAGATCGTGCAAACAAACACCTGCAATTGATCTTGCACCTGAGAATGAACTACGACATAAATTCCTTTATCGAAAACTGGGCCGGAAGATTGGCCGCTTCGCTTCCCCGCTGGGCCGCGCACGCAAGACTCCTCCAATTCTCGACCAGTGTCCTGGCGCGCCTCATCGGATCACGTCAGGGCTGAGGACAACCCAATGTAAGGAAGACGCCCATGGATACGGGTACTGTGAAGTGGTTCAACGAGCAGAAGGGCTATGGCTTCATTCAGCCCGACAACGGCCAGAAGGACATTTTCGTGCACATCTCCGCCGTTGAGCGCGCCGGTCTTCGCACCCTCAATGAAGGCCAGAAGGTCTCATTCGAGGTGGTGACGGACAAGCGCACGGGTCGCGCTTCAGCCGGCAATCTCGTCGCCGCCTGAACCGGTTTCCAGATTTCAAGCTTCATGCCCGGCCGAGAGGCCGGGCATTTTCGTTTCCGTCGCGCCCAGCGAGTGATATTGCAATGCAGCATGAAGTGTTCTCGGTTCATGCGTTGAAAGCATGTAAATTGCCTAAAAACGACACTCTTTAGCGCAAACGAGACTGGTTAACGGACATTAAGTTCTTGAGCCGAAATAAGTCACTTACTGCAATAAAACCGACGTAATCCAACTCTAGAACAGCGGCGTAGACGGATGCATTCGGGGAAGCTTGAGCGACATTCACGTCATATGTTTTACGCATGACTGAACCGCAAAGCTGCATCTGGTTTGTGCTGCAACTGCTCTCTATATGAGCAACCAACAGTGCAATGCACAATCAACCCTCGAAAAATCGCCGACGGCCCAAATGGCCCGGATTTTGAGAGATGAGCAGGAGAATGACGATGACCACGATCACCTACGGCCGCGAGACGGTCCGCAACGAAGGCTACAACATGGGTTCCGGTCTGTTCGGCCGGGTCAAGACCTACCTGGCCCGCAGGCGCGCTGAGCGCCAGCTGGCCCAGCTCGATGACCGGCTTCTGGCCGACATCGGAATGAAGCGTTCGGAAATTTCCAAGATGGTCTGGGGCGCCTAAGCGCCTCAGCAATCGAACTCCCAGCCGGCTCCTCTGGAGCCAGCTACAAGCAAGCGCCCGGGTGTCCTCCCGCCCGGGCACTTTTGCTTTTGCGCGCGGGTGAACACGAGGGTGGCCCAGTTGCCGCGCGTGATGCGCCCGGCAAGGACCAGGTCGCGTGACTCATAAGTCGCCTCGATCCAGCGCATCTGCTCCAGCGTCAGGCCGGAGAGAATGAGGTCGCCCCCGGGAGCCAGCGCCCGCGCGAGGCCCGTCGAGAGTGCCACAAGCGGCCGCGCCAGGATGTTTGCGAAGATCAGGTCATAGCGGCCGCCACCTGCGATGCGCGGGTGGCTGAGGCCGGCGGCAACGAAGCTGCCGATCAGCGGCTTCACCCCGTTCAGCGCGGCATTGGCGACCGTCACCTTCACGGCTTCCGGGTCGATGTCGCTGGCCAAGGCGGGGCGCCCGGTGGCCTTGGCGGCGGCAATGGCCAGCACGCCGGTGCCGCAGCCCACGTCGAGGATGTTTGAAGGCATTCGCCGCTTCAGGATGCGGTCGAGGGCCAGCAGACAGCCTTCCGTGGTGCCGTGGTGGCCGGTGCCGAAAGCGGTGCCGGCATCAATCTCAAGTGCAATGCCGCCCGGCCGACGGCGGTGCCTGTCATGCGAGCCGTGCAGGAAGAAGCGCCCGGCGGTGACGGGGGCAAGTCCTTCCAGCGACTGCCGCACCCAGTCCTGCTGCGGCATGGGGGCAATGAGGCCGTCCTTCAGCTCATCCAGGGTCTTGGCGTCCTCCGCCTCGTCCGCGCTGGCGAAATAGAGTGCCACTTCCCATAGCCTTTTCACCTCGTCTGTCTCGTTGATGGTGATGGCCATCGGGTCGATGCGGAAATTCTCCTCTAGGGAAGAAGCGAGGACGTTCGCGGCATCGTGGGAAAGCGCGGGCAGGGTGAGCGTGAAACGGGCTTCGGTCATGGAGGCCGTTTGGGCCGAAAAGGATGCGCGGGTCAAGCCCGCGCATGATGATGCCTCATCATGACCGGGCGCGACCTGGCCATCAACGTCAGGTCAGTGGAACGATCTTGATCTCCACGCGCCGGTTCTGGGCGCGGCCCTCGGGCGTGGTGTTGCTGGCGATGGGATCGTTCTGGCCCATGCCGATCACCTGGAAGCGCTGTGGGTTATTGCCTTGCGCCACGAGATAGTCCGCCACCGATCCGGCACGCGCCTCGGAGAGGCGCTGGTTGTGCTGCGGCGAGCCCGTCGAGTCGGTATGGCCGGTCACGTCGATGAGCGTCTGGTTGAATTCGCGCAGTACGATCGCTACCGAATTCAGCGTGTCGTAGAACTGCGGTTTCACCGCCGACTGGTCGGTGTCGAAGGTGATGTTGGAGGGCATGTTGAGGATGATGTCGTCGCCCACGCGGGTGATGGAGACGCCGGTGCCCTGCAGCCTGGCCCGCAGCTTCGATTCCTGATTGTCCATGTAGAGGCCGACGCCGCCACCGGCGAGTGCGCCGAGCCCCGCGCCAATCAGCATCGACTTGCGGGTTGAGGCCGATGTCGTCTTGCCGATGACGAGGCCCGTGGCGGTGCCCAGCAGGGCGCCTGCCGTGGCGCCCACGGCGGTGTTCGAGATCTTCTGCTCACCCGTGTAAGGATCGGTGGAACAGCCGGCGAGAAATGTGGCCGCGATTGCCACGAGCCCGAATTTGCGAAGCATGTTTTCCCCACTGCAACACATCGCCAATCGCCTGTCGGTATGGCGGCAATGAGTCAAAAGAAAGATTTTATTCGGCCGCCTCGAGGTCCTCGTCCTCCACGAGGAAGCCGCCCGACTGGCGCTGCCACAGCGAGGCATAGAGCCCGCCCTTCTCGAGGAGCTGGCGATGCGTGCCGTCCTCGACGATGACGCCCTTGTCCATGATGACGAGGCGGTCCATCGCCGCGATGGTGGACAGGCGATGCGCGACGGCGATCACGGTCTTTCCCTCCATGAGCGCGTAGAGATTTTCCTGGATCGCCTGCTCGACCTCGGAGTCGAGGGCACTCGTCGCCTCGTCGAGCACCAGGATCGGGGCGTTCTTCAAGAGCACCCGGGCAACGGCAATGCGCTGGCGCTGGCCGCCTGAAAGCTTGACGCCGCGCTCGCCCACATGCGCCTCGTAGCCGCGCCGGCCCTTGGGGTCCATCAGCGAGGCGATGAACTCGTCGGCATGGGCCTTGCGCGCCGCCGCCTCCACCTCCGCCATGCTTGCATCGGGCATGCCGTAGCGGATGTTGTCGATCACCGAACGGTGCAGCAGGGACGTGTCCTGTGTCACGACGCCGATTGACGCGCGCAGCGAATCCTGCGCCACTTGCGAAATGTCCTGCCCGTCGATCAGGATGCGGCCCTTCTCGATGTCGTAGAAGCGCAGCAGCAGGTTGGTCAGCGTCGACTTTCCCGCACCCGAGCGCCCGACGAGGCCCACCTTCTCGCCCGGCGCGATGGACAACGTCAGCTGATCGAGCACCGGCCTGTCACGCCCGCTCAGCGGCTTGCCATAGTTGAAGGTCACGTGATCGAACAGGATCGCGCCGTCCTTCACGACGAGCGGCTTGGCGTCCGGCACGTCCTTGATGGAGCGGTCGCGGGCGATGGTCTCGATGCCGTCCTGGATGACGCCGACGCTCTCGAACAGCCCGGCCACTTCCCAGATGATCCACTGCGACATGGCCTTCAGGCGCAGCGTGAGGCCCACCGCGAAGGCGATGGCGCCCGTTGAAATCGAGCCAGCGTGCCACAGCCAGATCGCCATTGCCGACATGGTGAAGATCAGCACGCCCGACAGCACCTGCAGCGCCGTCGTCATCAGCGTCGACATGCGCATCGAGTCGTTCACCGACTTCAGCATCCAGTCCATGCCTTCGCGGGCATAGCCGTCCTCGCGGTCGGTGTGGGCGAAGAGCTTGACGGTGGGGATGTTGGTGTAGCTGTCCACCACGCGGCCGGTCACCAGCGAGCGCATTTCGGCTTGCACTTGGGAAAGCTTGCCGAGCTTCGGCACGAAGTACCAGCAGGCAACGGCATAGCCCGCCAGCCAGATCAGCAGCGGAATCATCAGCCAGCGGTCGGCGGTGGCGACAAGGATCAGCGCGCCGAGGAAGTAGACGATCACATAGACCAGCACCTCGGTGAACTTCATGACCGCGTCGCGCACGCCGAGTGCGGTCTGCATCACCTTGGTGGCCACGCGCCCCGCGAAATCGTTGGTGAAGAAGTCCATCGACTGGCGCAGCACGTAGCGGTGCGCCACCCAGCGGATGCGCATGGCATAGTTGCCGCGCAGGCCCTGGTGCGCCACGGCCTCGGAGAAGAAGTTGAGGATGGGCAGCAGGATCAGGGCAAGGGCGCCCATGCCCAGCAGCTGCATGCCGTGGTCCTGCCAGAAAGTTGCGCGGTTGGCGGCCGTCAGCACGTCAACGAGCTTGCCGAGGAACGCGAAAAGATAGACCTCGATGAGGGCGATGATGGCGGAGAGCAGGGTGGAGACCAGCAGCAGCGGCCAGAACGGCTTGGTGTAATGCCAGCAGAACGCGAGGAAACCCTCCGGCGGCATTTCCGGCTGCTCGGACGGGAAGGGGTCAACCAGCGACTCGAGCCAGGTGAAGAAACGGTCGATCAACGAAATACTCCGGGGCGCGCGCGGACGGCAGGAAGCGCGCCAAGACTGCCTGATTCAATGTGAAGTCCCTTATAAACCCGGGAATTCGGGCCGGAAAGGGGCGGGGAGCCCTGCCAGCCCCTTGCCACCTTTGCGATATCGGCATGAAAGCCCGGTCGGCTCTCGTGTTATTGAGGCGCCATGTCGTCCTCCCGGCTGATCCCCCTCATCATCGCCTCCGCGCTGTTCATGGAGAACATGGATTCGACGGTGATCGCCACTTCGCTGCCGGCTATCGCCAAGTCGCTGGGAACCGACCCGATCGTCCTGAAGTTGGCCTTCACCACCTATCTGCTCAGCCTCACCGTCTTCATCCCGGTCAGCGGCTGGCTGGCGGACCGTTTCGGCTCGCGTAACGTGTTCCGGGTGGCGATTGCGGTGTTCACGCTCGGCTCGCTGGCCTGCGGCATGGCCAATTCGCTAGGCGGCCTCGTGGCAGCCCGGGCGCTGCAGGGCGTGGGCGGGGCCATGATGGTGCCGGTGGGCCGCATCATCCTGCTGCGCACCGTGCCCAAGGCGGAACTGGTCGATGCCTTGGCCTGGCTCACCATTCCCGCCCTCATCGGCCCGCTGGTCGGGCCACCGGTCGGCGGCTTCATCACCGACACGGTGGGCTGGCGCTGGGTGTTCTGGATGAACCTGCCCTTCGGCATCCTCGCCTTCGTGCTGGCCACCGTGCTGATGCCGGACACCCATGTCGACAAGGTGCCCAAGCTCGACACGGTGGGCTTCCTGCTCTCCGGCCTCGGCCTGTCCTCCTTCATCTTTGGCCTCACCGTCATGGGGCGTGACCTGCTGCCCGGCTGGACGCCCACGCTGCTGGTGCTGTTCGGCGCGGTGATGACGGGCCTCTACGTCCGCCATGCGCGGCGTACCGAGCATCCCATCCTCGATCTGTCGCTGCTCAGGATCGAAACCTTCCGG
>NZ_JBAXGR010000017.1:0-53919 GCF_037139295.1 Aestuariivirga sp.
TCTCAATAACCAAAACCCCGCCAAGCAGAAATGCTCAGCGGGGTTTTGGCGTTTGAAGTGAGGCTTTCCGTTGCGCCTCCTGCTGATGGAACGCGGGGCCCCTGCTTTCACCAGGGTGACGGCCAAAGCCGTTTCTGCTAGTCCGAGGACTCCCATGCGCCAGTTGGAGGGTGTCGTGCAGGCCTATCGCTTCGGAGAGTTCGAACTCCGGCCCGGCGCGCGTCAGCTGAGCTGCGGGGGCGAGCCTGTGAGGCTTGGGGCGCGGGCGCTCGATCTCTTGACATATCTGATCGACCACCGTGATCGCGTCGTCGGCAAGGACGAGCTGATGGACCAGGTCTGGCCGGGGATCGCCGTCGAGGAGGCCAACCTCACCGTTCAGGTCTCTGCCTTGCGCAAGGTGCTGGGGCCGAAGGCGCTGTCGACAGTGAACGGGCGCGGCTATCGCTTCGTGCTGCCGATCCGGGTCGCAATAGTGGAGGCGCCCTCTGCCCTGCCGCCGCCGGCGCAGCCGTCGATCGTCATCCTGCCCTTCACCACGCGCGCCGGCGAGGCCGAACAGGACTATCTAGCTGACGGGCTCGCCGAGGAGCTGATCACCGCGCTGTCGAAGATCTCCAGTCTGGTGGTGATCGCGCGCGCCACCAGCTTTGCCTACAAGGGGCAGGAACCCGACGTGCGCGAGGTGGGGCGCGCGCTGGGCGTGCGTTATGTTTTCGAGGGCAGCGTGCGCAGCAGTGCGGGCCGCACGCGGATCGCCGCGAAGCTAATCGATGCGGCAACCGGACAGCATCTGTGGGCCGAGCGCTACGACCGGGCACTTGCCGACATCTTCGCGCTGCAGGACGAGATCACGCTCGCCATCGTCGCCGAACTGGAAGTCCGCCTGACGGAGGGCGAGCAGGCGCGGCTGCGATCCTCCTCGATACGCAATCTCGAAGCCTGGAGCTTCTGGGTGCGCGGACTGGCGCGCTATCATGGCCGCGTGCTGTCACGCGAGGGCCTGACGGCAACCCTGATGGACTGGCAGAAAGCCGCTGGCCTGGACCCTGGCTCGGCCACGATCCAGGCCATGCTCGGCATGCTCTATTACCTCGATGCGCGCTTTGAATTCTGGAACGACCGCGACATGGCGCTGGGCAAGGGCCTGGCACATGTCGAGACCGCCCTCGGCTTCGATGGCGATAGTGCCGACGCCCACATGGTGCGGGGTCTCCTGCTGCTGCTGCAGTTGCGCCATGAGGAGGCGGTTGCCGCCTCGCGGCAATCACTGGTGCTGGGGCCGGGTTCGGCCGATGTCGCGGCTTTCGGCAGCTTCGTGTTGGCCAATGCCGGGCTGGGGGCGGAGGCCGTGCAGCTGATCGAGCGCGCTATTCGCCTGTGCCCGTTCTATCCGCCTTTCTATCTGGGCCATCTCGGCCTCGCCTATCGCGCGGCAGGGCGAGCGAATGAGGCGATTGCGGCGTTCGAGGCCTATGACCGCGGCATCGCAGGGCGTGGCGTGACGGACCTTGCGATCCTCCACGAACAAAGGGGCGATGGGGATGCGGCCAAGGCCTGGGCGGCGAAGCTGATGGCGCAGTTCCCCGGCTTCACCATCAGCGGCTGGCGCAAGACCCAGTTCGGCAGCAATGCCGGTGCGATCGCCCTCGACCTTCGCTCGCTTCAGGCGCTCGGCCTGCCGCAGTAGCGGCGTTTCGCCATCGGATTTGGAACGTTTTGGATCGCTTAAGGACCCCGGGTCCGGCGGCCTGATACCCAGATGGCACGGCGGAAGGGATCGACCTCCGCTTCAACCCGAACCAGAGGAGATTGCCATGACCACCACCAGCTACATCACTGAGAGCGATGCCATCCTGTCGGCCCTGCAGAGTTACATGGACGGGGCCCGCAGCGGCAAGGGCGCCGAGATGAAGCCGGCCTTCCACGCGGATGCGACCATCTACGGCTATGTCGGCTCGGACCTGTTCGGCGGGCCGATCCAGAACCTCTTCGACTGGAATGACAGCAATGGCCCGGCCAAGGAGGTGCAGTTCTGGGTGAGTTCCATGGACATCACCGGCAGCTGCGCCAGCGTGCGGCTCGATGTCGACAACTGGACCGGCCATCGCTTCACCGATTACTTCAACCTGATGAAGTTCGGCACTCAGTGGCAGGTGGTCAGCAAGGTGTTCTACCTCCATCCCTGATCGGCTCACCCACGCCACGAGGTGCTGCCCGGTGAGGGTGGCACCTAAAACTTTGACCATCTGAACAAATCCTGTCATCCTTCCTGAAAAGACCAAGAACACTCAACTTCTGGAGGGAGCGACCATGGCGGATGTGAAGCCCGGCATTGCGGGCCACCGGCTGTCCGTTTCGGACTACGCCGTCAATTTTGGCGACATTCACCCCCCGCTCGATGCGCATGAGGCGCTTGTCGAGTCGGACCGCTGCTACTTCTGCCATGATGCGCCGTGCCAGGTGGCCTGTCCCACGGCGATCGACATTCCGATGTTCATCCGCCAGATCCAGACAGGGCACCCGAAGTCGGCGGCGAAGACCATTTTTGACCAGAACATTTTTGGCGGCATGTGCGCCCGCGTCTGCCCGACGGAGACGCTGTGCGAGGATGCCTGCGTGCGCATGGAGGCGGAAGGAAAGCCGGTGAAGATCGGCCTGCTTCAGCGTTTTGCGACCGATGCCTTCATGACCGACGCCGCCCAGCCCTATCAGCGTGCCAAGCCCACCGGCAAGGTGGTGGCGGTCGTCGGAGCCGGCCCCGCAGGGTTGGCCTGCGCACACCGGCTTGCGATGCATGGCCATGAGGTGACGGTGTTCGAGGCCAGGCGCAAGTCGGGGGGCCTCAATGAATATGGCATCGCCGCCTACAAGAGCACGGATGGCTTCGCGCAGAAGGAAGTGGACTTCATTCTTGGCATCGGCGGCATCACCGTCGAGCACGGCAAGACACTGGGCTCTGGCCTCGATCTCGCGCAGCTGCAGAAGGATTACGACGCCATTTTCCTCGCTGTCGGCTTGCAGGGCGTGAACGCGCTCGGTGCGGCGGGTGATGATGCATCCGGCGTGGAAGACGCCGTCGATTACATCGCCGAACTGCGCCAGGCTTCCGATCTCTCGTCCCTTCCCGTGGGACGCCGCGTCGTCGTCATCGGCGGCGGCATGACGGCGATCGATGCCGCCGTCCAGTCGAAGCTCCTGGGTGCGGAGGACGTGACCATCGTCTATCGCCGCGGACCTGCGCAGATGAAGGCCAGTGCCTATGAACAAGAAGTGGCGCAGACGCGCGGCGTGAAGATCAAGCACTGGGCCATGCCGAAGGCCGTGATCGTGAAGGATGGCAAGGCTGTTGGTCTCACCTGCGAATATACGGCCGAGACCAACGGCAAGCTTTCGGGCACGGGCGAAGCATTTGACGTTCCCGCCGACATGATCTTCCGCGCCATCGGCCAGTCCTACATCGACGTCACCGGCGGCAAGCTCGCTCTTGAAGGCGGACGCATCAAGGTCGATGACGAGAAGCGCACGAGCGTGCGTGGCGTCTGGGCCGGCGGCGATTGCATTGCCGGCGGCCAGGACCTGACGGTTGCCTCCGTCGACGACGGCCGCCGCGCGGCAGAATCCATCAACCTCTTCCTCAAGGCGTAAAGGACGAAGCCATGGCTGACCTTCGCTCGAATTTCATCGGCATCAAGTCTCCCAACCCGTTCTGGCTGGCGTCGGCACCGCCGACCGACAAGGAATACAACGTGGTGCGCGCCTTCAAGGCGGGCTGGGGAGGCGTTGTCTGGAAGACGCTGGGCGAGGAAGGCCCGCCGATCGTCAACGTCAATGGCCCGCGCTATGGCGCGATCCACGGGGCCGACCGCAGGCTGCTCGGCCTCAACAACATCGAGCTCATCACCGACCGGCCGCTGGAGGTGAACCTCCAGGAGATCAGACAAGTGAAGCGCGAATGGCCCGACCGCGCGATGATCGTCTCGATCATGGTGCCCTGCGAGGAGAGCTCGTGGAAGGCCATCCTGCCGCGCGTCGAGGAGACAGGCTGCGACGGCATCGAGCTGAACTTCGGCTGCCCGCATGGCATGAGCGAGCGCGGCATGGGGGCCGCCGTGGGCCAGGTGCCGGAATACATCGAAATGGTCACCCGCTGGTGCAAGCAGTATTCGCGCATGCCGGTGATCGTGAAGCTCACCCCCAACATCACCGACATCCGCTATCCCGCGCGCGCCGCGAAGAAGGGCGGGGCGGATGCGGTGTCCCTCATCAACACGATCTCGTCGATCGTCTCGGTCGACCTCGACAATTTCGCACCCATGCCGACGATCGACGGCAAGGGCAGCCATGGCGGCTATTGCGGACCTGCGGTGAAGCCGATCGCGCTCAACATGGTGGCCGAAATCGCACGCGATCCGGAAACGCGCGGACTTCCGATTTCCGCCATTGGCGGTGTCACCACCTGGCGGGATGCGGCGGAGTTCATCTCGATGTCGGCGGGCACCGTGCAGGTGTGCACGGCAGCCATGACCTATGGCTTCCGCATTGTCGAAGAGATGAAGACGGGACTTGCCCACTGGATGGACGAGAAGGGCTATGCCACCATCGAGGACTTCCGCGGCCGCGCGGTGCCCAATGTCACGGACTGGCAGTATCTCAACCTGAACTACGTGACCAAGGCCCATATCGACCAGGACCTCTGCATCAAGTGCGGCCGCTGCTATGCCGCCTGCGAGGATACCTCGCACCAGGCGATCTTCAAGGAAAAGGACGGCAAGCGCCATTTCGAGGTGAATGATGCCGAATGCGTGGCCTGCAACCTGTGCGTCGAAGTCTGCCCGGTGGACAACTGCATCACCATGGTGCGGCAGACCGAAGGCGTGGACCCGCGCACCGGGCGCAAGATCAACCCGGACTATGCCAACTGGACGACCCACCCCAACAACCCGATGGCGCTGAAGGCTGCAGAATAACCCGAAGCCTCGCCAGGCGAGGACCCACAGGGGTATACAGGCCAGCGGGACGAGCGCTTGCCGCTGCCCCAAAGTCAGGCTAAGTTGACAGTCATGCACGGGACGCCAACCAGCACCCTACCCGACGTGATGCAACGTTGCGACCATTGCGCGGTCAGGCATCAGGCCGTCTGCGGCGCCATGGACGAGGTGCAGGTCAAGAAGCTGGCGCAGATCGCGCACCGCAAGAAAGTGCCCGCCGGCCAAACCATCATCTCGGATGAAGAGCCGGTCGACTTCTTCGCCAACGTCATCTCCGGCACCATCAAGCTGACCAAGACATTGCCCGACGGCCGCCAGCAGATCGTCGGCCTGCTGTTCGCGCCCGATTTCCTGGGCCGGGCCTATTCCAAGAACAATCCGTACACGGCAGAAGCGGCGACCGACGTCGAGATCTGCACCTTCCCCAATGCCGCCTTCGAGCGGCTGGTGGGAGAATATCCCGGCCTGCAGCAGCGCCTGTTCCAGCACACGCTGGACGAACTCGATGCGGCGCGCGACTGGATGCTCCTCCTCGGTCGCAAGACGGCGGAGGAGAAGGTGGCAAGCTTCCTCTACATGCTGGCGCGGCGCAGCCTGCTGACCGGCTGCGTGCACAAGAACACGCTGGGCACCGCAGCCTTCGAGCTGCCGCTGACCCGCTCCGACATGGCGGATTACCTTGGCCTCACCATCGAGACGGTGAGCCGCCAGCTGACCCGCCTCAAGACGTCGAATGTCGTGCGTCTCAGCACCAACCGCCTGATCATGGTGCCGGACCTCGAGCGTCTTGCGCAGTCTGCCGGACAGGACAGCCATCGGCGTTGATCGGGGTCAAAGACCCGTGCTGCCATCCTGCCCATAACTCACACTGAACCGAGAGGATGAAGCGATGAGTTACAAGACAATCCTGGTCTCCCTCAATGAAGTGGGCCGCCTTGCCGAACTCGTTGCCGCCACCGTGACGCTGGCGCGCGAGACGGGTGCGCATGTGTCCGGCCGCTATGTGGTGCCTGCCGTGCAGGTCTATCCGTCGGTCGGCTTCGAGGCGGCACCCCAGGTGTTCGAGGGCAACCGCAGCTTCTTCAAGGACAATGGCGCACGCGTGAAGCAGGCCTTCGAGGCGGCGATGCAGCGCGAGGGTCTGTCGCATGATTTCCATCAGGTTGACGCGCGCACACCGGTGATCGCCGACGAGGTGGTGTCTTCGGGCCGCGTGGCTGACCTCGTGATCGTCTCCGCCACCAATCCGGAAGAGATCACCGGCGTCGAGCGTGACTTCGTCGAACAGACGGTAATGGCGCTGGGCCGCCCGGTCATCGTGCTGCCCTACAAGGGCAATGCCACGCTATCGCTCAACGAGGTGATCATCGGCTGGGACGGCGGGCGGGAGGCGTCGCGCGCTACTTTTGATGCCCTGCCGCTGCTGAAGAAGGCCGCCAAGGTGCGCGTGGTGCGCATCGACCCGCAGAAGGACCCGAGCCTGCGCGGCAGCGTGGCGGGTGCCGATCTTGCGGAGGCCCTGGCGCGCCATGGCGTGAAGGCGGAGGCGCAAGGCTACCCCACCGACGGGCAGGACGAGGGCCAGGCGCTGATGCGCTGTGCCGCGGACTCCGGGGCCGGACTGATCGTCATGGGTGCCTATGGCCACAGCCGGCTGGCCGAATTCATTTTCGGGGGTGCGACGCGCTTCGTGTTAAACCGCCTCGTCTGCCCCGTGCTGATGTCTCATTGAGGAGAAAAGAATGCTGACGAAGATCCGTCTCGAACTGGCCCGCGACCACGATCATCCCGAGGGCTCCCATGCCATCGGCTATGAATTCGCGGCGCCCCTCGACGGGAACGGCAAGATCGACGCCAATGAATGGCACAAGCGCCGCGCGAATTGCCGCGTGGTGCGCTTCCGGCCGGGCGAGGCAGACGACATCGGCCACCTGGTTCGAAAGGGTGGCGGCAGCTGGGCCTTCCACTATGACATCGCCTCCGACGAGGAAGACGACGAGGCGGGCTACCGCTTCGGCGACCATGCCTTCAAGGTGGGTGAATATGTCTCGATCCGCGAGGACGAGGACCTGCGGACCTTTCGCGTGGTGCGCGTCCAGCCCGTCTAATCGGCACTTGCTTCCAAGGTCTTAAGCCGCTACCCATCGCCCCGATTTCAATCCATCGGGGCGTTTTCTCATGGCGAGCTTCAATCTTTTCCTGCTTCCGGGCGACGGCATCGGCCCGGAGGTGATGAAGGAAGTCGAGGCGATCATCGCCTGGTTCAATGCTGAAGGCATTGCCAGGTTCGAGGTCGACCGCGGCCTCGTTGGCGGCTCTGCCTATGACGCGCATGGCCAGGCCATCTCCGACGCCGACATGGCCAAGGCCATGGCCTCCGACGCCGTGCTTTTCGGCGCCGTGGGCGGGCCGAAGTGGGACAAGGTTCCCTATGACGTGCGCCCCGAGGCGGGCCTGCTTCGCCTGCGCAAGGACTTAGGCCTCTTCGCCAACCTGCGCCCGGCCATCTGCTATCCCGCCCTTGCCGATGCCTCCTCGCTCAAGCGCGATGTGGTCGAGGGCCTCGACATCCTGATCGTGCGCGAGCTGACGGGTGGCGTCTATTTCGGCGAGCCCAAGACCATCACCGATCTTGGCAATGGCCAGAAGCGCGGCATCGACACGCAGGTCTACGAGACCTACGAGATCGAGCGCATCGCGCGCGTCGCCTTCGAGCTGTCGAAGACGCGCAAGAAGAAGGTCTCTTCCGCCGAGAAGCGCAACGTGATGAAGACCGGCGTTCTCTGGAACCAGGTGGTCACCCGCATCCATGCCGCAGAATATCCCGAGATCAAGCTCGAGCACGTGCTGGCTGATAACTGCGCCATGCAGCTCGTCCGCTGGCCGAAGCAGTATGACGTAATCGTCACCGACAACCTGTTTGGCGACGTACTCTCCGACGTGGCGGCGATGCTCACGGGTTCGCTCGGCATGCTGCCGTCGGCCTCGCTCGGCGCGCCTGACGCGAAGACGGGCCGCCGCAAGTCGCTCTATGAGCCGGTGCATGGCTCGGCGCCCGACATCGCCGGCACGGGCGCTGCCAACCCCATCGCCATGATCGCCAGCTTCGGCATGGCGCTGCGTTATTCGCTGGGGTTTGGCGAATGGGCCGACAAGCTCGACCAGGCGATCTCGGCCGTGCTGGCCAAGGGCATCCGGACGAAGGACATCGCGGGCGACCAGCCTGCCAATGCCACGACCACCCAGATGGGTGCGGCCATTCTGGCGGAGCTGAAGAAGCTGGCCTGAGGTTCTTCTTTCTCTTCACCTTCATCATCGCCGGGTCACGCCCGGCGATGATGAACATGGGGGTGGCATGATGGTGGAGAGTGAGGTTACTCTCGTTCAAAAATTGGGGGCTTCATGATCGATCTACTGGTGAAGAACGCAGTTCTGGCGGACGGGCGCAAGGTGGACATCGCCTGCGTGGGCGGCAGGATTGCTGAGGTCTCGCCGTCGATCACCGCTGATGCGCGCGAGACCATCGATGCCAAGGGCTACCTCGTGTTGCCGCCCTTCATCGATGCGCATTTCCACATGGATGCGACGCTGTCGCTGGGGATGCCGCGCTACAACCAGTCCGGCACACTGCTCGAAGGCATCAGGCTGTGGGGCGAACTGAAACCGCAGCTGACGCATGAGGCGGTGATCGAGCGGGCCATGCGCTATTGCGACCTCGCGGTCAGCCAAGGCCTGCTCGCCATCCGCACCCATGTGGATGTGTGCGATGATCGCCTGCTCTGCGTCGAGGCGCTGATTGAAGTGAGAAAGCGCATCAAGCCCTATATCGACCTGCAGCTCGTCGCCTTCCCGCAGGATGGCTTCTACCGCGACCCCAATGCCAAGAAGAACCTGCTGCGCGCCCTCGACTTAGGCGTCGATGTGGTGGGCGGCATTCCGCATGGCGAACGCACCATGGCGGATGGCGCGCGCAGCATGACGGAGCTGTGCGAGATCGCGGCGGAGCGCGGGCTTCTCGTCGACATCCACTGCGATGAGACGGATGATCCGCTGTCGCGTCATGTCGAAACCCTCGTCTATGAAACGCAGCGACTGGGGCTGCAGGGGCGCGTCGTCGGCTCGCACCTCACCTCCATGCATTCGATGGACAATTACTATGCCTCGAAGCTGATCGGGCTGATGGCGGAGGCGCGGCTGCATGCAACGCCGAACCCGCTCATCAACATCACGCTGCAGGGGCGACACGACACCTACCCCAAGCGCCGCGGCATGACGCGCGTGCCGGAACTGCGCGCGGCCGGAATCAACGTGTCCTTCGGGCATGATTGCGTGATGGACCCGTGGTACCCGCTGGGCCAGGGCGACATGCTGGAGGCGGCCTCCATGGGTATCCATGTGGGGCTGATGACCAACCAGGAGCAGATGGCCTGGGCCGTCGATGCCGTAACGGTGAACCCCGCCAAGGCCATGCAGCTTGAAGGCTATGGGCTGGAGAAAGGCTGCAATGCCGACTTCGTGGTGCTTCAGGCGAAGAGCCCGGTGGAGGCACTGAGGCTGAAGGCCAACCGGCTGAAGGTGGTAAAGCGGGGGAAGGTGATCGCCGAGACGCCGGAACGGGTGGCTGCACTGCACCTCGACGGGCGGCCGAAGACGGTGAACGGGGCGGATTACGCGCCGAGGGGCTGAGGTGCGTTACCGCGGACGCAGGCCCTCGACGAACAGCTTCGTCAACGTCTCTTCCGCCTTCAACATCACGTCAGGCGCGCTTCCCACCACGGCGTTCACCTGCGGTTCGAAGTCGGCGTAATGCTGGGTGGTGGCCCAGATGGCGAAGATCAGGTGGTGGGGGTCGACCGCGTTCAGTCGCCCGTCGGCGATCCAGCCGCGGATGATGGCGGCCTTCTGGTCGACCAGCTCCTTCAGAGGACCTTTCAGATAGGCGCCGATGGCGGTGGCGCCATGCAGGATCTCGTTGGCGAAGAGGCGCGAGGCCTTGGGGTTGTCGCGCGAAAGCCTGATCTTGGTGCGGATGTAGCGGGCGATCTCGTCGATCGGCTCGCCGGCGGGGTCAAGGCCGCGCAAGGGTTCCAGCCAGTCGTGCAGCGTGTGCTCCAGCACCGCGACGTAGATATCTTCCTTGCGCCGGAAGTAATAGAGCAGGTTGGGCTTGGACAGGCCGCAGCCCGTGGCGATCTGGTCCACCGTGGCGCCACGGAAGCCATAGGCCGAGAACACCTCCAGGGCGGCCTTGAGAATCAGCTCCTCGTTCTGGGCCTGGATGCGGGTTTTCCGTGGGATTGTCTTGGCGTCTCCCATGTCACCACCTTGTTAATTCTTGATCACTTGGTCAAGAGCGGATAGCTTTCGCACAAGCAACAAGATTGAGAGGGGAGGAGCGGAGTTGGCGGGCCCGGTCATTTCGGCGCGCGAGCTGAGCCTCGTATTCCAGACGGCGGACGCGCCGGTCTATGCGCTGTCCAAGGTCAATCTGGAGGTGGAGGACGGCGATTTCGTCTCCTTCATCGGACCCTCGGGCTGCGGCAAGACAACCCTTCTGCGCGTCATCGCCGATCTCGAGCAGGCGACATCCGGCACCATCACCGTCAACGGCATGACGCCGCAGGAGGCCCGCCTCAAGCGTGCCTATGGCTATGTGTTCCAGGCCCCGGCGCTCTACCCCTGGCGCACCGTCGAACGCAACGTCGGGCTACCGCTGGAGATCATGGGGCTGGACCATGCGGCGGAGCGGATTGCGAAGAACCTCGAGCTCGTCAACCTCAAGGGCTTCGAGAAGAAATACCCCTGGCAGCTGTCAGGCGGCATGCAGCAGCGCGTGTCGATCGCGCGTGCGCTGGCCTTCGACCCCAAGCTCCTGCTGATGGACGAACCGTTTGGTGCCCTCGACGAGATCGTGCGCGACAAGCTGAACCAGCAATTGCTGGAACTGTGGGGCCGCACCAAGAAGACCGTGGTGTTCGTCACCCACTCCATTCCGGAAGCGGTGTTCCTGTCCTCCAAGATCGTGGTGATGAGCCCGCGCCCCGGCCGCATCATCGATGTGATCGAAACCAACCTGCCACGCAACCGTACCCTCGACATTCGCGAGACCCCGGAGTTCCTGAAGCTTGCGCACCGGGTGCGCGAAGGGCTGAAGGCCGGCCATAGCTATGAGGACTGAGTGAGCGCTGCACCCGCCATCGCCGCGACGCCTGTGCCCCGCGAGAAGGGCAATGCCTTCCCCGTAACGGTTGTGTGCCTCGGCATCTTGCTTGCGTGGTATCTCGCCGCCATCCCCATGAACTGGGTGATCACCGGGCCGAAGATCGAAGCGGCGGGCGGCGGCCTTTCCAACATCCTCGCCTTCTCGTGGAACGATGCGCGGCCGGTGATCCCGGCACCGCACCAGATTGCGCAGGAGCTGTGGAAGAGCGTGTTCACCTTTGCGCCGTGGATGCCGAAATCGCTGATCTATCACGGGTGGATCACGCTCTCCTCCACGCTCTTGGGCTTCGTTCTGGGTTCGCTTCTGGGCGTGGTGCTGGCCATTGCCATCGTGCATGTGACGTTCCTGGCGAAAAGCCTGATGCCGTGGATCATCGCCTCGCAGACGATCCCCATCCTCGCCATCGCGCCCATGGTCATCGTGGTGCTGGGCTCCATCGGCTTCACAGGGCTGGTGCCGAAGTCGCTGATCTCGATGTATCTGTGCTTCTTCCCCGTCACCATCGGCATGGTGAAGGGCCTGACCTCTCCCGAGACGACACAACTTGACCTGATGCGCACCTATCACGCCTCCACGTCCCAGGTGTTGTGGAAGCTGCGCTTTCCGTCTTCGGTGCCGTTCCTGTTCACCTCGCTGAAGGTGGCAGTGGCCATCGCGCTCACCGGTGCCATCGTGGGTGAATTGCCGACCGGCGCCATCGCCGGCATCGGAGCACGGCTGCTGCAGGGCTCCTATTATGGCCAGACGGTGCAGATCTGGGCGGCGCTGTTCATGGGGAGCTTCCTCGCCGCGGCCCTCGTCTGGCTGGTCGGCGTGGCCGAGCGCTTTACCCTCAAGCGCATGGGGGTGAAGCCGTGACGAAGTCGCGCCTCACCGATATTCTTTATCCCGCCGTGTTCGGCATCGGCGTGCTGATCCTGTGGCAGCTGATCGTCAAGGGCTTCGGGGTTCCCGCCGTGCTGCTGCCCGCACCCTCCGACATCTGGAACAAGCTCATCGCCTCGCTGCCCATCCTGTGGGTGGACTTCATCCAGACGGTGCTGCGCGCCGTCATCCCCGGCTGGATCATTGGCTCGCTCTCGGGCTTCCTCGCGGCGCTGCTGTGCGACCGCATTCCCTTCCTGCAACGCGGGCTTCTGCCGCTGGGCAACCTCGTGGCGGCGCTGCCCATCGTCGGCGTCGCCCCCATCCTGGTCATGTGGTTCGGCTTCGACTGGCCGTCCAAGGCGGCGATGGTCGTGGTCATGACCTTCTTCCCCATGCTCATCAATGCCGTGGCGGGGCTTCAGGCCTCCGGCCACCTGGAGCGCGACCTGATGCGCAGCTATGGCGCCTCCTGGTGGCAGACGCTGGTGAAGCTCAGGCTTCCTGCCGCCATG
Source organism: Aestuariivirga sp. (assembly GCF_037139295.1). GTDB lineage: Bacteria > Pseudomonadota > Alphaproteobacteria > Rhizobiales > Aestuariivirgaceae > Aestuariivirga. Next base: position 12,594 of record NZ_JBAXGR010000017.1, read on the forward strand.
CCCTTCATCTTCAATGCGCTCAAGATCAATTCCACTCTTGCCATGATCGGCGCCATCGTTGCCGAATTCTTCGGCACGCCCATCGTCGGCATGGGCTTCCGCATCTCGACGGAAGTTGGCAGACTGGGGTTGGACATGGTCTGGGCCGAGATCGTGGTGGCTGCCATCACGGGTTCGGCTTTCTACGGTCTCCTGGTGTTCCTCGAACGCCGGGTGACCTTCTGGCATCCGTCCTACAGAAGGTAGGCGGCGAACGACGTCAACAAAACCGGAGGAGACAGGGACAATGAAGAAATTTCTGATGGCGGCCGCGGCCGCAGGTGCGCTGCTGATGAGCGGCTCGGCCGCCATGGCCGAGGCCGTGAAGCTGCAGCTGAAGTGGGTTACGCAGGCGCAGTTCGCCGGCTACTACGTGGCCGCCGCCAAGGGCTTCTACAAGGACGCCGGCCTCGACGTGACCATCATGCCGGGCGGCCCCGACATCAACCCGCAGCAGGTGCTGGCCGGCGGCGGCGCTGACGTGGTCGTCGACTGGATGCCGTCCGCGCTCGCCACCCGCGAGAAGGGCTCGCCCGTCGTCAACATCGCGCAGCCCTTCGCCAAGTCGGGCATGATGCTCACCTGCCGCGTCGACACCGGCATCAAGACCCCGGCCGACTTCAAGGGCAAGACGCTGGGCGTGTGGTTCTTCGGCAACGAGTACCCCTTCCTGTCGTGGATGAGCCAGCTTGGCCTGCCCACCACCGGTGGTGCTGATGGCGTCACGGTCATCAAGCAGGGCTTCAACGTCGACCCGCTCCTGCAGAAGCAGGCCGACTGCATCTCGACTATGACCTACAACGAGTACTGGCAGCTGATCGAGGCCGGCATGAAGCCGGAAGAGCTCATCACCTTCAAGTATGAGGACCAGGGCGTGGCCACGCTGGAAGACGGCCTCTATGTGCTCGAAGGCAAGCTGGCGGACCCGGCCTTCGTCGAGACCATGGCGAAGTTCGTCAAGGCCTCCGAGAAGGGCTGGGACTATGCCCGCGCCAATGGCGATGAAGCCGCCCAGATCGTTCTCGACAACGACGCGTCTGGCGCCCAGACCATCGATCACCAGAAGCGCATGATGGGAGAGGTGAACAAGCTCACCGCCGGTTCCGACGGCACGCTGGACGTGGCCGCCGCCGACCGCACCGTGGCGACCCTCATGAAGGGCGGTTCCGACCCGGTCATCTCCAAGAAGCCGGAAGGTGCCTGGACCTCTGTCGTGACCGACAAGGCCAAGACGCTGCAGTAATGAGCGGGGCCCTCTCCCTCGTGGAGAGGGCCCTTCTTCTTTTTTGCGTTCGTTGAAGGAGAGAGCAGCCATGAGCACTTTGATCCGCGGCGGCACCGTCGTGAACCATGATCACTCGCAGCGCGCCGACGTGCTGATCGACGGCGGCAAGATCGTCGCCATCGCAACGAAACTCGATGCGCCGACGGGTGCCGAGATCGTCGATGCGGGTGGCTGCTACATCATGCCGGGCGGCATCGACCCGCACACCCACATGGAACTGATGTTCATGGGCAAGGTCTCGGCGGATGATTTCGAATGGGGCACCAAGGCAGGCCTTTCCGGCGGCACCACGATGATCGTCGACTTCTGCATTCCGGCCCCGGGCGAATCGATGCTCGCCGCCTATCAGGCGTGGCGGCACAAGGCCGAGAAGGCCTGCGCGGACTATTCCTTCCACATGGCGGTGACGCAGTGGTCGGCCCAGATCCACGACGAGATGGAAACCGTCGTGAAGACCTATGGCATCAACACCTTCAAGCACTTCATGGCCTACAAGGGCGCCTTGATGGTGAATGACGACGAGCTCTACAATTCCTTCCGCCGCTGCGCCCAGCTGGGCGCACTGCCGCTGGTCCATGCCGAAAACGGCGACGTGGTTGCGCGCATGCAGGCTGACCTTCTCGCGCGCGGCGTCACCGGCCCCGAGGGGCACAGCTATTCGCGCCCGCCGGAAGTGGAAGGCGAGGCCGCGAACCGCGCCATCATGATCGCCGACATGGCGGGCTGCCCGCTCTATATCGTGCACGTCTCCTGCGAGCAGACGCATGATGCGATCCGGCGTGCCAAGCAGGCCGGCCAGCGCGTGTTCGGCGAACCGCTGGTGCAGTATCTCGTGCTGGATGACTCGGAATACCAGAACAAGGACTGGGACTATGCGGCGGGCCGCGTGATGAGCCCGCCCTTCCGCAACAGGAAGCACCAGGATTCGCTGTGGGCGGGGCTGCAGTCCGGCACGCTTTCGGTCGTCGCCACCGATCACTGCTCCTTCACCATCGCGCAGAAGCGCAATGGCATCGGCGACTTCACCAAGATCCCCAATGGCACGGGCGGCCTGGAAGACCGGCTGGCGGTGCTGTGGAACGCCGGCGTGAATACGGGCCGCCTGACCAAGGAGGAATTCGTCGCCGCCACCTCCACCAACATCGCGCGCATCCTCAACATGTATCCGAAGAAGGGTGCCGTCATGGTGGGCTCTGACGCCGACCTCGTGATCTGGGACCCGAAGGCCACCAAGACCATTCGCGCCAAGAATCAGGTGTCGCGCATCGAGTACAACGTGTTCGAGGGCTACACCTGCACCGGCGTGCCGCGCACCGTGTTCTCGCGCGGGCGCATCGCCTGGCATGAGGGCGACATGCGGGCCAAGCCCGGTGACGGCGAGTTCGTCCGCCGCGAACCCAATGCACCCGTGAACGTGGCGAACGCCATCTGGAAGGGGCTGACGCAACCCAAGCCCGTGGCGCGACCCGATATCGTGCCGTGACAGCCTGAGCGTGTAATGGCAGTGTTCGGGTCCGAATCGAAACGGGGAGCTTGATATGCGGCGGATCGTGCTTTGTCTTTTCCTCATGCTGGGACTTGCGGCACCCGTCATGGCGGCCTCCTGCGGCAAGACCGGGGCTGGCTTTGATGCATGGAAAGCCTCCTATGCGGCGGAGGCCCGGGCGCAGGGCGTGGGCCCACGCGGCCTTGCTGCGCTGGCGGATACGAGCTACGCCACCGCCACCATCAAGGCCGACCGCAACATGCATTCCTTCAAGCTCGGGCTTGATGCCTTCATGGAAAAGCGCGGCGCCGCGACCATCGTGTCGCAGGGCCGCAAGAAGAAGGCGGCGAATGCCGCCCTGTTCAAGAAGATCGAGAAGAAATATGGTGTGCCGGCGGGTCCGCTCATTGCCATCTGGGGCATGGAGACGGCGTTCGGCACCTACATGGGCCACCAGAACACCATCTCGGCCGTAGCGACGCTGGCCTATGACTGCCGCCGCCCCGATTACTTCCGCGAGCAGCTGATCGCCGCGCTGACGCTGGTGGACAAGGGCGTGCTGTCATCCTCCTCGACGGGCGCGATGCATGGCGAAGTGGGGCAGACGCAGTTCCTGCCGAAGAACGTCCTTCTCTATGGCTCCTCGCTCAACGGCGGCGGCATCGACCTCAACGAAAAGTCCGACGCGCTGGCCTCCACCGCCAATTACCTGCGCGGTCATGGCTGGCGACCCGGCCTTGGCTATCGGCCGGGCGAGCCGAACTATGCCGCCTTGCAGGAGTGGAACGCCGCCAGCGTCTATCAGCAGGCGCTGGCCATCATGGGCAACGAGATCGACGGCAATTGATGTTCAAGAACGAGCAGAAGCACCCGTTCTACAAGCCGCTATGGGTGCGCGTGGCGATGGTCGTGTCGATCACGCTGTGGCTCGGCTTCGAACTCTGGCAGGCCAATGCCGGCCGCGGCTCCGGCCTGTGGCTGGCGCTCGCGGCAGGCATGCTCGGATATGCGGTCTACACCTTCTTCATCACATGGCCCAAGGACGGGCCGGGGGATGACGCGGCCCCACGCCCCTGATAGCGTGCCGGCCCTCACGAAGGGGTTTTGACATGGAATATCGCCAGCTCGGCCGCTCCGGCCTCAAGGTTTCGCTGCATTCGCTCGGCACGATGAATTTCGCCGGCACCGGCTTCTTCGAGAAGGTGGGAAGCCTCGGCCTGGCCGAAACCACACGCCTTGTCGACGTGGTGCTGGACCATGGCGTCAACCTCATCGACACCTCCAACGTCTATTCGACCGGACGTTCGGAAGAAGCGGTGGGCGAAATCCTGAAGGGCCGCTCGAGCCAAATCCTGGTGGGCACCAAGGTGCGCTTCACCATGGGGCCGGGGCCGAACGAGGTGGGCCTGTCGCGCTTCCACATCATCGAACAGTGCGAGGCAAGCCTGAAGCGCCTCAAGCGCGACCACATCGACATCTATTATCTCCACCAGTGGGACGGGTCGACACCCGTCGAGGAGACGATGGAGGCGCTGGACACGCTGGTGAAGCACGGCAAGGTGCGTTACGTCGCCTGCTCCAACTTCTCCGCCTGGCACATCATGAAGTGCCTGATGGCGTCAGAGCGCCACAACCTGCAGCGCTTCGTCTGCCAGCAGATCCACTACACGGTGGAGGCGCGAGAGGCGGAATATGAGCTGATCCCGCTGGGCCTCGACCAGGGTATCGGCGTGCAGGTTTGGAGCCCGATCGCGGGTGGCCTGCTCTCCGGCAAGTTCCGCCGCAATGCAGCGCCGCCGGATGTCTCGCGCCACCTGAAGGACTGGGGCGAACCGCCGATCCGCGACGAGAACCGGCTCTATGACATCATCGACACGCTGGTGAAGATCGGGCAAGCGCGTGGCGTCTCGGCTGCACAGATCGCGCTGGCGTGGCTCGGCAGCAGGCCCGGTGTTGCCAACATCATCGTCGGCGCGCGCACCGAGGCGCAGCTGAAGGACAATCTCGCCGCCGCCGAGTTGAAGCTTGACGCGGAGGAACTGAAGCTGCTGGACGATGTGAGCCTGCCGCCGCTCATCTATCCCTACTGGCACCAGAACAGCACGGCGTCTTCGCGGCTGGGCGCGGCGGATCTGGCGCTGCATGCAGCCCATCTCGCCCGGTCCAAGCCGCGCATGTGATTTGAAGGAGTTTTCCATGACGTCCCGAACCAACCTCACCATCAACCCGCAGCGCCTGTGGGACAGCCTGATGGAAACTGCGGCCTTCGGCGGCACGCCCAAGGGCGGCATCAAGCGTCTCACCGTCTCGGATGAAGACAAGCGCGTGCGCGACTGGTTCAAGGCCGAGTGCGAGAAGCTGGGCTGCACGGTGGAGGTGGACGAGGTCGGCAACATGTTCGCCACGCGTCCCGGCAAGCGCAAGGACCTGGCGCCCATCGCCATGGGTTCGCACCTCGACACGCAGCCCACGGGCGGCAAGTTCGATGGCGTGCTGGGCGTGCTCGGTGCGTTGGAAGCCATGTGCACGCTGGTCGATATGGGCTATGAGACCAATGCGCCGATCATGATCGTCAACTGGACCAACGAGGAAGGCTCGCGCTTCGCGCCCGCCATGCTGTGCTCGGGCGTCTATGCCGGCGTCTTCACCACGGAGTTCGCCTATTCACGCGAGGACCGGCAGGGCATCAAGCTCGGCGATGAGCTGGCGCGCATCGGCTACAAGGGCAAGGCCAAGGCCGGCGACATCAAGTTCCAGGCGATGTTCGAGCTGCACATCGAGCAGGGCCCGATCCTCGAGGCGGAGGCCAAGATGATCGGCGTCGTTACCGGCGTGCAGGGCATGCGCTGGTATGAAGTCACGGTGACGGGACAGGAGTCGCACACAGGCGCCACCCCCATGGGTCTGCGCAAGAACGCGCTCTTGGGTGCCGCCCGCATGATCGAGGCCATTCATCAGGTGGGCATGAACAACCTTCCCGGCGTTGCCTCGGTGGGCTTGCTGGAGAACCGCCCCAACAGCCGCAACGTGGTGCCGGGCGAGGTGTTCTTCACGGTCGACCTCCGCCACCCGGATGAAAAGGTGCTCGACAAGATGGAAGCGGAATACCAGACGGCACTTCCGAAGATCGCTGCCGAAACCGGCATCACGGTGGAGGAAAAGCGCATCTGGATTTCGCCTGCGGTGAAGTTCGACGCGCCCCTTATCGACTGCGTGCGCGAGGGGGCAGCTCAAGCTGGCTATTCGACGCGCGAGATGGCATCGGGTGCGGGCCATGACGCGGCCTATATCGCGCGCGTTGCCCCCACCACCATGGTCTTCGTGCCGTGCCTCGGCGGCATCTCGCACAACGAGGCGGAATCGACGACGCTGGAAGAATGCGGTGCGGGTTCACAAGTGCTGCTCAACGCCGTGCTCGCCTATGACGGCAAGCTGGCGTGAGGAACGACATTTCGGCGCGGGCGCGCGAGGTCGCGCTCACGCTCACATCATGGCCTTCCGTTACCGGCTCTGCTGACGAAGCCGCCTATGCCGGGAAGCTTGCCCGCTATCTCTCGCAGTTCGACACGGTGTGGACGTCTGCCATTCCCGATGATGCGCGCCGCAATGTCTTCGCGCTGAAGCGTGGGCGAACCCGCCGCACCATCGTTCTCACCGGGCACTTCGACGTGGTGCCGGTCAACGACTATGGCGCGCTGGAGCCCCTGGCCTTCACGCCCGAGCGCCTGCTGCCGGAGATCGTGGCAAGGCTGCGCCGCACGGGTGAAAATCCGCTGGCGCTGGCTGATTTTGAATCGGGCGAATTCCTGCCGGGCCGAGGCTTGCTCGACATGAAGGCCGGGCTTGCCGCGGGCATTGCGGCGATGGAAGCTTATACGGGTGATGCCAGCCTGCTGTTCCTCGGCGTCTCCGACGAAGAGGAACGCTCGGCAGGCGCGCGCGCAGCAGCACCGCTGCTATCCAATATCGCCAAGGAACATGACCTCGATATCGCGCTTGTCATCAACCTCGATGCGATTTCTGACCAGGGCGATGGCGCGGTGGGCCGCAGCGTGGCGCTGGGTTCGGTAGGCAAGCAGCTCGTCACCGCTTTCGTCATCGGCAAGGAAGCGCATGCCTGCTACCCGGAGGATGGAGCGAACGCCGCCTATCTCGCGGCGGAACTGCTCACCGAATTCGAGTTGGCACCTGAACTCGCCGAAACCAGCGGCTCCGAGATCGCGGCACCGCCCACGGCACTCCATGCCAAGGACCTGAAGTCGGGTTACAACGTCACCACGCCTGCGCAGTGCTGGCTTTACTGGAACACGCTGCAGCACCGCCGCTCGGCTGAAGAGGTGTTCGACATCTCGCTGATGCTCGCCCGCCGCGCCATGGCGCGCGCCGCGCACAGGCTCAGCCGCGACATTCCGGTGATGCGCTATGCCGAGCTGGCCGCGCGTGTGCCGCACCATGACGTGATGCGCATCGCCGCCGAGGTGGCAGCACATGAAGGGCTCGACCTTCCCGAGCGCGCCAAACTGGTGACGGCTGCGGTTTGGCAGGCGTCGGGGCTGACTGGACCCGCGGTGATCCTGGGCTTCGGCTCCATCCCCTATCCGGCGGTGTCGTTGTCGGATGCCGCACTGGAAGACGCGATCGTCACTGCCTGCGCGGCGCATGGGCTGGCGAGCCTGCGCTATTTCCCCGGCATTTCGGACATGAGCTTCCTGGGGCAGTCCTCGGGTGACCTCTCGGCCTGCGCCGCCAATACGCCGATCTGGGGGTCGAGTTTCGTGATGCCGGACTCGGCAGGTTATCTTTGCATCAATATCGGGCCCTGGGGCCGGGATTACCATCACTGGCTCGAAAGGCTCAATGCCCCCTATGCCTTCGAGACGCTACCGCGCGTGCTGCTCAGCGTGATTGATGCGGTGGCAAAAGGCCGCTAAACACCCCTCATTCTTAAAGGAGAAAACCACATGGCACTGAAGCGTATCGAACCCGGCAAGCGCATGAGCTCCGCCGTCATCCACGGCAACAAGGTCTATCTCGCCGGCTTCACGCCGGACAAGGCGCTGGGCAAGTCGGTGGCCGAGCAGACCCATGACGTGCTCACCCAGATCGACGCGACGCTCAAGGAAGCGGGCACTGACAAGACCAAGGTCATCAAGGCCAACATCTGGCTCACCGACATCACGACCTTCGCCGAAATGAACTCGGTGTGGGACGCCTGGGTCGTCCCCGGCCAGACCCCGGCGCGCGCCACCGTCGAGGCAGCCCTTGCCGCCCCCGGAATCGACGTCGAGATCATGGTCGAGGCGGCGCTGGACTAACTAGCGGCTATCCTCCCAGCCATACCAGACATAGGCGCCCTTCAAGTAGAGGGGCCGGAAGGCGGGCAGGGGGAAACGTGACAGGCGGCGCGTGAGCACGGGCGTAAGCTCCTCGCGCGCCGACTTTTTTGTGAGAAGGCGCGCGACCGCGCGGCCGCTCCATGAGCCCATGGCCACGCCATTGCCGTGATAGGCGATGGCCGTCCACACCGTCTTTTTCTCATCCAGCGCGCCGATGTAGGGCACGAGGTCGTTGGAGAGACAGACGAAGCCGCGCCAGAAATGGGTAATCTCGACCTCAGCCCAGGCGGGAAAAAGTTCGGCGAAGGCCTTGAGCAGCACGGGGCGATAGGCGTCGCCCCCGCCATCCGAGGCATTGGTGCCGCCGCGTCCGCCGAACAGGAAGCGGCCATTGGGCAGAAGCCGGAAATAATGCAGCAGCTTGCGTGAATCATAGGCCATCAGCGCGGAGGTCCAGCCCTGCGCTTGACGCTCAACTTCGGTGAGGGGGCGTGTCACGGCGATGCTGGAGAGGGCTGGCATGATGCGCCCGGCATGGCGCGTCGAGACGTCCTCCGGCGTATAGCCATTGGTGGCAACGATCACCTGGCCTGCCTTCAGCAGGCCGTCCTTGGTGTGCAGGCGATGGCCGTCGGCGGTCTCCTCCCAGCGGACCAGCTGCGAGCGGCCGTGGATCTTCGCGCCCGCCCCTGCGGCGGCCCGCGCCAGTCCGCGCACATAGTTCAGTGGGTGGACGCCGAAGCCCACGTCGCCCTTGAGGCCCGCGAAGAAGCCCGGGCCATCGAGGCCGCGTGCCTGCAGGTCGTCCTTGGAGAGGAATTCCGTGTCGTCGCCGAAGGTGTTCTTGAGAAAGGCCTGCTCATCGCGCAGCTCCTGCACGCGGCTCGGAAGGTGGGCTAGCGTCACTTCGCCCTCTCCGGTGGCCCAGGCATCGATCTTGAAGCGGTCAATGTTCTCGCGCACCAGCGCCACCGACTGGCGCATGGTCTCGTAATACTGCTTCGTGGCGGCAAGCCCGTAACGGCTGATCATCTTCGGATAGGACAGCTTGTGCGAGCCGATGCAGGCGAAGCCGCCATTGCGGCCCGAGGCGCCCCAGCCCACGTGGCCCGCCTCCAGCACGCGCACGTCGATGCCCTGCTGGGCGAGTTCGAGTGCTGCGGAGAGACCCGTGAAGCCCGCGCCGATCACCGCGACGGCGCAGGATTCCTCGCATTTCAGTGATGGGGTTTCGATGCCCAGCGGGTCGGCGGAAGCCTCCCAATAGCTGTCAACTGCGCGATCGAAATGGAAGGCATGCGGATGTGTGGTGGAAGCCATGATGGTGACTTGCTAGCATTGACCGGACACAAGATCAAAAGGGCGGATGCATGAAGGCGCTGGTGCTGGGAGCGGGGATCGTCGGGATCACCACGGCCTATGAGATGAACCGCGACGGGCACGAGGTGACGGTGATCGACCGGGAGCCGGAACCCGCCAATTTCACGTCCTTTTCAAATGCAGGACTGTTCGCGCCGGGCCATGCTTACGCCTGGTCATCACCCGCTGCGCCCAAGATCCTGCTGCGCTCCCTGTGGCGGGGCGACCAGGCGTTGCGCTTCAAGTTCTCCACCGATCCGCGCTTCTGGAAGTGGATGTGGCGCTTCTGGGGAGAATGCACGCCGGAGCGCGCGGCGCTGAACACCACCCGCAAGGTAAAGCTCTGCACCTACTCGCTCGACGTCTTCCACGACACGGTGAAGCGCACCGGCGTGGACTATGACGGGCGCACCGGCGGGCTGATCTATCTCTACCGTTCGGAAGCTGCACTGAAGGCCGCCTCGGCCAAGTCGCGCATCCTCTCCGACAATGGCTGCCGCATCGAGACGCTGGATCGCGATGGCGTGGCGGCACGCGACCCCGCTTTGGCGCCGGTGAGGGACAAGTTTGCAGGCGCGCTTTATGCCCCTGATGACGAGAGCGGCGACTGCCGACTGTTCGCGCAGAACATGGCGGCCTGGCTGAAGGACAAGGGCGTCACCTTCAAGTACGCGACCACCGTCACCGGTTTCGAGAAGGACGGCGACCGCATCAGTGCCGTCGTCACTGACAAGGGCCGGGAGACGGCAGACGCAGTGGTGCTCTGCCTCGGCGTCTATTCCCCGCATCTGGCGCGCGAACTGGGGCAGGACCTGCCCATCTACCCGGTGAAGGGCTATGCCATCACCGCCCCCATGGCGGGCCGCAACAATCCGCCCACCATCGGCGGCGTCGACGAGGAGACGCTCGTGGCCTATGCCCCCATGGGCGACCGGGTGCGGGTGACGGCGACGGCCGAGTTCTCGGGCTATGGGCGCACTCACAGGCCGCAGGACTTCGAGACCATGCTGGCCACCATGAAAACCCTGTTCCCGGATGGCGCCGACTGGAGCAAGGCCAGCTTCTGGGCGGGACTTCGCCCCATGACGCCGGAGGGCACTCCCATCCTCGGCCCCTCACGCATGAAGAACCTGTGGTTCAACACCGGACAGGGCCACATGGGCTGGACGATGAGCCATGGCGCGGCCCGTATTACCGCCGATCTGGTGGCCGGAAAGCGGCCCGCCATCGCTCTGGACGGTATGGTTGCCGCAACGTAAGCCTTGAACACATTCTCGCCGCTTTTCCGCCTATGGTGCGCCGCCAACGAAACAAGTCGGGTGTGTTGCAGGATGAAGCAGGTGCGTTTTGCCGCTGGGGCGGCTGTTGCCATTGTGATGGGATTGACGATGATGGGTCAGGCCGACGCTGCCCAGACCGGCAAGGCCTCCTACTACAAGCACGGTGCCCGCACGGCGAACGGCGAACGCTTCAACCCCAACGGCTATACGGCCGCCCACCGCACGCTGCCCTTCGGCACCAAGGTGCTGGTGACCAACGTCAAGACCGGCAAGTCGGTCATCGTCCGGATCAACGACCGCGGGCCTTTTATCAAGAGCCGCATCATCGATGTCAGCTATGGCGCCGCCAAGGTGCTGGGCATGACGGGTGCCGGCGTCGCCACGGTGAAGATCGTGCCGCTGAAGAAGTCCGCTGCCGCTCCCGCCGCTGCACCCGCCCCGATCGCCGCCGTCGAGACCGTGGCCGAAAACGTGGGCGAGGTCTTCTCGCTGCGCTAGGCATCTGGGAAATCGCCGCTGAATTGCGATTTCCGATCCTCCGTCATGCGATAATCTATTTCGTCGATCCGCGCGGTGCTGGCATTGTCCGGCGCCGGGATTTCGTTTGGAGGTGACGTTCATGGACAATGGCTCAGGCCCAGCCGGCGGCGCGATGCTGCGCGACCCGCGCTATGACATCCTGTTCGAGCCGGTGAAGATTGGTCCCGTCACCGCCAAGAACCGCTTCTACCAGGTGCCGCACTGCAATGGCGGCGGCTACCGCGACCCGTCGGCTGCGGCCGAGATGCGCCGGGTGAAGTCGGAGGGCGGCTGGGGCGTCATCTTCACCGAGCAGGTGGAAATCCACCACAGTTCCGAGATCACCCCCTTCATCGAACTCCGCATCTGGGACGAGGACGACATGCCGGGCCTCGTGAAGATGGCCGATGCCATCCACACGAATGGCGCGCTGGCGGGAATCGAGCTCGCCTATTCCGGTGCCAATGGTCCCAATCTCTATACGCGCGAGGTGCCGCTTGCGCCCTCGCATACGCCGATCCTCACCTTCACCAGCGACCCCGTGCAGGCGCGCGCCATGGACAAGGAGGATATCCGCAACCTCCGCCACTGGCACAAGCTGGCCTACAAGCGGGCCAAGCGTGCGGGCTACGACATTCTCTGTCTTTATGGCGCACATGGCTTCGGCGTCATCCAGCACTTCCTGTCGCCGCGCACCAACCAGCGGACCGATGAATATGGCGGCTCGCTGGAGAACCGCTCGCGCCTGCTGAAGGAACTGATTTCGGACGCACGCGACGAGGTTGGCGACACCTGCGCCATCGCGGTGCGCCTGTCGCTCGATGAGCTGGCCGGCGAGCAGGGCTTCTCCAACGCCCAGCTGCGCGACATGGTGGCGATGCATGCGGAACTGCCCGACCTGTGGGATTTCGCCCATGGCACCTGGGAAGCCTGTTCCGGCACCTCGCGCTTCAAGCCCGAGGGTGCGCAGGAAGACCTGATCCGTGGGTTGAAGCAATTGACGCCGAAGCCCGTTGTCGGCGTCGGCCGCTTCACCTCCGCCGACATGATGGTGCGGCAGGTGCGCCAGGGGCTGATGGACTTCATCGGCGCCGCACGGCCCTCGATCGCGGACCCGTTCCTGCCGAAGAAGATCGACGAAGGCCGCATCGAGGACATCCGCGAGTGCATCGGCTGCAATATTTGCGTGACGGGTGACATGACCATGTCGCTGTCGCGCTGCACGCAGAACTCGTCCTTCATGGAAGAGTGGCGCAAGGGCTGGCACCCGGAGACGATCAAGCCGAAACAGTCTGACGCCAAGGTTCTTGTCGTCGGTGCAGGCCCTGCTGGCCTCTCCGCTGCGCACAAGGTGGGCCTGCGCGGCTATGAGGTGGCACTCGCCGAAGCCACTGCCGAGCTGGGTGGCCGTGTCACGCGCGAGAGCAAGCTGCCCGGCCTCAATGCCTGGGCGCGCGTGCGCGATTATCGCCATGGCCAGATCGTCAAGATGACCAACGTCAACATTTATCGCGATTCAGCGTTGACGGCGGATGACGTGCTGGGCTTCGGCTTCGAACACATCGCTATCGCCACCGGTGCGCGCTGGCGGCGCGACGGCATCGCGCGTTACAACCTGCTGCCAATCCCGCTGGCGGCATCCACGCCGGTCTTCACGCCGGACGATCTGATGGCGGGCTCGCTGCCTTCTGGCGACGTCGTGGTCTATGACGATGACCATTACTACATGGGCAGCGTGCTGGCGGAACTGCTGGTGCAGAAGGGCTGCAAGGTCACCTTCATCACGCCTGCCTCGCGCGTGGCGGAATGGAGCTTCAATACGCTGGAGCAGGGCACCATCCAGGCGCGGTTGCTCGACATCGGCGTGAATGTGAAGGTGACGCGCGGGCTGGCCTCGGTGGAGGCCGACGGCATCACGGCACTCTGCACCTATACCGGCAGACCTGAGCGCATCGGCTGCGATGCGGTGGTGATGGTCACCGCGCGCCTGCCGGAGGATGGGCTGTTCCTCGCGCTGAAGGCACGCGCAGAAGAGTGGGCCGACAACGGCATCGCCTCCGTCAAGGTCATCGGCGATGCCAATGCACCCGCCGCCATTGCCTGGGCCACCTATGCCGGGCATCGCTATGCAGAAGAACTGGAAGCCCCAGCAATCGGCGATGCGCTGCCGTTCCGCCGCGAAGTCGCTCGCCTGAAGGATTGAACGCCATGACCATGCTCACAGTCGCCATCACCCAGATGGCTTCCGATAACGACTGGACGAAAAATTGCGACAAGGCGGAGCGTCTGGTGCGCGAAGCCGCAGCCAAGGGTGCCAGGCTCATCCTGTTGCAGGAACTTTTCGATGGCGACTACTTCTGCATCGAGCAGCACGCGAAGTTCCTCACGCAGGCGGAGGAGCTTGACCGTCACCCGACGGTGAAGCGCTTCGCGGCATTGGCGAAGGAGCTGGGTGTGGTGCTGCCCGTCAGTGTGTTCGAACGCGCCGGCACCGCGCATTACAACACCACCGTGTTCGTCGATGCCGACGGCCGCGAGCTCGGCATCTATCGCAAGAGCCACATTCCGGATGGTCGCGGCTATCAGGAGAAGTTCTATTTTTCACCCGGCGATACGGGCTTCAAGGTGTGGGACACGGCCGCGGGCCGCATCGGTCTTGGCATCTGCTGGGATCAGTGGTTCCCCGAATGTGCGCGTGCCATGGCGCTGATGGGTGCGGAAATACTGCTCTATCCCACCGCCATTGGCTCTGAGCCGCCGAACCCGGATTATGATTCCTCAAGCCACTGGCAGAACTGCATGCGTGGCCATGCGGCGGCCAACATCATGCCGCTCATGGCATCGAACCGTGTTGGCAAGGAGACCGCACCCGACGGGCGTTCCGACATCTTCTACGGCCGCTCCTTCATCGCCGACTATCAGGGCGAGAAGGTCGAGGAGATGGACCGCACGGAAGAGGGCCTGCGCCTGGCGAGCTTCGACATGGACGCGATCCGCGAGCTTCGGCGTTCATGGGGCGTGTTCCGCGATCGGAGGCCTGAGCTCTATGGTGCACTGATGACGCTGGACGGCAAGACGAAGAGCGCCGCCGTCTAGTCCACCACCACCGCTTCCGCCGCATGCCGCGCCGAGGAGCGCAGAGGCCGCTCCTTCATCCACAGGATGAAGACAAAAGCGATGCAGAAGCCGATCGCCGTGGCGGCGAAGATCGGCGTGAAGCCGCCGGCGGCCACGCTGCCCGCGGTGTGAAGTGCTGCCTCGCTGATGCCGGAGGCATTGAGCAACGCGCCGAAGATCGCCACCGTCACTGCGCTGCCGAGCTGGCGGAAGAAGTTCATCGTGCCGGTGGCGGTGCCGAGCTCATGGACCTCCACGGCGTTCTGGATCGCGACGGTGGTGGTGGGGAGCACGGTACCGAGCCCGATGCTGATGACGGCCAGCACGGTGGCAAACAGCCAAAGCGGCATGGCATCGGCCCACAGCGCCAGTGACGTGGCGCCAAGTGCTGCGAAAAACAGGCCGATCACCGGCACGCGCTTGTAGTGCACGATGCGGCCCATCAACTGCCCCGCGATGGTCGCTCCAATGACGGTTCCGACCATCAGCGGAATGAGGCCGAGGCCTGACTCCGTGGTGCTCATGCCGCGGGCCGACTGGAAATAGACGGGGAGGTAGATCGACAGCCCGATATAGGCGCCCATGCCGCAGGAGGCCGCCACGGTGCCGCGCGCCACCACGTTGTTGTTCAAGACCGAAAGCGGGATCAGCGGTTCATGCGCGGTGCGGATGCGCCAGACGAAGAGCAGCCACAGTGCCAGCGACCCGGCGAACAGGCCGAGGATGCGCGCCGAGGTCCAGGGATAGACGGTCCCGCCGTCATGCAGCGCCAGCATCATCGCCACCGTGGCCGCCACGAGCAGCACGGCGCCCAGCACGTCAAGCTCATGCGGCCGGTCATGGCGGGGCAGGCGTTTGAGGGCATTGTTGCTCATGAAATAGGCAAGGGCGCCCAGCGGCAGGTTGATCCAGAAGATCAGCGTCCAGTGCAGGTGCTGTGTGAAGAAGCCGCCGAGTGTAGGCCCGAGCAGGCTTGCCAGCAGGAAGACGCTGGCGAAATAGATTTGGTAGCGGCCGCGTTCCTTGGGCGCCACGATGTCGGCGACGATTGTCTGGGCAAGCGAGATGAGGCCGCCACCGCCAAGGCCCTGGAGCGCGCGTGCTGCGATCAGCCATCCCATGGAAGGGGCGAGCGCGCAGGCAACGGAGCCAACGACGAAGGTCACGACAGCCAGCGTCATCGCGGTGCGGCGGCCCTTGATGTCGCTGAACTTGCCATAGAGCGGCGTCACTGCCGTGGCGGTGAGGAGATAGATGCTCGCCACCCAGGATATGGCGTCGAAGCCGCCAAGATCGCTGGCGATGGCGGGAAGGGCGGCGGCGATGATGGTCTGGTCCAGCGCGCCCAGGAACATGGCAACGCCCACCCCGATCACGATGGTGCGGATGTCGGTATGCGACAGGAAGGCGCGTGGCGTGCTGCGGGTCATCAGGGTCCGTGATGGTGGGCGGGAAGTTTCGGTTCGGCTGGTCTAGTCCATGCCACGCCACATGGCAGGCGGCAATTCCGCAAGGCAGCCTCGCGCCCGGTGCAGTGATCCGGCGCTAGACCAGCCCAGGGCCGTCCAGCACTGCTACCGTGCTGCGGTAGGCGGCATCGAGGTGGGCCTTCATGGCGACAGCCGCCTTGGCGGAGTCGCGGCTGTTCAGCCCACGGATGATCTCGCGGTGCTGCTCCAGAGTTGCTTCCGCCTGTCCGGCGCGCGGCAGCATCATATGGCGGCAGCGGTCGAGCTGGGCCTTGGAAATCTCGATGGTGCTCCACACCCGCGGCAGGTCGCTGATCTCGGTGATGGCGTGGTGGAACGCATCATCCTGCGCGATGGCCTCGGCGAACAGCCGCTTTTCCACCGCGCGTTCGTGGCGGGCAAGAATGTCGTGGAGGCGGTCGGCATGTTCCTGGCTCATGTGCTGTGCCGCCTGGGCCGCACTTTCCATCTCCAGCGCGCGGCGGATGAGGAAGGACTCCTCGATGGCCTTGCGGTCCATCTTCGAGGCCCTGGTGCCAGACTGGGCGACGACATCGACGAGGTGCTCGTCGGAGAGCCGCTTCACCGCCTCGCGCACCGGCGTGCGGGAAACATCGAGCTGTGCTGCGATCGCCTTCTCGTCGATCACTTCGCCGGGCCTGATGACGCCGCTCAGGATCAGCCCGCGCACCAGCGGATAGATCTGGTCACGCAAGGGGCGGGAGCGGTCAAGCCGAAGTGTGGTCAGGTCCACGGGCATGGCTGTCATACTAATATAACAGTTCTGGACAGCAAGGCGGATTCGAGTCTAGCATCACAAAAAAGAAGCTAACCGCGTGGGAGGCAACATGGCGGGCAAGAACAATTTTCCCAAGCTTCACAATGCGATGTGGCCTGGGCTCGTCGGCAAGGGACCGGACTCGGAGCCGCCCATCGACCTTGATACGATGATCGCGCTCACCGCCAAGGCAGAGGTCAATGGCGTGAAGTTCGACGGCATCGACATTTTTCATGCTGCGCCGCACACAAACATCGACTTCACCGCTGACGAAGCGAAGGCGCTGGCCGACAAGGCCGCGAAGCACAACCTCGCCATCGGCTCCATCGTGGCGCCCGTCTGGCCGCCGGTGGGCGGCGGCTCCGCCATGGGCTCGGCCGAGGACCGCGCCAAGTTCGTGGCGAACGTGCGCAAGTCCTGCGAACTCGGCAAGGCGCTGCGCGACTTAGGGGTCCGCAAATATGGTGTCATCCGTATCGACTCGGCCTCGAGCCCGGCCGATTGGGCCAAGGACCCCGTGGCCAGCACCAAGCTGATCGCCCAGACCTGGCGCGAGGCCTGCGACGTCGCCAAGGACTTCGGCGAGCGACTGGCCGCCGAGGGCGAGATCTGCTGGGGCGGCATGCACAGCTGGAAGGCCATGGTCGATACCCTTGAGGCGACAGACCGCCCCGGCATCATCGGCTTCCAGGCCGACATGGCCCACACGCTGCTCTACACCATGGGCTACAATGCGCCCGAGGCGGCACTCCTGCCCGAAGGCTTTGACTGGAAGGACCAGGCCCAGCTCGATGCGGCCCTCGTCAAGATGACCGACATGCTCCGCCCCTGGACCATCGACTTCCACGTCGCCCAGAACGACGGCACGGTGAAGGGCATGGGCTACCATGACAAGACCGGCCGCCACTGCATGGTAACCGACCCCAACGGCCGCCTCGACATCGTGAAGCATGCCGGGATGTGGCTGAGGAACAAGGACGGTTCCCTCACCAAGACCATGAAGCACATCTGCTGGGATGGCTGCATGTTCCCGAATGAAGTGATGATGAAGCAGCAGACCTGGAACGACATTCTCGGTGTCATGATCAAGGTCCGCGATGCGCATGGCTGGGAGGGCTGATCGGATGGCGAAGAAAGCTCTCAACATCGGCATGGTGGGCTATGGCTTCATGGGCCGCACCCACTCCAACGCATTCTCCCAGGCGCCGCATTTCTTCGACCTCGGCTACAAGCCGGTGCTCAAGACGATCTGCGCGAGAAATGCCGATAAGGCCAGGGAATTTGCGGATCAGTGGGGCTATGAATCGAGCGTCACCGATTGGCGCAAGCTGGTCGACGACAAGTCGATCGACCTGATCGACATCGCCAGCCCCAATGACACCCACATGGAGATCGCCATCGCCGCCGCGCATGCGGGCAAGATGGTGATGTGCGAGAAGCCCTTGGGCCGCAACGCCGCCGAATCAAGAAAGATGGTCGAAGCGGTGGAGCGCGCCGGTGTGCCCAACATGGTGTGGTACAACTATCGCCGCGTGCCTGCCGTGACGCTGGCCAAGCAGCTCATCGACGAGGGCCGCCTCGGCAAGATCTTCCACTACCGTGCCAAGTTCCTGCAGGACTGGACCATCTCCAAGGACCTGCCGCAGGGCGGCCAGGGGTTGTGGCGACTCGACGTCGGCGTTGCCGGTTCGGGTGTCACGGGTGACCTGCTGGCGCATTGCATCGACACCGCCATGTGGCTCAACGGCGGCATCAGTTCCGTCACCGGCCTCACCGAGACCTTCATCAAGGAGCGCCACCACAACATCACCGGCAAGACCGAGAAGGTGGGCATCGACGATGCCAGCCTGTTCCTGTCGCGTTTCGACAACGGCTCGCTCGGCAGCTTCGAGGCGACGCGCTATGCCCGCGGCCATAAGGCGCTCTACACGCTGGAGATCAACGGCGAACATGCCTCGATCTTCTGGGACCTGCATGACCTTCACCGGCTGCAGTATTTCGACCACCGCGACGAGGGCCGCACGCGGGGCTGGCGCTCGGTGCACATCACCGACGGCGACCACCCCTACATGGCCAAGTGGTGGGTTCCGGGCCTGCAGATTGGCTACGAGCACACCTTCATTCATCAGGCCGCCGACTTTATCGACGGGTTGACGTTGGGCAATCCTGCCGCTCCCACCTTCCGTGATGCGCTGGCGACTGATCTCGTGACCGATGCCGTGCTCAAGTCGGCGCAGACCGGTCAGTGGGAGAGCGCCAAAGACTGATTTCAAGTTTGCATGAAGTTTAGGCACAAGTGGCTGTGCCACAGGTGTTGGAGAGGTTGAAAGGCGTCTTGCAAATCGTCGGAGACAGGTTAGTCTCCTTCGCCAAGAAGAGCCCAGAGGGCCGCTGAGACAGGGAATGGGAATGGCCGGAAGCAACGCTCCAGCACTGCGACTGTCGGGGATTTCAAAATCCTACGGCAAAGTACGCGCGCTCGAAAATCTGTCCTTCGACGTGGCCGAGGGTCGCTTCTTCGTGCTGTTCGGGCCCAGCTCGGTTGGCAAGACAACAACACTGCGCACCATCGCGGGTCTCGTCGCAACCGATTCAGGCCGCCTTGAAATCAATGGTCATGACGTCACCACCGCGCCCATCGCGGGCCGTGGCGTGTCCATGGTGTTCCAGTCCTTCGCGCTCTATCCGCATCTCACCGTCTACGAAAACTTCGCCTATCCGCTGAAGGAAGAGGGCGTTGGCCGGGAAGAGATCGACACGCGCGTGAAGGAAACCGCGGCGATGCTCAAGCTCTCGCATCGCCTCGAGCGCAAGCCCAACACATTGTCGGGTGGCGAGCAGCAGCGCGTGGCGCTGGGCCGCTCGCTGATCCGTCGCCCCAAGATCCTGCTGCTCGACGAGCCGCTCACCAACCTCGACGCCAAGCTGCGCCATGACATGCGCGCGGAATTGAAGCGGCTGCACCGCCAGTTCGGCATGACCATTATTTATGCCACGCCGGACGAGCTCGAAGCCCTGTCGATGGGCGAGGAGATCGCGGTGCTGCGCGATGGCGCCGTCGTGCAGCGCGGCACGCCGGACGAACTCTACGAGCAGCCGGTTGACACCTATGTGGCGGGCAAGATCGGCTCGCCGCACATGAACCTGGTGAAGGCGAGTCTCGCCGCCGATCTGTCGAGCCTCGACACGCCGCTTGGCAAGCTTATTGCGGGCCGCAAGCTCCATTCCGCCAATGCGGGCGAGGCCGCACTCGTCGGCATCCGTCCGAGCGACCTGCGCCCCGCTGCCGCGGGCGAGGCCGCCGTTCCATCCCGCGTCCACCTTATCGAGCCCCTGGGCGACGTGACCGTCGTCTCGGTCGAGGCCGGGGGCGAGACGCTGCGCATGGTGCTTCCCGAACAAGTCGCATCGGGCCTCAAGCCCGGCGACGCTGTTCCGATCGCCATCGACCTGAGCAAGATTCACATCTTCCGTGCCGCCAGCGGACAGGCAATGACCTGACGTTTTCGGCCTGAAGCCTAACGGTTAACCATGGGAGGAAACCTGACATGACCGTTGTTACGAAGATGAAAGGGTTCGCGGCCGCTGCAGGCCTCGCCGCAACCCTGATGACCGGAGGGGCGGCTCAAGCCCTTGCGGAAGAAGTGACGCTGACGATGGCGGTGCCTGATTGGCCGCCAACCCGCATCATGAAGAAGTTCTTCGACGAGCAGTACAAGCCGAAGTCCGGCAACACCGTGAAGCTCGACGTCGACTTCATTCCGTGGCCCGACTTCTACACGCGCGTCAACGCGTCGCTGACGTCCGGCGAGCAGAAGTACAACTTCATCGTCTCGGACTCGCAGTGGCTCGGCGCCTTCGTGGAAGGCGGCTATTACCGCAAGATCAACGATCTTCTCGACGCCGACCCGGAGTTCAAGAAGACGCTGATGAGCGTGCACCCCGCACCGCTCGCGGCCTATTCGACCTACCCCTACAAGTCGGAGAACTACTACGGCTTCCCGCAGTTCCCGGACGTTCTGGTGAACTACGGCCGCAAGGACATTCTCTGCAACGAGGAAGAGCAGAAGAACTTCCAGGCCAAGTACGGCAAGAAGCTTCCCTGCACGGGCGAAGAGCTCGACGCCATGACTTGGGATGACTTCAAGAACGTCGGCGAATTCTTCCGCCGCAAGAAGGGCGAGATGCTGGCCGGTGCGCCTGCCGAGGACGATTTCTATGGAATCGCCTTCCAGGCCGGCAAGGGCTACGACTTCTCGTCGATGCAGATCAACGGCTTCATCTGGCAGATGGGCGGCAACGTGTGGGATGAAACCCAGGCTCCGACCGGTCAGGCTGAAGGCGTGGTCAACTCTCCCCAGGCCGTCGCGGCCCTCGAGAAGTACCTGAGCATGCTTGAGTACATGCCGCCCGTCGCCAAGACCGGCACCATGGACATCTTCAAGTCGGACGAACTGTTCCGCGAAGGCAAGGTCGCGATGAACATCGACTGGATCGGCCTGGGCGAAGCCTCGCTCGATCCGAAGTCATCCAAGGTTTCGGACAAGCTGGTGTTCGGCCAGATGCCCGGCACCATGGGTCCGGACGGCAAGATGATCCGCTGGTCCAACATCGGTGGCCAGCCCTTCGTGCTGACCACCTGGACGACGCCGGA
The DNA here is from genome assembly GCF_037139295.1 of Aestuariivirga sp. Lineage (GTDB taxonomy): Bacteria > Pseudomonadota > Alphaproteobacteria > Rhizobiales > Aestuariivirgaceae > Aestuariivirga. The sequence continues at coordinate 33,916 of NZ_JBAXGR010000017.1, forward strand.
GCAGACCACGGAAGCTGTCGAATTCGTGAAGTGGTGGCTGTCTGACGACATCCAGCACCAGTTCGCGGCCTCGGGCGGCCAGTCGGCTGTGAAGTCGGTCTACGAAGACCCGAAGTACGTGACCTATCGTCCGTGGAACCGCGCCTGGGCCCCGCAGCTCGACTGGCAGAAGGACGTGTGGCACGTGCCGCAGTTCTTCGAGCTCCTGACGCAGCAGCAGGACCAGTTCGACCTTGCCATCACCGGCAAGCAGGACGCCAAGACCACGCTGGATAACGTCGCCAAGTTCCAGCAGGACCTGCTGAAGAACGCCGGCCTGATCCAGTAACACGCCTCAACCCCGGGTGCGGGGATGCTTGTCCCCGCACCCTTCTTTTCCCCTCCGGAATTCAGTGCCGATGACCTCCACGACAGCGACAGCTTCGCCGCCAGCCCTCATGCGCCTGTCCCCCGACAACTGGAAACTCGCCATTCTGGTCGGGCTCATTGTGTCGGTGATCGCTGCCATCGCACTGCCGGCCTCCGCGTCTTTCCTGGTCATTGGTGCCATGGCGGCCATGATCGCCGCCGCCTTCGTGATCAATGCCTATCGCCGTAAATATTACGGTGGGCTTCTCGTGGCGCCGGCAATCGCCGTGCTCTTCGTCATGAACATCTTCCCGCTGCTGTGGTCGCTGGGGCTTTCGTTCTACGCCTACCAGTCGAACCAGCAGTCGATCCGCTTTGTGGGTCTTGCCAACTATATCAAGGTCCTGACCAACGATATCGCGGCGCCCGCCAACTGGGCGGCCCTCGTCAATACGGCGATGTTCGTCGTGCTCACCGTCACTGCGCAGATGATCGTCGGCTTCCTGCTGGCTATGCTGTTCGCCAAGCAGTTCCCGCTGCGCAAGTACCTGCTCATCCTCGTGCTGACGCCGATGATGCTTTCCGTCGTCGCCTCGGGCGTGTTCTTCACCTATTACTATGACCCGACCTTCGGCATCCTCAGCTATGTGGTCAACGCCATCACCGGCGGTCAGTTTATCCTGATGAGTTCCAAGGTGGGTGCGGTGACAGGCATCGTCTTCGCCGATGCCTGGATGTGGTCGCCCTTCGTGATGCTTCTCGTGCTGGCCGGCCTCGTCTCGGTGCCGAAATACCTCTATGAGGCAGCCGCCATCGACCGCGTGTCCAAGTGGCGCCAGTTCTGGACCATCACCTTCCCCTATATCCGCGGCCTGCTCATGCTGGCGCTGCTGTTCCGCACCATCGAGGCCTTCAAGCTCGCCGACCTCGTCATCCTGCTCACCAAGGGCGGCAATGACACGATGACGATCTCGTATCACCTGATCCGTATCGCCAACGAGCAGAACAAGACGTCGGAGGGTGCCGCCATTTCCTACCTCATGCTGTTCATGGTGATCGTGCTGACCAACCTCTACCTCTACATCGCCAATCGCCGCAGCGAGGGAGCCTGAGCCATGACCGAACACAACTCCATCTGGGAGGCGCTTGGCTTCCGCAAGGCGAGTGGCGTAGGCGAGGCCGGTTGGGGCCGCACGCTGGCGGTTGCCATCGTGTCGCTCATCTACTTCCTGCCCGTTCTGTTCATCATCTTCACCGCCTTCAAGCCGCAGGATGCAGCCCTCTCGGTGCCGCCCACCCTGTCGCCCACCTCGTTCTTTGGGCTGATCCCCGACAAATACGTCTTCACGCCGACATTGGATAACTTCGGCTCTGTGTTCATGCGCTCCATGACCACGGGTGGTGCACCTGAAGCCACGGGCTTCGACCGCTACTTCTTCAACTCCATCGTCATTGCCTCGTCATCGGTGCTGCTGGCGCTGGTGATCGGCACGCTCGCCGCCTTCGGCTTCTCGCGCTATCCGCTGAAGGGCAACGACACCTATTTGTTCATCATCCTGACAACGCGCATGCTGCCGGCCATCGTGGTCATCATTCCGGTGATCCTGATGTTCCGCGTGGTGGGGCTGTCGGGCTCCTATACCGGCATCATATTGCTCTACACCGCCTTCAACCTGGCCTTCACCATCTGGATGATGAAGAGCTTCTTCGACGAACTTTCGCTCGACGTGGAAGACGCCGCCCGCATAGATGGCTCGTCGGACGTGAGGGTTTTCTTCAAGATCGCCCTGCCGCAGGTTGTCGCCGGCCTTGCCGCAACCTTCGTCTTCGGCCTCATTCTCACCTGGAACGAGTTCCTCTTTGCGCTGCTGCTGTCAGGACCTGACACGCGCACCGTGCCGGTGGCCATGAACCAGGCGGTCTCGTCTGGCGGCCGCGGCACTGACTGGACGCTGCTGGCGGCGATTGAAACCCTGTTCCTCATCCCCGTCTTCCTCGTCACCTTCTTCCTGCAGAACCATCTGCTGAGGGGCGTGACCTTCGGTACCGTGAAGCGCTGACATGTCGACGATTGAAATCCGAAAAGTCACCAAGCAGTTCGGCTCCTTCACCGCGGTGAAGGATGCCGATCTGAAAGTGGAAGCAGGCGAAGTGGTCTGTCTCCTCGGACCCTCTGGCTGCGGCAAGACCACGACGCTGCGCATGATTGCCGGCCTCGAGCGCGCCACCAGCGGAGACGTGATCATCGCGGGCCAGCGCATGAACGAGTTGTCGCCACAAAAGCGCGACATCGCCATGGTGTTCCAGTTCTACGCGCTCTATCCGGCCCTCACCGTGGGCCAGAACATCGCGATGCCGCTTCATTACGAGGGACTGTCCAAGGCTGATTCCGACGCCCGCGTCATGAAGGTCGCCAAGATCATGCACCTCACCGAGGTGCTGGACCGCATGCCGAACCAGATTTCGGAGGGTGAAAAGCAGCGCCTCGCCGTGGCCCGCGCCATCGTGCGTGATCCCAACTGCTTCCTCTTCGACGAGCCGCTCTCGCGGCTTGACGTCGAGCTCCGCCATTCCATGCGCGGCCAGATCAAGGAAGTGCTGACAGGCCTCTCCAAGGCGACCGTCATCGTCACGCATGACCAGCTCGAGGCACTTACCATGGCCAGCCGCATCGCCATCATGAAGGATGGCGTGATCGAGCAGGTCGGCACGCCCCACGAGGTCTTCGCCAAGCCCACCAACGTCTTCGTGGCAAGCTTCATCGGCACGCCGCAGATGAACCTTGTGGAGGCCGATCTCCGCAGCTTCGGCGACGGCAAGGCCGACGTCATGCTGGCAGGCCAGTCGCTCAGCATCGCGGCAGACCCCGCGGTCTCGCGCCTCAGGCCGTCGAAGGTCACCGTCGGCATCCGGCCCCGCGCCTTCTCCACCGTGCAGGACAAGGGTGGCGACACGATTGCAGCGCAGGCCGAATTGATCGAGCCGATGGGTGCGGAGACGTTGATCCATGCCCGCACCGCCTCGGGCGGTGACATTCGCGTGGTGGTTCCGCGCGACAAGCGGGTGAAGGTGGGCGAGGCGCTGCATTTGAAGCCCGATCCGCGGCAGACGCATTTCTTCGGCCAGGACGGCAAGGCGGTGCGCGCATGAGCAACCATGATCAGGGGATGACCCGCCCGCAGGCGCTGCGCCTCGAATTCTTCATCATCGGGCTTGGCATCTTCGCGCTGCTTCTGATCTTCCAGCCCTTCAGCCTGAAGCTCTTCGCCATCGGCAGCGTGCTGGTGGTCATCGCCGGGCTCATCAACAACCTGCTGCCCATGGCCCAGCCGGGCGTGAAGTTCCGCAGCGTCGTCACCGTCGCCATGGTGGTGGCGATGATCTTCTGCATCGTGCTGCTGATCTCGATTGGCGCTGCGCATCTCTATGGTGCCTTCTTCCTGAAGCCCCCGGATCCGAACACGCTGGCCGGCAAGGCGCAGTTGGCAACGCCGCCCTTCTGGCGCCAGCAGCTGGTGTGGGGCATCGCTGCCGTGGCGGCGGTGCTGGCGGTGATCATAACGATCATGAACAAGATTCGGGACTGACATGGCGAACGACGTTTCTGTGATCGGCCTCTACATCCTCGATGTTCTGGGCCGGCCCGTCACCCGCATTCCTGACCGCGGTAACGTCGACTTCATCGAGGAGATTCGCCTGACCGTTGCCGGCACCGCCGGCGGCACGGTGGTCGATACCGCGAAGCTTGGCCTGAAGAGCCTCGCCGTCGGCGCGGTGGGTGACGACGAGAAGGCCGACTGGGTGCTGATGACGCTCCAGAAGCATGGCATCGACACCTCGGCCATGCAGCGCATCAAGGGTGTTCCGACTTCCGCCACCATCCTCAACGTGCGCCCCAATGGCGACCGTCCTGCACTCCACGTGCGCGGCGCATCGGATCACTTTGACGTGCCAGCCTCCGCCTACGAGAAGGTTTTCGATGCGCCCATCATCCACCTCGGCGGCACCGGGCTTCTGAAGAAGCTCGATGGCCCGGCCTCCGTCACGCTGCTGAAGGAAGCCAAGAGGCGCGGCCGCACCGTCACCTTTGATCTGATTGCGGCGAGCGCCGAGACCATTGGGATCGTCGAACCGCTTCTCCCCTATATTGATTATTTCATGCCTTCGATCGAAGAGGCCAAGGACATGTCGGGGCAGGAAAGCCCGGAGGACTGCGCCAGGTTCTACCTCGACAAGGGGGCCCAATGCTGCGTCTTCACGCTGGGCGGCGATGGCGCCTATTACGCCCACAAGGATGGCACGCGCCTCAGGTCGCCTGCCTATGAGATCGAGGTGGTGGACACGACCGGCTGCGGCGATGCCTTCGATGCGGGCTTCATCGCCTCCCTTCACCACAAGATGGATGTGGAGACCTCGCTGCGCTTCGCCCAGGCTTCCGCCGGGCTCGTTGCCACCGGGCTTGGCTCTGACGCCGGGATCGTGAGTTTCGAAGACACAATCGACAAGATGAAGAACTGGAAGATCAAGCGATGAGATTTCAAGGCAGGCGTGCCGTCGTCACGGGCGGTCTCTCAGGCATCGGCGAGGCAGTCGCCAGGCGCATCACCGCCGAGGGCGGCAAGGTCGCCATCTGGGACATGCAGGGCGGTATCAAGACCGACATTTCCAACTGGGATTCGGTGCAGGCAGCGGCCGCCGAAACGGTGAAGCAGCTGGGCGGCATCGACATCCTGGTGAACAGCGCAGGCATCGCCGGCCCCACCGCAACCGTCCTCGACATCACCATGGATGACTGGCACCGCACCATCGCCATCAACCTCAACGGCACCTTCTACACAAACCGTGCCGTGGTTCCCCACATGATCGCCGGCAATTACGGCCGCATCGTCAACATCGCCTCGATTGCCGGCAAGGAGGGCAACCCCAACGCGTCGGCCTATTCGGCGTCCAAGGCGGCGGTGATCGGCTTCACCAAGTCGTTGGCCAAGGAACTGGCGAAGACCAACATCACGGTCAACAGCGTGACACCCGCCGCCGTGCGCACGCCCATCTTCGAGCAGATCGCCCAGAGCCACATCGACTTCATGCTGTCCAAGATCCCCATGGGGCGGTTGGGCAAGGTTGATGAGGTGTCCAGCCTCGTCTGCTGGCTTGCCAGCGAGGAATGCTCATTCTCGACGGGTGCGGTGTTCGACGTCTCGGGCGGCCGCGCCACCTATTGAGGCGCGCGGGCCGCTTTGTTGCGTCATATCGCCGTATAACCTCCATCGACCAGCAGGTCGTGGCCGCAGATCATGTCGGAGGCAGACGATGCGAGGAACAGCACGGCGTCTGCCACTTCCATCGGCATGCCGAAGCGGCCGCCCGGGATCTTGGCCTTCATCGGGTCGCCCTTCTCCGGCTGCCCCCACACCTGCGCGCCCATCGGCGTCAGGATCACGGTGGGGCAGACGGTGTTGATCTGGATGTTGTGCTTGCCCCATTCCACCGTCATCACCTTGGTCAGCATGTTGAGGCCCCCCTTGGAGGCGCAATAGGCGGCATGGCCCTCGAGGCCCACCACACCCGCCTGCGATGAAACATTGATGATCTTGCCCGCCTTGCGTTCGATCATGCCGGGCACTATCTCGCGCGCCAGCAGGAAGGGCGCGCGCAGGTTCACCGCCATGGTGGCATCCCAGTCGGCCACCTTCGCATCCTCCAGCCTGTCGATGAGGGCAATGCCTGCGTTGTTCACCAGGATGTCGATGTGGCCGAAATAGGCCAGCGCGTCATGAGCAGCCTTCACCGGGCCATCGGCTGTCGCCATGTCGGCCGAGATCGCCACGCAGCGCCGGCCCAGTGCCTCAACAGCTGCCTTCACCTCGGCCAGGCCCTCGCGGTCACGGCCCACGGCGGCGATGTCGGCGCCTGCATCTGCCAGCACTTTGCAAGTCTCGAGGCCAATGCCCTTGCTCGCCCCCGTCACCAGCGCGTGCTTGCCCTTGAGGCCAAATCTTTTCGTCCAGTCACCCATTGTCTCACCTCCGGTTTTTGGCGATCTTCATGTGGAGAACGCCAATGGTCAATGGCAAGCACAGGGAACCGCACATGCAGAGAATGGGACGCGTCATCAAGCTGAAGCCGGAGATCATCCCGGAGTACAAGCGCATCCACGCCGCCGTCTGGCCGGAGGTGCTGAAGGCCATCCGTGACTCCAATATCCGGAACTATACGATCTTCCTCAAGGAGCCGGAGAACATCCTCTTTGCCTATTGGGAGTATCACGGCACCAACTTCGAGGTCGACATGCGCAAGATGGCAGAGGTGCCGCGCATGCAGGAGTGGTGGAAGATCACCGACCCCATGCAGGTGACCTTCGAAACGCGCAAGGACGGCGAGTGGTGGGCGGACATGGAGAACGTATTCCACACGGATTGAGGTCGTGGCCTCACTCCACCCTCATCAAGCCCGCGTATGAAGAATACAGGAAAACTACTTCTTCCGCTTCTTGCCGAAGTAATTCCGCTCCAGTTCAGCAAACGCCCGCTGGTAGACGTTCTGCTCGGTGCGCGGGATCAGCACCACGTCGTCCTGCGGGCTTGCCACCCAGTCGCCGGTCCAGACGCCGAAGGTGGTGTTGTCCGCCGTCACTGGCCACAGTCGGGGCCCCGAGACATAGTTCATCCACGGGATCTCGCATTTGGTGATGCGGTAGGAGAAGCTGCGCGTGATGTCGTCAAGGTGCAGCAGCTCCTCGTTGAGGTGCCCGTCCCCAAAGCGGAAGTCGCGGATGCCGGACACCTTGTCGGAGCGATGGCGCTTCAGCATGTGCATCTTGGTGATCTCGCCATGCCAGCCGCCCATGCCGGCGAAGTCGCGCATGATCTTCCACACATCATCGACCGGAGCCTTGATGACGCGTGACGTCCACACCTTGTTGGGCTGAAAGCCCTTCCAGCGCTCGGCACCTTCCGGCTTCGCAGGCTTCGTCTTGGCGATCAGGTTGCCAAGCGACTTGAAGTTTCCGGCGAAGACGTCGTTGGAGACGATCTTCTGATACTTGGCCTCATCACCTGGCGCCTCGTCGAAAGTCGCTTCCCACTCGGCGAAGGTCTGGTCGGTGTGGGTGACAGGGTAGAGCCTGAGCGTGGCGAGGTAGTTTTTCACCGGGAAGGCCGGCGTCTCGAAATTATAGCTGAAGCAACGCTTCGCATCGTCCAACATCAGCAGGCGCTCGCGCACCAGCGCGCCATTGGCGAGGTGGAAGGAGCGGATGCAGCCAACGACGTCTGCGTCGAGGCCCTTCTCGATCTTGGAGGTGGTGACACCGCCGCCCGTCCACTTCGGCAGCGCGTTGAAATCCCGCACGATCTCCCACACGGTTTCGACGGGAGCCTTCAGGATGATCGATGCATAGGCGCGGGCCATTCTACTGTCCTCTGGTGATGTCGCGGAAATGGTGAACGGCGGCCTCGGCGAAGGCCGGGTCGTTGATGTGGGCGTCGATCTCGATGAGCTGGCGGTTGGGTGCCGCCTTCCAGGCCTCGCGGATTGCGGCGAACAGGGCGACATCGGCAGCCGGATCATGGAAAGGCTTGCCCGGCGCGTCGATGGCGGAGACACCGTGGAGCGGCAGCAGGAAGCGAACCGGGCCTTCCATGCGGTTGACGCGCTCGATGATCCAGCGACCGATGGCGGCATTCTCCTCCGCCGTCGTGCGCATCAGCGTCACCTGCGCATTGTGGACATAGAGGTTGCGATGGTCGAACCGAGGGGGAACGCTCTCGCGCCCGCCGAAGTTCACCATGTCGCAGGCACCGACCGAGCCCACCCAAGGAATGCGCGTGCGGATCACCGAGCCGAAGCGATCGTCCGTGCAGGCAAGCACGCCGCCGAACAGGTGGTCCGCCACTTCCGTCGTGGTGAGGTCCAGTGCCGCGGTGATGAGCCCCGAATCGATCAGCTTCTCCAGGCATTGCCCGCCCGTGCCGGTGGCGTGGAAGACAAAGCATTCGCAGTCGCTGTCGATCAGGTGGCGGACTTGCGTGATGCAGGATGTGGTCACGCCGAACATGGTGAGGCCCACGGCGCGCTTGGCTTCCTGCGTGGCGGGAACGCCGTTCATCGCCATGCCGGCAGCGGCGTGAGCGGCATTGCCGATCACCCGCCGCGTGATGGCGTTGAGGCCCGCAACATCCGCCACCGCATGCATCATCATGATGTCGGTGGGGCCGACGTAAGGGGCGACATTGCCGGATGCCATGGTGGAGACCATCAGTTTCGGCACGCCGATCGGCAACGCGCGCATCGCCTCCGTCACCATCGAGGTGTTGCCGCCGCCGCCCAGCCCCAGCACCGCGCCGATGTCGTTGCGCGACAGGAGATAGCGCCCGAGCGCCTCCGCCATGGCGGTTACTGCCTTGCCACGGTCGGCATGACCCAGCACGGCATCGGCACCCTGTGGGTGGTGCTTCGCCACCATCGCCGGCGTCACGTCGGTCTTCGCCGTGCTTGGCGTGGTGGAGATATCGACAAGCAGGGCAGGGGCGCCAGCGGCGATCACCTGCGCCACCGCGTAGCGGAGTTCCGCCTCCTTGGTGTCGCAGGTGCCGATGACGTAGACCGGCTTCACGCCCGCCTTCACGCCTTCGCCCAGCCCTGCTTCATGTTGCGGAAGCCGAGCTTGTAGACTTCCTCCGGCGAGGGCGCGAAGTCGCGCCACACCCGGGTGGCAGCGGCGAGTGCCGGCATCGAGCGGCCGAAGGCCTCGATGGTGAGGAAGCCATCATACTTCGCCTTCTTCAATGCCTTGTAGGTTTCAGCCCACGGCACATGGCCCTTGCCCGGCGTGCCCCGGTCATTCTCGGAGATGTGGACGTGCACCATGTGCGGGCGGATGGTCTTGATCGCAGCCACCGGGTCCTTCTCCTCGATGTTGGCGTGGAAGGTGTCATACATGCCCTGGACGTGCGGGTGGTCGACCTCGTCCAGATAGTCGTTCAGCTGCTGCATGATGTTGAGGAAATAGCATTCGAAGCGGTTCAGCGCCTCGAGCGCGAAGGTGACACCCTTCTTGCCCGCATGGTCGCCCGCCTTCTTGTGGAAGGAGAGGGCGCGCTTCCGCTCGGCTGCGGTGGCGGGGTTGCCGGAGAAGAAGCCCAGTTCCGAATGCATCGGTCCGCCGAGGATGGGGGCGCCCAGTGCGGCGCAACAGTCGATGGCCCATTTGGCGTAGTCGAGGGCGGCGGCCTGGCTCGCCTTGTCGGGTGACAGCGGGTTCTTGCCCTGGATGACGCTCACCACCGAGCGCTCGAGTCCGATCTTGTCCAGCAGTGCGCCGAGCCTGGCGTAATGGGCGGGGTCGCCCTCGAACATCGGAATCTCGACGCCGTCATACCCGGTCTTCTTCAGCGCCCGCAAAACGGGCTCATGCGCCAGCGTGACGTGCGGCGTCCACAGCAGCAGATTGAATCCAAGCTTCATTGACATGCCCTCCCAAGCACCGGCGCAGGACAAACCGTCTCGCGCCTCTTGTCAATTCCTGATATACGCCTTTCAAACGACGAACTGGAGGACCCGCCCATGAACAAGCCGCATGATCCTGCCAGCGCCACCAACGCCGCACTGCTGAGGGCCCAGGCCTTCATGACGCCTTCGCCTGTGCCGTCGATCTCGACCGAGCTTCTGGTGTCGGCGGATGGCGAACTCAATCGCGAGCTCCACAAGTTCCTGTTCGACCCGCCGTCGAACCCGGAGCTGCTCAAGGGCAAGAAGATCGCCATCTGCTGCTCGAACGGGGTGGAGGAAATCGAGATCGTCGGCGCCACCAAGTGGCTGACCGAGCATGGCGCCACAGTGCATGTGGTGGCCCCGCGCATCGGCGAGTTCCACCCGACCCTGGGCCTGCGCTTTCCCCCGCTCACCAAGACCCATGTGTTGGCCATCCGCCTGATGGAAAATGCCGGCTGGCTGCAGATCGACTGCTACATGGATGAGGCGAAGGTGGCAGACTACGACGCCTGCCTATTCCCCGGCGGCTGCTGGAACCCGGACTTCCTGCGCGCCGACAAGGACGCCCAGAAGTTCGTGCAGGACATGCTGGCCTCGGGCAAGCCCACCACCGCCATCTGCCATGGCCAGTGGGTGATGGTCAGTGCGGGCATCCTCAAGGGCAAGAAAGCCACCGCCGTGTGGAACATCCACCCCGACCTCGCCAATGCCGGTGCCACCGTGCTGGACGAGCCCTGCGTGGTGGACGGCAACCTGATCACCGCCCGCTTCCCCTATGACCTGCCGCGCCTCGTGGAGGCGCTGGTGAAGCAGCTGGTGAAGTAGGTCTGTTCGCCCATCTCGCATTCATCATCGCCGGGCTTGTCCGGCGATCTTTTTTGGCGGCCACTGAAGAGGATGCCCGGGTCAAGCCCGGGCATGATGAAGGAGGAGTTGGCGCTACGCTCAGCCGAACAGCACAGGTGCTGTCTCGATGATCGTGCGGAGGCCAATTCCCACGGCGATGATGCCGGCCAGAACCTGAAGCGCCCGGCTGGCCCAGGTCAGCGTGCTCGCCGTCCAGGACAGGGGTACGGCAATGACCGCCGAGAAGGCTGCCATGCCGGCAATCGAGCCTGCGGCGAAGACCAGCATGAAGGCAACGCCAACGTGAACCGAAGGCGCGCTGGATGCCGTGAGCGCCACCAGCGCGGCGGAGCCAGCCAGCCCGTGCATCATGCCGATGGCCAGGCTGCGGCCCCAGGCACCCTTTTGATGGCCATGGGCATGGGTGCTCAGTGCATGGTTCCTGACATCGCCCGCATGGCTGTGGGCGTGAAAGTGCACTTCGCCGGTGCGGTGGCGGTGGATGTGGAAATGGATGCGCGCCTTGACGATGGCATAGATCAGCCGCCCGCCCAGCAGTACCATCATGAGGCCGACGGCGAATTCGAGCCCGGTGGCCAGGCGGCCATTGAGGGTGAGTTCCAGCGCATAGACCGCGCCACCGAAGGCGCCCAGCGTCAGCGCATGGCCCAGTCCCCACATGCCGCCGTGCCGCACAATGCGGCTGAAGCCCCGTTTGTCGGCGGCGATGGAGGCAACGGTTGCGATATGGTCGGCTTCCAGCGCGTGCTGGAGCCCCAGAAGGAAACCGAAGACGATCCACGTGAACATGTGGGCATCTATAGCGGCTCGACCCGCGGCCCGCGAGGGCTGTTTACGGCAATGCGCGTCGGAATCCGGCTTTCACGCGTTGTCACATCGCAGCCGAGCGGCTAGCTTCCGGCCCGCCAGGCCGAGGACGGCCACCCCAGGGCACAAACGACCGGGCAGACACGCCGTGACCCCGGCGAGGTGAGGATCTTTTCTGATGAAGCTTCTGAACACCATGCTGACGAAGATCATCAGGACCGGTCCCCTCGAAGTGGTGGATGCGGATGGCAAAGTCCACCGCTACGCGGGCACGGCCGAGCCCTTTGTGCGCGTCAAGCTGCATGACCCGTCGCTCTACCGGTCGCTCGTCTGGAACCCTGACCTCAAGGCGGGCGAGGCCTAAATGGACGGCACGCTCACCATCGAGCAGGGGACGCTCCGCAATTTCCTGACGCTGTTCGCCATCAACCGGGGAGTCTCGCGCAAGCTTCCCATCCAGAAGCCGCTGCGGCGCATGGCCAAGCGCATGAAGTCACTGTGGCAGCGCAACACGCTGCTCCAGTCGCAGCGCAACGTGGCGCATCACTACGACCTGTCGAACGAGCTCTACAGCCTGTTCCACGACAGCGGCATGAATTACTCCTGCGCCTATTTCCGCTCGCCCGCCGACACGATCGAGGAAGCCCAGCAGAACAAGCTTCGCCATATCGCCGCCAAGCTTGACCTGAAGCCCGGCCAGCGCGTGCTCGACATCGGCTGCGGCTGGGGCGGCATGGCCATCTACCTCGCGCAAAACTTCGATGTTCACGTCACCGGTGTTACGCTGTCCAAGGAGCAGCTCGCACTCGCGCAGCAGCGGGCCGATGAGCTGGGCCTTTCGAGCAAGACCAGTTTTCAGTTCAAGGATTATCGCGACGTCGAAGGAACCTTCGACCGCATCGTATCGATCGGCATGTTCGAGCACGTGGGCATTTCCTATTTCCAGCAGTATTTCGGCAAGATCCAGAGCCTGCTGGCGCCCGGCGGTGTGGCGCTCGTCCACGCCATCGGCCGCAAGGGCGGGCCGGGCACCTGCGGCAAATGGCTGCGGAAGTATATTTTCCCCGGCGGCTATTCGCCCGCCCTGTCGGAAACCTTCGCCGCAATCGAATCCTCGGGCCTGTGGGTGACCGACACCGAAATCTGGCGCCTGCATTATGCTGAAACCCTGCGCGCCTGGTACGACCGCTTCGAAGCCAACCGCGGCAAGGCAGAGGCCCTGCTGGGCGAGACGTTCTGCCGCATGTGGGAGTTCTACCTCATCACCAGCGAGTTGAGCTTTCGCTACTTCAAGCACATGGTGTTCCAGATCCAGCTGGCCAAGGCCGTCGACACCTTGCCGCTGCAGCGTGACTACATGGTGGACAGCGAGCGGGAATTGATCGCGGCGGAGAGAAGCCACCCTTAGTTTCTGTCCCCCACGCAGTGGGGAGAGGAATATTCAGGAGAGGTGACAGCCGGGTTTCCTATGGCCTGCCACATACTCATCAGTGACCTGGCGCAAGCGCACAGGGCCGAGGCCGGGAAAGTGGTCCCGTGGACGATGTCGTCGAAGCCGGCGTATGTGCCGCAGTCAGTTCGCGGGCCGGTCGCAATGATTGAAGGTTACAGGCTGACCGAGGCAGGCTGCAAATGTCTCCGGCCCCGTGGTTGGTGAACCGATATAGAGAATTGCGCCATTGTTCTTTGCCGTGGCGTTCTTGGCGCAGACACGGTCATAGGCCTCCTGGGTGGTTGGGCACTGTCCGGGACCGAAGACCTGGAAGCTCGTGTCAGTGGTGACGACTGGGCAGGAGCAGATGATCTCTCCCTTCCCCACCTTCCCCCACAGCGATGAGGTCGTGCCGGTGGTGCTACCGAAACACAGACCGCCGTCGCACTGCGCGTATGAGCCGCCGCTGTTGCATGTGTAGAGCGCGAGTTCCTTGCGGGGGCTGATGGCGCCGGCGGGCGGGCTATAGGTGCTGACCACATAGCCCTTGAGCCCCGGCCGTCCCTTGTTGACCGTCGCGATGTTGCCTTCACGTGGAATGGCGTTGAACAGCGGATGATCGGCAGGGAACGGATAGTTCTGCCCCGCGCTCAGGCTGTTGCCGAACTTGAGCTTGCACTTGGCATAAGTGATTTCGTCGAAGTTTACAGTCTCGGCGCCGGCGCAAAGGGCATAAGGCTGCTTTACGAGATCGATCAAGGTCCCGAAGGGTGGGCAAGATACCTGCTCCTGTGCCCAAGCGGCCGAGCCTGCGACTGCCAGAACAGCCGAAACACCGAGTATGCAGAGCACCCGCTTGAATGAAAACACCGACATGCCGATGCACCTGCCAAAAGTTGCGAAGGACAAACCTTATGGCAGATGCCGTGAGCTGTCGATTTGGTGAAAATAATTAGGTAACATTGCGCGGGCGATGCGAGGCGCATCACCCGAGGTGACAGCCCGGCTTCCGGTGGCCGGCCACATACTCATCGATGAGCTGGCGGTAGCGGACCGAGCCAAAGCTGGGGAAGTGACCGCCGTGGATGATGGCGACGGGAAGCGCCCGCAGGCGTTCAAGCGTCTCGACATAGACCGGCACGTCGGAGTGATAGGCGTCGTCGATCAACGGGCCGTCATAGATGATGTCGCCGGAGAGGAAGGTGCCGGTTTTCTTCTCGAACAGGCCGATGCCGCCGGGCGAGTGGCCCGGCGTGTGGATGACCTCGAAGGCGCGGTCACCGAGGTCTATGATGTCGCCCTGTTCGAGAATGCGCTGCGCGTGGGCGGGCTTCACGTGGTACTTCGCCTGGTCCCAGCCTTCAGGTTGGACGATGAACATCTCGTCGGTGGCATAATGCGCGAGGATCAGGTCGTTCTGCGGGTCGGCGAGGATTTGGGCCTCGGCGGAATGCACCGCGCAGTGGCCGAACTCATGATGGCAGCCGATGTGGTCGAAGTGGGTATGGCTCGCGACACAGGTGATATCGCGCTCGGAGACGAGCGGCACGTGCGTACGCAGGCTGAAGTGGCCGAGGCCTGAATCGAACAGCAGGTCGCGGTCGCGGCCTCGCACGTGCCAGATGTTGCAGCGGAAGAAGGGCTTGATCCACGGTTCGTGGATCAGCGTCACGCCATCGGCGAAGCGCAGTGTTTCATACCACTCGGTGGGTCCGACGCGCAGCTCCATGGCTCAGGCCTTCAGCACGATGGCATGGGCGGGGTCAATGCCGAGCGACACGCGCTGGCCGGTGCTGAGCATCGTTTCGGCGGGGAGGCGGGCCAGCAGGTCGATGCCGTTCACGCGCGCTGTCACCCGCCTGAAGGCGCCCTGATAGACGACGTCCGAAACCTCGCCGTGGATCGGGCCGCCGAGCGAGACGTGCTCGGGGCGGATCGCCACCTGGGTCGCATCGGGCGGGGCGGGGAAGCGGCCGAGCGGGGTTTCGATCATGCCGTTCGCGACCTGCCCGGTGACGATGGTGCTCTCGCCCATGAACGTGGCGGTGAAGCGCGTGGCGGGCCGCGCATAGACGCGTTCGGGCGCGCCCTGATCCTCGATGTGGCCGTGGTTCATCACCACCACGTGGTCGGCCAGCGCCATGGCCTCTTCCTGGTCATGCGTCACGTGGATGAAGGCGGTGCCGACGCGCTTCTGGATGGCCTTCAGCTCATCCTGCATCTGGCGGCGGAGTTTCAAGTCGAGCGCACCCAGGGGTTCGTCGAGCAGAAGCACGGCGGGTTCGACGATCAGCGCGCGGGCGAGTGCCACGCGCTGGCGCTGGCCGCCGGACAGCTGGTGGGGCTTCCTCTCGAAGGCGGCGGCAAGGCCGACGACATCGAGCATGGCGCGGGCCTTGGCATCACGCTCCGCCTTCGCCACACCCTTCATGCGCAGGCCGAAGCCGACATTGCCGCCGATCGTCATGTGCGGGAACAGGGCATAGTCCTGGAACACCGTGGCGGTGGGGCGCTTCGCCGGCGCCATGGCCGTGCAGTCCTGCCCGCGGATCATCACGCGGCCCTGTTCGGGATTGAGGAAGCCACCGAGGATTGACAGCAGCGTGGTCTTGCCGGAGCCCGACGGGCCCAGGAGCACCGTGTAGCTGTCAGGCGCGAGATGGAGCGATACGTCGTCCAGCACCTTCGTCGGGCCGAAACTGTGGGAGACGTGGTCGATCGAGACGAGAGCCGTCATTGCGGGCGCTTTCGGAAGGCTGTGAGTTCAAAGATGATCGCGAGGATGATGGAGACGCCGAACACCATCGCCCCCACGGCGTTGGTCTTGGGGTTGAGGCCGGCGCGCAGCAGGTTCCAGATCTCGACGGGGAGCGTGGTCTCGAAACGGGTGAGCAGGAAGGAGATGACGAACTCGTCCCACGAGAAGGTCATGGAGAGGAAGAAGCTGGCGAAGAGGGCGGGCCACATCATGGGCGCAGTGATGAGCAGCAGGACCTTCATCTCGCCGGCGCCCAAGTCGCGCGCGGCGCGCTCGATGTTGGCCTGGTGATCGCCCATCTGGCTGTAGATGATGGCAAAGCAGAGCGGCAGGTTGATCACCACGTGGCCGATGCCCGCCGCCAGGAGCGACTTCGGAAGGCCGATCCAGTTGAAGAAGATCAGGAGCCCCATGCCGATGATGAGGTAGCTCACCGTGAGCGGCAGGGTGATCAGCCCGCGGAGGAAGGCGGATGCGGGCAAATGGAAGCGCGCGAAGCCCCAGGCGGACAGGAAGCCCAGCAGCGTGGCAACCGCCGAACTGATGAGCGCCACGACCACCGAATTGCCGAGGCCAGCGGTGAGCCGTGCATCCCCCAGCACCGCCGTGTACCAGCGCAAGCTCGGCCCATTGAAGGGCGGAATGGGAAACAGCGTGCCCTGGAAGGAGAACAGCACCAGCACGGCCACGGGCAGGAAGATGAAGCCGTAGAGGAGAAGCGCATAGGCGACTGCGATGGCGCGGGTCACTATGCCCTCTCGATCTTGAGCCAGCGGGCGCAGGCAAGATAGGCGACGGTGACGACCGCCATCAGGATGAGCGACAGGGCGGAGGCCGAGGCAAAGTCGCCGCGCCGGCCGATCTGCATCATGATGAGCTGTGGCATGAGCAGCTCGTTGTTGCCGCCCAAAATCTGCGGCGTGATGTAATCACCGATCGCCAGCACGAAGGTGAGGAAGGCGCCGACCATGATGCCGGGGAGCGTCAGCGGCAGGATCACGTGGATGAAGGTCTGGAGGCCGGAGGCGCCAAGGTCGGTCGCAGCCTTGCGGTAGTTGGGCGAGAGCTGTTTCAGATTGGCGAAAATCGTCAGTGTCAGGAGCATCACGAAGAAGTGGACGAAGCCGATGACCGTGGCGGTGCGCGTGTTGGCGATCTGGATCGGTTCGCTGAGCAGTCCCAGGTTCAGGAGGGTGGAATTGACCACGCCCTTTTCCGCCAGCACGAGCAGCCAGGAATAGGAGCGCACCACGTAGGAGGTCCAGAAGGGCAGCACGGCCAGCATCAGGGCCAGCCTCTGCCAGCGCTCCGGCACGATGAAGGCGAGGATCCAGGCGAAGGGATAGGCGAGCAGCACCGAGATGGCGGTGACGATGAGCGTCACCTCGAGCGAGTTGATCAGCGCATGCCAGTAGCTGGGGTTGGTAAAGAACTGCGCGTAGGCCGAAAGGCTTGCGCCGTCACCCGGTTTGGGGTGGAGGCTCATCACCCCCATTGCCACGAAGGGCACAACGAAGAAGACCAGCGTCCACAGCAGTGCTGGTGTGACGCTGGCCCATCCGATGCGTGATGTCGAAGCTTCGCTCACTGACCCTGGATCATGGCGGTCCAGAGGTCCTGCATCTTCTTGTCGAGGTCTTCCGAAGGTGCGGGATATTCCTGGGCGCGCTTCAGGAACTCAGGCTGCTCGTCGAAGCGCAGGATCTTCTTCTGGTCGGCGTTCAGTGCGGCCGCCTTGCTGGCGGGCATGCCCCAGTAGCACGACGAGGTGGCAAGCCGCGCCTGGCCCTCGGGGCTCATCACGTACTGGATGAACTTCAGCGCGTTGTCCTTGTTCTTCGAGTCCTTGAACATGGAAAGCGACTGCGACCAGAGGACGGCACCTTCCTTGGGGATCGAGAAGTTGAGGTCCGGATTCTCCTTGGCGATGCCGGCCGTCACCCATTCGCCGCCGCCGATCAGGATGTCGGCTTCGCCGGTGGCAAGCGCCGTCTGGCTGGCGACCACGTCGGTCACGGCCTTGGCATTGGCCTTCATCTTCTGCAGGACCTCCTTGATGGCGGGAAGGTCGGCTTCGGTCAGCTCTGAGGTTTTCTTGCCGATGGACATGGCAGCGAGGCCCATCACCGGCAGGTAGTAATCATAGATGGCGATCCGGCCCTTGTACTTGTCATTCGTCAGTACACCGAGCGTGTCCATGTCGGCGGCATCGACCTTGGCCTTGTTGAAGCCGATCGTGTTGTAGCCGAACTTCTCGGTGATGCCGTAACGCTTGCCGTCCACCACGGCATGGCTGTCCATCAGCACCTCGGGGAAAATGTCGGCCATGGGGAGCTTGTCCTCAGGCAGCGGCTCGAACAGGCCGCGGTCGACGCCGCGGCGGACGTCCACCGTGTCGATCACCATCACGTCCCAGTCGCCGGGCTGGGACTGGTCGACGATGGCGAGGCCGGCACCCGTGCCCTCGAACTCCTTGACGTTGACCTTGATGCCGGTGGCGTCCTCGAAGGGCTTAAGCAGGTTCGGGTCGGAATGATCGCACCAGACAAGGGCGTTCAGATCCGCGGCGGAGGCGGCGGCGTAAGATCCCATGAGGGCCAAGACAGCGACGGAGGCGCCGAAGAGACGGCGCGTGAGACGGTTGGTCATTTTGGCGTTTCTCCCTGTATCTTGAAAAATTGAACCAATTACAAAGTTGAGTCAATTCCAAATATCGGGCAGACTGCGTGAATGTCCGGCCTCCGCGAGCGACAAAAAGCCATCCGCCATGACCGCATCATCGATGCGGCGACGCGCCTGTTCCGCGAGCAGGGCTACGAGCACGTGAAAATGGAGGCGATCGCGACGGCGGCCGAGGTGGCGATCGGGACCATCTACAATTACTACCGCAACAAGGGCGACCTGCTGGTGGCCATCGTCTCGCTCGAGGTGGAGGAGGTTCTGCGCCTGGGCGAAGAGGTGATCGCCAGCCCGCCCGGCAGCGCCGAGGCCGCCGTGGATGCCCTCGTCGGCGGCTATGTGGAGCACTCGCTGAACTATCTCTCGAAGGAGATGTGGCGGCAGGCCATGGCGATTTCGACTACCCAGCCGGAAAGCCCCTTCGGCGAGACCTATGCCGACCTCGACGTGGCGCTGGCGGGCCAGACCTGCCAGCTCCTCGAAAAGCTGCAGCACCTGGGACTTCTGAACCGCACGGCGGATGCGGCGAGCCTGGGGGAAGTGATTTTCAACAATACGAACATGAACTTCATCGTGTTCGTGAAGGACGAGGCGATGAGCCTCCCGCAACTCCGCAGCCACCTCCGCCGCCAGCACAGGGCCGTCCTGGCGGGTTTCCGGATGGTGGCTGCGGGGGCCTGATGCTGTTTTTTCTTATATTAGATAAATAGTCCTTGACAGCGCGCGCTCCCTGGGGTATAAGAGGGTATTCTCGACAATTGGGTTTCACGGCCTGTCAGCCATCCGCTGGCGGTCTTCTCCCGCGTCTTTAGCAGGAGAAGAAGGGACCCGTTGCGGGACGCAACGGGGAGATGAGGGGATGCGGGCACCGGCGCTGGTCAGGAGCCCGGGTTCCCTCACCTCCTCCAACTTCGTTGGGGCCCCTTCCTCTCCCGCAATGCGGGAGAGGAAGGGGCCCCTCTGGCCCAAGCAACGCGCAAAGCTGGTGCATTCCCTTTGCACTGGCCTTTCTGCTATCACCGACCATCGCTCGGAGGAGATTTGACCGATGAACAAGCCCGTGAACCTGGAAGGCGCCGCCAACTGGGAGCCCTCGCCCAACAATCTTGAACCGTTCTGGATGGGCTTCACGCCCAACCGCGCCTTCAAGAAGCGCCCGCGCATGATCGCCCGTGCCAAGGACATGCATTACTACGACATGACCGGCCGCCCGATCCTCGACGGTTCCGCTGGCCTCTGGTGCTCCAACGCCGGCCATTGCCGCGGGCCCATCGTCGAAGCCATCCAGAAGTCGGCCGCCGAGCTCGACTTCGCGCCGACCTTCCAGTTCGGCCACCCCAAGGTGTTCGAACTCGCCTCCAGGCTTGCCACCATGGCGCCGGGCGACCTGAACTATGCCTTCTTCTGCAACTCGGGCTCGGAAGCCGCCGACACCGCGCTGAAGATCGCGCTGGCCTATCACCGCGCCAATGGCGAGGCGAGCCGCACCCGCCTGATCGGCCGCGAACGCGGCTATCACGGCGTGAACTTCGGTGGCATCTCGGTGGGCGGCATGGTCGCCAACCGCAAGTGGTTCGGTGCGATGCTCGCGGGCGTCGACCACCTGCCGCACACCTATAAC
>NZ_JBAXGR010000018.1:0-52213 GCF_037139295.1 Aestuariivirga sp.
CCATTTTTGCATTCGTCTGCTGGTTCTGCGCCACGACTCAATCCCTCTGCATCAGAATACGAGCTTCTTGTTTGCAATGTAGCTAATGATCGGAATGATCATGGCTCCCACGAATAATCTCCAGATGTCCGGAAGCTGGGCATAGCTGGCCAAGACGATGGTAAGTGAGCTGGCTGCAAAGGCGCCCAGTGCAACGAGAAAGAACTTTGCAAAGGCATGCTTATAGATTTGCGAGCTCGAGAAGGTCACATGATAGTGCCCAAAGAATGATACGACCAGCGCGACCAGGAACCCACAGGTGTTCATCAAGATGACCGATGAAGTGTCGACAAAGTGTCCCACGGTAATTGCCACCAGAAAATGAACAAGTGTGGAAATCAACCCTACGGCACCGAACCTTGCCATTCGAAAGAATTCTTCGACGAGATTTGTCATTCAGGCTTCTTGAGAACGGCCACGACCGACAGCCCGCCGATTTTGTTGAAGCGTGAAAGCCGCCTTTCCAGCCCGCACACCATGGTTAAGAATGAGTTCACGAAGTTAGGTACAGCCGCCATGTCAGACCCTTCCGGAACGCGACCGCGACGCAGACATCGCACTGCTGCAGCAACAGGCAGAACAGCAGCGAAAAAGTAATGCATCGATTGTGGTTGCGCCCCCGCATGGATGATCGTTTTGCGCAGACTTCCTATTGTATAGCGCCGGCGATGTTCGAGAAAATCGTCGTGGGCACTCCACAGGAAATTGAACGCAGGAACAGTAATGATGAACGTCGTTCCAGGCCGCGCCAACTCCCAGTATTGCTTCAGGACGGCTACGTCGTCATCGACGTGTTCCAGAACATCCATCAGCAAAACGACGTCGGCGTCTGTTTCCTTGACTGATCGAACGAACCGCAGACGATGGCCCATGTAATCGACCGTTTGATCAGGAACGTCATAGCCGGGGTCGACGCACACAACTTCCGCAACGCCACTGTTTCCTATGAGCCACTTGCCGAACCAGCCGATACCGGCTCCGACGTCCAAGACGAGCCGGCGCCTTGCCGGCAAGTGACCTGCAATCATTCTTGCCTTGGAAACATAGTACCAATGAGAGTCGGCCTGAGAACCAAGAGCATTTTGTTCTTTGAGGTCCATTACGTCCCAGTGTTTGCCAAGCGTTGGTCACCGTATATCAGCGACCCTTTATCATCATATAATAGACATATCCCAGATTGGCAGCTCGATTGACTTTGGTGTCACTCATGCCTCATCGGCGATGCGCATCGAAAATGCGCGGGTTGCTTCAATGCGTGTGCGGCGAAATCCATTTCGCCTCCACACTGGACAACGACGATGCTGGTCTAGGCACCAAATCCGGAAGGGTAACGGATCAGGCGAGCAGCTTCCGTACTGCATCCTTCCAGCCTGCGTATCTTGCGTCGCGCTCGGCGGGTTTCATCTTGGGCGTGAATCGCTTCTGCTTCTTCCACGACTTGGCGAAGCGGGAGGGTTCCGGGAAGAGGTCAATCTTGAGCCCCGCAAGGTAGGCGACGCCCAGAGCTGTGGTTTCCAGAATGGGCGGGCGGTCCACCGGCGCATCCAGTATGTCGGACAGGTATTGCATGGTCCAGTCCGAGGCTGACATGCCTCCATCGACGCGGAGGGTGGTTTTCTGGGCTTGGCCCATATCCTTGCGCATCGCCTCCAGCAGGTCGCGGGTCTGGTAGCAGACAGACTCCAGCGTCGCCTTGGCCAGCTCCTTTGCCGTCGTGGCACGGGTGAGGCCGAAGATCGCGCCGCGCGCCTCGGCATTCCAGTAGGGAGCGCCAAGTCCGACGAAGGCCGGGACCAGATAGACATGCTGTGTGGGGTCGGCTCCCTCGGCGAGCCTGCCTGTCTCTCCCGCCGTCTTCACCAGCTTCAGGCCATCGCGCAGCCACTGCACGCCGGCGCCGGCAATGAAGATAGCACCCTCGAGTGCGTATGTGCGCTTGCCGTCGAGCTGGTAGGCAATAGTGGTTAGCAGCCGGTTGCGGGATAGCACGGCATTGGTACCCGTGTTGAGCAGCGCAAAGCAGCCCGTGCCATAGGTTGCCTTCATCATGCCCGGTTCGAAGCAGGCTTGGCCGATGCTCGCGGCCTGCTGGTCACCCGCCACGCCGCGGATCGGGATTGCGGACCCGAAGAGTTCCGCTGTCGTGGTGCCGAAGTCGGCGGCGCAGTCCTTTACTTCGGGCAGGAGGCTCCTTGGGATGTCGAGAATGCGCAGCAACTCCTCGTCCCATTCGCCGGTGTGGATGTTGAACAGAAGGGTGCGCGAAGCGTTGGTGGCATCTGTTGCATGTACCTTGCCACCCGTGAGGCGCCAGATCAGGAAGCTGTCGATCGTGCCGAAGGCAAGTTCGCCGCGTGAGGCCTTCTCTCTCGCACCCTTCACATTGTCGAGCAGCCAGCGAATCTTGGTGCCGGAGAAGTAGGGATCAAGCAGCAGGCCGGTCTTCTTGCCGAAGAGAGGTTCATGGCCCTTGGCCTTCAGTGCCTCGCAGAAGGCCGCGGTGCGCCGATCCTGCCAGACAATCGCCTTATGGATGGGCTTGCCGGTGCGGCGGTTCCAGATCACCACAGTCTCGCGCTGATTGGTGATGCCGATGGCCTTCACCGAAGAAGGTTTTGCCTTGGACTTGCGCAGCGCGGACTTGCAGGTGGCAAGCACGGAAGACCAAATCTCCTCAGGATCATGCTCCACCCAGCCAGACTTGGGATAGAACTGGCGAAACTCCTTCTGGCCCACGGAGACGGGCTTCAGCTTCGCATCAAACACGATTGCGCGTGACGAGGTCGTTCCCTGGTCGATTGCAAGTATCATGTCCGCCATGCTTCAGCCCCCCACGCGCTTCAGTTCCTGCACCGCGTTGGCGGTTGACATGTAAGACCGCAAGGCCTCCTGCTCCGCCTTCGTGGTGTGGAGACCAAGCTTCGAGCGGCGCCACAGGACGTCATCGGCGCTGTAGGCCCACTCCTTCTCGCGCAGCCAGTCGACCTCACGCTCGCTCAAGGGTCCGAAGCTCTGGCCCATGTCGGCAGTGGAACTGGCATCGCCGAGCATGCGTTCCGCATCCGTGCCATAGGCACGGAACAGGCGACGGACAGTAACCTCGTCGAGGAAAGGATATTTGCGCGTGAGGCTGGCGATGTGCTGCTCAACCGCGTCATATCCGAAGTCGCCCCCTGGCAGCGAGGCATCATGCGTCCAGGGCTTTCCCATCTGGGGGAAGAAGGGCTGGATCTTCTCCATCGCGTGTTCGGAAAGCCTGCGGAAGGTGGTGATCTTGCCGCCGAACACCGAAAGCAGCGGTGCTCCGCCCTCGGGATGATCGAGCTTCAGCACATAGTCGCGTGTCGCCTCCTGCGCCTTCGAGGCACCGTCGTCGTAGAGTGGCCGGATGCCTGAATAGGCCCAGCGAACCATGTCCTGCGTGACGGGCTTCTTGAAGTACTCGCTCACGGCCTTGAGAAGGTATGCTGATTCCGCTTCGGAGATGTGTGGCTTGCCAGGGTCGCCCTTGTGGTCCTCGTCCGTCGTGCCGATTAGCGTGAAGTTGCGCTCATAGGGAATCGCGAAGCAGATGCGGCTATCGGCGTTCTGGAAGATGTAGCAACGGTCGTGATCGTAGAGCTTGTCCACGACCATGTGGCTGCCCTTCACCATGCGGATCTTGTCAGGATCGTTGCGGCCGACGACAGCGCCCAGGACCTGGCTTACCCAGGGGCCGGCGGAATTGATCAACGCCTTGGCGCGTATCGTTTCCAGGCAGCCACTTTCGGTTTCGATTGTCATCTCCCACAGGTTCCCGACGCGTCGTGCGGAGGTGCACTTGCTGCGTGTGCGGATCACAGCGCCCTTTGCCTGTGCATCGCGGGCGTTCAGAACGACAAGGCGTGCATCTTCAACCCAGCAGTCGGAGTATTCGTAGCCGCGAACATATTGCGGCTTCAGCGGCTGTCCCGTCACGTCGGTACGCAGGTTCACGCTGCGGGTGGGCGGGAGAATCTTGCGGCCACCCAGGTGATCATAGAGGAACAGCCCCATGCGCAGAATGGGCCATGGGCGAAGGCCGTTGTGATAGGGCAGCACGAAGCGCAGCGGCCAGATGATGTGCGGCGCCGCCTTGAGGAGAACTTCACGCTCGATCAGCGCCTCGCGCACGAGGCGGAACTCATAATGCTCGAGGTAACGAAGGCCGCCATGGATGAGCTTGGTCGAGGCGCTCGACGTGCCGGATGCGAGGTCGCCCTGCTCGGCAAGGAATACCTTCAGGCCACGGCCGGAGGCATCACGCGCGATGCCGCAGCCATTGACGCCTCCGCCGATGATGAAAAGGTCATAAATCATTCGGCAGAACCTGGTTTACTGTCGATCACGGCTGTTCCCTGAGAAAGTACTTCGGTCGGTCGCTAGATGTGTTCCGGTGTGGGATCGAAGCGTCGATCCGGCCGATTTGGGCCTTATGTTATGCGGCTTTACCCGCATGATTCAAGTACGTGATTGGGTGGGTGCGAGCCTCGCTGGCCTTTGCAGGATGAATTTTCCATTGCCAGTGGCACCATGAGACAAAGATCACGGTGCGCCGGGACGTTCGCTGATCGGTCGTTGACGCTCATGGAAGCGATGTGGAACAGTCTGCGGCCTGGTGCGGGACAGTGCCCATGCCCTGCACGCGTGGAGGTTCTAGCATGTTTCTTGGCATCGATCTCGGTACGTCCGGTGTCAAATCCATCCTCATTGATGCCGACCAGCACATCATTGCCGAACAGTCTTCCCGTCCACTCGAGGTTTCACGCCCGCATCGCGGATGGTCCGAACAAGATCCGGAACATTGGTGGGCCGCAGTCTGCCAGACGCTTGATGGCCTGGCGGCCAACAATCCGCGTGAGACGGCTGCCATCAAGGGCATCGGGCTTTCGGGCCAGATGTATGGCGCAACCGTGCTTGGCACGGATGACAAGCCACTCCGCCCGGCCATACTCTGGAACGACACGCGATCTGAGCGCCAGTGCGCGGATCTCACGAACCGGGTACCCGGCATTGTCGACATCGCTTGCCGGAAGCCAACGCCCGGGGTTACGGCAAGCAAACTGGCGTGGCTGCGCGATCATGAGCCAGACGTGTTCCGCAGGACGGCCAAGGTTTTGTTGCCGAAGGACTATGTTCGCCTGCTGCTTTCCGGCGACAAGGCGTCGGACATGGCCGATTCCAGCGGTACCATGTGGATGAATGTCGCCCGGCGAGAGTGGTCCGACACGCTGCTTGCCGCCACGGACATGCGCCTGGACCAGATGCCGAGCCTGCACGAGGGGACCGAAGTGACAGGCCAGTTGCGCCGGGATCTCGCGAGTCGCTGGGGCATCGATGGGCCTGTCACCATCGCTGCCGGAGGTGGGGACAATGCCTGCGGGGCATGTGGAACAGGAGTGATTTCCGAGGGTGAGGGCACAGTCTCTCTCGGCACATCAGGCGTGCTGTTCGTGGCCATGCAGCAAGCCCGAACGAGCCACGACTTCGCGATTGAAGCGCTTTGCCATTCGGTGCCGGGTGTCTGGCACCAGATGTCCGTCATTCTCTCCGCCACCTCGTGCCTCAACTGGCTTGCCCGCCTGCTGAAGCGCAGCCCCGTGGAATTGGTGATGGAGCTTGGTTCGGTTCCTGGGGCCCCGAGCCAGGTGCTGTTCGTGCCGTTTCTCGATGGCTGCTGGTCGCCGCGCAGCGATGCCGAGATCCGGGCCGCACTGATCGGACTCCAGCACTCGACAGACGATGCCACACTGACACGGGCGGTGATGCAGGGCGTTGCCTTTGCCTTGCGCGAGTGTGCGGATGCCTTCCGCGCCACCGGAACCTCGATTGACCGCTTGCTTGCCATCGGCGGTGGCTCGCGTTCCGATCTCTGGCTGTCGATGATCGCCACCTGCCTCGGTGTCGAGCTTCGCGTTCCTGCTTCCAGTGAACTGGGCGCTGCCTTCGGTGCTGCCCGCCTTGCCCTGATTGCCAATACCGGCGCTGATCCGATGGCGGTTCTGCAGCTTCCCAAGATAAGCCGTACGATTGAACCGGACCGCAATTTTGCGCAGCACTACGCCGATGCCTATGCAGACTGGCTGCAGGCGATCCCCGAAGTCAGGCGAACGTCAGCCTCACTGGGAAAGCGGCTCTGACTGCGTTGCGTTGAGTGAAGGAACGCGATGGAGCGCGGTCAGGGCGCTCAATGCTTCCTCGGTTTCCATGCTGAGCCGCTCATCGCTCCACCCCAGTTCGGTAGCGGCAATGCCTGCGATGTCCTCGATCAGGGGCTTTGACAAGCCATCCTCGAATGGCAACAGGGTGCGCCGCAGAATGATGTCAGAGAGTCGCGTTGTACGTTCGTCGCGGATGATCCAGCGGATTTCGCCTTCAAAGTAACGAGGGTTTCCGGCAAGTGGCCTCGGCGCCTGCGCGACGGCGTGGGCAACATCGCCCGCCTGGCTGCCGTAGCGGCTGACAAGATCTGCAGCCACCTTGTCCTGAATTTTTGAGTGCCGCGCAATTTGTGCTGCGAAATCGCGAAGTCCTTGCTCGTCTCTTGGAAGTCCGGCACTTCCGCCGATCGGCTGGTCAAGCGTACTGCGCAGATGCGGCAGGCCCATTCGTTGCAGCAACACCTTGCAATTGTCCTCCGCACAGGCACGGTAGGTTGTCCACTTTCCACCCACCAACGTCATCACGGGAAAGGGGCGGCTGCCCTCAGGCTCAAACACCTTGAAGGCGTGGTCACGGCTGATGGCGCCAGTCGCGGAGTCATTACTGCGGGGCAATGGCCTGATGCCGGAATAGGCAAAGACGATCTCGTCCCGCCTTGCATTGCTGCCGGGCAGAACCTCGTCCAGAACCTTGAACAGATAGTCGATTTCTTCGCTGGAGCAGACAGGGCTGTCTGGCGATTCATCACGGATATCCGTGGTGCCGAGGAGAATGAGATCATCATCGAGGGGGTAGACCAGGCAGGCACGATGATCGTGCGTCTCGAAATACAACATGCACTCACCGAGCTGGGCGGAAAGATCAGGCCTGCGCATCACGAGGTGAGAGCCGCGCGTTCCGCCGATCAACCGCTCATCGATGCCAAGCTTGCGGTTGACGACGTCGGCCCATGCTCCGGCACAATTCACCACCGCGCTAGCTTGGATGGTGAAGCTCTCCTGGGAGATTTCATCTTTGAGTATGACGCGGTCTCCCTCCATTCCCGCGAGCGAGAGGTAGGGAATGGCAACAGAGGCCGGGCAGTCTCGCTCGGCATTCTTGATGAGCTCGAGGGCAAGCCGCTCCGGATGCACGAGCCTCGCATCATAATACTCAGCGACGGCACAGACTGACTGGGAGAGCATCGGCATCTGCTTGAGGCTGGCCGAGCGGGATACGATGCGATGCTTCGGCATGGTGCGGGTGCCGCGCGAGAACCAGTCGTAGAAAACGAGCCCGAGCTTCACGACGAGGATGCCCTTTGCTCCCGGGCTCTTCGTCAGACCAAGGAAACGCAGCACGGCCGAAGATGCACCGCCGAACCAGCTGAACCCCGGTACCCAGGTGGGAAGCGGCTTGACGAGGTGCGAAGCATTCACCAGCAGGTGGTTTCGTTCGATGACGCTTTCCCTTACGAGAGAAAATTCCCCGGTTTCGAGATAGCGCAGACCGCCGTGGATGAGCCGTGACGGTGCTGCACTGGTGCCGGAGGAAAAATCCCCCTTGTCGATAAGGACTGCCGGGACGCCCTGCAGGGCGAGATCCCGATAGAGGCCGATGCCATTGATTCCAGCACCTGCGATGAGCACAGGCGTGACCGATGCCTGCTGCTCGCGCAGTAAACTGAGCACTTCATTCCGGTTGCGCACGGTCACTCTTTCATGTGGGCTTCAATTCACGCCGTAATACGGAAATTTTATTTCTGGTTAAATGGGAAAATGCCGATCCTGCAGAATGGCAAAAGTCATAATCCCCTAAAAACAAATGCTTATGCCATAAAACAATTTTCTGCCGTTGCGGATTGACAATGCTTTTCCTTGAACTAGCCTGAGCCCCAACAAGATCGGGCAGGCCTTGTTGCCCATGTCAGACTGTAAACACAGCGGACCGGTCGGAAGGGAGGGATATTGCGAGAGCGCCTGATCGGCATTGATGCCGGCGGTACGATGACCAAGGTCGTGCTGTTTGACGTCGCGGGCAATGAAATTGCCTGCGAACGGCAACCGAACGTCATGCTTTTGCCCGAACAGGGCTGGACCGAGCGCGATGCAGACCACATGTGGGCCGCAACGTGCCTGTCCATCCGAACCCTCCTGGACAGGACCGGAACCAATCCCGCCGATATCATAGCCATCACGCCATCGGGCTATGGTGGTGGCGTCTACCTGATCGATCGCGATGGCGCGCCTGTGCGCAATGGGCTTGTCTCAACCGATACGCGCTCCGTTCCGCTCATCGAATACTGGAATGAAACCGGCCTTCGGGAACAGGTTTCGGACGTGATCGAGCAGCAAGTTTGGCCGGGGCAGACACTTGCCATTCTGGCCTGGATGCAGGCCAATGAACCCGGCACCCTCGGCCGCACGGCTCACGTGCTGTCATGCAAGGATTACCTGCGCTTTCGGCTGTGTGGCGACATTTCAACCGATCCGACCGATGCGGGCTGCGCAGGCATACTCAATGTAAGCCGTTCGGAGATTTCGTCGGATGTCTTCAAGCTGACATCACTTGAAGGCTGGCTGAGCAAGCTTCCGCCGGTTGGCTCGCCCACGGAAGTGGCTGGCAAGATCAACGACAACGTTGCCGCACAAACCGGCCTCAAGGCTGGAACGCCGGTTGTCCGCGGAGTTTATGATGTGGTTGGCTGCTCGCTGGCATCCGGTGTGCAGCAGGCCAGCCAGCTTGCGGCTGTCGCCGGCACCTTCAGCATTCATTCCACGTTGCACCGCAAGCCGGCACTGAGCCCGCTTCCCCATATCCAGACACCCTATCCCGTAGCCGGCCAGATCCTGGCAACAACGGCCACACCGACGTCTGCGAGCAATCTCGAGTGGTTCTGCAAGACCGCGATGCGGGCAGAGGCTGACCTGGCCCGTGCGCAGGGCCGCAGCATCTATGAGATCTGCAATGAAATGGTGGCGGGAACGCTTCCGCGTGAGAGCCGCATCCAGTTTTTTCCCTTCCTTTATGACGGGCCGCGCGGCGCACCGGCTGGCTTTGCCGGCCTCACCGCAAGTTCAACAATGCCTGACCTCCTGAGGGCTATCTATGAGGGGGTCGTGTTCGCTCATCGCACCGACCTCACCTATCTCCTCAATGGCCCCGATGCTGCCCAACCCGATGTCATTCGCCTTGCGGGCGGTCCTTCACGAAGCCGAGTATGGTCACAGATGTTTGCCGATGGCCTTGGTCTTCCCGTCGAAATCGCCAGCGGTACGGAACTTGGAGCCAAGGGCGGCGCAATCTGCGGTGCCGTTGCGACCGGTGCCTACAAGGATGTTCCAAGCGCCATCAAGAACATGGTGAAAGTCGAGAGCAGGCTTGAGCCAGACCCGGATCGAGCAGGGGCGCTGTCCGACAAGTATGCCCTTTACTGTTCGGCGGTCGAGACAAGCGTCGCTGCGTGGAAGAAGACCAAGCGTGCAACGACGCTACAACCGGATACACCAGCCAGGAAGGCATCGGCCGCATGAACCAATCGTTCTACATATCGCGACAGACGCCGAGAGGTGCGGCATTCCATGCTTGAGCTTATTGACATCACCAAGGTGTCCGGCGCCCAGACGCATATCCATCCGACCAACCTGGTGCTGGAGCGCGGCAGCCTGAATGTGCTTCTGGGACCAACGCTGTCTGGCAAGACGACACTGCTGCGGCTCATGGCAGGCCTCGAGAAACCGACCACCGGTGAAGTCCGCTTCGATGGCAAGAATGTCGCCGGCGTTTCGGTGCAGAACCGCAATGTGGCCATGGTCTATCAGCAGTTCATCAACTACCCGTCGATGACTGTTTACGACAACATCGCATCTCCGCTGAAGGTTGCCGGTGAAAAGCGCGACGTGATTGACCGCGAAGTGAAGAAGGTGGCGGAGCTCATGCGCCTCACACCCTTCCTTCAACGTCTCCCGCTCAGCCTTTCGGGCGGCCAGCAGCAGCGCACAGCGCTGGCGCGTGCCATCGTGAAGAAGGCCGGACTGGTGTTGCTGGATGAGCCTCTCGCAAATCTCGATTACAAGCTTCGGGAGGAAATGCGCGAGGAGCTTCCCAAGATCTTTGCTGCCTCAGGATCGATCTTCGTCTATGCTACGACGGAACCATCGGAGGCCCTGCTCCTGGGCGGCAATACGGCAACTCTCCACGAGGGCCGGGTGAGCCAGTTCGGCAAGACAATATCGGTCTATCGCCATCCACATGATCTGATCACAGCCAGCACTTTCGCCGATCCGCCGCTCAACACCGTGGCGGCGATCAAGCGTGGAGAGCAATTTGCCCTGGTGGACTGGGATTCAGGCGCGGAGGGGCAGCAGCCCGCCCTTACGCTGCCGGTGCCTAGGCAACTCGCCGGGATCGCTGACGGCCCCGTCACCTTGGCAATACAACCGCATCACCTGTCACTCTCCGCGCCGTTTGCCGGCGCGCCACATCTGGCCGTCACCACACAGATTTCAGAAATCGCCGGATCCGAGAGCTTCATCCACGTTCGCCACGGCAAGTCGCGCTGGGTGATGCTGTCGCACGGCGTGCGTGACCTTGATCCATCACTCGATATTGATGTCTTCGTTGACACCCGTCACTTGATGGCGTTCGGCGAAGATGGCAGATCTTTGGCTTCCCGGGCATCTGCAACAACACGGCAAGACGGGTGAGGGCAGGGTAATGGCCAGGATCAATCTCGAACACATCCGTCACGCCTATGGGATGCGCCCGACGTCTCCGCATGATTATGCCCTGCGCGAGGTGAACCACGAGTGGAACGATGGCGGCGCATATGCACTGCTGGGGCCATCGGGTTGTGGCAAGACCACGCTGCTCAACATCATTTCAGGACTGGTGCGACCTTCGGAAGGGCGCATCCTCTTCAACGGACAGGATGTCACCCAACTGTCCACTGAAGAGCGCAACATCGCGCAGGTGTTCCAGTTTCCCGTCGTCTATGACACGATGACCGTCTACGACAATCTCGCTTTTCCGCTGCGCAACAGGCACGTTCCGGAAGACCAGGTCGACAAGCGTGTGCGGGAAATTCTCGGCATGCTGGAGCTGACAGACCGCGCACAGAAGAAGGCCCGAGGCCTTACTGCGGACCTTAAGCAGAAGATTTCGCTTGGACGCGGCCTCGTTCGTGCCGATGTGAACGCAATTCTCTTCGACGAACCTCTGACCGTGATCGACCCGCACATGAAATGGGTTCTTCGTTCGCAGCTGAAGAGCCTTCACCGCCAGTCGGCGTTTACCATGGTCTATGTGACGCATGACCAGACCGAGGCGCTCACATTCGCCGACAAGGTGGTGGTAATGTATGATGGCCAGATCGTTCAGATCGGCACGCCGGCCGAATTGTTCGAGAAGCCCAAGCACACTTTTGTAGGTTATTTCATCGGATCACCGGGCATGAATGTCTTTCCGGTGAAGGTCGATGGTAGCCAGGCCCATGTGGGTGGCATGCATATTGATCTCGGCTACGCTCCGAAGATCAAGGATGGCCAGAAAGCAGAGCTCGGCATCAGGCCGGAATTCATGGAAATCTCGCGCACTGGCTTTCCCCTCAGCATCCGCAAGGTGGAAGATATCGGCCGCCTGAAGATCGTCCGCGCCGATTTTGCCGGCCAGGCCGTATCGATCGTCGTCAAGGAGGAAGCCGAGATCCCGGCGGACCCCCATGTCGTGTTCCGTCCCGAAGGCGTTAACATCTATGCCGATTCCTGGCGCGTCGGACGGGAGGCCTGATCATGGAAAAGACCTGGAACAACAAAGCCTGGTTCATGGTTCTGCCGGCCTTCCTGATCGTCGCCTTCTCGGCCATCGTTCCGTTGATGACGGTGGTCAACTACTCTGTGCAAGACACGTTCGGGAACAACCAGTTCTTCTGGGCAGGAACAGAGTGGTTCACCGAAATCCTCGAGTCTGAACGATTCTGGGGCGCGCTGTACCGCAACCTCCTGTTCTCAGCCATCGTTCTTCTGATCGAAATTCCGCTCGGCGTCTTCATCGCGCTGAACATGCCGCGCCGCGGCATCTGGGTGCCGATCTGCCTCGTCACCATGGCCATGCCGCTTCTCATTCCTTGGAACGTGGTGGGCACCATCTGGCAGTTGCTCTGCCGGTCTGACATCGGCCTTCTCGGCTACAGCCTCGCCAAGATCGGCATTCAGTTCAACTATGCCTCCGATCCTCTTCATGCGTGGATCACCGTTGTGGTCATGGATGTCTGGCACTGGACCAGCCTGGTGGTGTTGCTGGCCTATGCCGGCCTCGTCTCCATTCCAGACGCCTATTACCAGGCCGCGCGCATCGACGGAGCGTCCCGCTGGTCAGTGTTCCGCTACATCCAACTCCCCAAGATGAAGCGCGTGCTGCTGATCGCGTTCCTGTTGCGCTTCATGGACTCCTTCATGATCTATACGGAGCCCTTCGTGGTTACCGGCGGTGGCCCGGGCACTTCCACGACCTTCCTTTCGATCGATCTCGTGAAGATGGCGATCGGCCAGTTCGACCTTGGACCGGCCGCTGCGATGTCACTGATCTACTTCCTGATCATCCTGCTGCTCTCATGGGTATTCTATACCGTCATGACGAGCAGCGACGCTGAAAACTGAGGCGACTGCATCATGACAATGGATCAGACCGCAGCTCTACCGGCAACCGGGCATGCGACAGCCCAAACTCCGCAAGGCATCGCGCATGCCAGCCCGGGGCGAAGCAAGCTCGCCTGGCTGGTGCCTACACTCTACATCCTGTTTCTGATGATCCCCGTCTATTGGCTGATCGTGATCAGCTTCAAGAACAACGTGGAAATCATGAACAGCTTCTCGCTGCTGCCCCAGGAACCGACGCTGCGCAATTACAAGGTCATCTTTACCGATGCCTCGTGGTACTCGGGCTACATCAACTCGATGATCTACGTGGTCATGAACACGGTGTTCTCGGTGGCTGTTGCGCTGCCTGCAGCTTATGCCTTCTCGCGCTACCGGTTTCTGGGCGACAAGCATCTCTTCTTCTGGCTTCTCACCAACCGAATGGCGCCGGCCGCCGTGTTTGCGCTGCCCTTCTTCCAGCTCTATTCGGCCTTCGGCCTGATCGACACACATCTTGCTGTGGCGCTTGCGCACTGCCTGTTCAACATTCCGCTGGCGATCTGGATTCTCGAGGGTTTCATGTCGGGCATCCCGAAGGAAATCGATGAAACCGCGTATATCGATGGCTACAGCTTCCCCACCTTCTTCCTGAAGATCTTCATTCCGATGATTGCGTCTGGTATCGGCGTTGCGGCCTTCTTCTGCTTCATGTTCTCATGGGTGGAATTGTTGATCGCGCGCACGCTGACGACGACGGTTGCAAAGCCCATTGCGGCCATCATGACGCGGACGGTTTCGGCCTCGGGCATGGACTGGGGCGTGCTTGCAGCCGCGGGCTCGCTCACGCTGATACCCGGCGTGCTGGTGATCTGGTTTGTTCGCAACTATATCGCCAAGGGCTTTGCCCTGGGCCGCGTTTGAGGAGCGAGACGATGGATTTCTCATGGATGGCCTGGACACTGCCAACCTTTCTCTTTTTCGCGACCATTTTCTTGCTGCTGATCGGCATGGGTGTGTGGGAGTATGTCTCTCCCGGCGGAAATCCGAGGGTCGGTATCTTGCACTTTGAAACGACCCGCGGTGACCGGCTGTTCATATCGCTGCTTGGAAGTGCCTTTATTCATATCGCTTGGTTGGGGTTCACAAACCTCAATCTGTGGTGGGCTGTTGCCTTGTCACTTGTCTACACGGTTCTCGTGTTCAGGTATGTCTAGGAAGCAGCTGACGGGTGGTCCAGCCAACTGGGCGGCTCTCTTGAAGCAAAAACGACAAATTGGAGGAAACGATGCGTAAGAAACTATTTCTATCGAGTGCCTTGTTTGCGATGGCTCTGTGCGGTCCTGCACATGCCGGAATGGATGAGGCCAAAGCATTCCTCGACACCGAAATCAACGGACTGTCATCGCTCTCGCGTGCCGACCAGGAAAAGGAATTGCAGTGGTTCGTGGACGCTGCCAAGCCCTTCGCCGGCATGGAAATCAAGGTGGTGTCGGAAACTATCCCGACCCATGAATATGAATCCAAGGTTCTCGCCAAGGCCTTTGCCGACATCACCGGTATCAAGGTCACCCATGATCTGATCGGCGAAGGTGACGTCGTCGAAAAGCTGCAGACACAGATGCAGTCGGGCGAAAACATCTATGACGCCTATGTCAACGACTCGGACCTGATCGGCACGCACTGGCGCTACCAGCAGGCCCGCAGCCTCACCGACTGGATGGCGAATGAAGGCAAGGACGTCACAAATCCGATGCTGGATGTGGATGACTTCATCGGCAAGTCCTTCACGACTGCCCCGGACGGCAAGCTCTATCAGCTGCCTGACCAGCAGTTCGCGAACCTTTACTGGTTCCGTTATGACTGGTTCAACGACGAGAAGAACAAGGCCGACTTCAAGGCCAAGTATGGCTACGACCTTGGCGTGCCGGTGAACTGGTCTGCCTATGAAGACATCGCCGAGTTCTTCACCGGCCGTGAAGTCGACGGCAAGAAAGTCTATGGCCACATGGACTACGGCAAGAAGGATCCGTCCCTTGGCTGGCGCTTCACCGATGCATGGCTCTCGATGGCCGGCAACGGCGACAAGGGCATTCCGAACGGCCTTCCTGTCGACGAGTGGGGCATCAAGGTCAACGACAAGTCGCAGCCCGTCGGCTCCTGCGTGGCCCGCGGCGGCGACACCAATGGCCCTGCCTCGGTCTATGCCATTACCAAGTACCTCGAGTGGCTGAAGAAGTATGCCCCGCCGGAAGCGCAGGGCATGACCTTCGGCGAAGCTGGCCCGTTGCCTG
The DNA here is from genome assembly GCF_037139295.1 of Aestuariivirga sp. Taxonomy (GTDB): domain Bacteria; phylum Pseudomonadota; class Alphaproteobacteria; order Rhizobiales; family Aestuariivirgaceae; genus Aestuariivirga. The sequence goes on from NZ_JBAXGR010000018.1 coordinate 15,125, forward strand.
CTCAGGGTTCTATCGCGCAGCAGATCTTCTGGTACACTGTCTTCACGGCAGACACCGTGAAGGATGGCCTGCCGGTCGTGAATGCTGACGGCACCCCGAAGTGGCGCATGGCTCCTTCGCCGCATGGCGTCTACTGGAAGGATGGCATGAAGCTTGGTTATCAGGACGCTGGCTCCTGGACCATTCTGAAGTCGACCCCGGATGATCGTGCAAAGGCAGCATGGCTCTACGCGCAGTTCGTTGTCTCGAAGACGGTGGACTCCAAGAAGAGCGATGTCGGCCTGACCTTCATCCGTCAGTCGACTCTCGACAACCAGCACTTTACCGACCGTGCGCCCAAGCTCGGCGGCCTGATCGAGTTCTATCGCTCGCCGGCCCGTCTGCAGTGGTCGCCCACCGGCACCAACGTTCCTGACTATCCGAAGCTGGCTCAGCTCTGGTGGCAGAACATCGGTGACGCCTCTTCCGGCGCTAAGACGCCGCAGGAAGCAATGGACGCTCTTTGCGCCGAGCAGGAAAAGGTGCTCGCCCGCATCGAGAAGTCTGGCGTGCAGGGTGACAAGGGTCCAGTTCTCGCTGAGGAGCATGATCTGGCCTACTGGAACGCTGAAGCTGTGAAGGCAGGCAACCTCGCCCCGCAGCTGCCCGTTGCGAACGAAAAGGAAAAGCCGATGACCGTCAACTACGACGAGCTGATCAAGTCCTGGCAGAAGTAAGACCTGTCTGACTGACAAGCGCTGAAGCTGATGCCGCCCTCGCGAAAGCGAGGGCGGCATTTTCGTTTCTGTAATAAAATGATTTGCAAGACTTCACAGCCTATTTCCGGACAATATTTCTATGTTTATCAATTAATTAGTGACTTGTGTCCTCATTCAATGCAGCTGTGTCGAGCGATGTGATCTTGTCCGACGGAAATTATTTACAGGCATGGTGTCATCTGCTAGCCATGCTTCCACTGCTGAAACGCAACTGACGGACAGGGTGGAGGCTTATGACTTTTGTGACGATGGGGCCCATGCTGAAGCGGGCGCAGAAGGCGGGCTATGGCATCGCGGCCTTCAATATGATCGACTACAACAGCGCGCGCTCGATCGTGGAGGCGGCTGCGGCCCTCGATGCACCGATGATTGTCCAGGTATCGGTCAAAACCATCAAGCACTGGGGCTTCAAGCCGATCGCGACCTGGGTTCGCATGTTGGCGGAGGACGTGCCGGTTCCAGTCGCGTTGCATCTTGATCACTGCAATAATGTTGACACCATAAAAGGCTGCATCGACGCGGGCTGGACGTCCGTGATGTTCGATGGCTCATCACTGCCTTTCGCCGACAACAAGCAGAAATCGGAAGCCGTCTACAAGTTGACGGAGGCTGCAGGCGTTGGCCTCGAAGCAGAGATCGGCGCCATCGGTGGCGTTGAGGACGACAAATTCGTCGCAGAGGACTCGGCCATTCTTGCAAACTTTGATGAGTGCGTGAATTTTGTCGAGAACATGCCGAACCTTGCCGTGTTTGCGCCGGCAATCGGCACTGCCCACGGCTTCTACAAGGGTCAGCCGAAGATCGCCTATGATCTCTTGAAACGCATCACGACAGCCATTCCCATCCCCATTGCGCTACATGGTGGCACAGGACTGAGCCAGGAGCAGTTCGACAAGTGTATCGCCGCTGGTTGTGCAAAGGTCAACATTTCGACCATGCACAAGCATCGCTTCATCGAGGGCTTCATCGATGTGCGAAAGCAGAACCCGAAGCTTGAGGAGCCGCTGCCCTTCTTGAGTGGCCAATACGAGGCCATGAAGAACGATGTTTGCGACATGATCACGGCCTTTGGTTCCAAGGGCAAGGCTTCCCATGCTGCAGGCCTCGAGGGCTAGATGCTCCAGGCCCTGATTTTCGACTGCGACGGCGTGCTTGTCGACACTGAACGTGATGGCCATCGCGTTGCCTTCAACGAAGCGTTCAAGCAGGCCAGTCTCTCGACCCATTGGAGTGTGGAGCGCTACGGCGAGTTGCTGCTAACCGCTGGTGGCAAGGAACGCATGCGACGGCATTTCGATGAGACTGGCTGGCCTGTCGAGCAGCCAGACCGGGATGCCTTGATTGCGAAGCTGCACAAACTCAAGACCGATATCTTCATGAATTTGATCGCCAAGGGAGGGCTACCTTTGCGGCCCGGCGTCGCACGCCTCATCGATGAAGCGATCGCCGGTGGCGTCACCCTCGCGGTCTGCTCCACCTCGAACGAACGTGCGGTCCAATCCGTCGTCAACGTGCTGCTCGGGTCCGAGCGCTCAAAGTTGATTACTGTCTTCGCCGGTGACGTTGTCGCTGCGAAGAAGCCTGCCCCGGACATCTACAATCTCGCCGCAGAGAAGCTTGGCCTATCTCCCAGTCGCTGCGTCGTGATCGAGGACAGCAACAATGGTCTTCGCGCGGCGAAGGCTGCGGGCATGAATTGTATTGTCACGATCTCGTCCTATACTGCCGACGAAGATTTCACCCAAGCAGACGTGATCGTGGCTGACCTAAATCATGATATCGACATAGGTACTTGTCAGTCACTGGTGGGATGAGCAGCCCAGAAGACGCCGCTCTCATTTGCTTCTGGCAACGTGCCGATAGTGGTCCTCAAGTGCGGCACCCGTCCTGCGCAGATTTTGCGCCGTGGTTTCGCCAGCCCTGAAGAGAAGCCCGACATAGAGAAGATCGATCAGAAACAATTGGCTCAATCGTCCCTCGAGGAAGTCACCATATAGTGGAACAACGTGCTGTGACGCTCCCCAGGTAGTCAGGCAAACCGTTCCGGCGTTCGCTACAGCAGACGATGCATCGCTCGTGATCGCAATCGTCGTTGCGCCGTTTTCGCGAGCCAGCAGCATGGCATCCGCCACTGTTACCGTCGTGCCCGTATGTGAAATGCCCACCATCACGTCCCCTGCTGAGAGGTTCGCAGAGATGATGGTCTGGGTATAGCCGTCGCGATAGCTCGTCGCGTCAAAGCCCGCCTTGATGAACAAGTGGGCCGCCTCATCGCAAATCGCCGCGCCGCCGCCGACGCCTACGAACACTATTCTCCGCGCCTTATGCAGGGCTTCCACCGCCTGCTCCAACCGATGCGCATCCAGCATCCGCTGGGTGCCCTCCAACGCCTGGATCAGCAGTGTCGCCAACTTGCCGCTGGTTCTTACAAGACTGTCGTTGCCATCTATCTCCAGGGGAATGTTGGCGTATTCACTCTTGCTGCGCGTTCCCTCCGCAACCGAGAGCTTGAGATCGGGGTAGCCTTCATAGCCCAGGGCGCGGCTCACCCGGCTGATGGTCGCTTCGCTCACGCCAAGCGCACGGCCGAGTTCGGTAATCGAAGAATCGAGCCGGGTGCCAGCATTCAAGCGCAGAAAATCGGCCACGATTCGCTCTGATTTGCGCAGGGAGCCGTATCTCTCCTGAATCCGCTCCAGCAAGTTGCCCTGGGGAAGCTCGGTACGCTCAGGTTTCTCGGTCATTTTCTTGTGTGCTCACGCATGCGGCCTGCCGACAGACAATACTGCTAACACCCATCCAGACCGAAGAAAAGTTTCTCCCCTGAGACGTCAGCGATCTCTTGGGCGGTGACCCTATAAAGCAAATCACCAAGAAGGAAATTTCCCTCGACAATGGATTTTGTCAATGTTACGAGCTCAAAGCATCAACTGTTTCCGCCAGTGGAGTTCTAAAAACCCATGTCTTTACAGAAAAAAAGACCAAATGTGCCGGACCCGGAGCTCCTGGAGAAACTTTTCAGAACAGCATTCAAGATCCGCGTTTTTGAAACTGAAGGCATCAAGCTGTACCGTCAAGGTCTCATCCGTGGATATTTTCACCCCTACCTTGGACAAGAGGGCATCGCCACTGGCGTTTGTGCAGCGCTAAGGGAGGGAGACTACATTGCATCCACCCACCGCGGGCATGGCCACTGCATCGCCTGGGGCGCTGACGTGAAACGCATGGTTGCCGAGTTGCTGCAGAAGGAAACCGGCTACTGCCGAGGTTATGGCGGCTCGATGCATATCGCCGACATTCACAACGGCAATCTGGGTGCGAATGGCATCGTGGGTGCGGGCACACCACTGGGCGTAGGTGCTGCGCTGGCGGCCCAGATCAAGGGCTCCGACGCGGTGACGGTGACCTTTTCCACTGACGGTGCCTCGAACAACGGCACATTCCTTGAATCGCTGAACCTCGCTGCCATTTGGAACCTGGCTTTTGTACTGGTGATCGAGAACAATCGTTACGCCGTGTCGACGCGCATCGAGGAATCGACACGCGATGCAGACCTCTACAAGCGCGGTCTCAGCATCGGTGTGGAAAGCCACCAGGTCGATGGCAACGATCCACTTGCCGTCTATGAGTTGACCAAAGAAGCCGTGCGCAAGTGTCGTGAAGGAAAGGGTCCGATCCTGATCGAGGCCAAGACGTTCCGCCACATGGGGCATCACGTGAACGATCCTGGAAAGTACATGCCGGCCGATGAACTGGCCTATTACAAGGAACGAGATCCGGTCGACCGCGCCAGGAATGCCCTGACCGAGATGTCGGGCATCGAGCAATCGAAGATCGAGGCGATTGAAGACGAGATCCGCAAGGAATTCGAGGATGCCGTCGAATTTTCCAAGGCCAGTCGAGAGATCACCATGGCCGAGTTCGAAGAATTCGCAGCCGACTACTGATCCCGGATCGAAAGAACAAATATGTCCAGAGAAATCATGTACCGTGACGCGCTGAGGGAAGCTCTTGATGAAGAGATGCAACGCGATCCGACGGTGTTCATCATTGGTGAGGGAATTGCCGAAAGGGGTGGTTCCTACAAGGTCACGGAGGGGCTTCTCGCCAAGTATGGCCCGCATCGTGTTCGAGACACGCCCATAGCCGAAGCTGGCATGATTGGCGTAGGCGTCGGAGCCGCCATCGCGGGCGCTCGGCCTGTTGTCGAGATCCTCTATGTTGATTTTGCCATGCTTGGCATGGACATGCTCGTCAATCAGGCCGCAAAATTTAGACTGATGACGGGTGGTGATGGACGTGTACCATTCGTCATGCGCACACAGGGCGGCACCGGTGGGGGCGTTGCAGCGCAGCACTCGCAGAGCCTCGAAGCGCTGTTTTACCACATTCCCGGACTCAAAGTTGTCATGCCGTCGGTTCCTGCCGATGCCAAGGGCCTGCTCAAGTATGCGCTTCGGCAATCTGATCCGGTCATGTTCCTCGAGCACAAGCACCTCTACATGACCAAAGGGCTTGTGCCTGACGGCGAGCATGTCATTGAGTTTGGAAAAGCTGACATAAAGCGCCCTGGAAAGGACGTGACCATCATCGCCTGGTCGAACATGATACCCAGAGCTCTGGAAGCTGCGGCCAAGCTGGCAGAGGAGGGGATCGACGCCGAAGTACTCGATCCGCGCACGCTGGTACCGCTCGACAAGGCAGCTATTCTTGCCTCCGTCGCCAAGACCAATCGCGTGGTTATCGTCCAGGAAGCCGTGCGCCGCGGCGGCGTGGCCTCAGACATTGCCTCCATCATCCAGGAAGAGGCATTCTATCATTTGGATGCGCCCATCGAGATCGTCGCAGGCCTCAATGTTCCTGTGCCTTTCAACCTCGAACTTGAGAAGGCAAGCATTCCGCAGCTGCCTAACATCATTGCGGCCGTCAGGCGCAGCCTTCACCTTAAGTCAGATGCCACTGCAGCACAATGACTCCGGAAGTGACGCACTTTCTCGCGGACTTATCCAACCGTCCGGCAAGGCACAGCACCCGTTGTCAGGAACACTGGCCAAACACGTAGGACTTTAGAGCGCGTGGCGCTGTCGGCGGAAGCCGTCCGGCACCGCGTCCCCTGAGAGAGGAATCATCATGGCGCGTCCCATTCTCATGCCGCAGGTCGGACAGGATCTTACAGAAGGCAAGATAACCGCTATAAACGTCAAGCTCGGCGACAAGATCAAGAAGGGCGACATCGTTGCCGAAGTCGAGTCAGAAAAGGCGACCTTTGAAGTCGAGGCTTTTGAAACCGGAACAGTCATTGAGGTGAGGTACAAGGTCGGTGATACAGCTACCGTCCTTCAGCCATTGATTATGGTCGGCGAAGCTGGAGAAGCTCCTTCCACCAACCTCGGCATTCACCAACCAACCAGTACCGCAGGCGAGACAGCCAGCAAGGCGCCGGTTGAAGTTGCTGCTTCAGCCCAAGGCTATGGAAGCTCTGTCGGCTCATCACCCCTCGCTCGCCGCATCGCCAAGGAAGCCGGAGTGCGGGTGGGAGATGTTCAGGGTTCAGGCCCTCATGGCGCAGTCGTCAAGAAGGACATCGAGGCCGTTGTCGAAAAGCATCGCGCGACCGGGAGAACTCTCACAAAGGAGGGTGACGGAAGCGACCTGCGTAGTCTGCAGCAAGGCTCCGGCGACCCCGTCGTGCTCATCCATGGATTCGGTGCTGATCTGTCGGCCTGGCGCCCCTTTATCCTGCACCTCGCTCTCACCAACCCCGTTCTCGCCCTCGATCTGCCGGGCCATGGAGCAAACCTTGCTGTCGGTCCAGACGATTTTGACACATTGGTTGCCTCTGTTAACGATACGCTTCGAGCCGCCGGAGTAAGCAGACTTCATCTAGTGGGCCACTCCCTGGGAGCCGCTGTGGCCGCCTCCCTGGCCGGTGGAGGTGATCTGGATGTTCGCTCTCTGGCGCTCATTTCACCAGCGGGTCTCGGCCCACTCATCAATGGTGAATTTGTATCAGGCTTTTTGGCCGCGAACTCGGAAGCAGAGCTCAAGCCTTGGTTGGAGAAACTCGTGCATAGGCCCGCCATGCTGCCGGGCGCACTTGTGCGGGCTACGATCGCGGCGCGCGAAGCCTCTCCCCTTGTTGCGGCGCAGGGCAGGCTTGCCGCCAAACTGTTCGCCGGCAACACGCAGCTCTTCTCGATCAGGGACGCACTCGATCGCTATACTGGACCCCTCCGCTTGATCGTAGGCCAGGAGGACGGCATCATACCGACATCCTATGCCGACGAGATTCCTCCCCATGTTGCCTCGCATCGTCTTCCGCTGGTTGGCCACCTTCCCCAGTTCGAATCCGCCTCGCTCGTGGCCAGGCTTGTGGCGGCAACAGTCCGGAGTGCGGGTTGAGTGATGATGGCAAATCCCCCTGGAACACTTCTTTTCGACCTCGATGGTACATTGGTGGATAGCGCTGGCGACCTTTCAGGCTCGCTCGACACTCTGATGGCCGAGAAGGACTTATCCCCAATTGGTATCGCTACTGGCCGGCAGTTAATCGGACACGGCATTGCCAATCTGGTGCGCAATGCCCTGAAGCTCCGGGGTGAGAGCGAGGACGAAGGTGACATAGCAATCGACCTCGCCCGGTTCATGGATATCTATGCTTCCCGCCTTACCAGGCTGACGCGACCTTATCCCGGAGTTGTTGAAACACTCGAAGTGCTCAAGAGCCAAGGCTGGAGCATGGGTGTTTGCACCAACAAGCGGGAGAAATTCGCTACCAGCATCGTGGAAGACCTTGGTCTTTCAAGGTTCTTCGAAGTCGTATCCGGACCAGACACCTTTGGTGTTGGCAAGCCTGACCCACGCCAGCTTTCTGAAATGGTAAAGGCAGCAGGAGGTCGGCATCCTGCCCTCTTTGTTGGTGACTCGGAGGTGGATGTGGCCGCCGCGAAAGCCGCGGGGATGCCAGTGATTGCACTCACCTACGGATATTCCAAGATACCGCTCGACACCCTGGCACCAGATGCGCTCCTGTCAAGCTTCGGAGATGTGCCGCAAGCCATCAGCGAGATCATGAGCAAGTCTCGCTAGCCGAAGAGTATGGAGAAAGTTATGACGCTACGTCTCTCGGTCAATACCAATCCGCTCGTGAACCGCTTTGCGGACGTCGATGACGTTTGCGACACGCTCGCATACAAGATCAAGGCTGGCTACGTCCAGCTTGTTCCGGAGTTTCTCAATCCATCGTGGCCATCGGCGACGATTGCCAAGCGTGAGCGCCAGTTTCAGGCCGCATTCAGACGGACCGGCATTCGCGCCACCTCCGTGATGACCAGCACCTTCACACGTCTCAACCATATGGGCCACCCTGACGCCGATGTGCGGCGCTACTATGTCGACTGGTTCAAGACCTTGGCCGACATTGCAGGTGCCATCGGCGCGGAGTCCATGGGATCACAGTTCGCGATCTTCACGCAGAAGGACTATGACGATGTCGGTCGCCGCGAGGAACTGATTGAAATTGTGATCGACTGCTGGGCAGAAGTGGCTGAACACGCGAAGGCAGCGGGCCTCTCCTATGTATTCTGGGAGCCCATGTCGGTGGGTCGCGAGTTCGGTCATACCATTGCCGAGTGCCGAAGCTTCGACAAGCGCCTCGCCGCAGCGGGCCTTGCCCTGCCTTTCCGCATGATCGTCGACATTGATCACGGTGACGTGACTTCAACCGACCCTCGGGACACTGACCCTTATGCGTGGGCGGCTGCGTTTCCCATTGAGTCGCCGATCATTCATGTCAAGCAGTCGTCCATGAACAAGGGCGGGCACTGGCCGTTCACTGAGCAGCATAACAAGGATGGCCGCATCCAGCCGCAAAAGCTCATTGAAACAATCCAGAAGGCGGGCGGCATGAACACCGAGATCTGCATGGAGCTCTCATTTCGCGAGCGAGAGCCGACCGACAGCAATGTCGTCAGCATGATGCGGGAATCGGTCATGTTTTGGGAACCCTACATCGACACAGGGTTCAATCATCCAGCTTAGCACCGAGCCTTGTCCAATTGCCTGCCGACGACCACCGAGTCGACCCGGCAACGCATTCCTACTCTAGCACTAGAACCGACAGGGTGAGCTAGTGGACGGCCGCAAACATGATTTTCTCCTCGGTTGCCTCCACAGGAGATATTTCTTCCACCACCCGCCCCTGACGGCACACGAGGATGCGGTCCGAGAGGTTCATGACCTCGGGGAGATAGCTGGAGATCACTACGACCGCGAGACCCTCGTCAGCCAGTTGGTTGATGAAGCGGTGGATCTCGGCGATGGCGCCGACATCCACGCCTCGCGTCGGCTCATCAAAGATGACGAGCTTCGGGCGTTGCGCGAGGCCCTTGCCGATAACGACCTTCTGCTGATTGCCGCCGGACAGTTCCACGACGCGGGCATTGTCATTGATCGCCTTAACGCCCAGCCGCCTTGACCATTCAGCTGAGATCTCGCGCATCTCGGCGAAAGATATCACACTTGAGCGCGTGAGGTCGGCTGCCAATGGCCCGGAATAGAAATTCTCGGCGATCGACATGGTCTCGAAGAAACCTTCGAGCTTGCGGTCCTCTGTCACGTAGACGATGCCATCGCGCACGGCGTGGACGGGAACGTTGTAGCGCACCGGGCGGCCATCGAACTCGATCTCGCCGCCGCGCAGGAAGTCGCGCTTGTAGATCCCAGATACGATCTTGAATGTCTCGGTGCGCCCCGATCCGACGAGCCCGAAGACGCCAGTGATCTGACCCTCGAAGATCGAGAAGGAGTTGTTGCGCACCATATTGCCCATCGAGACGTCACGCACTGAAAGGATCTGGCGGCCACGCTTGCGGAGGTCTGAGGCTTCGCGCCGCCTGTTGTAGATCTCGCCCGTCAGCGCACGGCCCACCATGGCGCGCACCACCATGTTGCGGTCAAAGTCTGCGGCAGGGCCGGTCTCGATCAACTCGCCGTCGCGCAGGATCGAGATGCGATCGGCATGGGCGAGTGCCTCCTCAAGCGCATGGGTAATGAAGACAATGGATACGCCGGAGGCCTTGAGGCGCTTCATCAGAGCAAAGAAGTGACGCTTCTCCTCGGGCGTCAGCGTCGCTGTTGGTTCATCGAAGATGATGACGTCTGCCTTGTGATGAACGGCGCGGGCGATCTCCACCATCTGGCGTTTGGCAGCACCAAGAGCCGAAACTGACGCCGTGGGATCAACGCTGAAGTTAAGCGACTGTAGGAACTGCTGCGCGGCGATATAAATCCCGCGCAAGCGATTGAGGAACCTCTCCTCGCCCAAATAGATATTCTGTGCCACCGTCATCGAGGGGACGAGGCTCGTCTCCTGGAATACCATGGCAATACCGTTCTGTAGGGCCTCATGAGGGTTGGCAAAGGCCACCTTCTGGCCGTTGTGCAGGATCTCGCCGGAGGTAGCTTCGACGACGCCGGCCATGATCTTTGTAAGCGTGGACTTGCCAGCGCCATTCTCGCCCAGGAGCGCATGCACCTCACCCTTCATCAAGGTGAAGTCAACGTCCTTCACGGCGGGAACGCCGCGATAGGCCTTGGTCATTTTCCGCAGCTCGATGACGGGTTGCATCATGATGCTCCCTCGCCGGCCTGCACGCTGATGATGTGATTGCCACCCTTTGAAGTCGCTAGGATTGCGCCATCCACGGCGAGGGCGGAGGTCACGCCATGGAAGCGGCCGTTGGCACGGCTGTGGTAACTCGTCATCGGCTGCAGCGCATTGTCGAGTGTCGCGACGAGGCCATATGAACGGCTGGGCGACCACGGCTTGTGCACACCCATGCTACGAACACCGCCGTTCTGCAGCGGTTCCAGGAAGCTGTGGGGCGGCGACAGGGTGGGGGCAATCCAGAAGCGGCTGTCAATTTCGCGCATCATGTCGGCCCGATACTGCGGCTCCTGCAGGACGAATTCGACGAGGCGGTTGAGCGGTGCGAAGAGAGCGAGCAAGTAGCCACGCGGTGCAGAGGTGATGCGACCCGGATAGGCTGGAAGCCGGCCCAGCACTTCCGTTGCGTTGCCGCCGGCAAGTGGCACGGCAGACAGGCGGTGACGCCAGCTCTCACTGACGATGAGCCTGTTGTTGGCGGCATCGACGACAACGCCATTCGCATAGGCCAGCCCGCCCGCCAGCTTGCGGCGCTGGCCGCCCTTCACGTCGACCTCCCATACCGAGCCTGATGCATTGCGGTGCATGAGGTCGCTTACCCACTGACTGGGCCGGAAGTGGTCTGATCCGTTCGTGACGTAGAGATTATTCCCTTGGAAAGCGAGGGCGGTAATGCCGTTGAAGCCTTCAACCATCCTGTCCCCTATCTTGAGGCTCCCGTCCTCGAGGCCGACGGCGAGCGTTCCGTCCTCCGCGACGGCAATGGCGGAGACATCCGCCGGGCAGGTTCCAACAACAGCGTGGTCATACCCAAGTTGACGGATCTCGCGATGGCTCGAATAGATTGGCACGCCTCGCAGCACTGCGAGGTTGTCAGGCGCCAGAGCTGCTGCGACAACTTCGCCATCATCGAGCGCGGTGTTGGGCTTCAGCGCGCCGTCCATCGGCGGAATGGTGACGGCCTTGCCGCGGAACAGATCGAGGATGGGGTCGAGGAGGCTCATGACGTTGCTCCCCAGTAGGAATTGGCACCAGTCCAGTCAGGGTCCGCATTCTCGAGCTTCAGACGCCCGATGCGGTTGTTGAGGATGCCCCCGACGTAGAGATAGCCCTTGTGCTCGCGCATTGAGGTAACCATCGGGTGGCTCTGCCCGGTCATGTCGCCCAGCGTCTCGATAATCTCGCCACGCTCGTTGAATTTGACCACACCGCCGGTATTGATGTTGGGGAATAGCCACTCATCCTGCGGCAGGCGGCGCGTCATGCGCTTGCGGAAGCTGGGGCTGCGCAGTGCAAGGTCAAAGCTCGGCGTGCGCATACCGAGCCAGGCCATCCAGTAGGTGCCATCGGAAGCGCGATTGATGTTGTCGGGGTAGCCTGGCATATCCTTGATCACGCATTCCGCCGTGCCGGCCTTCGGGCCCTCAAACCAGTAACGGTGCACGCTGCAGGCCCAGCTCTCGGCGAAGAACAGAGACTTTCCGTCGTGCGCCATGCAGACGCCGTTGGTGTAGCGATAACTCTCGAGCAGCGTCTTTGTCTTGCCAGTCTTGGGATCGAAGACCAGCAGGCGCCCCGTAGCCCGGTTCTCGATCGAGTCGATCACCCAGTCATGGGCGTCGTAGCGGGTGGTCGAGTCCGTGAAGTAGATCTTGCCGTCAGGTGCGATGTCGAGGTCGTTGGGATCGCGCAACCGGGCATCGTCGACGATCGAGGTGTAGGAGCGGTCGGTTTCCGCAGAGAGTTGCTTCACCTCGCCCCGAGGCGAAATCGAGTAGAGACCCATGGCACCGATGCAGGAGATGATGTTGCCATCACGATCGATGGCGAGGCCAAGAGGAAAGCCGCCGGTGTGGGCAAATATCTCCGAACGCCTGTAGTCGGGCGCGAAGAAGCGGACGATTTCGCCGTGGCGCGTGCCGCAGTAGAGATTGTCATCGCGGTCGAGGACCACGTCCTCAGGCCCCTCGAGCTCACCCAGGCCGATGTATTCGGTATTGGCAATTCGGTTGTTCAGCGCGTAGGGGCTTTCCGACCCGGGCTCTGCCGAGAGTGTCTCGCCCATGCGGTGGTAGACAGGGGCGACGTAAACTTCGTTCAATACCTTGTGGCGGTTCTTGAGCCAGCGGATATCCAGGATCACGGCGGCCGCCAGCATGATGCCCAGCACCATCTGGTTGGTGCCGGTGCCATAACCGAGCCGGATGAGGCCGTTGTTCATCACCAGCACGATGATGGCGCCCATCAGCGCTTTGGCTATCGAGCCGCGACCGCCACCCAGCGAGTTGCCACCGACGACCGCCGCTGTGATGGCGAGGATTTCCTGGTTGAGGCCGGTGCCGGGACCCGCACCTGACAGGCGGCAGGCGATGAGAAAGCCGGCCAGGCCGCAGCACAGGCCGGAGACAACGTACGACATGAACACCGACTGGCGCACCCGGATGCCGGAATTGTGCGCCGAGCGGCGCGATCCGCCGACCGCCAGAATGTGCCAGCCGGGTCGCGAGCGGGTGAGTGCTACGTGGAAGATGATGGCAAGAACAGCCGCTGCGCCGACGGGGATCGAGATGCCGTGGATGTCACCATCGCCGATGAAGTCCCAGACATCGGAGGATGCGGTCGACGTCTGTATGACGGAGCCGTAATTGACCACCAGAATGTCGTAGATCGCACGACCGATGACCAGCGTTACCAGTGTCGTCAGGAAGGCACGGAGACGCATGTAGCCGATGAGATAACCATTGGCGGCTCCGAACAGGCCCCCTGTGGCAAGTGCCGCAAGGAAAGCGACGGCCACAGGCTGGTGGAAGATGAAGAAGGCGGCAACAGCGCTGAAGGCCGAGAGCGCGAACATCGAGCCCACCGAGAGGTCGATGCCACCCGCCAGCATGACCACGGTGAGGCCCATGACGACGATCGCAAACTCGCCAAGTTGGCGCGTCGATTCGAGCAGCGAAAATGGATTGAAGAAGCCAGGTATGGCCGTGCCGAACACCGCGATGACGGTGACCAGTGCCAGGAAGGGAATGGCGTTGTCCGCCCAGCGCTTGCTCAGGATCTCGCCGATGACGTGGTCCGGAATATAATTGTAGCGCCAGGCTTGAAGCCGTTCGCGGAAAGTCATGCGTGATCCATGGGGCAGCGGAATGAGGGACGGGCGGCCGTGCCTGGGCCGCCCACAACACTTCGTTACTTCGCTTCGGCGGCGGCCTGAAGGCCCTTCAGGCTCCAGCAGCTGCGCGGGTTGAGGTTATCCTTCGTTACAGTGTTCATCAGCGTGTAGATATAGGGCGAGGCGGTGCCGGGCGGCTGGCCGGACTGCAGCAGGTACTTGATCATCGCCACCATCGCCTCGCTCTCATTGTAGAGCTCGGTCGAGACGACGGCGTCGAAGGTTCCGTTTGCCACGTTGGCGCAGGTGTTCGTTTCTTCACCGCCACCCGTGGTGACGAGGAAGATCTGGTCCTGCTTGCCCGCGTCGCGGATCGCTGCGGCCGCGCCCGTTGCGTCGCCGTCCCAGAAGTCGATGATGCCGCAGATGTCGGGGTTTTGTTGCAGCATGGTGGCGGTCACGTTGCGCGAGGTGGTGGCGTCCCAGTTTGAGTCGGGCTTGGCGACGACCTGGTAGTCCTTGTGCTGTTCCAGTACCTTCATGATGCCGGCATACTGGTAGAGACTGGTGGCATTCACCTCGTCACCCTGCACGAGGCCGATCTTCTTCGACGACTTGTCGCCACAGCCCTTGATGACGGCTTCAGCCTCAAGCATACCAAGCTTTGTCCAATCGCCTCCGACATATGCGTCGGCCTTGAAGTTCGCGGGATTGTCGATGAGGATGACGTAGATACCCTCGGCCTGGGCCTTCTTCAGCAGCTTCGAGTAGGAGTTGAGATCGAAAGCCATCACAATGAGCACGTCCGGCTTGTTCTCCGACGAGATCAGCTCGGTAATGGCCTGGGCGCCGGCTTCCGTCGACCAGTTCGGGTCACGCGTCTCCAAGGTGCCGCCGAAGGCCTCCACTTCACGCTTCAGGATGGCAGCCCAACCCTGCGCCAGGTCGAAGCCCATGGCGAGCGGCACGAGCGCTACGCGCTTGCCCTTCATCGCGGCCTCGTAGGCGGCGGGACCCGGATCGTCGTCGGCAAACGCCTGCGTGACAGGGGCCGTGAAGGCCAGAACCGCCGAAGCAGCAAGCGTGGCAAGCAGTGTATTCAGTTTCATTGTTGCTCTCCTGTTTGTCAGATGTCGCCCTGCTGGGCGGTTTGCTCATCCCGCGGGTTGACAAGGCTGTCGATGACGATGGCGATGAGCAGGATCGTCGCCTTGATGAGGTTCTGGTAGAGATTGGGAATGTCGATGATGGTCATCGCATTCTGCATGATGCCGATGAGAATGGCGCCCACGATGACGTTGCGCATGCCGCCCTTGCCGCCCGAGAGCCCGATGCCACCGATGACCACGACGAGGATGATGTCGTAGAGCAGCGTCGAGTTGACGATGCGGGTGTTCATCGAATGCAGGCTCGAGGCGGTGAGCAGGCCGGCGATCAGTGCGATGAAGGCTGAAATGACATAGCGCAGCAGGTTCATTGGACGCACCGGGATGCCCATGTTGCGTGCTGCCAGCAGGTTGTCACCCATGTAGTAGACATAACGTCCCCACTTGGTGAAGCGCAGGAAGAGATAAGCCAGAAAGCAGGCACCACCGAAGATGAAGACCTCGGGCGGAATGCCCAAGGGGTGGAGGCCGCTCAGCTGCTCAAGCCAGTTGCCTGGAGGTACCGGAACGGCATCCTGCGTGATGAGGCGCGAACGCACGAAGCCGAAGACGAAGGAGCCCGTCGCGAGGGTGGCAAAGATTGCAGGCACATCCGCGTAGGCGACAAGGAAGCCGTTGACGAGGCCGATGGCGAGCACGCCGGCGCCGGTTGCTCCCAAGGCTTGCCACTCGCTCCATCCGTCGTTCAGCAACTGCAAGTACCAGGCGGCCGACATCGCCATGATGGCGACTGCCGAGAGGTCGATGCCGCGGCCAATGATGACGATGGCCATGCCGACGGCGAGAAGGCCCAGCACCGATACGGAGTGGACGATGGAAATCAGGTTGCCGATGTCGCGAAAGCCCGGCAGGAAGATCGCCGCCACGGCGAACAGCGCTACCGCCAGCGCAAGCACGATGCGTTCCTGGCTCCAAAGACCGTGGGTACTTCCACCCGCCATTGTTCACTCACTCCCGACAGGCAAGACAGCGCCCATCATTCGAAATCAAATGCCTCGTCCACCGGCACCTGCAGCGCGTTGAGCAACTGGTTGGTGCGGCCCGCCGTTGAGACAACACGCAGAAGGTCGGCATACATGTCCTCCGTCATCCCCTTGGCGCGTGCCGCTGCCGTGTGTGAGTGCACGCAGTAGCGGCAGGAATTGGTGATCGACACCGCGATGTAGACGAGTTCCTTCGTGACTGGATCGAGTGCAGAAGGCACGGCCATCACCGACTTGACGCCGAACCACGTCTCCTCGAGGAGTTGCGGGTCGAAGGCGAGGTAGAGCCAGAAGTTGTTGATGAAGTCAGACTTCCGCGTGGTGCGGATGTCGTCGAACACAGCCTTGACGCGCGGGTCCTTCTCGGCATCCTCGATCAGTTTCACGGTCGACATTCGTTGGTCCTTCCGTCCTCAGAGGCGGTGGCCCGTGGCGGCCCACTTCCAATAGATATCCCGCGCCCTGTCGGACAGGACGTGGCTGTGATAGGCAACATCATCAAACCGCGAGACGCGTGTCACCTTAGAAATATTGCCGGCCATGAAGACTTCGTCGGCCTGGCGGAAGTCCTGCAGCGACAGCGTGCATTCCTGAAGCTCGACGCCATCTGCCCGCAGCAGTTTGATGACGCGCTGACGGGTGATGCCGTTAAGGAAGGTACCGTTGGGTACGGGCGTCTTCACCACGCCGTCCTTCACCATGAACACGTTCGCCGTTGCCGTTTCTGCCACGTTGCCGAGCGGGTCTAGCGCCAAGACGTTGTTGAAGCCCTTGGAGAAGGCCTCGCGCAGCATGCGGGCGTTGTTGGGATAGAGGCAGGCTGCCTTGGCGTTGACGAGGGCGGAGGTAATCGTTGGGCGGGTGAATTGCGTCGTCGTCACCGTCACCGCCGCCGTTGGAGCGGCCATCGGCAGTTCCTCGAGGCAGAGACAGAAGACCGTCGAGTCGGGGTTGGGCGCCACGACGCCGGGGCCGTTCCCGGTCGACCAGGCCATGGGGCGGATGTATACGGGCCGGTCCTTGCCCAGGAGGCGCATGCCCTCCGCCGTGAGCGCCGTCATCTCATCAACTGAAAAGACCGGGCTGAGACCCATGGCGACAGCGGAGTTGTTGAGGCGGGCGAGATGAAGGTCGAGGTCCGGCATCAGCCCCTCGAATGCGCGCGCGCCATCAAAGACGAGGGTGCCGAGCCACGTGCCGTGGTCGGCGGCCTTCATCACGGGTATGTCGCCCTGCTGCCAGCGGCCGTCCCACCAGGTCCAGATATTCGTGCCAACTGCCAAGAGTGCCTCCTCGGGAGATCAGGGAATGAGTACGGTTGAACCGGTGGTGCGGCGGCCTTCAAGGTCGGCGTGCACCTTCGCGGCGGTGGTCAGTGGCGCGCTGTGGGTTTGCACCCGGATACGGCCATCCATGATGAGGCCAAAGAGCTCAGCCGTTCCCCGCTCGAGCCACTGGCGGTTGCTGGTGAAGTGGAAGAGCACCGGCCGCGTGATGTGAAAGGAGCCGGCGGCAAGATCCGAAATTTTGAAGTCCGTCACGGCGCCCGAGGATTGCCCGAAATTGACCAGCGTGCCGTGGAGCTTGAGGCACTTCAGCGACTTGAGCAGCGTATCCTTGCCGACCGAGTCGTAGACGACATGAAAGCCCTCCGGAACCATCTGCCTTGTGGCTTCGAGGAAGTCTTCCTGGCGGTAGTCGATGACGTCTGCAAAGCCATGTGATTTCGCGAGGGCGCATTTCTCGGGACCGCCGGCCGTGCCGACTGACTCGACGCCGATGGCGTTCATCCACTGCCCGGCGATCAGGCCCACGCCCCCGGCTGCGGCGTGGAACAATACCCTCTGCCCCGGTTGCAGCGAGAAGCTGTCCTTCAGGAGGTAGCGGGTGGTGAGGCCCTTCAGCATGACCGAGGCTGCGGTCTCAAAGGAAATGCCGTCCGGCAGCCTCACGACATGCGCGGCCGCGATGTTGCGGGCGCTGGCGTAGGCGTTGTTGGGGAGCGTGTAGGCGACGCGATCACCCTCTTTCAACCCCGTGACGCCGGCACCCACCGCACTGACGACCCCAGAGGCCTCGGCACCTGGTATCAGCTGTTGCGGATCCGGCCACGGGTAGAGGCCGGAGCGGAAGTAGCAGTCGATGAAATTCACTCCGATCGCGCGGTGCGCAATCTGCACCTCGCCCGGGCCGGGTTCCGGGAGGCTCAGGTCCGTGCGCTGCAGAACCTCCGGACCGCCCGCCTTTGTCGCCGCCATCGCGTAGGGCAGGTCTGTCATTGCCGTCTCCACCGAGCTACTCACTCACAGTGAGGACGGTGTCATAGGTCATGGATCGTTGGGCGTCGAGCCAAGCTCTGCAAATCTTGCATGAGTGCGGCTGGCAGCCCTGCATTCTCAGAACATCGAGTTCCCTTCCCTGTTCTAAGCTCCGCAAGTCGTGCCTGTCTCAGGGCCCGCGAATGGTGCCCAAGTAATTGCCGTTGATTTCCGCGAGAACTTGCCAGAAATCTGCTCTATATGCCTCAACACCAGCGCCGGAAGCATTGCCCGGCGCCGTGAAGGAGATTGGATTGGAACACATTTCCACGCAGGCCCTGCGCCACAACATGCAGCGGAAGGATGTCGTCAACCGCCACCCCGATGCTCGCAGCCTCGCAGGCCCCAATCCGTGGACTGCACTTGCCATCCCCGTCCTGCTCGCCCTCCATTGGGGCATGGCCTACCTGGTCGGGCTGAGCAACTTGCTCTGGTGCTTTCTGGGCGCATTCTTCTTTGGCCAGTTCATCATCCACTCCGCGGGAGCGCTCCTGCATGAGACGGCGCATCGGCTTGTCTTCCACCGGTCGGGCCCCAAGCTCGCATTTGACCTGGGCTTGGAACTCATCCTCGCCTCGTTCGGCAAGCAACTCACCTATCAGTATGAGCACGTCACCAGCCATCACCCATTCCTCGGCAACTACGAGCGTGACTACGAGCACGAGGACATCTGCAGCTTCAACGCGCGCCGCAAGATCAAGGCGTCCAATCCCACGACGCAGCACCTCCTGACGCTGCTGACGCTGGTGCTTCACCTCTTGCCGTTCGGCTTCATCTTCTCGGACAAGATCCTCATCCCGCTCTACGAGAAGGCCTCGGGCCTCACGGTGAAGGACAAGAGCCGCCACATCGGCGCGCGAAAGGTACCGCGCAATCTCACGCTCCTCTTCGTGGCCGTGTCGCTTGCCGTGAACGTCTTCCTGTTCCTCGCATTCGGGTTCCTGGGCTGGCTCTATCACAACTGGTCGCTCTCCCTGTTCCTCGGGAAGATGGGCGTCTCGAACCTCGGCCAGTCCTTGAGCGAGCACGAGGGCATGAATGACGTCGACCCGACCTTCTCGGACTACCGGTTCCAGAACCTCTTCCTGTTCAATACCGGCTACCACCACGAGCACCACACCTTCCCGAATGTGCCCTGGAACAGGTTGCCGACGCTGCGGAAGCTTGCGCCAGACGTCTTCTGCCGGGAAAATCCGAGAAGCTATGTCAAGTTATGGCTGGACCACGTCTACGGAGACTTCACGCCATCGAGGCGGAACGTCCTGATGGCGCAGGACCTTACGGCGCGGTGCCCCAAGAGCTAGAGAGGCCCGCCGGGTATCTGTCACTCAGGTATCCAGTCATCTCGCCCGCGTTGTCGTCTGCGATAAGCCGGCCGCTGACGCGGAGCCCTCGGTGGAGCGGAATTTCCCGGGGGACCGGCAATTTGCCAACCTGCACCTTATGATTGTAATAATATCTTTTTCAATACAGACGCGGTGTTGGCGCAACGGAGCCCGCGCTCACTGCAGGCGGCAGCGAAATCTGCGGGCGGAACCGCGCGCGTACCCACCACCTGAAGTTCGCACAGCCGATCCCACTCGGGCGCAAGGTCTCGGATGAGTTCACCGTGACGTTTGCTCAACGCATCACCGGGAACCCCAGCAGCACGGGGACGGGCGTGTGGTCGGCGGCGCAGGGTATCGATGCGCTTAAGGTGGCCGCACAGATTTGGTCGGACAATCGCAGTAGCGTACAGGATAAAGTCAATCGCCCGGCGCATCAGGCGGGATGAAGATGATGGCCGGCTTATCGCTTAAGTCGTGGCACGAATGCGAGTTCAATCCTCAAAATCCAGCACGACTGCCGGCTCCTCCAAGATTGCGCTTGCGACGTTCAACACAGTGGACCCCAGATACACACTGTTGATCTGCTCCAGTTTTTGCAGATCGCTTCTGACATTATCGGCAACCTACGCAATTGCGGCTCTCGGGAAATGGCTAGAGGCGACCTGTGTTGCCAATTGCATGCCCAGACATACCGCCATATGAACTATCGATTGGCGGAGGGTAGCCACATGCGTTTGCGGATAATCGTCAGCTTGACAGTTGCGCTCCTGTTCCTCTCCGCGCCAAACGCCCTGCCAGTCTCGGCCAGCTCCGTCACTATCAACATCAATGTCGGCAGTTCCATCAGCAACGGACGCGGCATTTCCTGCCGTGATGGTGAACGTCTATTGAGGAACCGCGGGTTCCGCGATGTCCGCCGCATCGATTGCAGGGGAAGATATTTCGTGTACCGCGGCTGGCGGAGCGGAAGCCGCTTCGAAGTTGTCCTGAGATCAAGAGATGGACGCGTCATTAGCCGGCGCAGGATTTCTCGCTAAGCGAAGTTGTGCTGCGAGTCCTCCAAGAAGGTACAGCTGGTTGAGGTTTTCGGAGGTCTCATTGTTTTTAGATCAAGGGTTGTCGTGAAAGCGTTGTCTGCGGCCAAGTTCTTGGTGTCGCCTATCTTAGCACTCTGCATGGCAGTGGCGAACTCTCCGGCGGGTGCGGGGGTTGAGTCCGCCTATGTGGTGCTCGGTGAGGGGGGCATTGGAACGGCGCGCGTGATTACGACGGACGCCCAGTGCCCCGCGATCACGGTTGACGGAAAGAGCTCGAGCATGAGCCTCCGTGCGGAAGCCTCCGGCGCCGACTTCCCCGTGACCGTGTGTGAGGCGGTCTTGCCACCGGCGGCTAGGAATGCCGCCGTCGAGGGTAGACGCCTTCCCCTCCAGCCGACCAGTCCACTCACCCGAATGGTGGTCCTTGGAGACAGCGGCTGTCGGATGAAGAAGGATTACCCACTTCAGTCCTGCAATGACAGTGTGGCCTGGCCCTTCGCGGCCGTCGCGCGCGCCGCCGCCGCCTCATCGCCGCAGGTCGTCATCCACGTCGGAGACTACCTGTACCGGGAGATGCCATGCCCTGACGGAGTTGCAGGATGTCAGGGGAGCCCATCTGGCGACAATTGGCGCACGTGGCGTGCGGACTTCTTCGATCCAGCGGCGCCTCTGCTGGCGGCGGCGCCCTGGGTCGTCGTCCGCGGCGATCACGAGTTATGCAGCCGGGCAGGTGGCGGCTACTTCCGCTTTCTCGACCCGCGCCCGCTTTCCCCAGCCTGTTCCGCCTCGACCCGTCCCTACTGGATATCGCTCGGCGCACTGAGGCTCTTCATGCTGGACAGCAGCGAAGGAGCCGCAGAGTCCGCCGATCGTGTCGCGGACTACCATGCGCAGCTGGAGACACTTTCCGCAGCCTCGGCGAGGGGAGCCTGGATTGTGACGCACATGCCGATCTGGGGGATCAGGGGCAATCTCGACGGGAAGACGCTCAAGCTCCTGACGCAGTCCCTTCAGGATGCGGCGGCGGGCGTTGACCTCCGGCAGGTCGTGCAAGTCGTCTCGGGCCACATCCACGCCTTCGAAGCGCTGGCGATTGCTCACGACGGCCCCAGCCAACTGGTCGTGGGGACCGGGGGGACGTCACTGGACCCGCAGATCTCCCAGCCACTGGCTGGCATGACAACGGGCTCTGCACTGTTGGAGGATGGCGTCAGCCAGTCGCAGTTTGGTTTCGTGATGCTGGAGCAGATCGGCGCGACTGGCGTCTGGGTGTCTCGGTTCCGCGGCATTGCCGGAGAGGCAGAACTTGCATGTGAAGGGGTGGGCGTGCGTGGAGCACTAACCTGTCGCTAAAGGGCAGTGGGCAGGGCCCGTCAAACTTGCTACCAAGCGCACAACTGGGTCATATTTCCCCGAAATGAGTAGGTGGCGAGTGAGGTAAATCGCCCATTCTCGATCACCAGACGGCGATCTCGAAGAGCAGTCGGAACAACACACTCCCATGCGAACGACGGTGGCGATTGTCGGAGGAGGCCTTTCGGGCCTCTACGCAGCAAGACTTCTGCAAGACGCGGAAGTCGATTTCGAGCTGTTTGAGGCCCGCCAGCGTTTTGGGGGACGCATCCTGTCCGTCGGCGCAACAGGCGAACCATCGACTGGTGACTTTGACCTTGGACCTTCCTGGTTCTGGCCCGGCATGCACCCCCGGATGGCCCGGGTAGTAGACGGGCTTGGGCTCGACAGCTTTCCTCAATACTCCATTGGCGACGTTCTGGTGGAGCGGTCGAGGCTTGGAGAGCCGCAGCGCTTTCCAACAATTCGTCAGGAGCCGCAGTCGATGCGCCTCAAGGGTGGTACATCGGCCATCGTCGCCGCCCTCGTAAATGGGTGTCCGCCAGAGCGTTTGCACCTAGGCGCCAGTGTTACCCGCCTCGCCCTTCGGGACGACGGCGTCGTCCTCTATTTGAAGACCGATGAAGGAGATCATGAGGGTTTCGCGCGCTACGTCATTCTTGCCGCGCCGCCTCGGCTTCTTGCATCTGCAATCACCTTTGATCCCATACTCGAGCCGGGCACGCGAGAGCGCTGGCAGCGGGCTGCGACCTGGATGGCGCCGCACGCCAAGTTCTTCGCCTTGTATGATGAACCCTTCTGGCGTGAGGCCGGCCTCTCCGGGATGGCGCAAAGTGGCGTGGGCCCGCTTGTCGAGATCCACGACGCCACCACCTCGTCGGGGGAAGCCGCGCTGTTCGGATTTGTCGGCATCGGGCGGGAGCAGCGGATGGCCCTTGGCGAGGACGCGCTTGTACGCGCATCTCTGGCACAACTTGTGCGCCTCTTTGGGCGCAACGCAGGACTACCGCGGGCGACCCTGTTCAAGGATTGGGCGGCAGATGCGCTGACGGCGACCTCGGCAGACATGGTGGCGGAGAGCCACCCGGTTCCGGATGGCAGACCGTGGATTAGCGGCGCGTGGACAGAGAGAGTGTCGCTGGCCGGCAGTGAAACCAGTTCCACTGATCCAGGCTATCTGGCCGGCGCACTCGACGCTGCTGAGCGCGCGGTTCGCGAGACCTGTGTCAGGATCGCCGGAGTTGATCAGTCGCTATAATCTTGCGCCCATGAGAATGGGAGTTGCTGCATCATGCGGAATAAGGACGACAACCTCTGCGCTATTGATACTCCGCCATGAATTGCAAGGTGGCGAACATGCGAACAGTCTCATTGTAGATCCAGCCGGGTGGTGCGCCACCTTCTGCTGTTCTGTGGCTTCTCGCGACGGCTATCTTGAGAAGGTTACGTTACGTGCCAGCCAGCAGCCCACGGTGATGTCCGATACCTTGCCGTCCGGTGTGCGCGCGATGCGGATCGTCCAGTCGCCGGGGGCGGGCGCATCAAGCGAGCGGTGGCAGGCCATGCGCCAGACATCTGGTCCTGCCGGCATGAGGGGCATCATGGGGCCGGCCCCGAGGAAGCCGCTAAAGCCGGCGAACCAGCTTCCGCCGGCAATGACGATCTCTAACTCGGATTCGAGCTCCTGCGAACGGTAGCGGCCGGCAATGTCGTCAGGTGCGCCCAGCTCCACACGCTCCGCAAGCGAGTCGATCGCATCTCCTGGACGCATGATGCGCAGACGGGGACCAACGAGGCTGAGCGTCATGTCAGTGCCCCGCGCCACACCGTCGGTGTCGACGCCCAGCACCTCCGCACCACCGGCATAACTCGCCGATAGAGTCGCGTTGGAATTGACCTCGACGCTCAGCACGAGGCCGATCTCGTCGAGCCAGGTGCCGGCGAAGGCCTGGGCCGCGGCTGCGTCTGCGGTAGCCGGTGGATCGCTCTCGCCCAGTGCGGCGGACAGGACCTCCATGACGGCGCCGCGCGCGTTGCTCTCGTGATTGAAGGCAAGGCATATCGACAGGCGTTCGGAAGGCACCCAGAGGCGTTGCACCCGCCAGCCACGGATGGCGCCGCCGTGACCCGTCATGGCACGGCCCCACCGTTTGCGGTGTGACAGACCCAAGCCATATTCGGCGGGTGCGCCATTGCGAAAGCTCGGGGGGCGCGACAGGCGGGCGTAGAGGCTGCTGGGATCGTCGCGGGTGCTGTCGATGTAGCGTTCCCACGCGATCATGTCGTCGATTGAGGCGCACAGGCCGGCATCCCCCGACCAATGAATCTTGTTGATGCCCGCACGCCATCCGGTGCCCAGCGTGCCTTCATACCCGATTGCACCGCCCGGCGTTGCCGAGGTTTCCGGCGCGAAGACCGCCGTCTCCATCCCCGCCGGTCGCACTACATGCTCCATCAGCAAGTCGCCGAAGTCGCGTCCCGTCGCCTGTTCGATGGCCAGCGACAGGATGCGGAAGTTGCCGTTGGAATAGGAGTAGGCGGTGCCGGGCTTGAAATGCAGGCTGCGCGTCAGGCCGATCAGCCTTGTGGCATCGGCCGGACGGAACTCACCCTCCGGCAGCGCCCCGCACAGGACGGTCAGGGCCCAGTAGTCACGCAGACCCGACTGGTTGTTGGCGAGATCGAGGGTCGAAGGTTTCTCGCCCTCAAGGCGCGGCAGCCATGCTGCCGTGAGCGGATCGAGCGCCGCGACGTCTGGCGTGACGGAGAGCATCGTTGCGCAGGTGAACTGCTTGGTGATGGAGCAGATGGGCGCAAGGGTATGCGGCGTGAAGGGCTCGCGGGCCTCGAGGTTGGCGAAGCCCCAGCCGTGGCGGACGATGGGCACGCCATCCTTGACCACGGCAACGGCACCGCCGGGTCCCGGATAGGTGTCGGGGAGGCTGTGGATGGCGCGGTCGAGGGCGGCAGTGTTCACGGAGATCATCGAGGCTCCTGAAGTGACAACGGGTAGCCGTCCGCACAGAGTTTGGCGGACGGGAAGCAAGTATCAGATAGGCACTTCTCATGCCAAGGGCACCATGCGGAAGAAAGGTTTAAACTCGTCCACTATTGAAATATCGATGTAATGCATCTCGAAGTGACATTAGAGAGGCCCTGGTCGAGCCAGAGCCTAGCTTCGTCGCGATGAGGAGGCATCCCTCGGCCGGGGAGAAAATCCGGATCCTGCTGGAGGGGCTTCGCAGCGAGTGCGAAGCAATTTTTTCGTTGGTGGCCTAAAGCAGCAGGACCCTACCAATCAGGGGCGCGCCAGACTTCCTTTCCCTTGAACAGCGTTGTGAGCACACGGGTTTTCGATATGTCATGTGCCGGGCAGCTGAAGATATCCCGGTCGAGTATGATGAGATCGGCAGAATAGCCCACGCGAAGCATGCCGGTATACTGTTCGCGCCAGCAGGCTCGTGCGGCGTTCACGGTATAGCCTTGCACGCATTCCTCGATCGTCAGTGACTGGTCGATGAAGAATGGCTCAAGCGGGCTGTTGTCCAGCCGCTTCTGCCGGGTGATCGCGGTTTCGATGATTTCGAACGGGTTGAGCGTGCTGACGGCCCAGTCCGACGACAGGCACCAGTCGGCGCCTGCATCCAGCATCTTGCGAAAGGCATAGACGTCGGGCCAGCGGTCCTTGCCGATCATCGAGAGGGAGGGGCCGGTATAGGGCGGCTCGAACCTCGCCCAGAGGGACTGGATGTTCGCCGTGGCCAGGCCCTGCAGGCGGCTGAAATCGGCCGGATCCACAAGTTGCAGGTGGGCAAGCTGGTGCTGAGCGGGCCAGGGGCCATTGGCGGCTCGCGCGGCTTCCAGTCCTTCGATTGCGCGGCGGACGGCGGCGTCGCCGATGACGTGTACATGAATGGCGAAGCGCGCAGCATCAAGCGCGGTCATCAGGGCCTTGGTCTGTTCGAGGCTGAACATGCAGGGCGCATTAGCGCCCTTGGCGTCGGCATAAGGTGTCAGGTTGGCGGCGGTGCGGTTCTCATACACCCCATCAAGAAAGAACTTGGCCGAATGCACGTGAAAATCGGGCCCCGGATAGGCTGCACGCAAGGCGGTGAGGCGTGCCACCGCCGTTTCCGGGGTGTCTGCCTCGGTTACCAGTGCCGTGCCCGCAACCCGAAGGGTCAGCGCGCCGGCTGCTGCAGCACGCCCATAGGTCGTCACCTCGGGCTTTCTGACACAGGCGTCCAGAACCCCGGTGATGCCGTGCCGATTTGCGTGCGCCTGCCCCGCAAGAAGGCCCGCCATCCAGTCATCTTCGGTCAGTTCGGGCAGGCGGGCGGCAACGACCGGAATGACTTCTTCATGCAGCATGCCCGTGGCGCGACCTTTGGCATCGCGCAGGATATGGCCGTTCGGGGGGTCGGCCATGCCCTGCACACCCGCCATGTCGACCGCGCGGCTGTTCAGGCAGGCATTGTGGAAGGAGCTGTCATAGATGAGCACAGGCCGGTCACTGACTGCGCGATCGAGAAGTGCAGCTGTCAGATTGTGGTCACCAAAAATTCCTGGTTGCCACCCTGAACCAAACACGATCGGCAGATCAGGCTTGGACGCTGCGTGGGCGCGCAAGGCGGCGACCAGTTCATCCTCGCTGCTGACATCATAAAGATAGGCCGCCGTGGCAATGTCGATCCCGCCGGAGAGAAGGTGGATATGGGCGTCCTGAAACCCTGGCAGAATCAGCCGCCCGCCTGCGTCGACACGGTTGGCGGCATCTGGCGGACTTCCAAGCCCGAGTGCCGCAACCCGTCCATCCCTGACCAGCAGCCATTCGGCAGAGGGGTTCGTTGGATTCATCGTCCGAATTCGGGCGTTATGCACAAGGGTCTCAGTCAATCTTCTCGTCCTCCATGCCTGCTTCGTCATCGGGTGGGTTGGAGCTTCACACGGAAAAGTCAATGCGCGAGCAGTCGACCTTGGTCTGGCTTCCAGCTGATCCAGACCTTTCCATTCATGTGCGTCTGCGCCGGGGCGTCTGAATTTTGCTGAAGCACCGCAATGGGTGTGGCGACACCCTTCACTTTCACCAGATATCGACGGCGGTCACCAAGGTATGTGTCTGCAACAACCTCTCCTTGAAGTCCGTTCTGTTGCGGCGATGGCTCTCTGCTTGACAGGACAAGTTTTTCCGGCCGAACGGCGAGAAAGACCCTGCTTCCATTCGCAATGCGCGAACTGGAGTGTGCCCGAACATGCCCTGCTTCGCCTGCATCGACAGTCACCACGTCATGGGCAGTCGATATGACGGTGCCCTGGAACAGGTTCATGTTGCCAATGAACTCGGCCACCTCACGGCAATTTGGATTTTCGTAGAGGTCTTCTGACCGGGCAATCTGCAACACCTTGCCCGCTGACATGACGGCAATTCGATCCGAGAGCGTCAGGGCCTCTTCCTGATCATGCGTCACGAAGACAAAGGTGATGCCGACATTGCGTTGCAGTTGCCTGAGTTCAACCTGCATTTCTACCCGCAACTTCTTGTCAAGAGCCCCCAAGGGCTCATCCAGCAAGAGAACCTTGGGGCGGCAGACGAGCGCTCGCGCCAGTGCCACGCGCTGGCGCTGGCCGCCGGAAAGCTGGTGAGCGGCGCGCGCGCCGTAACCCCCAAGCTTCACGAGTTCGAGTGCAGCGGCAGTGCGTGAGCGCGATTCGTCCCTCGACAGTTTCTGGTTGCGGAGACCATATCCAACGTTTTCCTCCACGTTGAGATGGGGGAAAATGGCGTAGCTCTGAAACACCATGTTCGTGGGGCGGTGGTTGGCGGGTATGCCGGCAACAGACTTGCCATCAATGAAGATCTCGCCTTCGGTCGGTTGTTCGAACCCTGCGAGCATTCTCAGCAATGTTGTCTTGCCACAGCCGGACGGGCCGAGAAGTGAAAAGAAGTCACCGCGGAGAATGTCGAGTGAAACATGATCTACGGCATGAACGGAACCAAAGAGTTTCGACACATTCTTGAACTGAATGATGGCATCGGCGATGGGTTTCACGTCAGGCGTCTCCCGGGACATTTGCTTGCACGCCGCGCTTGCGGAAGAACTCTGCGAGCAACACGAGCATGGTAGAGAGCATGAGGATGCTCGTTCCGAGCGCCAACATGCCGGGAAGCTTGTTCGGAAAGCGGAGTTGGCCAAAGAGGTAAACGGGCAGCGTCGGGTCCGTGCCTGCCAGGAAGAAGGCGAGTACAAATTCATCAAACGAGGTGATGAAGCAAAGGAGGAGGCTTGAAATTACGCCGGGCAGGGCCAGTGGCAAGGTGACGCGATAGAACGTCATCCATGCATTCTCGCCCAGATCACGCGAGGCTTCCTCGAGTGATTTGTCGAACCCCTCCAGACGCGACATCAGCACGGTCATGGAAAATGGAATGCAAATGAAGACATGTGCGGCTCCAACGGTCCACAGCGAGAGCGCAATCCCCAGGAACTTCAGCATGATGATGAGGATGGCAACGCCGAATACAATTGAGGGTACGATGAGCGGCAGGGAGAATGCCGCCAGAATGATGGCGTTGCCAGGCAGTCTGTTGCGCGTGAGCGCGATCGCTGCCAGGAGACCAATCGCCGTTGCAATGATTGAACTGCAGACAGCCACTACAATACTGTTCCGGAGAGCATTCAGCATGCCGGTGTTGGCTGCCATGGTCCCATAATGCTTGAAGGTAAAGCCCTTCAAGGGAAAGGTTGTGAACAGACTGTCATTGAATGAGAAGAGCGGAATCATCAAGACAGGCCCGTAGAGAAAGATCATGAACAGGGCGGCGTATACGGTCAGCGGGCTGAATGTGTTGCGCACTCAGGACACCCGTGACCTGAGCTTGCGGAAGCCGATGACCCAGAAGAAGAACGCCACCAATGCGCCAATGATGAACATCATTATGATTGCGACAGCGGCTCCCAGTGGTGCATTGTTTTGACGCAAGAAAAGTTCCTGGATGAGGTTGCCGATCATGGTGCCGCCAGGCCCACCGACAAGCATTGGTGTTACATAGTCGCCGACCGTCGGTATGAAGACGAGCATGGCTGCGCCTATGGTGCCCGGTGCCGACAGCGGCAGTGTGACCCTCAAGAAGCGGCGCCACTTCGTGTCGCCAAGGTCGGTTGCCGCCTCGAGTAGCGACGGATCGATCTTCTCGAGGGAGACATAGATGGGCAGCACGGTGAAGGCGATCCAGGCGTGCGCAAGTGTGATGGCCACTGCGGCGGGATTGTAGAGAAGAAATTCAAGCGGCTGATCGATGAGCCCCAGCGTCTTGAGCGCTGAATTGATGGCACCGTTGTAACCCAGGACGATCTTCCACGAGAACACCCGCAGGAGATAGCTTGTCCAGAATGGTATGGTGAGGAGAACGAGCCAAAGTGTCTTGTTGCGCTTGACCCGGAACGCAAGGAAATAGGCCATGGGATAGGCAAGAAGAATGACAAGCACCGTGGCCACGAGAGAAACCACAATCGACTTGAGCATGAGCACGGCTGGCGGCGGATATTTGAACGGGAAGGGAATGCCCATCCAGAAGAATGGTTCATCTGACGGCTCGATGATGGTCCAGTAATTGGCAAGAGTTGGCGTGCGATCAATCTCGAAGCCGCTCTGGGTCCAGAAACTCAAGGCCAGCAACGCCAGAAGCGGAGCGACCATCATCACTGCCATCACCAGGAAAGCGGGCGTCAGGAGTGCG
Organism: Aestuariivirga sp.; assembly: GCF_037139295.1. Lineage (GTDB taxonomy): Bacteria > Pseudomonadota > Alphaproteobacteria > Rhizobiales > Aestuariivirgaceae > Aestuariivirga. The sequence goes on from NZ_JBAXGR010000018.1 coordinate 44,585, forward strand.
TAGCCTGACATCCACGTCGACTTTTCTGTGTGTCGCATCATCGAAGCCATGACACTCGCTATTGCATGAGCGCCTTGGTGTCTCCCCAAACCTTGTTGTATTCGGTCTGCACCTGGTCCGAGACCTGGATGAAGAGCGTCCCATCCTTCATGTGCTGGATTGGATCTGTAAAGCCCATCTTGGCCACGGCCTGCTTGTCGGCGAGCTCGAATGACTTTGTGTTGGAGTGACCGAGCCCTGAGCCCTCGATGAGGGTCTTGCCGGTTTCAGGTGAAAGCCAGGCGTCAATGAAATCATAGGCCAATGCCTTGTCTGCCTTGCCGCTGTTGAGCAGCGTAAGTCCGCAGTACCAGGTGAAGAAGCCTTCCTTCGGGCGCGCATAGGCAACGGGAATGCCTTGGTCTGTGAGGTTCTTGACCGTGTCATTCCAGGCATAGGCCGCGACAATCTCGCCGGAGGCGAGGGCCTGATTGACTTCCGTTGGATCAGTCCACAGGAAGCGGCTGTTGGCAGTGCACTTCCTGCCCCACTTGTCTGCTGCTGCCTTAAGCTTGTCGCCGGTAGCCCAGGCTGCCTCCTTGTAACTCATGCCGTCAAGCATCAGGCCAAAAGTAATGCAGAGCTCACTGTCGAGCATTGCGACCTTGCCCGCATACTTGTCGTCATAGAAAATTCCCCAGCTCTCATTCTTCTTGAAGTCTTCATCCACGAGATCTGGTCGGTAGGCGATGGAAGCGTTTCCCCAGTCAGTCGGCGCCATGACAACCTTGCCGTCCATCACAACGCCGTCTGCAGTCTGTAGCGCCGGGAAGACATCTTTCCAGTTTGAGAGTTTTGTGACGTCAATTTCGGCGGCCACTTTCGCATTGACGAAGCGGTTGACCGAGTAGTTGCAGGGGTGCATCACATCGGCGGAGAAGCCTGCGAGCACCTTCGCCAGTGCATCTTCTTCCCCGGTGAAAATTGAGAAATTGGGCGTGCCATTCCTGTCGGAAAAGCTCTTGAAATAGGACGGATCGTCGTATCCGGCCCATTCAAGGCAGGTCAGTACGTCGGCAGCCTTTGGGAGCGAGGGTAAGGTCAGCATACCCACACCGAAAGCCGAGGCTTTCGTGAGCATGTCGCGGCGGCTCAGTTTGCCTTGCGACATCCGATCGATGAACTTGAGTCGCTGCATGTCATTCCCTCCAGCTTGCTTTTGGTCGCCGTGCAATGCGGTAACCTTTCTGAGTTGATGCTAGAATGAAAGAGGAGCTCTTGGAAAGAGTCTGTGTTGCAAATGAAGAACCGCCCCGAGACTGTCAGGAGGCATCCCGTCTGGGGTTTTCTGCTGAAGAGGATTGATCAGTCCTGGCAGTGACGGGTCCCGTCCGGTTGTGATCGGAGCCGCCTACGTAGGCGACACGCTGACCCCGGCGGTGCTCGCCCGCTGTGCCGCTCATCGTTCCTCAGTGCTTCAGGACATTATGGCCGGCGGTTTCACCAAGATCGATGTCGCCAAGCAGATCAGGGAGGGTAGCTAAGAGTCCGAGCCCGGCCTGATAAGCTGAAGATACACGGTCGGAACGAAAGTTGGAAAGCAGTCGGGTCATCGCCCGGCTGCTTCTTGTTGCAACGCGGGTTATCGCCCTTGTTCCGGATGGTGGGTTTTTGGCGCACCATTCGGAACAAAGACTGTAACCTCCATGTCATTGAAAGCAGTATCTAAATCAGGATTTGTATCCGCTACTAAGGTTCGCAGGAATGCGATCAACCCATGGTGCTTCAAGGCACAGCCTTTCCGTGGATACCCCTTCGATGTGGGCTAGGTTGGTGGGCGTTACTGGATCGCGATGACTGGCTCTTGCTGCTTACCGCAATTTCAGATGGCGGTCGGAATCATGGGTCGTCGACCACGATCGCGCTAGCCATGCCAAGGGCTAGCAGGTCCCGCACTGAGCATGCTCTGAGGGAGAGACATCCGTCCAGATACCCGAATATGAACGAATTAGGTATTTCTGCGGTTGTTGGCGGGACTATTTGACCCCACCAATGACCGTTGAGGAGAAATCGGTCATGTTGAGACGGCTGCTCGGAATTCTTGTTACGGTCATTACGGTGATGTTCGGCTCAGGCGTGATGCCGGCAATGTCCGCCGGAAAGCCGAACATGCTGTTCGTGATCATGGATGATGTCGGCATCGACCTGCTGAAGGCAATGGGCTACGGCGGCGTTACGCCACCCAAGACCCCGACGATCGACGAGATTGCGGAAAGCGGAATAAGGTTCAGGAATACATGGTCCATGCCCGAGTGCTCCAACGGGCGCATGGCGCTGCTGACAGGGAGCTATCCTTTCCGGACGAATGTCTATCAGGCAATTGGTCAAAGTGACCTCGCGAATTCGCAGGCTTCGCCATACGGCGTAACGGTAGCCCGCATGCTTAAACGGGCTGGATATAGGAGCGGCTTCTTCGGCAAGTATCACCTTGGTGGTCCCGAGAATAACAAAGCCGGCAACGGGGCACCGGGGAGTTTGGGATGGGACTACTTCTACGGCTGGGTCGGCGGGCTCCCAGCCTCGATCGACACGACGGCGGGTGGAGTGGCCGAGGCTGGAACCTACAAGTGCGGATATGTGCCTTCGATAGCCCGCCAAGTGAGTGATGAAGGCGCGAACACTGGCGCCTGCTATGTTCAAAGATCGAAAAGCAAAACCAGTTGCCATGAGATCAGTGGAGACACTCTGGGCGATTCGCCTGGCCTTGCCTGCCTGAATCTGGGTGGAATTCTCGTTCCGAACTCCGCATGCCAAGCCAATCCCCCCGGAACTCTCGACTTCGAGCGACAGAACGCCCACTACGTGTCACCCCTCGTCATCAATCGCGGAACGCGCGCGAGCGAACTCCCGGTCACTGATCCGCGAGGGCGCAACTACCGCTCCTCGATCGAGGTCAATGCGGCGATAAACTGGATCAACGCCAGCAAGCGAAGCGGGGCGCCGTGGATGGCAACCGTATCGTTCAGCGCTGATCATACGCCACTGCAGACCCCGCCCGGTCATCTCCTTTCACCGGCGACTAGACAAAAGCTTGCCGCCACGCTGGGGTCCCCCGGAAACTTGGGCACCGATTGCACCAATCCTTTAGTCCAGCGCATCTTGTCAGATGCCATGATAGAGGCGATGGACTCGGAACTGGGGCATCTGCTGACGTCAACCGGACTCGCAATGAGAGATAGCGCTGGTCAGCTGGTTTATGAACCTGAACGCACCAATACCCTGATTGTGATCGTCGGCGACAATGGGTCTGCTGGAATTACGGTACAGTTTCCATTCGATATGCTGCGTTCAAAGGCGTCGCCATACCAGACAGGTGTGTGGGTTCCGCTCATGGTTTCTGGGCCTATGGTCCGAGAGCCCAACCGCGACGTTCCGTACCTTGTGAGTGCCGCCGATGTTTACGGCCTGTTTGGCGAGGCGGCGGGCCTCAATCCGCAGAAAGAATCAAGACCGAACACGATCGATTCGAGCCCGCTCATGCCATATTTGAGGGACCCGCTGCAGCCGGCTATACGTACCTTCAACTATTCGGAGGGTGGTCTCAATATTCAAAAGAATGGTGCGCATAATGCACCATGCGTTATCGGCCGAACGAACAATGCGGGTGGAACATGCAGCCAAACTCCGATTAACAAGGGAGTTTGCGAAGACAACGGTGGAGTTTGGTGGGGCGAAGGCGCCACAGACCCAAGTGTCATTACACCAGTCGATGAATGCTGGCAGGTCAACCAGCAGATCTACGGATCTCTGACAGATACTTCCACTTACAGTTCCGCGAAAGTTGGGCAAGCACCACAGATCTACTACACGGCACGTGACACTCGCTTTAAGTTCATCCATAGCAACTGGAAGGACTACGACCCAACAACGCCGGGAGTTGCAACGTCTTATGACCTCGATGAACTCTACGAGGTAAATGAGAGTAAGAACCCAGATGAACTGAAACTCGACCGGGACGGTGACGCGCTGTACCTAAAGTCAAATGGGGTTGTAACTGTGAACCACCTTGCATCAGTCGATGGCGCCACCGAAGCGATGCAGGCACTCCAAAACTATATTGCAGAGTTGTTCGCGTCGCAGCCGCCTTGCCCAGGAGACGGAAATGGAGACCGCGTTGTCAACGTCAAGGACATCAAGGACTACTGGCGGACCGTAAGGACGTGGACTGGATCTAGCACCTTCGATTTCGACTACAACGCAGTTACCGATCGGAACGACTTGCAGGTGATCATGGAGAACATTCCAATGGACTGCCGCAGCTGACGGTGTGATAGGGTATCGAACTGTGCCATTGCAGTTACAATACGGGCGTAGGCAAGTTGTAGAGCGGTAGCTAACCAGGTTGCATGTCGTAGCCTAGCGAAGTAACTGATACGCCGAGGCGGCGCACCATGCGGAATAAATATTATAACTCCTGTTATAGATATGGACTTACAATGTTCCAAGGCAAAACGGCAGTTCATTGACCGTGCTTAGGATGGCAAGGCGTGTGAGGTGACCGCGTTTGTCTCGTGTGACGAGACTGCCTCGGGCAAGCGCCGATACCGTGCGCGTCGTCCGCATTGATGGTGAGGATTGGGTGTCGGGTCGCCCGCTTGGCCGAGAGCGAGGATGAAGCCTTTGCCCGAGGATTTTTCCTGCGCTTGTGGGGTGTTGGTGCCGGATCATCCTCTCTTGAGCGTCGGACCTCGGGCAAACCGCTCATTCGCTTTGAACAAGGCGCCGTGTTCTGCGGATACGCCGTCCGGCCGGGTCTCGACAGCAATGGCGAAATGCCCCTACACTCTTCTTAAAGGCGAATAACAAGCCTTGTCACAGGGAGCGAAACACTATGAAATTCAGGACTTTGCTTGCCGCCGCCGCAGGCGCCGTGATGCTCGTCTCGGGCACCACGATGGCCCTTGCCGAGAAGCTCGTCATCTCCAACTGGGATGGCTACATGCCCAAGGACATGGCGGAGAAGTTCAAGGCCGCCACCGGCATTGACCTCGAGATCGCGGTTCACGCCACCAACGAGGAGATTATGGGCAAGGTCACGGCCTCGGGCGGCGAAGGCTATGACGTGCTCTTCGTATCCTCGCCCTTTGCTGAGGCGCTAAACAACCTGGGCCTGCTGGCCCCCATCGACCATTCCAAGATCCCGAACCTCGCCAACCTCTATCCGGAGGCCAACGAGCTCAAGCATGACCCGGGCAACACCTTCTCGGTGCCCTATACCTGGGGCACCACCGGGCTCTGCTACCGCTCCGACATGGTCAAGACTGCACCCACGAGCTGGAACGACCTGCTGAGCCCCACGGACGATCTCAAGGGCAAGATCACCATGCTGTCGACCGACCGCTGGCTGATGGCGGCGGGCTTCCTCGCCGACGGCCTGTCGGTCAACACCACCGACCAGGCAGACCTCGACAAGGTGCGCGACCAGCTGATCGCCGCCAAGCGCAACCTGCTGGCCTATGACGACACCACTTTTTATTCGAAGCTCGTCTCCGGCGAGGCGCTGATGGTGCAGGCCTGGGACGGCTGGTGCAACTACGGCATCACCGACAAGCCGGACATCAAATACGTGATCCCCAAGGAAGGCTCCGACCTATGGGTCGACACCATGGTGGTCACCAAGGCCTCGAAGAACCCGGAAGCCGCGGCCAAGTTCATCGACTTCGTGATGAACGCCGAGAACGGCAAGTGGGTGGTCGAGAACATCATGTACAAGTCGCCCAACAAGGCGGGCATGGAGGCGGTGGACAAGTCGCTGTTCGAGAAATACCCGAACATGTCGATCACCCCGGCGGAGCTGCTGAAATACGAGCAGCTGCGCGATCTCGGCAACGGCATGAAGGCCTTCTCCAAGACCGTCTCCGAAGTGATGGCTGCCAAGTGAAGCCAGAAACGTCTCTCCCGGCCCGGTCGGGAGAGACGTGATCACCCTCATGAACGCTCGTTCCGGCACGTGGCTCCTGATGCTGCCAGGCTTGTTGTGGCTTGGCCTGCTGATGGTCGTCCCGTGCCTTCTCATCTTCGTGCTGATCTTCTTCGAGCGCGGCATCTATGGCGGCATCGACTGGAGTGCACCGACGTTCGAGAACGTCACACGCGTCTTCGACCCGCTCTATCTCACGATTTTTCTCGACAGCGCCATTATTGCCGGCACGGCCACGCTGATCGCCCTGCTCATCGGCTATCCGGCGGCCTATGCCATCGCCAGGGCGCCGGCATCGCGGCAGACGGCAATGCTGTTCCTCGCCATCCTGCCGTTCTGGACCAACTACCTGATCCGCACCTATGCCTGGATCGTGCTGCTCAACCCCGCCGGCCTGATCAACAACCTGGTGATCGGCCTCGGCCTGCGCAGCGAACCCATGACGCTGCTCTACACCAAGCCCGCCGTGGTGCTGGGGCTGGTCTACAGCTACACGCCCTTCGTCATCCTTGCGATCTACTCCGCCCTGCAGCGGCTCGACCCGTCCTATGCGGAAGCCTCGCGCGACTTAGGGGCGGGCGCCTTCCAGACCTTCCTGCGCATCACGCTGCCCTTGACGGCACCCGGCGTGGCGGCGGGAGCCGTCTTCGTCTTCGTGCTGTCGATAGGCAACTTCGTGACGCCGGATCTGCTGGGCGGCGGCAAGTTCCAGATGGTGGGCAACCTCATCTACGACCAGTTCCTCTCGGCACGGGACTGGCCATTCGGCGCTGCACTTTCGGCCCTGCTGATCGGCCTGATGATGCTGCTTCTCTTCGCGCAGGCCATTGCCTCCCTCCGGGCACGGGGTGACCATGCGCGCGCTTAATGGCTGGCTCCTCGCCGTCTATGGCTTCCTCTACCTGCCTATCGCTGTGCTGATGGTGCTGAGCTTCAACCGCTCGGGCATGCCGACGGCCTGGGGCGGCTTCTCGCTCGAATGGTATGGCAAGCTGGCTGAGAACCCGAAGATCCTCAGCGCGGCCTGGAACTCGCTGGTGGTGGCGGTCTGGGCCACCGCAATCTCCACCGTGCTTGGCACGCTGCTGGCGCTGGGCGTCGAGCGGGCACGGCCATCGACCTCGCGAGAGGCGCTTCTGTTCGCACCCATGATCATTCCCGACATCGTGCTGGCGATTGCGCTTCTTTCCTTCTTCACGCTGATCAAGTTCTCGCTGGGGCTGCGCTCCATCGTGATGGCGCACGTGGTGTTCAACCTTGCCTTCGTCTGCGCCGTGGTGCGGGCGCGGCTCAAGTCCTACGACTGGTCGCTCAACGAGGCCTCGCGCGACTTGGGAGCCACCGCCACCGTAACCTTTTTCCGCATCACCCTGCCCCTCATCGGGCCATCCGTGCTGGCGGGCGCGTTGCTGGCCTTCACGCTGTCGATCGATGAATTTATCATCGCCTATTTCACTGCGGGCGCCGGGCAGTCTTCCACCACGCTGCCGATGCAGATCTATGCCATGATCCGCTTCGGCGTGACGCCCGAAATCAATGCTATGGCCACCGTGGTCATGGGTGTGAGCTTCGTCATTATCCTCGCCGCCCAGCGCCTCAACAAGGGCCGGCTGCCGGGAACGTGACGCACCAAAGGGAACAACAGGGAGCAAGACGAATGGCGAAGACGG
>NZ_JBAXGR010000019.1:0-50307 GCF_037139295.1 Aestuariivirga sp.
ACAGCGTTCTCGCCCAGGTTGAAAAACTTGCACTGCCGAGCAGAGCGCCCATTTTTCATAGCATAGTTGTAGCCCCCTGTCGCGAGATCCGGCGAGCGGTCGCGCGTCAAGGTAAACGGCCGGCTTGAGATCGCTCCGCGGAGGGATGAATTTACGCCCGTTGGCAGGTCCCTCATGGGGATCAAACCCGCTTGCTTGTCCTTGATCCGAAACAGTCGGCCGCTCTAGCGGGCCGTGAGATTGCTCGCCAGATAGCGGGCGAGCAGGATTTCATGTGCAGCTTCTGTCCGCACGCCCCAGTGGTTACCGAAAACCGCAGGTCGCCCATCGCCTTCGACAGCTTCTCGGTAATCTGCATAGATCATCAGCCGCGCATCCGCGCCGTTACGGCGGAGTTCGACGGCACGCTTCAGATCTGCCAGGGTTTTCAGGCGGTGAGGATGACCATCTGGCAAGACGCATTTCTTTGCGATTGCAGGGACGCCCCGCATCTCCTTCACGATGCGCGCAAACACCCGTTGCAGGACCCGGTGCTTTTCGTCTTCCGAGTACTTGCTTCTGCAGACTTCCTCGGTGACGACCGCCACCCAGAAATAGACCATCGTGCTGCAGTAGTGCGACTGCCATTGCATCGGTGCGAGCGAAGACTGGCGCGACTCGAGGATCCGCAGTGGGCGCGATGAAATGGCATGGACCCTCTCCACCGGTTTGCGCAGGCGTGAGAACAGTCCCAGCATCGCAGCGCCTCGCTGGCTCGATCGCTGTCAAGCGCCCGGAGAGTCGCCCGGTTCCCTGTTGGCCAGAGGCTCCGATTGGTCGGCGGAAGCCGCAAGCGTGGCCGGGCCACCGCGCGGGAGTGCTTGCAACCTGGCTTCGAGGTTGGTGCTGAAGCTTTCGTTCACCTGCTCCAATTCCTCCCGGAAGCGGGCAGCAGCCATGAAGATAAAGTCGACATAGCCTTGCAGTACGGCCTCCGTCGTCTCCGTGGCATTGCGGCGGAACTGCTCGTTGAGTTGCTCGGACCGCTGGGCAACGTCCTCGAACGAGTGCAGCAGATTGGTCTCGAGCGATTGCAGCGTGTCGCGCGTCATGGCGGACAACCGGTTCGGAACCGCATCGACGATCTGCCGCATCTGGTCGGAAAGACCGAAGATCGAACCCTTGAGCGACCCATCGATCTTGGCGATCTCGGTATCCATGCGCTGGGCCAGAACGGCCGGCAGGTCCTTGATGACAGCAGCGATGCGCGCCGAGCTCCGTTCGGCAGTTTCGCCAATGAGGCTCTCGAAGCGCATCGTGTCCGCATGGACGCGCTGCATGAGCTCGGTCGCCCCGGCGGCAAGCCGCGTCTGCATGCTGACGGAGGAAGTCTCGATCTCGCGATTGACCGAGCTGACGAGGCGGGCTGCCGTGTCATTCAGGTCTGCCACACAGCCGGCAAGGTTTGCTTCGATGCGCTGGTCGAGCGCCGAAATCGCGTCGTTCACATTGGCAAGCGCCCGGTCGGTTGCGGCTGTCACCTCGCCCACTGGCTGCTGTAGCCGGCTGACGACGGCGGTGGCCGTATCGGCCAGGTGATCGATCTCGCGTGACAGCCCGGAGATCCGGTTTGCCTCCTGCGCGACGATGGCCTGCAGCAATTCCCGGTAGCGGTCGGCGTGGGCATCCACCGCCTGTTCGAACAGCTGCGCGCCGGTTACCGAGAGATCGGCGAAGGTCGAGCGGCTCTTCTCGAGCGCTGCCGTCATGTCCTTCGCCAGCTGATCGATGACTTCGATGTTGGCGGTGGAGAGCAAGGCCGCGTCGGCAATGGTCTCCGACAGGGGGGTCAATCGACTGATGGTGGCATCGAGCTGCTCGGGAAGCTGGGCGATCGAGGCCTCAAACTTCACCATCCGCCTTTCGATTTCGGGCGCCACGGTATGGTTGGCATTCGTGAAGGCATCGAGACAGGACTTGAGATCCTGCGTGGTCTGCTGCAGCCGAAGGCCAATGCCATCGAGAACGCCGCCCGCCGTCTGCGAGACGGACTTGAGAGACTGCACGGTCGTTTCGAGCTTGGAGATGACTGGCAGGATGTCCGTCGAGATCATCATGCCGGTGCGATGCAGCGCTTCGCGCTGGGTCTCGCTCGACTCGACGATGCTGCGCATGTTGGTGATGTTGCCGTCTGCTGCCTCCGTGGAGTGCTGCATGGCGGCAGCGATCTTGTTCGCCAGCTTGGCGCTCCGCTCGTCCAGCTGAGACATGCGGGCGTCCATGTCTGCAAAGACGTGCTCGAAGGACGTGTTGATGCGGCGGCCGGCATCGGCTGCCAGCACGCCGGGCTCCTGCAGCCGCTGCGTGGCAATCATGACGCGGCGCAACAGCTCATCGCTGGCAGACTGGCGGTGGGCGGAGAGCGCGAGCAGCCACGGTATGGTGGCGATCACCGCCAGCGCTGCCCAGAACATGGCGTATTGCCCCGGATTGCCGGCAAGGGCTGCAAAGGCCGCGGCATTGCTGAAACCCATGAGCAGCGCGAACAACCCGCAGAGCACGAAGGTGGCAGCAAGTGCCAACAGGAAGTAGCGCGAGCCGAAGAAATCCGAAGGCTGCTGGAACTGGCGGCGCGATCGCCGGCCTTCGTCGTTGGCGGGGCGCTGAACAGCTTCGAATTCTACGATGTCCTTGCGGGATGATACCGGCTTTGCGCTTGCACCCTCGTCCGACCAGAAACCGGCGCGATCCTGCGCGCCTTCGAGGTAAATCTCATCGAGCTGCAGGTTTTGGGCGGTTCTCTTTCTCGACTTCGCCATCTGCACAATCCCCCGGCTCCTGCGGAGCCAACAAAGCTCGAAATGATGTCGCCATCCACGCTGTGAAGCAAACCGAAATCCGGCGAGCTGTGGATAAAGCCACCTGTCAGGATGGAGTGCGCTCTTGGATCTCTAATTGCAGATTGCAGAAAAATGAAAGGCAATTGGGTCGGGTCGATCTCAGCCGCACCGCACAAGCGCAGAGGGCTCAGCGCCCGGTCAGAGCAGCACGAGCCTGATCAGATAGGCCACTCCTGCAACCACGGCCACCCCGGCCAGATAGAGGCCGAGGAACCACAGCCAGCGGCGCATCAGTGATAGCTCTCGTCCGGCCGCACCTTGCCGCGGAACACCCAGTAGGAATAGGCGGTGTAGGCGAGGATCATCGGGATCAGCACCACGGCACCCACCAGCAGGAACTCGAGCGAGGTGTCAGGGGCCGCCGCCTCCCAGATTGTCACCGACGGCGGAATGAGATGGGGGTAGAAGCTGATGCCGAGACCAATGTAGCTGAGGATGAAGATCGCCACGGTGGCGAGGAAGGGCCGGTAGGTGAGCCCATCACGAAGCCCCGTCCACAGCATCCAGGCCGCACCCGCCAGCAGCAGCGGCACGATGGCGCTGTAGAGGCCCGACGGCCAGCCAAACCAGCGTGCTAGGTATTCAGGCCGCAGCATCGGCGTGGCAATGCTGACGGCACCGATGAGGGCGAGCAGCGCGAGACCCAGCGGTTTCGCCATGCGGCGGGCGCGCGCCAGCGTGGCACCTTCCGTCTTCATGATCAGCCACGTTGCGCCGAGTGTGGCATAACCCACCACGAGGGCCACAGCCGTCAGGAGCGAGAAGGGCGTCGCCCAGTCCCAGTTGCCGCCGCCATAGCTACGGCCGGAAACGATGACGCCCTGGACGAGCGTGCCGAGCGCCATGCCCTGGGCGATGGCCGCCACCAGCGAGCCGCCCCAGAAGGCCACCTCCCAGAAGAATTTCATGCGTTCCGTGCGATGCACGAACTCGAATGCCACGCCGCGGAAGATGAGGCCCAGCAGCATGGCGATGATGAGTGGATAGAGGGCCGGCATGACGATGGCATAGGCCAGCGGGAACACCGCGAAGAGGCCGCCGCCGCCCAGCACCAGCCAGGTTTCGTTGCCGTCCCACACCGGCGCGATGCTGTTCATGGCCAGCATGCGCTCATTGTGATCGCGCAGGAACGGGAAGAGGATGCCGATGCCGAGGTCGAAGCCGTCGAGCAGCACATACATCAGCACGGCGACGGCAATGAGCCCGGCCCAGATGAAGGCATAGTCGATCACCATGGCTTACTCTCCCGCCTGGGCGATGGGGGTGATGCCGGCGGTGCGCGTCGGCCCGATTTCGTCGATGGTGATGTGGTCCTCCGGCGTGCGCGACATCAGGCGCAGCGCATAGAAGGCGCCCGAACCGAAGACGAAGAAGTAGATGATGACGAAGGCCGTGAGCGAATATCCCACGGCATCGGCCCGGAGTGCAGAGTCACTGTCCGCCGTGCGCAGCAGGCCATAGACGGTGAAGGGCTGGCGGCCCACCTCGGTGGTGATCCAGCCGCACAGCACGGCGAGGAAGCCGGCAGGACCCATGACCACGGCCGCGCGGTGCAGCCATGGCCAGTCATACAGCCGTCCCTTCAAGCGCGCGATTCCGGACCACAGGCCGAGCAGCAGCATCAGCAGGCCGACGCCCACCATGATGCGAAAACTCCAGAACACGATCAGCGCCGGCGGCCGGTCAGCCTTGGGAAAGGCGTCGAGGCCGATCAGCGGCTTGTCGAGGCTGTGGGTGAGGATCAATGAGCCGAGCAGCGGGATCTCGATGGCGTAATTGGTTGTGCTCGTCGCCTCGTCGGGAAATCCGAACAGGATCAGCGGTGCGCGGCCCTGTTCATGGGTCTCGAAATGCCCTTCGATGGCGGCGATCTTGGCCGGCTGGTAGGCAAGCGTGTTGAGCCCCTGCGAGTCGCCCGCGAAGAGCTGGATCGGCGTCACGATCAGCGCCATCCACATGGCCATGGAGAACATGATGCGGGCGCCGCGGTTGGTGCGGTCCTTGAGAAGGTGCCAGGCGCCGGTGGCGCCGACCACGAAGGCGGTGGTGAGATAGGCGGCCAGCACCATGTGCAGGAAGCGGTGCGGGAAGGACGGGTTGAAGATGATGGCCATCCAGTCTTCCGGAATGAACTGGCCCTGAGCATTCATCGAATAGCCCTGCGGCGTCTGCATCCAGCTGTTCACGCTCAGGATCCAGAAGGCCGAGAGCAGCGTGCCGCCGGCGACGATGGCGGTGGCCAGCATGTGCAGCCCTTCGCCCACGCGCTTGCGGCCGAACAGCATGATGCCGAGGAAGCCCGCCTCGAGGAAGAAGGCGCTGAGCACCTCATAGCCCATGAGCGGCCCCAGCACCGGCCCCACCTTGTCGGCGAAGACCGGCCAGTTGGTGCCGAACTGGTAGGACATGACGACGCCGGAGACGACACCCATGCCGAAGACCACGGCGAAGATCGTCTTCCACTGCTCGAACACCGCGAGATAGGCCTCATCCCGCGTCCACAGCCACATGGCGTTCAGCACCGCAAGATAGCTCGCAAGCCCGATGGTGAAGGCGGGGAAGATGATGTGGGCGGAAACCGTGAACGCAAATTGCAGCCGCGCCAGGTCGAGGGCTGAAATGTCACCGAACATCATGGTCTCCGGACTGAGTGTCGTGCCTGCCGGTCGCTGTCATGCTGCAAGTCCTTCGAACATCATGGCAAATTCTAGCGGCCTGGCTGGTCCGCCACCAATCATTTCCGCCGCCCCGCGCCGTTGCCTGATTATTCGACAGGCTGGAAGCGCGTCGCATCCTGCAGATATTCGCTGGCTTTGATGACGTTTTTGCCGTCCTGGGTTTCCGGATCGAAGATCGTGTCATGCGGGCCCGCCACCGACAGCACCCGCCCGTCGCCGCGGACCACCTGCTGCCCGAAGGGCGGCGGCTCGTCCGGCTTCTGTGCTGCGTCCCATGCATCGGCGTCGAAGTAATAGGCGGTGAAGAGGATGGTCTTGTCGCCCGTCTCCGGCTGGTAAAACACGGCGACCGCAGCCCGCGCCCCGGCAGCCTCAACCTGTTCCGCCCAGACGCCGGTGAGCGGCCCGGTGGAGAGGTGTGAGGCGAGGTCCTGCGGCACCACGAAGCCGTAGGGAATGGGCGCCAGCGCCACCCAGGCGTTTTCCGCGCGGGCGGGAAGGGCCGCAGCGATGATCAGGAACAGGCCGAGCAGGATCGTTTTCATGCTCCGTTGATTAGCCCATGCCGCGCGACCGGACAACTCGCGGATTCCTGGCTGCCGGAGGCTGTTGCGTAAGCCTATCTTAACCATGTAGCGCAATCCTTTGCTAACCACAGCAAAGACGGTTCAGCCCCATGTCAGACCAACTCCTCGCACAGCTTCCGTGGTTCCGGTCCTACATCGAATCCGGCAGGGCCCCGGCCTGGACCATGGGTCCCGCCGACCTTCATGGCTTCCTCACCGCGCTGGCCATTGCGGGCCCCGTGCCCGAGGGACACTGGACAAGCTGGGTGTGGTCTGGCGAGGACCCCGAATTCGACTCCGCGATGGAGGAACAGAATGTCCTTGATGAGCTCCTGGACTTGGAGGAGCAGGTGCGACGCGGGCTTGGCGGCTACCGGCCGCTGAGCGTTACCACGCTGCCCCATGCCGGTGACGGCTGGTACTTCGCGGCTGACTGGGCCGAAGGCTTCCTGCAGGCCATCGAGGCCAATCCGCAGCCCTGGCAGGCGGCACTCGACCATGCCGAGGAGTCGCTCTCGGTGGTGCTCGGCACCTGCTACAACAACCATGACGAGGACAATTCCGGCTATGTCGGCCTCAAGGCGATGGACGAGATCAACTACCATATCCGCCAGCTTCACAAGGTGATGCGCCAGGCCGCCGGCGGCGCCGTGGCCCGCGCTGCCTGACGCCACTTGAGCGGCGGCCCCGCTCCGCCTTAAGGTTGCCTCCATGACTGAAGCCGGGGCGCCCAACACATTTTCGCAGCGCGTTATGCTGCTCGGCGCCACCGGCACCATCGGTCGCGCCACCGCACAGGCTCTGCTGAATGACGGCCATGAGGTCGTCTGCTTCAACCGCCCGGGTGCGACCGGCCTTCCACAGCGCGCCGTGTTGCGCAGCGGCCAGGTAACGGACCCACAATCGCTTCGCAGGGATGGCTTCAAGGGTGAGAGCTTTGACGTTCTCGTCTCATGCCTCGCATCACGTAGTGGCGCACCGCAGGATGCGTGGGCCATTGACCATGCCGCGCATGTCGCGGCCCTGGAGGAGGCGAAGCGGGCAGGCGTCCGCCACGTGGTGCTCCTCTCGGCGATCTGCGTGCAGAAGCCCAAGCTCGCCTTCCAGCACGCGAAGCTGGCCTTCGAGGAGGTGTTGATAAAGTCAGGCCTCGCATACTCGATCGTGCGGCCCACTGCTTACTTCAAGTCGATGTCCGGCCAGATCGGCCGTGTGAGGAAGGGCAAACCCTTCCTGCTGTTCGGGGATGGGCAGCTAACCGCCACGAAGCCGATCAGCGATGCTGACCTCGGCCGCTATCTGGCGCTGTGCCTGCGTGATCCATCCCTGCGCGGAATCCTGCCCATCGGAGGCCCGGGGCCCGCCTTTACGCAGCGCGAGCAGGGAGAGTGGCTGTTCGGCATGCTGGGTCAGGCTCCGCGCTTCCGCAGCGTGCCGGTCCGGATGCTTGACATGATCATTTCAGCACTCTCCGTGCTGGGCCGCCTGTCACCAACACTCAGGGCGAAGGCAGAACTCGCTCGCATCGGCCGTTATTACGCAACCGAGTCGATGCTCGTGTGGGATGACAAGTCCGGCCGTTACGATGCCGATGCCACGCCATCCTTCGGCAATGACACGCTGCGTGACCACTATGCGGCAATCATCGCTGGTGCGCCCGAGCAGGACCTCGGCGCACACCGCGTGTTCTGATCAGACGATGACGAGTTCCACGCCCTTGTGCAGCTTCTGCAGGTTGGGCAGCGACTTCGACTGCCACGGAATCTTGGTGGAGCCGAGCACCTTCACGGGCAAGTCCGGGTGCTTTCTCAGCTCGATGGTGAACTTGGCCAGCAGGTTGATGCCGGAACTGTTCAGGAATTCAAGCTGTGTGAGGTCGAGCACCAGGTTCTGCGGCTTCTCTGCCAGAACGGTCTGCATCAGTTCGAGGATCGGCTGGTAGGCGTCCGTGCCTGAGAGGCGGAGCGTTCCCTCGTAATGGATGATGGAACCCTCGTTCCACACATTGTATTCGCCAGTCTTGATTTCCATGTGAGACAAACCTTTGGAGTTCAGTTGAGGGTGAGGGCCGCATGGGTGCTGAGAGTCACCGCAGCGCCAGATGTGGAAGAGATGAAGTCCCAGCCGAGACGCGCTCCGTAGTCGTTCATCAAGGTAAGCAGTCCGAGGCCGGAGCCCGAGGAACTTTCATCGGCAGCATTGGCTTCGATGCGCTCGATCAGCAGTTCACCCGGATCACGTGAGATGATCTCCTCGATCAGGGCCTGGAATCGGGTGGCAACCTCTGGCGCTGTATCGTTGCTCACGGTCAGCTCGAAGTTTCCGTCTTCAAGCGAACAGTCGATGCGGATTGCTCCGGGCACGCGGAACTTGATTGCGTTCTCGAGCAACTCGTTGACGAGATAGATGATCGAGTGGCGCGCATCGGTGTAGTCCGAGCCGCCCTTGGCGTGGTGAAGGGCAAACACGTCACCGAGGAACTCGCAAGTCTCACTCGCATGCTGCCAGTTCACGCCCAGGGGGCCATCCGAGATGACGATACGCATGGTGAATGCACCGGAACTGTTGTTGCGCGCAGTGTCTCCGAATTGCTTCATCATTCACCTGTGCTTCAGGACGACGAGGGTGATGTCGTCGTGTACCTTTTGCTTGCCGATATGCGCCCGGACATCGGCAATGATCGCAGCGGCAATGCTTGTAGCACTTGCCTTGTGGGTGCGCTGCACGGAGGCGATCAGGTTGTCGATGCCATAGAGCTTTTCGTCCTCGCTCTCAGCTTCCGTAATGCCGTCGGTGAACAGCACCATCGTGTCGCCCTTGTTGAAGGGCACGGTGGTGCTGGCCAGGAAGTCGTTGATGTTGGGCTCGAGACCGATCGGGAAGCCCAAGTCCATCGTGTCCAGTCGCTCGACTGCGCCATTGTCGCGGACGATGATCACCTCTTCGTGCTGGCCAGAGATGACCGCCTGATCGTCGGCGTAGTCAACGAAGGCCAGCGACAGGTGCCGGTCGGAACGTGTTCGTTCCATGTTCTTGTAGATCGAACGGTTCAGGACATCGAGGAACTCCCGCGGGTCCGTGACGCCACGCTCGTAGAGGGCGCGGCTGACCGATTGCACCATCAGCATCAGCACACCGCTCTCGACGCCATGGCCGGTGACGTCGCCGATGCCGATCTTGGCGCCGCCGGGAATGTAGAGAACGTCGTAATAGTCGCCGCCAACCTCTTCGGCCGGCTCGGCGTAGCTGGCAATGTCGAGGTCCGGGATGCGCTCCAACTCGCCCGGCGCCGGCATCACCATCAACTGTATCTTGCGCGCGACGTCGAGTTCGGCACCAAGCCGCAGGTTCTCGTCCTTCAGCTTGTCATAGAGTCGCTTGATCTCGTCAGTGGCTGAGGCGAGCTGGCTGGTACGCTCGGCAACGCGATGTTCCAGCATCTCGGTGTGCTCGCGGATTTCCCGCGCCATCGAGTTGAAGGCGGTTCCCACGAGGGCCACTTCGTCGCGTCCCTGCACAGGCACCTGGACGCTGTAATCGCCACGTGTGAGACGGCCGGCTGCGTCTGCCAGCCCAACAAGGCCCGCCGTGAACCGCCGCGACAGCAATGTGGTCAGTAACAACGCCAGGGCAAGGAAGCCCAGCACCGAGGCGAGGATACCCTTGACGATTCTGTTGGTTGCCGAGCCGATCTGCTCTTGCGCGGCATAGAGCGCGGAATAGATCTCGCTGTCCGGCACGACGAAGCCGAGCATCAGGTTTTCGGCGGCAATGCCCTTGTTGGGTTGCCACATGTTCATCGGGTCAATCGGGTGCATGACCACGAGCAGGCCCATGGGCTTGCCGTCCTTCTCGACGGTAACGTGGTCGATGGTGGTGGCGCCCGGGCGCGGCATGCGGAGGTTAGAGACGTCCTTGAACGTGCTCTTGAGCAGGCTGCGCTCATGGCCCGTGACCCCAGCACCCGTGGCAGAAACGTCTGTAAGGCCGAGAAGGGCCTCGCCCTCCTTGGTGACGGTGAGGACGTTGCCATTTTGTTGCGACAGGAAGGCGAATCCGGTTTCGGCGATCTTTACATCGTCGACGAGCCTGGTGAGCTGTTCCAGCGTCACGTCCATCGCCACCATGCCGGCAACGGCGTCTCGTGACTTGGTGTAGAGCGGATGGAAATAGCTGACGATCAGCTTGCCCGTGATGGCATCGACGTAGGGCGACAGCACAGTGATGTCGGTGGGCACCGGCCGGGTGGACGGGTCCTTGAGCCAGCCTTGCCAGGCTTCGTAAACGCCGGGGAAGAAGAAGTCCCACCAGTTCTGGCTGTTGTTGCCGGGATAGAGCTGGTCGAAGGTCTGCGCCTGGTCGGAATAGGGCATGGTGCGCATGATCGGCCGCTCCTTGGGACCGACGTAATACATCTGCAGCTTGTCCTGGCCCGATGTCATGAGCGAAGGCACCACGAGGTCGAAGAACTGCGTGTTGCGCACCGCCTCGACCACATCGGGACGCATGTGGCCATCGCTGTCGAGCAGGTAGCCCCACACGCTGATCACCGACGGCTCGCCGCGCGCATTCTGCAGCCAGTTGGCGTCGCGATTGAATGACATCGCATCGCCGAAGCCCGGATACTGCTCGAGGAACTTGTTGAGGTCCTGATTGAGTTGGGGATTGTCGATGAGGCTCTGGCTCAGCTTGGCGAGGCCCGTCACCTGATCGAAGGTTCGGTTGAACATGAGGTTCGCGCGCTGCGCCGTCATGTCGATGTAGCGTGTGAGGTATTCTTCGTTGGCCTTGGTCAGGCCGCTTTCGATCTCACTCGATGCATCACGCGAGAGCTTGTTGACGTTCCACAGCGCGACCACGCCGCCCACCAGAAGCGACAGGATCACCAGAGCGCCGACCAGTGCGATGAAGCGCGTGCGGGCGCTGCTCAGGAAACTGGCTTTCGCCGGAGGGCCGGCAGTTTCGCTGTTCATGCGGGTTTCCGCCCTGAGGCGGCCCAGATCGGCCAGCCGGCATAGCCCTTGGGATGGAGGGCTGCGTAAATGTGATCCTGGAAGCCCTTGCGGAACTTCGCGATGAACTCCGGCGTGTCGCCGCGGTCACGCGCCATCTCACCGGCATAGACATTTTCCCAGGACTGGATGATGTCGGCGAAACCCTGCGGGTCTCCATCGAGGTTGGTGACCATGAAGCTGTCGACCTTGATGTCCTCGAACCCCACATCGATGAGAAAGCGCCGGCTCTTGGGGCCAAGCTCAATGTCCATCTTGTAGTCGGCCCACAGTCGCGCGACCTCATTGTATGTCCACTGAATCGACTCGGCGCGTGGTTCGCCAAGGCAGTGCGAGTTCTTCTCGTTGGTGATGTAGACGCGTCCACCCGGCTTGCAGATCCGGAACAGCTCCCTGAGGATCAGTTCCGGCCGGTCGAACACCTGCAGCGAGTGCCGGCATGTGACGAAGTCGAACTGATTGTCTTCCAGCGCCATCTCCGAGGCATCGCCATAGACATATTCGATGTCAGAGATGCCGAAGTCCGCCGCCACCTTGCGCGCATAGTCGAGGCTGGTGCGCGAGTGGTCGAGCGCCAGGATGCGGGCGGGCTTCAGTTCCTTCTGCACCAGCACCGCGAAGTCGCCGATGCCGCAACACACGTCCGCCATGTTCATGCCTGGCCTCAGCCCATGGCGTGGCAGGATGTACTTCTCATGATGCCACGTCAGCTTGGTCTGGTTGCGAAGGATGGGAATGAAGCCGCCTTCCTCTAGGTAGGACTGGCCAGGATAGAAGTCCTTGTCATATTCATTGACGGAAAAATTCGGCAGGCGCTCTGCCAGAGGCAGGAACTTGCGCGTGGACCAGCCCATTACGCTTGACGTTACCACCTCCACCCGCAAGTCCGGACGCGTGCCGCACACCTGCGTCACGAGGTTGGAGATGGTACGAAACGCAACATTGTTGAGGCGCGCCAGCCGCTTGACGTTGAGGTAGAAGGTGCCGCGCACTTGCGCGAGCGATTTGGCAAGCGCTTCGGTGAGTGGCTTGATCTCGGCTTCGCTCTGCGGGCGGAGCCTGCCGGAGATGACGAATTCCTGGTTGTTCTCGTTGAAGCTTGCCTGGTAGCTGCGATCGATGCTCATGCTGTGGCTCCTTCGAGCGCGAGTTCCGCAGCGAGCTTCAATCGGTTGCCCTTCTCCTGCTGGATTGAAATCTGTGCCTTGTAATCGACGGCCACTTCGAGGAGCCCGAGATGCGGGTCTGGCTTGCCACCGGAGAACAGTGCCGAGTGGTAAGTTTCTGTGAGGTCGGCCTGCTGCAACCGCTTTGCGGCCTCGTTGTAGAACGAGAGGGTTTTCGCGTCGCAGGGAAAGTCGAGTTCGATCACATCCGCATTGCCGGCACGGCTCACACGGCAGCAAAAGTCACCCTCCGGTCCGTGGTGTGCGAAGGCCGTTTCGAGAAGTTCATTGAGGGCCGAGCTCAGCAAGTTTGCATAGAGCAGGGAGTCCGTGCGGTTGTGGCTCACCATGCGGGCGAGGTAGGAGGAGATCCGGTCGCAGTGCAGCCACTCCGAGGCAAAGGCCTCGATGCCCATTGAGATCTCGACTAGCGGTCTGGTGCCACGCATTCCATTGGTCCCGGCATGTCCTCAGGAGGCCCGGCGAGTTGCGGAAGGCAATTCGCGGAGGAATGTTGCAAAGGTTGAAAGTTACGACAGAAGCCGCCCCATCCATGATCGTAGCCGCAGCGCATTGCCCGAACAAGGAAATTTAGCTTGCGCTTGCGACGTCCGCGCCTCAATTTAGCGTCCGTTGAGACCTGAAGGGAACACCCGCGTGACGGCAAACAACAACGGCAGGAAGGCCCGACCTCCCGTTTTCATCTCCGCGCCGATTGCTGCGCTGGTCGAGGGCATTTACCGGGCGGATACCACGATCGGTCTCCTCCGCCAGAAGGGCAATCTCGGCATCGGCACCTTCAATGATCTCGACGGCGAGCTCGTGCTGCTGGACGGCAAGGTTTACTGCCTGCGGCCGCAGGGCGACGCTGAGGTGATTGCCGATGACATCCGCACCCCCTTCGCGCTCACCACCCAGTTCGAGGGCGATACCGAAGACCAGTTCGCGAATGTCGACGACGCGAACTTCGAGCATGAGCTCCTCGATCTCGTGCCGTCCACGAACCTGATGTACGCGATCCGCATCGACGGACATTTCAACTATGTGCGCGCCCGATCGGTGCCCAAGATGATGAACTACATGCCATTGGCCGAGATCGCCAAGCTTCAGACGGTGTTCGAGTTCCGCGACGTCGAAGGAACAATCGTCGGCTTCTATACGCCGAACTTCCTTGCGGGTGTGCACCTGCCCGGCCTGCACCTGCATTTCATAACCAAGGATCGCACCCGCGGTGGCCACCTTCTCGCAGCGGCCCCCAGCAGCGCCAGCGTCAAGCTGCAGCACGCCCCCTCGGTCGAGCTGGGACTGCCGATGACGCTGGATTTCCTGACCATGGAGCGCGTGCGCGACATCGAAGCCGACCTCAACAAGGTCGAGCGCTGAAACAAAAAAGGGCGCCGGTCATCCCGGCGCCGCTGATCTGCAGTTGCAGCTCGATTACATGTGAGCCGGCGTGGCCAGCGCCATGGCACGCTCGAAGATCTCGATGTAGTGGTTCACGTTCTGGCCAATCAGCTCCATCTTGGAGAACTTGGCGATCCGCTCGCGCGCCAGCTTCAGCTCGGACTGCGGCACGATCTGGCGGATGATGCCGCAGGTCTCGGCCAGCGACATCAGGCAGCAATCGCGCGGATCAGGCAGGCCGTCGCGCAACAGCACCTCAAGCAGGCGCAGCTTCACTTCGCGCATTTCCTTGCCGTCGATCGCCGGATAGCGGCGGGTCTTGAGGAACCACAGCAGGCGGCCCTCGGTCTCCACCAGGATCTTCTTGTCGCACAGTCGCTTCAACGCCTGCTCGCGCACCGGGTCGCCGAGCTCGATCAGCTGGTTGATGAGGTTGTCGGCGCTGGTGTCGAAGTCCGGGGCCGAGAGGCGGGCAAGCACCGGGTCAAGCGAGGCATTGCCGGTCGGTGTCTTATCTACAACCCAGACGCGATTGACGTCATTGTCGAGACGGCCCTGCAGCGCCAGTTCCATGATTGCGGCACCGACGAAACCGGCCCGCTGATACTCCAGCGGAATATCGACAAATCCGCCGTCTTCGTCCTTGAGGGTGAGGAGGAGGAACTCCTCCGGAACTGTCAGCATGGCAATTGCCCCGTCGTAAAATGTAAGATCAGCGGTCTCTGCCGCGGCGAGCACCATATCCAGTTTTCCGGCCAAGCGAAATCCTCATTTGTCGCGGTGTGGCGATCCTTGAAGGTGTGACGGCTCCCGGGAGGGCTTGACCTGCGGCACTGACGTGCGATACCCGCCACGACAGAGATTTTCAGGGGGATTTCCGCGTGAGCGCCCGCATCGACATGTCGCTGGCGAACGACGTTCAGGAAGTGGGGCGCGTCATCGACACGCTGGAGGAATTCGGCGCCGAAAATGGCGTTCCGGTCGCGCAGTCCTTGCGTTTCGGCCTGGTCCTCGACGAGTTGATCACCAACATCATCTCCTACGGGCTGGAGGGCCGCAGCGACGGTATCATTACATTGTCCATCGAGCACCGTGATGGCGCACTTCACGCCGAACTTGCCGACAACGGCCCGCCGTTCGACCCGCTTGCCACCGACACCAAGCCGCCCGTGGGCGACATCGAAACCCGCGATGTGGGGGGCCTTGGCCTCACCCTCGTGAAAAGCTTCATGGACCGTCTTGACTACAGGCGTGTCGATGGGCTCAACCGTCTGACTATGGAAATGAAAGTGAAGGCAGCCTAGGCTGCCTCAGCAGGGAGACAAGCACGTGACCAGCCTCAACCATGAAACCGTAAACGGCGCCCTCGTCCTCAAGCCGTCGCGCCGCATCGACTCGAGCAGCGCCAAGGCGTTCGAGGATGAAGCTGCGGCCCTCCTCGACAAGGGCCCCAAGAAGGTGGTGATCGACGCCACCGACCTCGACTACATCTCCTCCGCCGGCCTGCGCGTCATCCTCACGACCGCCAAGAAGGCAAAGTCGGCCGGTGGCGGCCTCACGATCGCCTGCGCCAAGAACAACGTGAAGGAGGTCCTTGCCGTGTCCGGCTTCGACAACATTTTCGGCCTGCACGACAGCGTCGCCCAGGCGATTTCCTCGCTCGCGTGAGCGCTTCGGTCGGTATCGAGGCAGTGGCCGGTCCCGAAGACCGGCTCGCAGTCCTTGAGGCGGAACTTGCCGCAACCAAGGCTGAACTCGACGATCTGAACCTGCTCTACCAGGCAACGATCGAGCATGGCGAGGCCGTGGAAGATCAGCTCGCCGAGGCGAACCTGGCGCTGCAGACCACACAGAAGCGGCTCTCGGAAGAACTCACCGAAGCCGCGAACTACATCTTCTCGATCCTTCCCGCGCCGCGCACGGTTGCGCCCCGCACGGAATGGCTGCTCGAGCCTTCCACTGAACTGGGCGGCGACAGTTTCGGCTACCATGAGATCGATCCTGACCACATCGCCTTCTACCTGCTTGATGTGTGCGGCCATGGTGTGGGTGCGGCACTTCTCTCGGTCACCGCCATCAACGTGCTGCGCTCGGCCGCTCTTCCCAACACCGACTTCCGCGATCCCGGTGCGGTGCTTGCGGCGCTCAACGAAGCCTTTCCGATGGAGAGGCAGAACAACATGTATTTCACGATCTGGTACGGCGTTCTCAAGCGCAGCACCAATGAACTGCGCTATGCCAGTGGCGGCCACCCGGCCTCCGTGCTGCGCCGGGCGGATGGCAGCGTCGAGACATTGTCGACGCCCGGCGTCGCCATCGGCATGCTGGAAGGCATGAGCTATCGCGCCGCGCAGTGCATGATCGGTGCAGGAGACCGCCTGCATCTCGTGAGCGACGGAACCTTCGAGGTGGAAACCGCTCCCGGCGAAATGCTGGAGTTCCAGGCCTTTGTCGAGCGGCTCGCCCGCAGCGAAACCCCCGGCGAAGTGCTGCAATGGGTGCGCGGCCTGAATGGGCCGGGCCCGCTGCCAGACGACTTCTCGCTTCTCAACATCCAGTTCTAACCGCCATGTGGCTCCTGCGGCGGCTTTGGCGGCACATTGTCGTCTTCCTGATCGGGGTGGTCACGGTCTGGCTGATCGTCTTCGTTGTCTTCCAGGTGACCGACAACACGCTGCCGTGGATTCTCGCCGTCGCCGTCACATACGGTCTTGCAGCCTACGTCATCCTTCCGCGCGTCATCCGGATGAGCCTCAAGGTTCTGCATCGCCAGCACGTGCCGGAATACACGACCACGGGTGATGGGTTGCCGGGTGACCCGGTGAACATTGCTCTGGTCGGCACGCTGCCGCAGTTGCGCGCTGCCTTCACCGCCATCGGCTGGACCGAGGCCGACAGGCTGAACCTGGCAAGCTCCTGGCGCATGGTGCGCGCCTTCGCGCTGAACAAACCCTATCCGAGT
This sequence comes from Aestuariivirga sp., assembly GCF_037139295.1. Lineage (GTDB taxonomy): Bacteria > Pseudomonadota > Alphaproteobacteria > Rhizobiales > Aestuariivirgaceae > Aestuariivirga. The sequence continues at coordinate 16,668 of NZ_JBAXGR010000019.1, forward strand.
GCGCCCTTCAGCACGCTCTTCCTCTTCGGCCGCGGCCAGGACATCGGGTTTCAGATGGCCATCGACAACAGCCCGCGCAAGCGCCACCACGTGCGGTTCTGGGGCATCAGCCAAACTGCTGTTCAGGAGACGCTCGGAACGCCGGGCTTCTGGCTCAACACGGATCGCCCGGCTGATGGAGAGCAGGCCTTGTGGGTTGGCGCGGCAACGCGAGACACCGGCTTCTCGCTCACCTGGCTTACCTTCCAGATCACACATCGAACAGCAGCGGACACCAATTCCGAGCGCGATCTCATCCTGTCCGAGCTTCGCAGCAAGCAGCTCGTCGGGGAGGTGACGTCCTACAACGAACGCGGCGAATTGCCGTCGAAGCGCGTTAATCGCTACATCTTCGATGGCGATGTGGGCGTGGCCACACTCTCCAGCTAACGAAAAGGGCGGCTTGCGCCGCCCTTCCGTCATTCTCGATATGGTGTCGCCTACTTCACGTCGAAGCGATCGGCGTTCATGACCTTGCTCCAGGCCTTCACGAAGTCCTGAACGAAGGTCTTCTCGCCATCCGACTGGCCATAGACCTCGACGAGTGCGCGCAGTTGCGAGTTCGAACCGAACACCAGGTCGACGCGGGTTGCGGTCCACTTCACGGCACCGGTCTTGCGGTCGCGCAGTTCGAACAGGTCTTCCGCCGGCGTCGTCGCCTTCCACACCAGGCCCATGTCGAGCAGCGTGGTGAAGAAGTCGTTGGTCAGCGTCTCCGGGCGCTTGGTGAACACGCCATGCTGCGACTGGCCGTGGTTCGCATTCAGCACGCGCATGCCGCCCACCAGTGCCGTCATCTCCGGTGCGGTCAGCGTCAGCAGCTGCGCCTTGTCGACCAGCAGTTCTTCGGCCGAGAGCGAGTACTTGGTCTTCAGGTAATTGCGGAAGCCGTCGGCCGTCGGTTCGAGAACGCCGAAGGATTCGACATCCGTCTGCTGCTGCGTGGCGTCGACGCGGCCCGGCGTGAAGGGAACTTCGACGCTGTGGCCTGCCTTCTTGGCTGCCTCTTCGATGGCAGCACAGCCGCCGAGAACGATGAGGTCGGCAAGCGACACGCGCTTCCTGGCCGTCTGCGCACCGTTGAACTCCTTCTGGACGCCTTCGAGTGCTGCGAGCACCTTGGCGAGGTTCGCCGGCTGGTTTGCTTCCCAGTCCTTCTGCGGAGCCAGGCGGAGGCGCGCGCCATTGGCGCCGCCGCGCTTGTCCGAGCCGCGGAAGGTCGAGGCCGAGTCCCATGCGGTGGCAACAAGCGCTGCGATGCCCATCCCGGTGCCGAGGATCTTCGCCTTCAGCGCCTTTGCGTCGGCGGCGTCGATCAGGTCGAAGTCACGGGCAGGAAGCGGATCCTGCCAGATCAGGTCTTCGGCCGGAACTTCGGGGCCGAGGTAGCGGGCCTTGGGCCCCATGTCGCGATGCGTGAGCTTGAACCAGGCGCGCGCATAGGCATCGGCAAATTCAGCCGGGTTGTCATGATAGCGGCGCGAGATCTTCTCATAGGCGGGGTCCGCCCTGAGTGCGATGTCGGTCGTCAGCATGGTGGGTGCATGGCGCTTCGAAGCATCGAAGGCATCCGGCACCGTGCCCTGCGCGTCGGCGTCCTTGGGCTTCCACTGCCATGCGCCGGCCGGGCTCTTGGTCAGTTCCCAGTCATAGCTCAGCAGGTTGTGGAAGTAGTTGTTGCTCCACTGCGTGGGCGTCGTCGTCCACGCACCTTCGAGGCCGGAGGTGATGGCGTCGCCCGCCTTGCCGCTCTTGTACTTCGACATCCAGCCCAGTCCCTGTGCCGTGATGTCGGCTGCCTCGGGTTCGGGGCCAACGTCGCTGGCTGGGCCTGCGCCGTGGGTCTTGCCGAAGGTGTGTCCGCCAGCGATGAGCGCCACGGTTTCTGCGTCCTCCATGGCCATGCGCGCGAAGGTCTCGCGGATGTCGCGGGCCGAGGCCACCGGATCCGGCTTGCCGTTGGGGCCCTCGGGGTTGACGTAGATAAGTCCCATCTGCACGGCAGCGAGCGGGTTCTCGAGGTCGCGGTCACCTGAATAGCGCTTGTCGCCCAGCCAGGTGTCCTCGTTGCCCCAGAAGATGTCCTCTTCCGGCTCCCACACGTCGGCGCGGCCGCCGCCGAAGCCGAAGGTCTTGAAGCCCATGGTCTCCATGGCAACGTTGCCGGCGAGGATCATCAGGTCGGCCCAGGAAATCTGGTTGCCGTACTTCTGCTTGATCGGCCACAGCAGGCGGCGGGCCTTGTCGAGGTTGGTATTGTCCGGCCAGCTGTTGAGGGGGGCGAAGCGCTGCGTGCCATTGCCCGCACCGCCACGGCCATCACCGGTGCGATAGGTGCCGGCGGAGTGCCAGGCCATGCGCACGAAGAGCGGACCATAATGGCCATAGTCGGCCGGCCACCAATCCTGCGAATCGGTCATCAGCGCAGCGAGGTCCTTCTTCAGCGCCTTGTAGTCGACCGTCTTGAAGGCTTCGGCGTAGTTGAAAGACGCCGGCATCGGGCTGGTAAGCGCCGAGTTCTGATGCAGGATCTTCAGGTTCAGCTGGTTCGGCCACCAGTCGGCGTTCGAGCGGCCGGTGAACGTGGCGTGCTTGGGGGCTCCGTGGAACGGGCACCCGGCGGCAGTGTCGGCAACCTTCTTGTCCATGACTTCTCTCCGAATGAACGATGAATGACGAGTGCTTCGAGGCCCCGGGCCGTTGCCGGACGGGCCTTCCCCCAACGCTGTGCCCTCTCTACTCCAGCCCGTCGATTAGGAATAGTTGAATTTTCTGATCATTACGATAAGAAGATCTTATGAACAATCTCACGCTCCGCCAGCTGCGCTATTTCGAAGCGCTGGCCCGTCACGGCCATTTTGGCCGGGCGGCGGAGACCTGTGCGGTGTCTCAGCCTGCCCTCTCGCTTCAGATCAAGGATCTGGAGGAGTCGCTTGGAGCCGAGCTGTTCGAGCGAAGCCCTCGCCAGGTGCGCCTGACCCGCCTCGGCGAAGAGTTTGCCCTTCGCGTTCGGGAAATTCTCCGTTCGGTGGATGAGTTGGGCGATCTGGCCCGCGCGTCGCAAAGCTGGCTGTCGGGCCGGTTGCGCCTCGGGATTATCCCCACCGTGGCACCCTATCTTCTGCCAGGCATCGTGGGCAACCTGAACCGCCTGCACCCCGGGCTCGACATCCATGTGCGTGAAACGCTGACTGCGAAGCTCCTGCGTGAGCTCTCCGAGGGACGCCTGGATGCAGCCATTGTGGCGCTTCCGGTATCCGAGCCGACTTTGACTGAAGCCCCTATATTCGCTGAGGAATTCCTGCTTGTCAGGCCATCGGAAGATGCCCTCAAGCCGGTTCCCAACATCGAGATGCTGAAGGACATGCGCCTCCTCCTGCTGGAGGAAGGGCACTGTTTCCGCGACCAGGCACTGGCCTTCTGCAACATGGCCTCAAGCCTGCCGCGCGAGGTGCTGGAGGGCAGCTCCCTGTCGACACTGGTCCAGATGGTCGGGGCGGGCATTGGCGTCACCTTCATCCCGGAAATGGCCGCCGCTGTCGAAACGCGCTCGGCTGATGTTTCACTGGCCCGATTTGCTGATCCCCCGCCCTGCCGCACCATTGGCATGATCTGGCGGCGGACCAGCCCCCTGGCCGGTCAGCTGCAGCACATTGCCGACATCGTCCGGCAGGCGGCGGATGCCCTGCGGGTGCCCGCCCACCCCCTGCAACCGGCATGAGCAAGCCTCGCCACTGCGGCCACCATTTGTTGTGCGGTTAAGCCTCGCCCTGTAGACTGTGAACCCGTGAAACACCTTCTCAGCGATCTCTCGAAGCGCGCGCTCATCTCGAACGAGCAGGCAGCGCTCATTGTCGGCCAGGCAGCGGAGAGCCGTGAAACCGAAATTCGCCTTCTGTTGCGCCAGGGCATAGTCGACCAGCAGGTGCTTGCCACCGAGCTTGGCCGCGCCTTCGACCTGCCCATCGCCACCAAGTGGCCGAGCGAGCGGGTGCTGCCGGATGCGATCTCCCTGCGCTTCATGCGCGAGCGCCATCTGCTGCCCGTCGCGGTGGAGGGCGACAAGCTGTCCGTGATCGTCAGCGACCCGTCGGATGAGGCAACGCTCAACGCGCTGCGCCTCGCCTCGGGCCTTGATCTCTCGCTGTCGCTTGGCACCGACAACCAGATTCTCTCGGCCATCGAGCGCCTCGACGAGGAACGTGCCACCAACGAGCAAACCGGCGGGCCATCCGGCACGGACGATGACGACACGCTGAAGGACCTGGCTCTCGATGCGCCGGTCATCGACCTCGTCAACCGCCTGTTCCGCGAAGCCTCCGCGGCGCGTGCCACCGACCTTCACATCGAACCGGCCCGTGGCTACGTCACAGTACGTCACCGTGTGGACGGCCTGCTGGAAGACCGTGAGCGCCTGTCGACCGAATTGGGCCGGGCGGCCGTCTCGCGCCTCAAGATCCTGACCAATCTCAACATCGCCGAGAAGCGCCTGCCGCAGGATGGCCGTGCCCGGCTCCGCATCGCCGAGCGCGAGCACGACATTCGCGTGGCCACCATGCCGACCATCCACGGCGAGAGCATCGCCATCCGCTTCCTCAGTTCCAACACGCAAGCGCCCGACATCAACCGGCTCGGCCTGTCTCCTGCCGATCTTGAGAAGCTCCGCCAGCAGATCCAGCATGCCCACGGCATGCTCGTGGTGACGGGCCCCACCGGCAGCGGCAAGACCACCACGCTCGCCGCAGTGCTCGGCGTCCTTAACGATCCGCACCGCAAGATCGTCACCGTCGAGGATCCCGTCGAATATCAGGTCGAGGGCGCCAACCAGATCCAGATCCACAGCGAAATCGGACTGACCTTCGCGCGCACGCTCCGTTCGCTGCTGCGCTTTGACCCGGACATCATCATGGTCGGCGAAATGCGCGATGCGGAAACGGCGGGCATCGGCGTCAATGCCGCGCTCACAGGCCACCTTGTGCTCACCACCCTGCACACCAATTCAGCAGCGGGCGCCGTGGTGCGTTTGCTTGATCTTGGTGTCCAGGCCTATCTCATTGCCTCGACATTGCGCTGCGTCGTGGCCCAGCGCCTCGTCCGCAAGCTCTGCATTCACTGCCGGGAGCCCTATGAAGCCTCGCCTGAGCTTCTGGCGCAGCTTCCGGACAGTGCCGGTGCATCAGGCTATGGCAGCGTCACGCTCTACAAGGCCTGTGGCTGCACCTATTGCGGCAACACGGGCTTTGCCGGTCGCGCCGCGATCTTCGAGGTGATGGTGATCGACGATCACGTCCGGCGCCTCATCAAGCCCGGCGTCTCGGCCGACGTGATCGCCCACGCGGCACGCAAGTCGGGCACCGCAAGCATGATGGCGGACGGCTTCGCCAAATGCCGCGAGGGCCTCACCACCATCGAAGAACTCGGGCGCGTGACGTCGGAGGATTGATGGCAAACTTCCGCTATTCGGCGATCAGGGACTCGGGCGAAAGGGTTGCCGGCACCATCGAAGGTGCTGACCGCTCGCTGGCAATCAGTCGCCTGTCCGAGCAGGGGCTCCACCCGATCGACATCCAGGAAGACGGTGGCGACGGCGGGGGCGCCTCGTTCATGAGCCTGTCCGGAACCCGCATTCCCCGCCAGGAACTGACCGGCTTTACCCGCCAGCTTGCCTGGCTGCTGCAGGCCGGCACCACGCTCAACCGCTCACTCGAAATCCTCTCGGGCGAGACCTTTTCAAAGCCGCTCTCGGCAGCACTCAATGACGTGCGGGGCGACATTCGCAAGGGCCGCAGCTTCCATGATGCGCTGGAGGAGACGGGCTCCTTCCCGCCCTTCTATCTCTCCATGGTCGAAGTCGGTGAAGCCACGGGAACGCTTGCATCCGTGCTCGACCGTCTGGCAACTGCCCGTGAGCGCGAACAGAAGGTGCGCGGCAAGGTCATCTCGGCTCTGGTCTATCCGATCATGCTTGTGGTGCTGTCGATTGGCGTCGTCATTTTCCTCATGGTCTCGGTGGTGCCCGGCATCAAGGACATGATCTCGAGCAGCGGTGCGCCCGTTCCCGAAACCGCCAAGATGGTGCTCAACGTGTCCGACTGGCTCATCGCCAACGGCATCACGCTGGCCATCATCGTGGCCCTCACGGCGATTGCAATGGCACTGCTGTGGACACGCACGGCACTGCCACGCCTGATCCGTGACATGGCATTGCGGCTGCCCTTGCTCGGCAAGCTGCTCATGAAGTCCGAGGTGGCACAGTTCTGCCGCCTGCTCGGAACACTCTCGGCGGCCGGCATGAACCTGCCAGCCAGCCTCAAGCTCATCGCCTCCACCACCCCCGATCGGCGCATTCTCAAGGCGGCGGAAGACATGGAAGTGGCATTGCGCCGCGGCGAGGATTTCGTCGCTCCCCTCGAGCGGTCACGCATCCTGCCGCCTCTGCTCGCCCGCATGATCAAGGTCGGTGCCGAAACCGGAAACCTGACGCCCAGCCTGCTGCGCGTCACCGACATCCTCGACGACGACGTCGATCGCATGACCGACCGCACCGTCTCGCTGCTGGGTCCGATCATCATCCTCGTGCTCAGCGTCTTCGTCGGCTTCATCATCACCTCGCTCATGAGCGCGGTCATTTCCATCAACGATCTGGCACTTTGACACACAGGGTTTGACGTCATGATTTCGCACAGCATTCAGAAGCGGCTCCGCAACAAGGTTCAGCGCAGGAAGGACGAAGGCGGCTTCACGCTCGTCGAACTGCTCGTCGTGCTGGTCATCCTAGTGCTGCTGGCCTCCATCATCGGCCCCCGGGTCATTGGCTATCTCGGCAGTTCCCGCGCCAAGACCGCGCACATCCAGATCGAGAGCCTGGTGACGGCCATGGAACTCTTCCACATCGACGTGGGTCGTTATCCCTCCAGCACCGAAGGCCTGAGCGCGCTGGTGAAGTCGCCCGGTAACATTGCCGGCTGGAATGGCCCCTATCTTTCCAAGGGCGATGTGCCGCAGGACCCATGGGGTCGTCCCTATATCTACCAGTCGGGCCAGAATGGCGGCTCCTTCCAGATCAAGTCGCTGGGCGCCGACGGAAAGGAAGGCGGTGCCGACGAGAATGCCGACGTCTCGAACTGAGGCACAGGCAGGCTTCACCCTGCTCGAACTGCTGGTGGTGCTGGTGATCATGGCATTGTCGGCCACCGCCGTCATGTCGGTGGGTCGCTCGAGCCTCGAGTCGGCGCGGGTGCGCTCCTTCATGGTCGAAGCGGAGGCGATGTTCCGCGACGCGCGCACGGCCGCCATCGAGAACCAGGCCCAGACGTCGGTGATGATCGACGCCAAGGGCCGTCGCCTCAGCATGTCGGACGGCAGCCGCATGCTCGAAGTGCCGAAGGGCGTTTCGCTCGATGCCAAGGTGGCCGCGCCGAAGTCGGGTGAGCTTCCGTCCGTCCGCTTCTTTCCGTCCGGCGGCTCCACGGGTGGTCAGATCACCTTCAATTTCCGTGGCCGCAGCTATGGCCTGCGCATCAACTGGCTGACAGGGCGGGCCGATGCGCAGACGCTCTGATGGGCAGAAGGGTTTCTCGCTGGTCGAGGTGCTGTGCGCCATGGCGGTGGCGGCAAGCGCCATCGTGGTGCTTTTGGGAGGTGTTGATGGTTCGATCAGGGGCGCCAACAAGCTCGACCAGCATCTTGGTGCCCGCCTTGTCCTGCAGACGATCCTCGAGGATGAACTTGCGGCCGGTGAAACCGCGCCGGCGCAGCGCGAGGGTGAAACCGGTCCCTATCGCTGGCGCTTGAACATTGAACCCGTTGACGCACCGGGCAAGCTTCCCGCCACCTATCGCATGTACCGTCTCACGGCCTCCGTCGGCTGGGGCAGGGGCGGTAAAGTCACCGGCACGGCATTGAAGCTCGGCCGATGAAGCGTATCCCCACATCCAGCCACGAGGCAGGCTTCACGCTGATCGAAGTGCTGGCGGCCCTCGTTCTTGCGTCGCTCATCCTTGTATCGCTCAACATGGCCATGTCTGCAGTGGGCAAGGGAACTGACCATACGCGCCGAAGCCTCGGCGAGCAATCCGAACTGGGCGCCGCCGTCGACATCTTCGGCCGTGATGTGTCGCGCATTGCCAAGATTCGCCGCCCCGCCAAGCCGGGTGATTTCGCGGGTTATGTCTTCGATGGAAGGTCCGATGCCATCGTCTATCCCCTGCGTGAGCAAGAAGGGCTGACTGAGCCTGGGCTCTATCTCGTGCGCCTCAGCGTGCAGCACAAGGATGGCCAGACAACCCTGCTTCGCGAACGCGCCCCATTGCCCACAGGCGATTCGGCAGCGCTGCCACAATGGCGCGACGCGGTGGAATTGCTGAAGGGTCCCTATGACATTGACTTCGCCTACCGCGCCCAGCGCTCCGGCCAGCGTGACTGGAACGGCAGCTGGCAGGCCACGGAAGCCATGCCGGAACAGATTCGCCTGACCATCACCAACCGCGCGACGGATCGGTTGCGCGTCCCTGGCTTCGTGCAATCGCTGGCAATCGACTCCGAAGTCGAGTGCGCAGGCAACCGTGAAGCACGTTGCGGCACGGCTGTGCCCGAGGGGGCGCAGCAATGACAGCGGCGCTGCTCCGCCGCCATGAGCGCGGCATCATCCTGATCGCCGTTCTGCTCGCCGTTGCGATCATGGCGGTGATGGTTGTCGCCGGTGCCGCTCTCACGCGTGCCGGCATCGGCAATGAGGAACTCGAGCAGCGTCGCCTTGCCTCGCACCTCGCGCTGCGTTCCGGCGTTGAGGCGGCAAAGGCCTTGATCCTCGCAACCCCGGAAGACCAGCGCCTCTCCCTGCGTGGCGAGGAATTTCCGGTTGATCTCGGAAATGGGGTGATGGCCACAGTCACCCTGCGCGATGCGGCGGGGCTTGCCGATCTCAACCGCTCCGACCCCAAGCTCATCGAGGCCGTGGCGCGTTTCGCGGGTCTCGGCAATGACGAGGCAGATGGCTTGGCCGACCGCATTGCCAAGTTGCGCAAGGAGGCCGCACCTGACCAGCCCGGCACAGCGCAGCCTAAGCCACCTGCGAAGGCGGGAACAGTTCCCGGTGGCGCCACAGCCGCACAGCCTCCAGCCTTGGGGGCAGACAAGGCCAGGCAGCCGCCTCCGCCAATCATCTTTCTCTCGGTCGACCAGATACCCGGCATTCTCGGGATTTCGGCTGACGATGCGAAGGCCTTGGGCGAAGGCCTCACTGTCTTTAATCCGACTGGTGCGATAAATCCCCTTGCCGCGCCCGAGCAGGTGCTGCAGGCCATACCGGGCCTTTCGGAACAGGATGTTGCGGACATTGCCATGGCAAAGAAGACGGGAATGAGCACCAAGGATGGCCTGCTGCAGCAGATCATGCAGCGCCTGCCAGGCGTGCTCACCACCGAACAACCGACTGTGTTCATGGTCGACGTGGCGATCGATCGTGGCCCAGGAGTCTTGCCGGGCAGCAGCGCACATGCCGTGGTGCGTCTGCTACCGGAGGGCAAGGCTCCCTTCGGAACCTTGACGCTTGAGGAAGAGTGACGATGGACGACAAGAATATCAATCTGTCCTTCTCCAGCATATGGAATGGCCTGACCACGCCCGTGATGGCGCTTGTGGAAGAAATGGCGCTGCGCCGTGCCTCGGGTGATCATCCGGCAATGGAACTCCGAATCCGCTCTGGTGGCGTTGATGCCATGCGCGGCAATGGCGCAAGCCGCGAGACGGTTCTCACTGTTGCCGGTCGCCCGCAGGCCGCCCTCAAGGACGTCGTACAGCGTCTCGCGGCAGGAATCGGGCCTGAAATTGCCCTGTGCTTTGCCGCCGACCAGTCGATCAGCCAGCAACTCACGCTGCCGCAACAGCCAGATGAGGTACTGCGGGCGATCGTGCGCAACAAGGTTGAAAGCCTCGCACCATGGCCACTGGCGCAATGCCTGTGGGGCATGCGCGCCGCGCCTGTCGCAGGCGATCCGCAACACGTGTCGGTCGAGGTCGCGGTGGTGAGCCGCGCCCTGCTCGATGAGCTCGTTGCCACGCTGCGCCAGTCGGGTGCGGAGGTGAAGGCCCTGTCGGTCACTCTGCCCGACGGCGACGAAGTCGAGATCGCGCTCGGCTCCGATGATGTTCGCCGTGTCGCGCGTGCCAACGCGGCGCGCCTGTCCAAGATGGCCGCCGCCGCCGCCCTCCTGCTCGTGGGGCTCGGCCTTTTCTGGGTCTACCGTACCTCGGCGGAAGCGTCTCGTCTCGAGAACGATACACTGAGTCTTATGTCTTCCCTGAAGCCCAACGGCGTGCCGGCTGGTGAAACACCTCTGGTCTCAGCCGCCAACCGCCTGCTCCAGTCGCGGCGCGAGCGGCTGCCCGTGGTGGCGGTGCTGGACGAAGTGTCGAAGCTCCTGCCGGACACGGTGCATCTCGTATCATTGGCGCTCGATGGTGACCAGCTGACCATCAAGGGGCAGGGCAGTGGCGTGCCGGGGCTCATCCAGATTCTCGAGGCCTCGCCTGATCTCCAGAGCGTGAACTTTGCCGCGGCAACGGAACTCGACCAGAACAGCAAAGCCGATGCCTTCTCGCTCATTTCAACACTCGAAAAGGCGCCGCCGCCGGAGGCCGCGCCATGATCGGGCTTGCCCTAGCGCGGAATATCGCAGCTGCCAAAGTCGATGGCGGACATGCCGGCGGCCAGCAGCGAGGTGGAGATCGCGCCCGTCGCACGGTTCATGAACACCGCACGGGCGGAAATCTCCGGGCCATCCTTGCTGATGCCGATGATGGCCGAGTCGCGAATGTCGAATTGCATCGGGGCTTCGTTGCAGCCTTGGTCATTGAACCTGTTGGGGCACAGCCGATACGTTCCGGCGCCCAGGTCGAGCGTCAGCCGCTGCAATTTGGCACTGTTGGTGCATCCCGTCGAAAAACACAGGTTGCCGCGGCTGATCAGGCAATCGAGCGTTTCCGCTTGAGCCGTCTTCGGACCGGCCGAAATGGTCACTGCCAGCAGGAGCAGGGGCATGAGTGAGCGGATGGGTGCAGCTAACATGCAGCAACTCATAGCGGGAGTGCAGGTGCTTGTCGACGCGCCCGCAAGCCTGATAGCGGTAAGCGCATGAGTTTCATTCGGCCCATACAGGGATTTTCCGCCGAGGCCCGCAAGGGCATGGCCGTGCTTGGCGTGGCGGGGCTGGCGCTGGCCTGCCTGCTCTATGTGACCGTCGGCTGGCATTCCGTTGCGGCCGAGCGCCTGCGCCAGGCGGAAGCAGAGCATGAAATGGTCGCCGCGCGTGCCGCCAAGGCCCAGCAGGATGGCGTGGCGCGCCTGACCGACGCCGACAATGTGGCGCCCATGTTCCTCGATGGTGCAACGCCCGGGCTTGCCTTTGCAAAGTTTCAGAGCATCACGGGAGAGGCAGCGGGTGCCGCCGGTCTCGAAGTGAAGCGCATGCAACCCGTCGACACTGGCGACGCGGAAGGGACAATGCCCTATCGCCTGAGCGTGGATGTGGAAGGCAGCATCGAGCAGATGCGTGATTTTCTGGCGGACATCGAGTCGGGACTTCCCATCATGTTCGTGACAGGCCTCGAAATGCAGCCGTCTGCGGCGGAAGGGGAGGGCGACCAGTATCCCTCCGAGGCACTCCGCATGACGGTCCGCATCGAAGCCTATGGGTGGAGGGCGCAGCCATGAACACGCGCCTCGTCGGCCTCAGCGTCGTCGCAGCACTTCTTGGTGGCTACCTCCTTGTCCAGGGAACTGGGCTGTTCAATGCAGGAGGCGACGTCGGTGTTACACCCCCGGCTGATGTGGTGGCACCGGGCACGGTGGCGGTGAAGCTCAATCCGCTGCAGGACCTTGATCCGGAGTCGTTCTCCGCCATCATTGAGAAGCCGCTGTTCAACCCCACGCGGCAGCCCCGCCCGGCAGAACCCGTGGCGCCGCCGCCTCCTGAACAGCCAATGGTCGAGGAACCGCCACCGCCGCCGCCAATGGCTCAGGGTCCGGGTCCTGAAGATTACAAGCTGCTTGGCGTGTCGTCAGGTCCTGACGGGCGCATTGCGGCGGTGCGGGTTTCGGCCAGTGGCGAAGTTGTCTATCTGCGCAAGGGTGAGAGTGTCGATAGCTGGAGTGTCGTCGACGTGGGCAACCGGACGGTGGCCATCGGCACGCCGGAGAGCTCCGTCACCTACGCGATGTTCGACAGCAGCGATGCGGACACCGAGTCAGATGGCGGGCAACCGGCTGCGGCAGTTCCGGGGCAGGCGCAGCCTCTGCCGCTCCCCTTGCCGTTGCCCATGCCCGTTCAGCCGAAGCCGCCTTCTGGCCAGCCCGAGCTTCCGGAGCAGCATACGCTGCCGCCTGACACCGGCGGTTAGCGTCCTCAGTTGAAGTTCAGGTTCTTCATGCTGTCGCGCAGGTTCTGAGACGTGCGCGCCGCTTCATCGCCGTTCCTGATGATGGTGGGCGTGATGAACACGATCATTTCAGTGCGCGTGGCAATTCCGCCGGTGGTGCCGATCAACTTGCCGAACAGCGGCAACTTGTCGGCACCCGGAACCGTCATGCGGCTGCGATCCTCCGTGCCGTTGATCAGGCCGCCGAGCAGCACCGTCTGCTGATCGTTCACCGAAACCTTGCTGCTGATGGTCCGTTGCGAGAACTGCGGCTGGCCGTTGATGCCCGTCGTGTCCTGCAAGGCGGAGAGTTCCTGTCCGAGGTCGATCGACACCACGCCATTGGCGTTGATCCGTGGCTTCACCTTGAGAATGACGCCGGTATCGCGATATTCGTAGGAGTTCACCGTCTGGCCGCCTTGCGTCGTCTCGGTCTGCGTCTGGATCGGAACCTGGTCGCCCACCTTGATTGTCGCCGTCTCGTTTTCCATCACCAGCACCGAGGGCGAGGAGACGATGCGCACATTGGTGACCTTCGCGAGCGCATCCACCACCAGCTGCGGGCTCTTGACGCCGCCCAGCACGAAATTCATGCCGGGAAACTTCGGGGTGATCACGCTGTCGGTGAGCGACTTGGAGTCGCTCAGCATGAAGCTGAAGTTGCCACTCTGGAAATAGGCCTGCACGCCGTAACGCAGGGTATCGTTGAGCCGCACCTCGGCAATCGTGGTGTTGATCAGCACCTGTGTGGCCGGTGAATCAATCTGCGACAGGGTCGACAGGATCTCGCGGTAATCCCGTGGCGAAGCCCTGATGAGAAGCGTGTTGTTCGCCGGAATGGGGGTGATGCGAATGCCCTTGCCCGATGCGCCTGTTGCGGCTCCGCTGCCGCTGTCCGGCACAGTGGTCGTGGATGCCGTCGAGCCGGCCATCGGACTGCCGCTCTGCTGGTCTGGCTGGCCCATCTCGGGCGGCTGTCCGCCGCCCATGTCGTCCTGCTGCAGCTGCTGGTCCGGTTGCTGTTGCCCATCGCCTTCGATTGAAACGTCCATCGGCTTCGAATCCGGGGCAACGTCTGCCGTCGGTCCGGCATCGCCGGAGCCGCTGCCATAGGTGGCATTCAGAATCTTCGCCAGGTCAATGGCATTTCCGTTCTGCACGGCATAGACATAGGACTTCGGCGCATCGATGCTCTCGCGGTCGAGCCGCTTGATCCAGGTGATGGCGCGCCTCACCTTCGCCTGGTCATTGGCGATGATGATCAGGCTATTGATGCCGGGAACAGGAATGAGCTTGAGACCGTTCGATCCGGCGGCGGCACTGTCCTGCGCGAAGATCTTCTGCACCTGTGTTGCCACTTCCTCGGCGCGGCCATTTTCAAGTGCGGCCATGCCGAAGGTCTGGTTCCGCATGGCATCGATGTCGAAATTCCTGACCACCTCGACGAGCGAGCGGCGCTGCGTGGCCGGACCGCGGATCAGGATCATGTTGCCGGCATTCCAGGCCCGCGCCGAGCCCATCTGTTGCATGAAGCCGTCGAGCAGGTTCACCATCTGGGTGGGACCCACATAGCGCAGCGGCACGGCGCTCACACCATATCCGGCAGAGACGTCCTTGCCCATGTCGAGGTTCGACGCTTCGCCCTCCAGTGACTGCAGCAGCACGACCTTGAAATTGCCGTCGGACTGGACCAGCGCGGAATTGGCCATCTTCAGCGCCGCCTCGAAGGCATCGAGCAATTGCCTTGCGCCGAGAGGCCGGTTGCTCACCATGGTGATGGTGGAGTTCAGGTTCGGGTCGACCGAATAATTATATCCCAGTGTCTCGCCGAGAATGAGCTTGCTGGCCTCGGTCACCGTCATGCTGTCAACGTTGATGGTGAACTTGCCAGTGTCCTGCTCGGCAATACCCGCCGGAGGATCATCCTCTGCAGCATCGATTGACCCCGTCGCCCCGGGGAACACCTCATAGCGCGCCGCCTGACCTGCCGGCTTCATCACCGGGCCGCCACCGCGGTTGGTTACCTTCTGCGGGGTCTTGGCCGTGAGATCGACCTGGTTGGCGCTGTCGAGCGAGGCGGTGGGAGACTGGCAGGATGCCAGCAGCATGCTCGCGCAACCGAGCAGGGTGGCACTGCCGAGGCCGAGAAAGCGGGTTCTGATGCCGTAACGAAAACCGGCCGAAGGCAAGGCGATACTCCCTGCGGCCTGGGTGCTCGGACCCTGACCGGTGGCAAAAAACTTAATAATCGGTGAAACTTATGCGTCGATTCGGTAATCAAACCCTTAATGCTGGGTTGCTGAAATCACCAGAATGAAACGGGTTCGAGAAGGCGCAGGACCCAGAACACCAGCACCACGGGCGCAATGAAGCTGCCAAAGGGTATCTGGTCCGTCATGTCGATGCGCCGCCCGGGAAGAATGGCCATGACGGCCACGCCGGCGAGCCCCGCCAGCGCTGCAGTCAGGCATGCCGTCGGCAGAAGTGCGGGTCCCAGCCAGGCTCCCGCAACGGCGGCGAGCTTGACGTCGCCCAGGCCCAGCCCTTCATAGCGGCGGAGCCGGAACCAGACGGCGCGCAGCAGGTAGAAGCTGCCGCCGGCCAGAACCGCGCCCAGCAGGCTTTCCGTCAGCCCCGCCGTCCAGTCATCGGCATGGAACACCGCGATGTTGGCGATGATGCCAAGCGGCACTGCGGGAAAGGACAATGCGTTGGGAATGATGAAATGCTTGAGGTCGGTGAGGGTGATCAGCGCCATGATGAGCGCCAGCACGAATGTCGCCACCGCCGCCACCGGGGAGACCAGAATGAAAACGGCGATTGCCACAATGCCCGCAAAGACTATCGCACCTGCAATCACCTTCCGGCTCAGCAGTGGCGTGTCGTCGTCTGTCACAGGTTCATCCACATCGGCAGATTGGACGAGCTGCGGAGAAAAGGAAATGCCACAAGCGATTGCATGGTTGGCGATATCTTGCCTGCCCCCGCCATCCACAGAAATCTTACTGCCTTGACCCCTGCCGTCGCCATCGGCAGGACAGTCATGTGGGATGCGAATCCCGATCGATTGACGAGAGAAGACCTTGGACAGTTCAGCACAGATTTTCGAGACCATTGCCGATGAAATCGGCGCGCAACCCAGGCAGGTGGCCGCCGCAGTTGGGCTGCTTGATGAAGGGGCAACCGTGCCCTTCGTGGCCCGCTACCGCAAGGAAGTCACCGGCGGCCTTGATGACACGCAGCTGCGCAAGCTGTCCGAACGCCTCGGCTATCTCCGTGAGATGGAAGACCGCCGCAAGGCCGTCGTGGAGTCGATCCGCTCGCAGGGCAAGTTGACTGACGAACTCGCCCATGCTCTTGCAGTGGCCAAGACCAAGTCCGAACTCGAGGACATCTACCTCCCCTACAAGCCAAAGCGCCGCACCAAGGCGATGATCGCCCACGAGAATGGCCTCGAACCGCTGATCGATGGCATCCTTGCTGACCGCAGCGCAGAGCCGGAGTCGCTCGCCGCCGCCTACATCACCGAAACCGTCAAGACGGTGAAGGAAGCCCTCGACGGCGCGCGCGACATTCTCATGGAGCGCTTGGCTGAAAACGCCGCGCTGCTGGGCGAACTCCGAGCCTTCATGAAGGCCGATGCCTTCCTCACCTCGAAGGTTGTTGCGGGTCAGGAAGAGAAGGGCGCGAAGTTCTCCGATTATTTTGACCACAAGGAACCCTGGAAATCGGTTCCCTCCCACCGCGCACTCGCAATGCTGCGCGCCTCCAAGGAAGAGGTTGTCTCGCTCGACATCGCGCCCGATCCCGAAACCGGGCCGGCGCGCGCGGGTCAGATCATCGCCACCTCCATTGGCATCGATGGAACAGCTCCTGGCGACAAGTGGCTGCGCGCCGTCGCAGACTGGACGTGGCGGGTGAAGCTCTCGGTCGCCATGATGATCGACCTCCTGGGTGATCTGCGCGGCCGCGCCCAGGACGAGGCCATTGCGGTGTTCGCACGGAACCTCAAGGATCTGCTGCTGGCGGCGCCTGCCGGTTCGCGCCCGATCCTCGGCCTCGATCCCGGCATCCGCACCGGCGTCAAGGCTGCGGTGGTCGATGCCACCGGCAGGCTGCTCGCGACCGACACGATCTATCCCTTCCAGCCCAAGAATGATCTGCGCGGTGCACAGGCAACGCTGCTCCGCATCGTCACGCAGCACGGGGTTGACCTCATTGCCATCGGCAACGGCACGGCCAGCCGTGAAACCGAACGTCTGGTCGCCGACGCCCTGTCGCTTCTGCCGAAGGACGTGAAGGCGCCCACCAAGGTCATCGTGTCCGAGGCGGGCGCTTCGGTCTATTCAGCCTCCGAGCTCGCCGCAAAGGAGTTTCCCGAACTCGACGTCTCGCTGCGTGGTGCAGTCTCGATCGCCCGGCGCCTGCAGGATCCGCTGGCCGAACTGGTGAAGATCGAGCCTAAGTCCATCGGCGTTGGCCAGTACCAGCATGATGTGGACCAGTACCAGCTCGGCCGCTCTCTCGGCGCCGTGGTGGAAGACGCGGTGAACGCGGTTGGTGTTGATCTCAACACCGCCTCGGCGCCCTTGCTCGCCTATGTCTCGGGCCTCGGCCCGGGCCTGGCGGAAGCCATCGTGGAACATCGCCAGGCCAACGGTGCCTTCAGGTCGCGCCAGGAATTGCTCAAGGTGTCGCGCCTCGGGCCCAAGGCCTTTCAGCAATCGGCGGGCTTCCTCCGCATCCGCGATGGCGAGGAGCCACTCGATTCATCATCCGTCCACCCGGAAGCCTATGGCGTTGCCCGCAAGATCGTCGAATCCTGTGGCCGCGACATCCGCAGCCTGATGGGCGATACCACGAAGCTGCGCGCGCTCAAGCCGCAGGACTTCGTCAGCGAGGCCTTCGGCCTTCCCACCGTCAAGGACATCCTGACCGAGCTCGAGAAGCCGGGGCGTGACCCGCGCCCCAGCTTCAAGACGGCAACCTTCACCGATGGTGTGGAAACCATCAAGGACCTCAAGCCCGGCATGCAGCTTGAAGGCACGGTGACCAATGTTGCCGCCTTCGGTGCCTTTGTTGACATCGGCGTCCACCAGGATGGCCTCGTGCATGTGAGCCAGCTGGCCGATCGCTTCGTGAAGGATCCGCATGAGGTCGTGAAGGCGGGCGATGTTGTCCGCGTGCGCGTGGTCGAAGTGGATGTGGCGCGCAATCGCATCGGCCTCACCATGCGCAAGGATGGTGGGGAGTCAGCCCGCGAGCAGCGCCTGTCGCGTGACAATCAGGCTGACCCCAGGGCTGGCAAGCAGGTTGCCAAGCACGGTGCCGCGAAGCCTTCTGCACCTGCGCAGAGCGGCAGCCTCGGTGCCGCCCTGCTTGAGGCCATGCAGCGCAAGGAACGTTAGTTGAAGGCCTGCTGCTGAACGCTCCAGCCGAGCTTTGCCTGCTGCTTCTGGGCCAGCGGCGTCGTCGTTCCGGTGATCACCAGGTTCATCGGTCCGGTGATCCCCTGTGCCCGTGCCGCCTGCGTGACGGATGTGATCGCCTGGCTGGTGCTGGCCGTCCAAGACAGGGCGTCGAACGGGAAAATGCCGAGCAGGCCATTGTCGCGCGTCGTCGCCATCGGCAACGGCACGCCGGCGATGGCAATGAAGCCGGTGATGGACTTCATCTTCTGCTGGTATGAAGCCATCAGCTCAACGCGCCAGCGCATGAACTCCGCGTCATCCCTGTTCGCCACCTGCGCGGCAAGGCCCAGCAGCGCATCGAGGTTTTTCAGCTTGCCCATCCCGCCCAGCGCGCCGGTCATCGCTGTCATGTCGGTCGGCGTGTAGTTGGGGTTGGCCAGCAGCTGCTCCACGAGCCCGGAAGACACGCCCATCTTGAGCAGCGACTTGCGGTTCATGTCGAGAAGCTGTGCGGCCGAATAGTCGCGCAGCATCTCGTTGAGGGTGCCCGCCGTCGACACGTTGGAAATGACGGTGCCGGCAGCACCCGGAATGGCGATGAAGGCACCCGTCACCACCAGGCCGCCCGCTGCCGCCGCATTCGACATCTGGTCCAGCTTCTGCTTCAGCGGCGGAAACTGCGAATAGGGGTCAACGCCGTAGTTATAGGCGATCAGGCGGCGCTGCTTGGCGGCCCCGGTAATGGATTGAACCGCATTCTCCTGCGTCTTGCCCATGTTGCGGATGCCCGAGCCGATCGAGTTGAACAGGTTGCCCACACCCGAAACGGTGTTCTTCACGGTGTCGACCGGGGCCGTCACCAGCTTGCCGGCGAACTGCACGGGCTTGAGGCCAGCTTTCACCAGCGCATTGCCGAATTCCTTGGACTGCGAGGTTTGCTCCATGGCGTCAATGGCAGCCAGTTCCTTGAACCGCGTTTGCAGCCGGTGGTCGCCACGGACCACATCAGAGCCCCAGGGCGTTTGCACCGTATAGATGCGGACATAGCCATTGCTGGGCACCGACTGGGCAACCTTGTAGCCCGGCCCCTGCGCCTGCGGCCCCAGCAGCGTGCTCGCCTTGAATGTGGGCGGGTTTTCCACGTCTGCAGCACGGGCGCCGGCAGCTGCCGTGGTGATCAGCAGGGCAAGTCCGGCAAGCTTGAAGAATGAGTGCATCAGAACCTCGGGGTGTGAGTCGCAAGCATCGATGATTAGAGCCGCTCAGCAAGGGAAAGCAACCCAGGGCAGCTCGAAGTCGTCAAATGGCTATGAAAGGTTGCAGCCTTCAAGGCGACCTGTGCAAGTGCGGCGACGGCTGGCGAACCAGCATCACGGCCGTCGCGTCGTCCGCCGGCTTGAAGCGAGGGTAGCGGCTGCAGTCGGGGTCGCTCCTCTCCGCCGCGCGCAGGGCCGCAAGCACCGTCTCGACATCGCCTGCGCTGCCATCGATCAGTCCCGCATCATCATGAAGGCCATAGTGATCCACCGCGCGGTAATAGCCATCGGTGCACAGCAGCATTTCGGCAGGTGCGCCCAGCTCGATGATATCCGGCATCGTCAGCGCAGCGGGGCTCGCCTCCAGGATGGAGTATCCGCCGGGTTGGTTGCGCTTCGATCGGCCGTCCTTCAGCTGCGGCGCGAATTCGGCCAGCAAGGCCTTGATGTCGAGAACCCCGGCCGCCCGTCGCTTGGCCACCTCGCGTGTCAACCAATGGTCCAGAACATTGTTCGGCGATGCCGCATGCATGCGGTGCTCACCGCCGCCATCTCGCGTCAACAGGCATGAATCGCCCAGCCGAAGCGCCTGCCACCCATCCTTGTAGCGCTTCGCAAGGATGAGGCAGGCCGCCGGCGGGTCATAGTTGGGTGGAATGTCCTTGCCCTCTGCCGCCGCTGCGAAATCGGCAATGAGCCCCCCAACCAGTTCCTCCAGTAGCGCCAGAAGGGGAATGTCGCGCGCTGCAAGGTCGGTGAGCCGTACGTGGGCCCGCCAGACAAGCCAGCGCGCATCGGTGCCCTCGCCAAGGTAGTTGCGCCCATTGATACCGGTGACGCCATCGAAAACCCAGGCGGCGGATACATCATCCTGTGAACCAAGCCAGCCGAAGCCGTCCTCGTTCACCGCACCGCTGCCCTCGCTCACCGCTCCGATCAGCCTCACAGGCGCACCACCTCGCCCGTCCTCACGCTGTGGTCGGCGGCCAGCACGATGCGCAGCGAGTTGATGGCGTCCTGCACATGCTGCTCCATGTTCCGGTCATTGCGGATGGCGTCGAGGAACAGGAGCTGCTCCCTGTTGCAAAGCTCCTGGTGGCCCGGTTCGTCATCCATGCGGATGATCTCGTCAGGCGTCACGAAGCTCCCTTCCGGATTGAGCAGTGCGTGGTGGACGCGCAATGCCGATGTCTTCGTGTGGCTGTCCACATCCGCCGACTGCGTCTTGGATTCCTCCATGGCGATGGAGACGGAACCCTTGGGGCCGATCATGTCCTTCACGAAGAAGGCGGTCTCGCTCATCATCGGTCCCCAGCCGGCCTCGTACCAACCCACCGAGCCGTCATCGAAACTCACATGCAGGTGGCCGTAGTTATACATCTTTGCATCGATCTCGGAGGTGAGCCTGGCGCCCACGGCATGCACGCTCACGGGCTTCGCGCCCGTCACCTGGCACATCACGTCCACGTAATGCACGCCGCAGTCGACGATGGGGCTGATGGAATTCATCAGGTGCCGGTGCACCTGCCACTGCGCGCCCGAGGATTGCTGGTTCAGGTTCATGCGCATCACCAGCGGCTTGCCGAGCGTGCGCCCCACCTCCACAAAGCGCACCCAGGACGGGTGAACCCGCAGGATGTAGCCGATCACCAGCTTCAGACCCTTTGCCTTGGCCAGCGCCGCGATGTCCTCCGCTTCGGCAACCGTATCGGCCAGCGGCTTCTCGATGAAGACGTGTGCGCCGGCCTCGAAGGCCATGCGCGCGAAGGCGGCGTGGGTGTCGGGCCAGGTGTTGATCGATACGGCATCGGGCTTCAGCGCTGCCAGGGCCTCGGCATAGTCGTTGAACTGCGGCACGTCGGGAAACTCAGCCTTCAGCTCCTGCCGCTCGCCGATGTTGCGGCTGCAGAGTCCCGCGATCTCGAACCCGTCGATTGCCTGGTAGGCCCGCGCATGGCTCAGCCCCATGTTGCCGAGGCCGACGACGAGCACCCTGATCTTCTTCATTGTCCATCAATCCATGTTGATTTGACGTGCAGATCGTCGCCGAGGTGGACCATGCTGGCAAGATAGCCCGGCGCGATGCGGCCCAATTCATGCGCGCAGCACAGGAAGGAGGCGGGGTTGAGCGAAGCCATGCGCAGCGCTGCACTCAGCTCCAGACCCAGTCTCTCGATGCAATGGCGCACGGCGGCATCCATGGTGAGGTCGGAGCCCGCCAGCGTCCCGTCGGCCAGCGACAGCCGCCCGCCGCTCCGCGTCACGGTGCGGCCCTGCAGTTCGAAGTGGTTAGGCCCCCCTGCTGCGGTCGGCATCGCGTCGGTGATCAGCATCAGGCGTGACGGCGGCTTGGCTGCCAGGGCCACGCGCATCGCCGTGTCATGCACGTGATGCCCGTCGGCGATGATGCCAACATAGCTTTCCTGATCAGCAAGGGCTGCACCCACCATGCCGGGCTCTCGGCCCGTCATCTGGCTCATGGCGTTGTAGAGATGCGTGATGGACCGCGCGCCGGCATCCAGCGCCTGCCGCGCTTCGTCATAACTGGCATCCGAGTGCCCGAGGCTCACCAGCACGCCCGCCTGCGTCAGCCGCCGGACAAGCTCCGGCGTCACACGGTTCGGCGCCAGCGTCAGCATCACCGGGCAGTACATCGAAAATCCGGCGATGGCATCGGCGTCGGCGTCTTCCATCTCGCGGATGAAGCGCGCCGCATGGGCACCCTTGCGGGCCACGTCGAGGAAAGGTCCTTCGATGTGAATGCCCAGCACGCCCGGCACGCCCTCCGCCATGGCGCGGGTCACGCTCTTAACCGCCTGTGCAATCACCTGCGGCGCATCGGTGATCACGGTGGGCAGCATCCCCACCGTGCCGAAGCGCCGGTGCGCGGTGGCGATGGTGCGCACCGTCTCGACGCTGGGGTTGTCGTTCATCAGCGCGCCGCCGCCGCCATTCACCTGAACGTCGATGAAGCCCGGTGCCAGCAGGCCACCACCGAGATCGCGCCGCTCCGCAAGCCCGATCTCGGCTTCGGGCACCACGCCCCGAATGCGCTGGCCGTCGATCACCACGGCGTGCCGGTCGAGAAATGTCTCGCCGGTGAAGATGCGCGCGCCTGTCAGGGCAATGGCCATCACGTGGTCTCCGTCACCTTCTTGAGAAGCCGCGGCCGGTCAGGGTCGCGACCCAGCGCCTGGGCAACGCGCTCGATTTCCAGATAGGCGGTGGCGATCATGCTCATGGGGTCGAGCAGCGGGTGTCCGGTCGACGCGAAGGGCAGGTCGTCGCCCACGACGCTCACCGCGGCCCCCGTGGCGCGCATCTTCGCCGCAGCCGCAGCCGTGTTGTCGCGCGCCGCATCGTCCGGCGCATAGATGAGCACGGGGAAATCCGTCTCCATCAGCTCCCACGGCCCATGCATCACCTCCGCCACCGAATAGGCCTCGGCATGGATGGCGCAGGTCTCCTTCAGCTTCAGCGCCGTTTCCTGGGCGATGGGGTAGGCAGGGCCGCGGCCCAGTACAAAGAGCGAGGCCGCATCCCGCGCGAAGTCCGTGAAGCCCGGCCAGCTGATGCGCACCGCCTGCTGCAGCGACTCCGGCAGCCGTGCCACGGCGCCCAGCAAGGCGGCATCGCCCGACCACTGCGCGACGATTGCCGCAGCCGCCGCACAGGAGGTGATGAAGCTCTTGGTCGCCGCCACGCTGCGCTCCGTGCCGGCGTGGAGTTCAAGGCAGATGTCGGCATTGCGTGCGGCGGGCGAGTCCGCGACGTTGACCAGCGCCACGGTCAGCGCCCCCGCCACCTTCGCGGCCTGCTGCAGCGCCACGATGTCCGGGCTCTGGCCCGATTGCGAGATGGTCAGGCACAGCGCGCCCTCGGCCTTCAGCCTGGCGCCATAGACGGAGACCACCGAAGCCCCTACGGAGGCACAGGGCACGCCCGTCGTGATCTCGCAGAGATACTTGAAATATCCCGCCGCATTGTCGGAGCTGCCGCGCGCACAGGTGAGCACCACTGTCGGTGGCGCCCGCCGCAGCCGCGCTCCGAGGTCTTCCAGCGCGGCAGCATTGTGCGCGAGGAAACGTGCCACCGCCTGCGGAGCTTCCGCAGCCTCCATGGCCATCAGGCTCATGACCAGCGCTCCGCAAACCCCTGGCCGCGCCTGGCCATCATGATGGCGCCATCCACCGCATCAGCCTGCGGTTCGACCAGCGCCCGCTTCACGTCGGCATCAAGATAGGGCGGATAGACTCCGGCGAGTCCACCCAGCAGGCAGATCGCCTTGGCGCCGCGCGCCAGCAGCGCGCGCCCGAGGTTGGAAATGGCACCAGCACCCTCGATCACGATCATCATGCCCTGCACGTCGCCCTGCGCGGCACATTCGAACACCAGCGGTGCGAACTGTGCATAGTCCCGGGGCTTCGCCTGCTCCGACCAGCGCGACAGATCGAGCCTGTTGCCGCCCGTGCGCGACAGGACCTCGGTGATCAGCCGTGTCGGCTGCAGCAATCCGTCGAGTGCCAGCGCCGCGCGCCGCACCGCGTGGTGGCCCACCCATGCGCCGGAGCCATGATCGCCAAGCTGGAAGCCCCAGCCACCCACCATGTGCCGCACGCCCCCCACCAGCGCGAAGCCGATGGAACCCGTTCCGGCGATCACGATGCCGCCGTCACCGCCGCCGAAGGCGCCCACGCAGGCGGCATAGGCATCATTGTCGACGGTCACGCTCGCAAAGGGCAGGGCGGCATCGACGATCTTTTCTGCCCCGACCGAAGTCACGATTCCGGCGATTCCCATTCCGGCGTGAATGCGATCGGTCGTCAGGCCGGCCATGCGCGCGGCATCGCGCGAGGTGTGCATGATGGTGTCGAGCGCACCCTTGAAATCCTGGTAGATGTTGGAAGCCCCGCCCATTGCCTCGGCAAGCAATGTGCCATCGGCACTCCTGATGCGTGCCCGGCAGCGGCTGCCGCCGCCGTCAATCCCGAGGAAGAATGGCTCCGTGCTCATGAAGGGCATGCTAGCAAATCGGGCGGGCAGGGAAAGCACCTTGACCTCATCCGGCTTCCGATCCTCTATTGTCGTCATGACAGAACGTCCGACAGAGCAATCCGGGAGCTATCGCGGCATCGACACCTGGCCCGATGTGCAGATTCTCGAAGCACTTGTTGCGGGGCAGGAACGGGCCATCGCTGCAGTGCGGCAAGCCACGCCCGCCATTGCTGAGGCTGCTGATCGTCTTGCCCGTCGCCTCTCTGCAGGCGGCAGGCTCGCCTATGCGGGCGCCGGCACGTCGATCCGCGTAGCCGTGCAGGATGGGTCCGAACTCCCCGCCACCTTCGGCATGCCGGAGGCGAAGATCCTCTATCTCATCGCCGGCGGTCGCGCCGCGATGTTCGATACCCTTGCGGATGCCGAGGATGATGAGGCCGATGGTGCCGCGCAGGCCGATGACCTGACAGCTGCCGACACGGTCATCGCGGTCGCGGCCTCCGGATCCACGCCCTTCACGGTCGCCGTGGCGAAACGGGCGCGGGAGAAAGGCGCTTTCGTCATTGCCGTCGTCAACAATGCGGGCTCGAAGCTGGCCGCCGCCGCCGATCTCGAAATCCTCCTCGCCACCGGTCCGGAGGTGATCGCCGGGTCGACCCGCCTCGCCGCCGGAACGGCCCAGAAGGCAGCGCTCAACTTGCTGTCCACCCTCACCCACATCAAGCTTGGTGCGGTGCATGATGGGCTGATGGTCAATGTCGAGACCGGCAACGCCAAGCTCCGCCGCCGCGCCGCAGGCATCGTCGCCGCCATTGCAGGTGTCGAGGTCGCCCGTGCCGATGAAGCGCTCGATCTGGCAGGCGGCCACGTGAAGCCTGCCGTGCTCATGTGTGCGGGTGCTAAAGACATTGCTGCGGCGCAGCGGCTTTTGGATGCCGCAAACGGCAACTTACGTCTGGCCATCGCACGGAATGCCGATACATAATGCTCGTCAGAAGATTTCAATGGGAGGAACCAACATGCTGACCAAGGGACTGAAGACTCTTCTGCTCGGAGCCGCCGCCGCCTTCGCACTGTCGGGTGCGGCTCAGGCCGGAACGCTCACCATCGAGAGCTGGCGCAACGACGACGCCCAGATCTGGAAGGACAAGATCATCCCGGCCTTCGAGAAGGCGCATCCCGACATCAAGGTCGAGTTCACGCCCACCGCGCCGAAGGAATACAACGCCGCGCTCAACGCCAAGCTCGAAGGCGGCACCGCGGGCGACATCATCACCTGCCGCCCCTTCGATGCCTCGCTGGAACTCTACAACAAGGGCTATCTCGTCTCGCTCAACGAGCTCTCGACGATGGGCAACTTCTCCGACGTCGCCAAGAGCGCCTGGACGACCGATGATGGCAAGACCACCTTCTGCGTGCCCATGGCCTCGGTGATCCACGGCTTCATCTACAACAAGGACGTCTTCAAGGAACTCGGCCTCGAGGAGCCCAAGACCGAAGACGAGTTCTTCGCCGTCCTCGAGAAGATCAAGTCCAACGGCACCTATGTGCCCCTCGTGCTCGGCACCAACGACCAGTGGGAAGCCGCCACCATGGGCTTCCAGAACATCGGCCCCAACTACTGGAAGGGCGAGGAAGGCCGCAAGGCACTGATCGACGGCACCGGCAAGCTGACGGATCCCGCCTATGTCTCGACCTTCGCGACGCTTGCCAAGTGGGCGCCCTACATGGGTGACGGCTTCAAGGCACAGACCTATCCGGACAGCCAGAACCTCTTCGGTCTCGGCAAGGGTGCGATCTATGCGGCCGGCTCGTGGGACATCTCCACCTTCCGCGCCCAGAAGGTCAACATGGGTGCCTTCAAGCCGCCGCTGCCGGCGGGCGCCAGCGAATGCTACATCTCGGACCACACCGACATCGGCATCGGCATGAACGCCAAGACCAAGAACCCGGCCGACGCCAAGGTGTTCCTGGAGTGGATCGGCTCGGAGGAGTTTGCCAACATTCTCGGCAACGAACTGCCGGGCTTCTTCCCGCTGTCGAATGCCTCCGTCACGCTGAACGACGACGTGGCCCAGACCTTCGTCAACTGGCGCAAGGAGTGCAAGTCGACGATCCGCAACTCCTACCAGATCCTGTCGCGCGGCACGCCCAATCTCGAGAACGAGATGTGGAACGTTTCCGCCCAGGTGATCAACGGCACCCTGACGCCGGACGCCGCAGCCAAGCAGCTTCAGGACGGCCTGGCCAAGTGGTACGCGCCGCAGCAGAAGTAGGCTGACGCGAGGGGCCGCGTGCGCAAGCGCATGCGGCCCCTCTGTCTTCATGGATGGCGCAGGAACAGCACAGCGGATTGGTCGGAATGGCGCAGGGCACATACCTGCGGCTTCTGGTGTTCTTCCTCGGGCCTGCGGTGCTGATCTATTCGCTGTTCTCGATCTATCCGCTGCTCGACACCATTTTCAATGCCTTCTACAGCCGCCAGTCGGATGGCAGCTATCTGTGGAACGGGCTCGGCAACTTCCAGACGCTGCTCTTTGATCCCACCTGGTCGGGGCCATTCTGGAATGCGCTGAAGAACAATTTCATCTTCTTCCTCATCCACATGTGCGTGCAGAACCCCATCGGGCTGCTTCTCGCTGCATTGCTCAGCCTGCCGCGCCTGCGCTTCCGCGCCACCTATCGCACGTTGATCTTCATGCCGACCATGCTCTCCGTCGTGGTCATCGGATTCGCCTGGCAACTCATCCTGTCGCCGCTCTGGGGCGTGGCCAAGATGTTCCTCGGCTTCTTCGGCCTGGGCTTTCTCTTCGCGCCGTGGCTGGGCGTTGAATCCTCGGCCCTCATCACCGTGTCGCTGATCTCGGTCTGGCAGTTCGTCGGCATCCCGATGATCCTGATCTATACCGCGCTGCTGGCCATCCCCGATGAATTGATCGATGCCGCGACGGTCGATGGCCTCAACCAGGTCCAGGCCTTCATCTGGGTCAAGCTGCCGCTGATCTGGCCTACGATCGGGCTCGTCTCCATTCTCACCTTCGTCAACAACTTCAACGCCTTTGACCTGATCTACGCAATGAAGGGCGCGCTTGCCGGCCCCAACTTCGCCACCGACATCATGGGCACGCTGTTCTACCGCACCTTCTTCGGAAACCAGCTGCAGCTGGGTGACCCGTCGATGGGATCGGCCATCGCCACCATGATGCTGCTGATCATCCTGATCGGCGTCATGGCCTATCTCTTTCTCGTGCAGCGCCGCATCCAGAGGTACAGCTTCTGATGCGCAAGCCGCTCTCCGCCTTCATGGTCCATGCCATACTGGGGCTCTACACGCTGCTGGCGCTGTTCCCCATCGTGCTGGTGGTGATGAACTCGTTCAAGGCAAAGCGCGCCATCTTCAACACGCCGCTGCGCCCGCCGCTGCCCTCGAACTTCGATCCCATCGGCTATGCCCGCGTCTTTGATGACAGCTCGCTGGCATTCTATTACCTCAATTCCATCACGGTGACGGTCGGCACCATTTTCTTTACCCTGCTGTTCGGTGCCATGGCGGCCTGGGCGCTCACGGAATACAAGTTCCGCTGGAACACGCTGCTCGCCCTGTTCCTGTCGATCGGCATCATGGTGCCGATCCGGCTCGGCTCCGTCGCCATCATCCAGCTTGTGGCGGAGCTGAACCTCATCAACACCTTGACCGCGCTGATCCTCGTCTACACCGCGCAGAACCTGCCGCTCGCCATCTTCATTCTTTCCGAATTCATTGCCCAGATCCCGAAGGACCTGCGCGAGGCAGCACGCTGCGACGGGCTGTCGGAATACAACATCTTCTTCCACATCATCCTGCCGCTGATCCGGCCTGCCATGGCCACCGTCGCCGTCTTCACCATGATCCCGGTGTGGAACGATCTGTGGTTTCCATTGCTGCTCGCACCAGCGGGTGGCAAGCAGACGATCACGCTGGGCGTGCAGCAGTTCCTCGGTCAATACATCACCGACTGGAATGCGGTGCTCGCCGCGCTGTCGACGGCCATCGTACCGGTCCTGCTCCTGTATGTCATTTTCTCCCGCCAGCTGATCCGGGGTCTCACCTCGGGCGCGGTGAAGTGAGGCGCCCATGGCCGAAGTCCGCATCGAAAACCTGAAAAAGTCCTTCGGCGCCGTCGAGGTGCTCAAGGATATCGACTTGCACGTGGAGGACGGTTCCTTCGTCGTCCTCGTCGGCCCCTCGGGCTGCGGCAAGTCCACCCTGCTGCGGTCAATCGCCGGGCTGGAACCCGTGACGGATGGCACCATCACCATCGGTGGCCGCAAGGTCAACGACCTCGCCCCCGCGCAGCGCGAGATCGCCATGGTGTTCCAGTCCTATGCGCTCTACCCGCACATGGATGTCGCCGCCAACATGGGTTTCGGCCTCAAGTTTGCAGGAACACCCAAGGCAGAGATCGAAGCCCGCGTGGGCGAAGCCGCCCGCATCCTGCAGCTGGAGCCGCTGCTGAAGCGTCGCCCGCGCGAACTCTCGGGCGGCCAGCGCCAGCGTGTCGCCATCGGCCGCGCCATCGTGAGGAAGCCGCAGGTCTTCCTCTTTGACGAGCCGCTGTCGAACCTCGATGCAGCACTGCGCATCAACACAAGGGTCGAGATCGCCAAGCTCCACAAGCTGCTCGCCGCCACCATCGTCTATGTCACGCATGACCAGGTCGAGGCGATGACGCTGGCCGACAAGATCGTGGTGATGAACCACGGCCGCATCGAGCAGCAGGGCAAGCCGCTCGAGCTCTATTACAAGCCGGCCAACCTCTTCGTCGCAGGCTTCATCGGCTCGCCCGCCATGAACTTCTTCCCGGGCACGGTCACGCCTGATGGCATCGACCTCGGCGCCGATGGCATGCTCGCTGTGCCGCTGCCGGCAGCCGGATTGGGCTGCAAGGTCACGCTCGGCATTCGCCCGGAACATATGAGGATTGCCGGGGACGAGGGTGGCGGCCCCCGGCTCGCCGCCGTGGTCGAACTCGTCGAGCGCCTCGGCGAAACCGGATATGTGCATCTGCGGCTGCCTTCCGGCACCGTGGCAATTGCAGAAATCCGTGGCGATACCGGCCTCCGGACGGGTGATCATGCCGCCGTGGCGCTTGATCCCGCCCATCTCCACCTCTTCGGTCCGGACGGCCGCCGCATCAGCTGAGCGTGCATTCGTGCCGAGCCCGTCCACACCGGCACAAGCCACGCCGGGTAATGGCTATTTCCTCAATTCATGGAACCGTTTAAATACCAGTGCAAATCCGCCCGGCTACACCCAGCACCAAGGACAACGTCATGAAGATCACGGTCATCGGCGCAGGCTATGTCGGGCTTGTCTCCGCCGCCTGTTTTTCCGATTTCGGCTATGAAGTGACCTGTGTCGACCGGGACCCGCGCAAGCTCGCCGCCCTCGAAAGCGGCAAGATCCCGATTTACGAGCAGGGGCTTGAGCCCATTGTCGCCGCCAACCGGGCCGCAGGCCGGCTCACCTTCACCGACAATCTGAAGGATGCCGTGGCCCAGGCCGACGTGGTGCTGATCGCCGTGGGCACGCCCACGCGCGAGGGCGAGGGCGGGGCAGACCTTTCCTATGTCTTCGCGGCAGGCGAGGAAATCGCCAGGGCGATGAAGGGCTTCACCGTCATCATCACCAAGTCCACCGTGCCGGTCGGCACGGCAGCGAAGCTCCGCGAGGTCATCGCCAAGGCAAGGCCCGATGGCGACTTCGAGGTTGCCTCCAACCCCGAGTTCATGCGCGAGGGCTCCGCAGTGGAGGATTTCCTGCGCCCGGACCGCGTAGTGGTTGGCGTCAATTCCGAGCGGGCCGAAAAGGTCCTGAGACAGCTTTACCGTCCGCTCACCACGCGCAACGTGCCGCTTCTGGTCACCTCCTGCGAGGCGGCCGAAGTCATCAAATATGCCGCCAACACCTTCCTCGCCACGCGCATTGCTTTCGTGAACGAATTGGCCGACCTGTGCGAGACGGTCGGGGCGGACATCGAAGATGTCGCGCGCGGCATGGGTCTCGACAAGCGCATCGGCCTGCAGTTCCTGTCGCCAGGTCCTGGCTTCGGCGGCTCCTGCTTCCCGAAGGATACGCGCGCGCTCGCCCACACGGCGCGCCAGCACGGCAGGCCCTTCTCACTGGTCGAGAGGGTCATCGCCGCCAATGAGGCGCGCAAGCTGGCCCTGGCTGATCGGGTTGAGCAGGCGGTCGATGGCACACTGTCAGGAAAGCGCATCGCCATTCTCGGCATCGCCTTCAAGGCCGAGACCGACGATATCCGGGATGCCGCCGCCCTCACCCTCATTCCGGAATTGCAGAAGCGCGGCGCCTCGGTGGCAGCCTTCGATCCGGTGGCGATGGACAATGCCCGCCAGGCACTTACCGCCGTGCAATGGTGTGCCGATGCCTACTCGGCGGCAATCGGTGCCGATGCCGCGGTCATCCTCACCGAGTGGAACGTGTTCCGCGGCCTCGATCTGCAGCGCCTGGCGCGTGACATGCGCCAGCCGGTGCTGGTCGACTTCCGCAACCTGTTCTCGATCGCCGATGCGGCGAACTCGGGCATGACCTATCATTCGATCGGCCGGACCAGCGTGATTCCCGCCGGCAGCCAGACGGCTGACGTCATCCCCTTCAAGTCGGAGGCAGTGTAGCAGGGCATGGCGCGTCTCCACCAAAGCCGCAAGCGCATCCTGGTCACCGGCGGAGCCGGCTTTCTCGGCTCCCACCTCATCGACCGCCTGATCGGGCAGGGCCACGAGGTCATCTGCGCGGATAATCTCTACACCGGCTCCAAGCGCAACATCGAGCACCTGCACAATCACCCGCGCTTTGAGTTCCTGCGCCACGACGTGTGCAATCCGCTGAAGATCGAGGTGGACGAGATCTACAATCTCGCCTGCCCTGCGTCACCCGTGCACTACCAGCACAATCCCGTGCTCACCACCAAGACCTCGGTGATGGGGGCGCTCAACATGCTGGGCCTGGCCAAGCGACTGCGCTGCCGCATCTTCCAGGCCTCCACCAGCGAAGTCTATGGCGACCCGGAAGTCCATCCGCAGCGCGAGGACTATTGGGGCCACGTCAACCCCATCGGCACCAGGGCCTGCTATGACGAGGGCAAGCGCTGTGCCGAAACCCTGTTCTTCGACTATCACCGCCATCACGGGGTGGATATCAAGGTCGCGCGCATCTTCAACACCTACGGGCCCCGCATGCTCCCGATGGATGGCCGCGTCGTCTCCAACTTCATCACCCAGGCTTTGGCCGGCGAAGATTTGACGCTCTACGGTGATGGCAAGCAGACGCGCTCCTTCTGCTACAGCGATGATCTCGTCGAAGGCTTCCTCCGCCTCATGGAATCGCCTGCGGACGTGACAGGCCCCGTCAATCTCGGCAATCCGGGCGAGTTCACCATGATCGAACTGGCCGAGCAGGTGCTGAAGCTCACCGGTTCGCGCTCGAAGCTCATTCACCTGTCGCTGCCGGAGGATGATCCCCGGCAGCGCCAGCCCGACATCACGCTCGCAAAAGAGAAACTCGGCTGGCAGCCCACGGTCCCTCTCGCCGAGGGCCTGAAGCGGACGCTCGACTATTTCAGGAAGCTGACGTGAAGCCATGACAGCACTGTCTGTTCTCGATCTCGTTCCCGTCCGGCAGGGCCTCACCCCGCGTGAGGCGCTGCAGGAAAGTGCGGCCCTGGCGCAACACGCCGAGGCGCTGGGCTACACCCGCTTCTGGGTGGCCGAACATCACAACATGGAAGGCATCGCCAGCGCCGCAACGGCAGTGGTGATCGGCCATATCGCGGGCCACACCAGCACGATCCGCGTGGGTGCCGGCGGCATCATGCTGCCCAACCATGCGCCGCTCATCATCGCAGAGCAGTTCGGCACGCTCGCCTCTCTCTTTCCCAATCGTATCGACCTGGGGCTTGGCCGCGCGCCCGGCACCGACCGCGCCACCCTGCGTGCCCTGCGCCGCGAGGCGATGGCCGCCGAAAGCTTCCCCGATGACGTGCTGGAGCTGCAGGCCTTCCTTGCCCCCGCTGAGCCCGGGCAGATGATCCGCGCCGTGCCGGGGGCGGGCACCGAGGTTCCGTTGTGGATCCTGGGTTCCAGCCTCTATGGCGCACAGCTCGCGGCCCTTCTGGGCCTGCCCTATGCCTTCGCCTCGCATTTCGCGCCCGACGCGCTGGAACAGGCAATGGCGATCTACCGTGAGCGCTTCAAGCCCTCGCAGCAGCTGGCCAGGTCCTATGCCGTGGCCGCAGCCAACGTCGTCGTGGCCGACAGTGACGAAGAGGCCCGCCGTCTCTTCACCTCCGTGCAGATGCGCTTCGTCGGCATGGTGCGCAACGAGCTCGGCCTGCTGACGCCGCCGATCGATGACATCGAAACCTACTGGACGCCCACCGAGAAGATCCATGCCTCGCGCATGCTCACATGCTCCTTCGTCGGCGCGCCGCAGACGGTGGAGCGTCAGTTGCGAGACTTCGTAGCGCACACCGGCATCGATGAGCTGATCGTCGCCTCCGCCATTTTCGACCAGCGTGCCAAGTTCCGCTCCTTCGAACTCATCAAGGGACTGAGCTTCTAGTCGAGCGGGGTCCGCCAAGCGGGCAATCGTGCAACCACGCCGATTATCCGGTGGCCGCTCATGCCCTACGGTAGTTTTGCTGATATGGCTTCCGCCGCACCGTGTTAGCTTTGTGCACGAATTCAGCACAGGGAGGCGGCGGTGACAGTTTCACGCATACTCAATCAGAAGGGCTGGAAGGTTTTCACGGTCGAGGCTTCGGCGCCGCTTCAGAAGGTTGTCGATGCGCTCGCCGAACATCATGTCGGCGTCCTCGTCGTCACCGGGCCGGGCGGCACGCTCGCCGGCATCGTCTCGGAGCGCGACGTGATCCGGGCGCTGTCCGGCAATGCCGCCGCCGCGCTGACGAAGACTGCGGGAGACGTGATGACCCGGGACATCGAGACCTGCACCCCGGAAGACCCCGAGACAGATATCATGGAGCGCATGAACGCCAAGGGCATGCGCCACTTGCCCGTCCTCGCCGGCGGCAAGCTCACCGGCATCGTTTCGCTGCGCGACGTCATCCGCCTGCGCATCGAAAAGATCGACGAAATGATGCGCACGATCCGCCAAGAGGCGGAGTCGCTGAAATAGCGACCGACCCCAACCCTGCATGTTCGGAAAACTGGTGCGCTTAGGTGACTCGAATACCCAAAAAGCAACCATAAAATATAGCATTTTTAGCACTCGAATTGATAAAAATACCGACAAAAATACCGACACTTAGTGGCTGCTGGCCGTGTTCGGTTCCCGATCGGATCGCGAGCACGTGGTGCTTGATGCCCGCAATTGTCAATCGCGTAACTTCGAACCGAGTCACGGGCGCGTCCCCTTGCATCCCCACGACCGATGAGGCACCTTCCGCGATAGAGCGGCAATCCGTGCTGATCTCAGGACGTTAACGAGTTCGCCAATAC
>NZ_JBAXGR010000020.1:0-49656 GCF_037139295.1 Aestuariivirga sp.
TGGTGCCGGCTAAGGGACTCGAACCCCTGACCCCCTGATTACAAATCAGGTGCTCTACCAACTGAGCTAAGCCGGCAACGGTGTTGTGGTTAGAACGCTTCGGGGCCTCATGGCAACAGGGAACATGGCGGCAGGGAATACGGCCGTGCTGCGCGGGATTTACGGAGTGCGGCGCGGGCGCGGGCAGTGGTAAGCAACTGGCATGTTGCTGCAATTCTGGGGGAGATCAGGATGATGAAGTTGAACCGCAGGCAGGTGCTGGCGATTGGTGCCGCCTCCGCCTTGGGCCTGGGCTGGTGCGGTGGTCCGGCCATGGCCGATACCGCGGAGCAGGCCAAGGCGATGGTGGACAAGGCGATCGCGCTTTACGACGAGAAGGGCGAGGCCGCCTTCGCCACCTTCGATGCGGGCAAGGCCTCCGGCTTCCTGGACGGCGAGATCTACATTGTCGTGCAGTCGCGCGGTCCCGAGGGGAAGGTGCTGGCCCATGCCGCGAACCCAAAGCTTGATGGCGTGCTGCTCGACACGATCGCCGATCCCACGGGCAAGAAGTTCGGCGTCATCATGAGCGCCGAGGCGACGGAAGCCGGCGGCTGGTTCGACTATGAATGGCCCGACCCGAGCACCGGCAAGCTGGGCCAAAAGAAGTCCTGGGCCGTGTTGCACAAGGACCTCGTCTTCATCGCAGGCTACTACGTCCGCTAGCTGGTGGCGCGGCGGCCAGCAGCCCGCCGCCGCAGTGATGCCGAAGGTGGCGAAGACGCCGCAGCCGACGATGGCGCCTTACTTGTTCGCGATGGGCAACTCCGGGTCTCAACGCGTCAGGGCGTAGAGCGTGACCGCGCAGGCGTTGGAGACGTTGAGGCTGCGGATCGGGCCGTTCATGTCCAGCCTGACGAGGTGGTCGCAGCTGTCACGCGTCAGCTGGCGCAGACCCTTGCCCTCGGCACCGAGCACGATTGCGACGGGCGGCGCGCGGTCCACGGCCGAGATGTCTTCCGGGGCGTCGCTGTCGAGGCCGAGGATGCGGAAGCCATAATCCTTCAGCTCCGCCATGGCGCGTGAAAGGTTCGTCACCTTCACGAAGTGCACATGCTCGAAGGCGCCCGAGGCAGATTTGAAGAGCACGGCGGAAGCCTCCGGGCTGTGGCGCGAAGTGGCCACAAGTGCCGTCACGTTGAAAGCGGCACAGGTGCGCAGGATGGCGCCCACATTATGGGGGTCGGTCACCTGGTCGAGCAGTACCACGATCCCTGACTTTTCGATCTGGTCGAGGCGCGGCTGGTCGAGCGGCTTTGCCTCCATCAGCAGGCCCTGGTGCACGGCTTCGGCCCCCAGCTTCTTGTCAAGGTCGCGGGGGTGGACGATCTCGGGCACGATGCCGCGCTCGGCGATTTCGGCCGCCAGCCGGTCGGCGGCGTTCTTGGACGCCTTCAGGGAATAGATCTTGCGCCGCTTGTTCTTCAGTGCCTCGGCGACGGGATGGACGCCGTAAATGATGTCATTTGGATCGCTCATTCTGCCGCCTATAGCGCAGGAACCGGGAAAAGGCAGGGAAAGTTTGGGGGCAGGGCTCGCCTTTGGTGTGATTGCCGGGGTGGCCGGTCCGGTCTAGAACCTTGTCCTGAAAAGCCATTTCGGGGTGCCATGTTCAAGAAGATACTCATCGCCAATCGTGGCGAAATCGCCTGCCGCGTCATCAAGACCGCCCGCCGCATGGGCATCAAGACCGTGGCCGTCTATTCCGACGCTGACGCGCGCGCCCTCCATGTGGAAATGGCCGACGAGACGGTCCACATCGGCCCTCCCGCCGCCGCCCAGTCCTACCTGCTGATCGAAAAGATCGTGGAGGCCTGCCAGAAGACGGGCGCCGAGGCCGTCCACCCGGGCTACGGCTTCCTGTCTGAACGCTCCGCCTTCCCCAAGGCGCTGGCCGCTGCCGGCATCACCTTCATCGGCCCCAACCCGGGCGCCATCGACGCGATGGGCGACAAGATCGAGTCCAAGAAGGCCGCCGCCGCAGCCCATGTATCCACCGTGCCCGGCTACATGGGCATCATCGAGGATGCCGACGAAGCGGTGAAGATCGCCGGCGAGATCGGCTACCCCGTCATGATCAAGGCTTCCGCCGGGGGCGGCGGCAAGGGCATGCGCATCGCCTATTCGGAGTCGGAAGTGAAGGAAGGCTTCACCCGCGCCAAGTCCGAGGCCAAGTCATCCTTCGGCGACGACCGCGTGTTCATCGAAAAATTCATCGTCAACCCACGCCACATCGAAATCCAGGTGCTGGGCGACAAGCATGGCAACGTGATCTATCTGGGCGAGCGCGAATGCTCGATCCAGCGGCGGAACCAGAAGGTCATTGAGGAGGCGCCGTCGCCACTCCTTGACGAGAAGACTCGGAAAGCCATGGGCGAGCAGGCCGTGGCACTGGCCAAGGCCGTGAACTATGACTCGGCTGGTACGGTTGAATTCGTGGCAGGCCAGGACCGGTCGTTCTTCTTCCTCGAGATGAACACCCGCCTGCAGGTGGAGCACCCCGTCACCGAACTCATCACCGGCATCGACCTCGTGGAGCAGATGATCCGCGTGGCCGCTGGCGAAGAGCTGAAGATCAAGCAGGCGGACGTCAAGCTGAAGGGCTGGGCCGTCGAGAGCCGCATCTATGCGGAGGACCCGTATCGCAACTTCCTGCCGTCCACGGGCCGCCTCGTGAAATATCGTCCGCCGGCGGAGCACATGGCTGACGGCATCACCGTGCGCAACGACACGGGCGTCTTCGAAGGTGGCGAGATCTCGATCTACTATGATCCGATGATCGCCAAGCTCTGCACCCACGCGCCGACGCGCAGTGCCGCGATCTCGAAGATGGCGGAAGCGCTTGATGCCTTCCACATCGATGGCATCCAGCATAACATTCCCTTCCTCTCGGCCATCATGGAAAATCCGCGCTGGCAGTCGGGTGCACTCTCCACCGGCTTCATCGCCGAGGAATTCCCCGGCGGCTTCACCGGCCATGAGATCACGCCTGACATCAAGTCGACACTGGCCAAGGTTGCCACCGTTCTCGATCACGTCGAGAATCGCAGGAAGCGCCTGATCAACGGGCAAATGCTGAACCACGGCGTCAACCTCGCCACCGCGCGCATCGTGAAGCTGGGTAAGGAATTCATCCCGGTCACCATCTCTGCGGATACTGACAAGCTCGCCGACAGATGCGGCTGGGTGCCCGGCCAACCGGTGTTCTCGGCTGACCTGGGCGACGGCAACGTCACCGTGCAGGTGAAGCGCATCCTCAACGGCTACAAGCTGTCCTATCGCGGCGTTGTGCTCGAAGCCCACGTCTATACCGAGCGCGAGGCGGAGCTTGCAAAGCTCATGCCGGAGAAGGTTGCCGCCGATACTTCGAAGAAGCTTCTCTGCCCGATGCCGGGCCTCGTCATCGCCATTCAGGCGGTGGTGGGCCAGGAGGTGAAGGCGGGTGAGCCTCTGGCCATCGTCGAGGCGATGAAGATGGAAAACATCCTGCGCGCCGAGCGCGACGTCACCATCAAGGCCGTCAACGCCAAGAAGGGCGACAGCCTGCAGGTCGACGCGGTGATCATGGAGTTTGCATGAG
The DNA here is from genome assembly GCF_037139295.1 of Aestuariivirga sp. Classification (GTDB taxonomy): domain Bacteria; phylum Pseudomonadota; class Alphaproteobacteria; order Rhizobiales; family Aestuariivirgaceae; genus Aestuariivirga. Next base: position 3,620 of record NZ_JBAXGR010000020.1, read on the forward strand.
CGTCACGGCCCTTCACGTGATCGTTGAGGGCCGGGTGCAGGGCGTGGGCTTCCGTGCCTATCTCGAGCGTGAGGCAAGGAGCGTGGCCTCAGGGGCTGGGTCAGGAACCGCAGCGACGGCTCTGTCGAGGCGGTATTCTGCGGCGAGGAAGAAGACGCCCAGAGCATGATCGTCGCCTGCCACCGCGGCCCCCGCATGTCATTGGTGCGCAATGTGAAGAGTGAACCCTACCCGCCAGGTGACTGGCGCGGCTTTGATGTGTGGCCGACGGTATAGGACAGCCTTCACCGTTTCATCATGCCCGGGTTCGACCCGGGTATCTCATTCGCGGCCACAAAGAGCATCGCCGGGACCTAGCTTGGCGATGATGTGTGTCGTGGAGTGGTGAAGGAGAGAGGCTTCTTACGCCAGCCCTTCCTTCTTCAGTGCCGCCTGCACCGCCGGGCGCTGGCCCACGCGGTCCATGTAGGCCACGATATGCGCATAGGGTGACAGGTCGATGCCCACATGCTTGGTCCAGCCCAGCACCACGAAGGCATAGGCGTCGGCCACGGAATATGTGTCGCCCAGCAGGTAGGGCTTCTTTGCCAGCTGCGCGTCGAGCCAGGTGAAGCGGCGGGTCAGTCGGTCCTTGATGGCGGCCTTGCCGTCTTCCGGCATGGCCGGGTTGAACAACCCGCCAATGCCCTTGTGCAGTTCCGAGGCAACGAAGTTCAGCTGTTCCATGGCGCGGTAGCGGTCCATCGAGCCGAAGGCCGGCAGAAGGTCGGTGTTCTTGGCCTTATCGACCAGGTATTGGAGGATGGTGGACACTTCGGTCAGCACCTCATTGGCGCCGATCTCGAGGGTGGGCACGTAACCCTTGCTGTTGATTGCATTGAAGTCGGCTCCGGTCTCGGTCTTCTTGGCGCCGAGGTCGACCTTCACGATGTCATAGGGCTGGCCGAGCTCGTTCAGCACGATGTGCGGGGCGAGCGAGCAGGCGCCGGGGGCGTAATAAAGCTTCATGTGTCAGTCCTCCTGGGGGTGATGCCGGGGTCGAAGATCTTATGTAACAGACAAAGTTACATATTCAGGCATGGAGTTGGACTTGCAGTTGGACACGGGCCGGGTTTGGGACGTATGAGGCGTCCGACCCATGGAGTATCCGATGCGCCGTTTCGCCCTTGCCGCCCTTGCCGCCCTGTCGCTCACCGTTCCGGCGCGCGCTGATTTCATCAAGAACGCAGCTGAATGGCAGCGCCTCGGGCCGGATGGCCAGGCGGCCTATGCCATGGGCATCTATGATGTCATGACGGTGGTGACCGCCGACAACAAATACACCGCCGCCCGAGCCCTGGGCCTGCGCGCCTGCGGCGTGAGCCTGCAGCTCAAGGGCGCCATGGTGGCCCAGGCCATCAACATCTTCTACCGCGATCATCCGGAACAGCGTGTGGCCACGCCCTTCGTCGCCTTCAATGGCTATTTCGAGCGTGGCGCCTGCAGCCCCTTCATCAACGAGGCCCGCAAGGAAATGGGCCTGCCGCCGATGAAGTCGGCACCCGTGCCGGAGCTGGGCCAGCAGCCCGATGTCCAGCAGCCGGGTCAGAACGAGCAACAGCAGAACATGCAGTAGCCGTCAGGCTCACCCGAAGATCGGCGCGAAGGTCTTCCTCAGTGCCACGTCGAGGTCGGCCATGGTGACAGGCAACCCGAGGTCGACAAGGCTCGTCACCCCATGCTCGCGGATGCCGCAGGGCACGATGCCTTCGAAATGCGAGAGGTCAGGTTCGACGTTGATCGAGATGCCGTGGAACGTCACCCAGTGGCGCACCCGGATGCCGATGGCGGCGATCTTGTCTTCGTTGTCGCCGCGCCGCACCCACACGCCCACCCGGTCCTCGCGCCGCTCACCCTTGACGTTGAACTGCTCCAGCGTGTCGATCACCCACTGCTCGAGAGCCGCCACGAAGGCGCGCACGTCGCCGCCGCGGCGCCTGAGGTCCAGCATCACATAGGCCACGCGCTGGCCGGGGCCGTGGTAGGTATATTGTCCGCCGCGCCCTGTCTTGAACACGGGGAAGCGCTCGCGCTCGACGAGGTCCTCTTCATGCGCGGACGTGCCGGCGGTATAGAGCGGCGGGTGCTCGAGCAGCCAGACCCTTTCTGGCTCCGTGCCCTTTGCGATTGCGTCCACATGCGCATCCATGCGCGCCATGGCCTCCGGATAGGGCAAGAGACCGTCGGACACTTCCCATGTCACGGGGGCGGCCGAAGTCAGCGAAAGGTGGATGTTGTCGCGCAGCGCCATTCCTGCGCTTTACACAGTTTGGGAATTGGCGTGCAACAGCGTAGTTTGCATCTGGACCCTGCAGGAGGACGCTCAATGGGAAAGACCATCGGCCTTACCGGAGCGCTCGAGGCCTATTATGCGGCGCACGCCTGCCGCGAGGCGCCACTGCTTGCCGAACTCCGCGCCGAGACGGCAAAACTCGGCAGCAACGCTGCCATGCAGATCGGGCCGGAGCAGGGCGCCTTCATGGGCCTTCTCGTCAAGCTGATGGGTGCCCGGAGGGTGATCGAGTTCGGCACCTTCACCGGCTATTCCTCCCTCGCCATGGCGCTGGCGGGGGCCACCCGCATCACCTGCGCGGACGTTTCGAAGGACTTCACCGACATAGCCCGGCGTTACTGGGCGAAGGCCGGCGTGGCCGATCGCATCGATCTCCGCCTCGATGGCGGCAGGGCGGTGATCGCGCGCTGCCTCGCGGCGGGCGAGGCGGGGACGTTCGATCTCGCCTTCATCGATGCGGACAAGTCCGGCTATGACGCCTATTACGAGGGTTCGATACAACTTCTGCGGGCCGGGGGCCTCGTGCTGGTCGACAACACCCTGTGGGACGGCGACGTGGCCAACCCGGCGAAGCAGGATGACGATACCCGGGCCATCAGGGCCCTGAACGACAAGTTGGTAAAGGACCCCCGGGTCGAGATCTGCCTTGTGCCGATCTGCGACGGGCTCACCATGGCCCGGAAGCTCTGAGCCGGGGGCCTTGCTTTCCCCCGCCAGCGCGGCTATAGCCCGCCCCGTTAACGACCAACTCACACGCGGAGACAGGCTCCGGCACGCGAGGTTCGCCTCCACATAGTGCCAGATCCATCCGGTGCCGGGATGTCCCGGTCACTTTCCCCGCGGCGGATCAACCGGAAAAGGACACATAGGCTCATGGCCACTCCTGAATTTACCATGCGTCAGCTCCTGGAAGCTGGCGTTCACTTCGGCCACCAGACCCACCGCTGGAACCCGAAGATGCGCAACTACATCTATGGCAGCCGCAACGGCATCCATATCATCGACCTGTCGCAGACCGTTCCGCTGCTCCACACGGCCCTCGTCGCCGTGGCCGACACGGTCGCCAAGGGCGGCCGCGTGCTGTTCGTCGGCACCAAGCGCTCAGCCTCGGAGCTGGTCGCGGATGCGGCCAAGCGCTCGGCCCAGTATTACGTGAACTCCCGCTGGCTCGGCGGCACGCTCACCAACTGGAAGACGATCTCGCACTCGATCAAGACTCTGCGCACCACCGATGACGTTCTCGGCAAAGAGCAGTCGGGCCTCACCAAGCGCGAAATGCTTGAGCTCACCCGCACCAAGGAAAAGCTCGACAAGTCGCTCGGCGGCATCAAGGACATGGGCGGCGTTCCCGACCTGCTGTTCGTGATCGACACCAACAAGGAACAGATCGCCATCAAGGAAGCCAACCGTCTCGGCATCCCGGTGATCGCCGTTATCGATACCAACTCGGACCCGGCCGGCGTCACCTACCCGATCCCGGGCAATGACGACGCGGGCCGCGCGGTCGCCCTCTACTGCGACCTCATCAGCCGCGCCTGCATCGAAGGCATCTCGCTCGCCCAGTCGGGCTCGGGTGTCGACGTTGGCGCCGCCGAGGAGCCCATGGCCGAGGAACTGCCCGCCGCCGAATAAGCGGGCCCTCGACCGTCACGAAATCGACACGGGGCCTGCCGCATGAACGCGGCGGGCCCCACGCTCTTTCAAATCACATGAGGTAGATCATGGCCGATATCACGGCTGGAATGGTGAAGGACCTGCGCGAGAAGACCGGCGTGGGCATGATGGATTGCAAGGCGGCACTCGCCGCCACCAATGGCGACATGGAGGCCGCCATCGACTGGCTGCGCGCCAAGGGTCTCGCCAAGGCCGCCAAGAAATCGACGCGCGTCGCCGCCGAAGGCCTCGTGGCCGTCGCCGTCGAGGGCACCACGGGTGCCGTCGTCGAAGTGAACTCGGAAACCGACTTCGTGGCCCGCAACGAGAAATTCCAGGCCATGGTCGCCGAGATCTCGAAGCTCGCCCTCAAGGCCAATGGCGATAGCGAGAAACTGAAGACCATGCACATCCCCGGTTCGTCCCACGCGGTGGCCGCGTATGTGGCCGAGATGGTCGCCGCCATCGGCGAGAACATGACGGTGCGCCGCACCGCCGCGCTCTCGGTCAAGGATGGTGTCGTGGGCTCCTACGTCCACAACCAGATCGCTCCCGGCATGGGCAAGATCGGCGTCATCGTGGCGCTCGAGTCGACCGGCAACAAGGCCTCGCTCAACGAATTCGGCCGCATGCTCGCCATGCACGTTGCAGCCACCAACCCGGTGGCGCTGGCGCTCGACCAGGTTCCGGCTGATGTGCTGGCACGTGAGTCCGCGATCCTCGAAGAGAAGAACGCCGGCAAGCCCGCCAACGTGCTGGAGAAGATCGTGGCCTCGGGCCTCAAGACCTTCGCCAAGGAAAACTGCCTGCTCGAGCAAGCCTATGTGCATGACGGTGCGAAGACCGTGACGCAGGCCATCGCCGAAGCCGGCAAGGCCGCTGGCGCTGACGTGAAGCTCACCGGCTTCGTGCGCATGCAACTTGGTGAAGGCATCGAGAAGAAGGAAGACGACTTCGCCGCCGAAGTCGCCAAGATGTCGGGCAACTGAGCCCGGCCACATCCAACGCATTGCGAAAGGCCCCGGAAACGGGGCCTTTTTTTGCATTGACGGTCTGACGTCTTCTCCCGCTTCTTCAGCGGGAGAAGAAGGGACCCGTTGCGGCCCGCAACGGGGAGATGAGGGGAAGCGCGGGCACATATGCGTCGGAGCGCGCTTTCCCTCACCTTCCCCAACTGCGTTGGGTCCCCTTCCTCTCCCGCGCCGCGGGAGAGGACGATTGTCCGTATTGACCGTCGTCAAGGGATTGACGCACACTGCGCGTCAGCTTCTCCCACAACCCAAACGGAGCCCGCCATGCGCAAGACCCTCACCGCCATCCTCGCTCTCGCCACGGCCGCCATCATCGTCCCAGCGGCAGATGCCTGCACCCGCATCGTTTACCAGGGCGCTGGAAGCAGCCACTTCGTCGGCCGCACCATGGACTGGGCGACGGAAACCGGCACGGACCTGTGGGCCTTTCCGGCCGGCCTGAAGCGCGATGGCGGCGTGGGCGAGGCCTCCATCGGCTGGACCTCGAAATACGGCTCGGTCATCTCCGGCTTCTACAACATCGCGACGGTTGATGGCGTCAACGATGCCGGGCTTGCCGGCAACGTGCTCTACCTCGCCGAGAGCGACTATGGTGACTACAAGACAGCCGGCAAGCCGCTGCTCTCGGTCGGCGCCTGGCTGCAATATGTGCTCGACAATTATTCAACCGTCGCCGAAGCCGTCGATGCGCTTTCGCAGGAACCCTTCGCCCTGGTGGCACCGGTGCTGCCCGATGGCCATGCCGCGACGGGCCATCTGGCGCTCGCCGACAAGACGGGTGACTCGGCGATCTTCGAATACATCGGCGGCAAGCTCACCATCCATCACGGCAAGCAATACAACGTGATGACCAATTCGCCGCCCTTCGACCAGCAGCTGGCGATCTCCACCTACTGGGACAGCGTCGGCGGGGCCAACTTCCTGCCGGGAACCAGCCGCGCCGCAGACCGCTTCGCGCGCATGAGCTGGATGCTCAATGCCGTTCCTCCGGGCCAGGCGGAGGATGCCGCGGTCGCGGAAGTCATGTCGCTGATCCGCGCCATCTCCGTGCCGCTGGGCATCCAGGACCCGAAGGCCCCCAACATCGCGTCCACTCGCTGGCGTACTGCGGCAGATCTCGATGCCGGGCGCTATTTCTTCGAAAGCGTCCACACCCCTGCGGTGTTCTGGGTCGATCTCGGCAAGCTCGACCTGAAGCCCGGCGCGCCATCGCTGAAGCTGGACCTGCAGGCAAAGCCGATCCTCGCGGGTGAAGTCTCCAAGGAGTTCAAGCCCGCAGAGCCCTTCAAGTTCCTGGCTCCGGCGTCCTGATCAGGCTGGGGAGGAGGGCTGCTGCCTTGTGACGAATCGGTCCCGGTCTTCTAGACTGGGGTTCCACAAAAGCGGGCCGCAGCAGCATGTCCTCCCCCAAATACAAGCGCATCCTCCTCAAGCTCTCGGGCGAGGTCCTGATGGGCAACCAGCCCTATGGCATCGACCTTGATACGGTGAGCCGCCTCGCCGACGAGGTGCTGGGGGTTGCCGCCACCGGCGTGCAACTGGCGCTTGTGATCGGCGGGGGCAACATCTTCCGCGGCCTTGCCGGCGCGGCCAAGGGCATGGACCGGGTCTCGGCCGACCACATGGGCATCATGGCCACCGTCATGAATGCGCTGGCCATGCAGGGGGTTCTCACCCACAAGGGCATGGATGCCCGGGTGCTTTCGGCCATCGCCATGCCCACCGTCTGCGAGACCTATTCCCGCGCCAAGGGCATCCACCACCTCGAGGCGGGCCGCATCATCATCTGCGCCGCGGGCACCGGCCTGCCCTTTTTCACGACCGATACGGGGGCAGCCCTCCGGGCGGCGGAGCTCAGCTGCGACGCGCTGTTCAAGGGCACATCCGTCGACGGCGTCTATTCGGCCGATCCCAAGACCGATCCCAACGCCCGCCGCTACGACAGGATCACCTTCGGTGAGATGCTGTCGAAGGATCTCCGCATCATGGACCCGGCCGCCATTGCCCTTGCGCGGGACAATGGGATTCCGGTAGTTGTCTTCTCCATCAGAAAGCCCGGAGCCATCCTTGAAGTGGTCAATGGCGGCGGGCTGTTTACCACCGTGACGAAGGATTGATTTTATGGCCCAGCCCCAGAATTTCGACGCGCAGGACATCAAGCGCCGCATGACGGGCGCGATTGACGCGCTGAAGCATGATTTCGGCGGCCTGCGCACCGGCCGCGCCTCCTCGAGCCTGCTCGACCCGATCCAGGTCGATGCCTATGGCGCCAACATGCCGCTGGCCCAGGTTGCTTCCGTGTCGGTTCCCGAGCCCCGCCTGCTGCAGATCAGCGTGTGGGACCGTGGCCTCGTCATTGCGGTTGAAAAGGCCATCCGCGCCTCCAACCTCGGCCTCAACCCGCAGACCGAGGGCCAGGTCATCCGCCTGCGCATGCCGGACCTGACGCAGGACCGCCGCAAGGAACTCGTCAAGGTCGCCCACCAATATGCCGAGAAGGCCCGCATCGCCGTGCGCAACGTGCGCCGCGACGGCATGGACCTGCTGAAGCAGCTCGAGAAGGCTCACCTCATGAGCGAGGACGAGCAGAAGAAGAAGGCCGACGACGTTCAGAAGATGACCGATGACACCATCAAGGACATCGAGCAGGTTCTGAAGCACAAAGAACAAGAGATCATGCAGGTTTGAGGACCTGTTGCCTTCATGTCAGTGAGCGCAGCACCCGATTGCCCACCCAGCCACGTTGCCATCATCATGGATGGCAACGGTCGCTGGGCCACGCAGCGCGGGCTGCCGCGCTCGGCTGGCCACCGCCAGGGTGTCGAGGCGTTGCGCCGCACGGTGCGCGCCGCCGCCGACATGGGCATTTCGGTCCTCACGCTCTATTCATTCAGCACCGAGAACTGGGCCAGGCCGCAGGCCGAGGTGCGTTTTCTGCTCGAACTGCTGCGGCGCTTTATCCGCACCGATGTGGCCGATCTCCACAAGTCCAACGTGCGCATCATGATCATCGGTGACCGCGACGGGCTGGAGCCCTCCTTGCGCAAGATGTTCGAGGAAGCGGAAGCACTGACGCGTGAGAACACCGCACTCAGGCTGGTCATCGCCTTCAACTACGGCAGCCGCCAGGAAATCACCCGCGCCGTGCAGGTGCTGGCCCGGAAGGTGGCCGAAGGCAGGATCGCACCGGAGGACATCACCCCCGCCGTCATCGGCAACCATCTGGATACGGCGGGCCTGCCGGAGCCAGATCTGCTGATCCGCACTGGCGGCGAGCAACGCATCTCCAACTATCTCCTCTGGCAATGCGCCTATACCGAGTTCGTGTTCCTGCCCGAGTTCTGGCCGGAGTTCGATGCCGCAGCACTCGCCCGCGCCATCGACATCTTCCGCGCGCGTGACCGGCGGTTCGGCGGCCTCAAGGCGCAGACCGCCTGATGAGCGGAGAGCCAGCTTCCAGCGCAAAATGGGGTGATCTGGGCATCAGGGCGGCATCTGCTGCCGTGCTCATCCCCGCTGTTCTTGCCGATGTCTGGATGGGTGGTATCTGGTTTCACCTCTTCGTGGCGCTGATCGGCATCCTGATGGCGCAGGAATGGGTGAACATCGTCCACAAGGACAATCCCCTGCAGTTCGCGCTGCATGCCGCAGGCGCCATGTGTGGCGCGCTTCTGCCACTCGATATCGGGCTCGCCGGCGGCCTTGTGACCATCGGTGTGCTGACGGTCCTGTCTGCCGCAGCGGCGCTGCGTGAGGCGCCCGGTGGCCCGGCCTGGCGCTTTCTGGGCGTACCCTATGTTTCGCTGCCGCCCATCGCACTCATCGTGCTGCGCGACGATCCGGCCTACGGCATTGCTTCCATCGTGCTGGTGATGCTGATGGTCTGGGCGGCTGATACGCTGGCCTATTTCGCTGGTCGCATCATCGGCGGGCCGAAACTGGCGCCCCGCATCTCGCCGAAGAAGACCTGGGCCGGCATGGGCGGTGCCATGGCGGGCAGTGCCATCGCCGCCCTTGGCGTCGGGATGGCGCTCGGCGTGCCGTCGCTGTGGATGCTGCTTCTTGTCGCGGCCCTGCTGGCGGTGGTGGAGCAGGGGGGTGACCTGTTCAAGTCGGCCATGAAGCGCCACTACGGCGTCAAGGACTCCGGCCGCCTGATTCCGGGTCATGGCGGCATCATCGACCGGGTGGATGGCCTGGTCGCGGTGGCCACCGCCGCCGCCCTGATCGGCGCGTTCCGCGCCGGGATCGAGCATGCCGGGGCCGGAATCCTCATCTGGTGACCAGCTTTGGCCGAAATCTGGCCTCAATTTTCACGTCGTTTAGACGGCAGGGACGTGAAGGCGTGACCGTTGATAAAAACGGCCCCTTGGCGGGCCGGGGAAGTGTGGAATGAACCTAACTGACGCCTTGCACCTGCCGCTGAGCACGGGTGTGTTCTATGCGCTGCCTTTTTTGGTGGCGTTGACCGTCATCGTGTTCATTCACGAGCTCGGCCATTTCCTCGTGGCGCGCTGGTGCGGCGTTGATATCGAGGCCTTTTCCATCGGCTTCGGACGCGAAATCTTCGGCTGGAATGACAAGCACGGCACGCGCTGGAAGGTGGCGTGGCTGCCGCTGGGCGGCTATGTCCGCTTCCGCGGCGATGCCAACGCCGCCAGCATGCCCGATGCCGAGGCCTTGGCCCGGGCCAAGAATGACCAGGGCAATTTCCACGGCAAGCCGCTGTGGCAGCGCGCTGCGGTGGTTGCCGCTGGCCCCATTGCCAATTTCATCCTGGCCATCGCCATCTTTGCCGGCGCCTTCATGATCGTCGGCCGCCCCATGATCGAGCCCCGCGTCGACGAGGTCGTGGCCGGCAGTGCCGCCGAGGTCGCCGGCATTCGCAAGGGTGACCTGGTCGTCTCAGTCGACGGAGCCGAGATCAGTGATTTCGCCGGCCTCCAGCAAGCGGTGATGACCCGCGCCGGCGAACCGCTGGCGCTCGTCATTGACCGGAACGGCGAGAAGATCAACCTTACCGTTACTCCGGAGCTCCGCGAGGAGCCGGACAATTTCGGCGGCAAGATCAGGCTGGGCCTCCTCGGCGTGAAGCGCGACCCGATGGGTCCCGTCCGTTATGAGCGCATGGGCCCGGTGCAGGCGCTGGAAGCCGGCGTCGACCGCACATGGTTCATCGTCTCCTCGACCTTCCGCTATTTGGGCAAGATGGTCACCGGCCGCGAGAGCGCCGACCAGCTGGGCGGCCCGATCGCCATGGCCAAGGCCGCCGGCGATGCCGCCTCCATGGGTTTCTCGCAATTCGTTGCGGTGATTGCCTTTTTGTCAGTGAGTATCGGTCTCCTTAACCTTTTTCCAATCCCTATGCTCGATGGTGGACACTTGGTTTACTACGCCATCGAGGCGGTGCGTGGCAGGCCGCTCGGCGAAGGCGCCCAGGAGTGGGGATTCCGAATCGGGTTTTCGCTGGTGGTCATGCTGATGTTGGTCGGCACCTGGAACGACCTCGTTCGGGTGGCAACAGTGTTGTTTGGTGGGTGAGTTCGTGGGGAAGTTTCAATTGCAATGTGACGCAGGGCAGGTAAAACCCTTCCCGGCGACACAGATTCTGACGGGGCGGCTAGCGAGTAGAAATGGCCAATTGATGCGTTATAAGTTTGTTTTTGTTGCTTTTTTGGCCCTTGTTCTGAGTGTTCTCGCGCCGGTTGCCGCGCCGTGTCTCGCCGTCACATCCGCCTACGCCGCCACCGTGTCCTCGATCATCGTCGAGGGTAACCAGCGTATCGAGAACGAGTCCATCGTCACCTACGTCCAGGTGTCGCCCGGCCAGAACGCCACGCCCGAAAAGATCGACGCCTCGGTGAAGGCGCTGTTCCAGACCGGCCTCTTCTCTGACGTCCAGATCATCCAGCGTGGCAGCACGCTCGTGGTGAAGGTCGAAGAGAACCCGATGATCAATCAGGTGAACTTCGAAGGCAACACCAACGTCAAGGATACTGACCTCGCCAAGGAGACCGAGCTGAGGGAGCGCATGATGTTCACGCGCGCCAAGGTCCTGAGCGACGTCAACCGCATCATCGCCGTCTATCGCCGCGCCGGCTATTACTCGGTGCAGGTGTCGCCCAAGATCATCCGCCTGCCGGAGAACCGCATCGATCTCGTCTTCGAGATCAACGAAGGCGGCGAGACCAAGGTCAAGCAGATCAATTTCGTCGGCAACAACGCCTTCAGCGCCGGGCAGCTCAAGAGCGTCATCGGCACCCAGCAATACTCGTGGTGGCGGTTCTTCAACCGCAATGACAACTACGATGCCGACCGGCTCGAATACGACAAGGAGCTGCTGCGCCGCTATTACCTGCGCAACGGCTTCGCCGACATTCAGGTCATCTCCGCCGATGCCGTGATGAACGAGAAGGGCGACGGCTTCATCGTCACCTATACGCTCGACGAAGGCCCGCGCTACAAGATCGCCGACGTGGCGGTCAATGTCGGCGCCGCGCAACTCGACTCCGCGGACCTCATTCCCCAGGTCAGGACGGGTGTCGGCGACTACTACGACGCCACCAAGGTCGACAAGTCTGTCGAGCGGCTGACGCTCGAGGCCGCCCGCCAGGGCTTCGTCTTCGCGCGCGTCAACCCCGATGTGGTGCGCGATGCAGACAACAAGACGCTCAACATCACCTACAACATCGTCGAGGGTCCGCGCACCTACATCGAGCGCATCGACATCGTCGGCAACTTCCGCACCGAGGATGAGGTCATCCGCCGCGAACTCAATCTCTATGAGGGCGACGCCTTCAACCGCGTGGTGATCGAACGTGCCCGCCGCAGGCTGACCGCGCTCGACTTCTTCGAGAAGATTGACTTCCTCGAACAGGAGGGGTCTGCCCCCGATCGCGTCGTCCTTGTCGTGCAGGTGCAGGAAAAGTCGACAGGCTCGATCAATTTCTCGATCGGTTACTCCACCTCGGAAGTGATCGTTGGCTCGGTCTCGCTGCAGGAGCGCAACTTCCTCGGCAAGGGCTACAACGTGGCTGTTGACACCTCGGCGAGCTGGTATCGCCAGAACGTCAACTTCAGCTTCACCAACCCCTATTTCATGGGCATGCCTATCTCTGCCGGATTTGACGTGTTCGGCACGCTCACCAACAACCAGGAACAGTCGAACTACAGCAGCGAGGCCGCCGGCTTCGCCCTGCGCGCGGGCTTCCGCCTCGACGAGTACAGCGGCCTTATGTTCAAGTATGGCCTCACCTGGATGAATGTGAACAACATCGACAAGAACAGTGCTTCACCCGCCGTCATCGAGACCGAGGGTTCGACGCTCAAGTCCTTCGTCAACGCCTCCTATACCTGGGACAACCTCGACAACCCGATCCGTCCGACCAATGGTTTCCGCGGCCAGCTTGAGGGTCAGATTGCAGGTCTGGGTGGCGACGTGCACTACGCCAGGGTCGAAGCCCACGCCTGGTACTTCATGCCGGTCTATGAGGACGCCGTGGTGCTCAAGCTCGAAGGCAACGCCGGGCAGGAATTCTCGCTGGATGGCAGCGACGTTCCGTTGCAGGACCGCTTCTTCAGGGGTGCTGACTCCTTCCGTGGCTTTGCTACCGCAGGCGTCGGCCCGCGCCAGCGCGGCAACGACGGCGACACCGATGCCGTCGGCGGCAAGACCTATGCCATCGGCACGGTGGAGTTGACCTTCCCGATCGGTCTGCCGGAGCAGTGGGGCATCACCGGTGAAGTGTTCAGCGATTTCGGTACGGTGTTCGACTCGGGCGTCGACACGGTGCTGGCCGGCACGGGTAACTGTTCCTATGGACAGAACACCCCGCCGCTCGGTGAAAACGCGCAGAATTGCACCAGCTACGACACGGCTGCCTTCCGCATGTCGGTTGGCGCAGGCGTGGTCTGGTCTTCGCCCTTCGGCCCGCTCCGCTTCGAGGCAGCCTATCCGCTGCTGAAGGCCAGCTACGACAAGACCGAATGGTTCCGCTTCTCGGTCGGCACCGCCTTCTAGACGGACGCCGGACACAGGCTTAAGAAACAGGCGGACGGCCCTCGTGGCCGTCCGCCATTATTTTGGGAGGCATTTGAACAATGACCGAAGCCACGGCAGCGCCGGAACTGAAGACCGCAGACATCGCGCGGATCATGAAGCTGCTTCCGCATCGTTATCCGTTCCTGCTCATCGACCGCATGTATGACATCAACGGCGAGGAGAGCGGCGTTGCCCTCAAGAACGTCACCATCAACGAGCCGTTCTTCCAGGGCCACTTCCCCGGCCGCCCGGTGATGCCGGGCGTGCTGTTGGTCGAAGCCATGGCCCAGACCGCCGGTGCCCTTGTGCTCAATAGCCTCGGCGACGAGCACGCCGGCAAGCTGGTGTTCTTCATGTCGATCGACAAGGCCCGCTTCCGCAAGCCCGTGGTGCCGGGCGACACCGTGCACTTCCATGTAAAGCTGTCGAACAAGCGCCCGCCGGTTTGGAAGTATTGGGCCGAGGCCATGGTCGACGGCAAGAAGGTGGCCGAGGCCGAAATCGGCGCCATGCTGATGAACGAACGCGGCGTCTGATCCGTTCATCGAAGCTCCGAATGCAGAACGGCCCATGGCGTGATTCATGGGCCGTTCGCTTGGCGATTGCTCGTTCCTCAGCCCTGTCCGGTTGCGGGACTGATGACGGAGGCCACCTCCGTGATGCTGCTGAACGGAAAGCCGCCCAACTCGCCGTGGCGGCGCACGGTGTCGGGGCTGGTGGTCTCATGAACGCAGTAGATCTTGTCACCGGCCACATAGCTGGTGATCCAGCGATAGGGCACGCCGAGACCGGCGACGACTTCGTTGGATTTGGCGGAGATTTCGCGCAATTCGGCGGATGACAGCATGCTGGCGCCCGGCAGGTCGCGTTCAATCAGATAAATTGCCATTTTCAGTTCTCCTTTGTTAAGTGACCATCGCACCATGCAGCATGGCCGTTGGTGCGCGCGTGGGAGCGGTGTACGACGATGCTCACGTGCGTTACACGTTTCGTCCAACGGTCGAATGCCAGCCTTCTTCTCGGGAACATGGATCGGGGCGGTGGAGAAATCACGGCGGATAAGGCTTCTGGGCACGCCTGCGATCCTTGATGGAACGGGGCAGGTCTGCGAGTTGCGCGGGCACCAGGCCTGGGCGGTGCTGGCCCGGGTCCTGCTTGCGGGAAGGCCGCTTGACCGGCGCCATCTCGCTGGCGAACTCTTCGCCGAAACGGCAGACCCGCTCGGCACTCTGCGCTGGTGCCTTGCGGCCTTGCGAAGGGCGTTGGACGCGCCAACCGTGCTGAGGGGGGACCCGATCCTCGCCGATCTTCCCGGCCATTTTTGTATTGACGTTCGGGACCTCGAGAATGGCCGTTGCGACTGGAGCGATTGCGGTGAGCTGTTGGAGGGGGTCGACATCCGCGCCGGCCTCTCCTTTTCCACGTGGTTGCTGGTGGAGCGGCAGCGCCTTGCAGTGCTTCATGAGGAGCAGTTGCGGCGTGATTGCCTGAGTGCGCTGGCCAGGGGTGATATTGTGCTCGCCGCGGGTCTTGCGGAGCGCGGTGTTCGCCGCAGCGAGTACGATGAGGCAATGCATGTCCTTCTGGTGAAGAGCCTCGTGGCCGCGGGTCGCTTCGATGCAGCACTCGCCCATGTCGAGGCAACGGAGCGCAGTTTCCAGTCGGAGCTTGGCGTGTTGCCATCGCCCGCGCTGCGCAGCGCCGCCCGCCGCTCGGTGGTGGCGCCTGCTGCGGGCGTTTCTCCACGGGCGCATACCCGCTCGTTGCTGGAAGCCGGAAAAGCGGCACTCGGTGCAGGCGCAGCCGATGCCGGAATCGAAACGTTGCGACGTGCGGCGAGCGAAGCGTCGGAGCTGAACGAGGCAAGCCTCGAGGCTGAGGTTCTGCTGGAACTCGGCACGGCCCTCGTCCACGCCGTGCGTGGCTATGACGAGGAGGGCGCCATCCTGCTGCGCCAGTCTGCCCAGCTTGCCACTGACACAAACCTGCCTGAGATTGCCGCGGGCGCGCTGCGCGAGCTTGGCTATGTCGAGGCCATGGCCGGCCGCCGTCCATCTTCCGCCGCCTATCTGACGGAGGCCATCGCGCTGGCAGAGAGCCCCGAGAGGAGAGCCGGCATCCAGAGTGTCGTTGGCTTCAACCTCGTCGACTGGGGCAGGCTGGAGGAGGGTATCTCTGCATTTCGGAGTGCCATCGACCTTGCACGGTCGGCTGGAAATCGCCGGCGTTGGTGCCTAGGCATCGGCGCGCGCGGGCTCCTTGCAGCACAGTCTCCCGATGAGGCGCTCGCGTGGCTTGAAGAGTGTCGGCGCGTGGTGGACGAGCTGCGCTGGGTGTCGTTCCGTCCCTGGTGCATCGCGTTGCGGGCCGAGGCGCTGCTGGCGCTCGGAAGCGATCCGGCGTCGCTGCGGCCTGATCTTGATGAAGCCTTCGCCATGAGTTGCGAGTTGAAGGATCCCTGCTGGGAGGGCGCGACCGGTCGCGCCATTGCAAGCACCTACGAGGCGGAGGGCAATTTGCACGATGCAATGCGCTGGCTTGGCGAGGCTCTGGGCCGCATGCGGTGCGACGTGGACCGGTTCACGGCCCAGCAGGTTGATATCCTCGAGGATCAGTCCCGCGTCCGGCGAAAGATGGGGCACCATGCCGAGGCTTCGCACACCGCGCAGGAATGGATCGCCCTCGCCGCAAGAGCCCACATGGACGCCTCCATCAGGCGCGCGACCAGCTTCATAACGAGCGCCGAGAGGTGATCTGCCGGGACACCAGCTGCGCCTTTGTCAACGCGCCCCAGTGTGATCGCATGCCAGAGAGGGATGACTGGCTGTCGCTCGCAGGTCTGCGTCAATGGCAATGCGCACAGGTGCTGCACTGGGCGACCCGGGCACGGTGGTTCAAAGATATTTGAACCCTCGCCAGAGCGTGGTCGTCTGCGGAAAACGCCGTTCCGCGAAGCGATAGATTTGACGATAGTGGCGAGCGATCTTCTCGTAGACAGCGTCACTCAGCGGGGAGGCTATTTCGCTCACATTGAGCTTCTTCTGCGTATGGGAGGGTCGGAACGGAACACGACAGAATTCCGAAAGCTTGCCGAGGGGTTCCGGGTCAAACATGTCTTCGTAAATGCCGAAGTGAATGTGGCCTGGCTGGAAGACGGCCTCGGCTTCCTGAACCGTCACATCATAACGTGTGCGCAGTTCCGACATGCCCGAGAGCGCACGGGCGATGACTTCGTCCTCATCCACCCGCGTATGCCCGAGCTTGTTCCGACTATCCATGCGAGCGGCACTCCAGCACCTCTCGACTGGATCACGCATCAGAAATACCGCCTTGGTGAGGATGCTGCGCTGGGCGAAGCCCCGCTGGATTTGGTCTAGCACGCGGCGATCCAGTGCGGAATAAAGGGGGGTGATGTCGCAGGTAATGCTCTTCGCCTGCTTGTTCAGCATGTAGGCAAAATAGGTGAAGTAGTTCTCGGGTGACTGCTGCATGAAATACCGAACCCGGTTCTCGAAATCGAGTTCGCTGTCTTCCTGGCGCACAATCAGGCCATCCACACCCTGAACATGAAGGGCATCCCAGATGTGGTATTCCTTGATGATCTGCGTCGCCACCAGTCCTGATGCCGCGAGATAGTCATAGAGCCAGCTTGTGCCGGCCTTCTGCGCGCCAAGACCGAGGATGAATGTCTTCTGGCTTGTGGGAGGGGGAGGCATTGTCAAATTCCTCTCATGCGCCGGCGCATCTCAGAACATCAGGCAGCGGCTTGGTCTCCGATCCCTGCTCTTGGATGAGCACGGAGATCGGTTGCAGATGTGCTGCAGGCATCGTCCTGTCGGGGCACCGGGTGGAGGGCAAATCTCTCACGGTTTGGGGCAGCCGTTCTCCGCAGGCTTCCCCGCGAAGCGATCCGCGATCCATGGCACGTAAAGAGGCTGCGATACCGGCGGTGTGGTGAAATGGTTCTGGTCGCCCGGCAGCTGTACGCGCGCAACGTTGCCGCCGATGGCGCATTTCTGCGCCTGGTAGAGTTGGCCCATGACCGGTGGGTTGGTCACGTCCTTGTTGCCAAAGTAAATCACCACGGGCGCGATGGGTGGTTCCTTGCTGACACTCGCGTCGCCCAACCGCTTCACCCAGGCCTGGGCGTTGCTGGCCTGCGGTTTCGCCATGGTCTTGTATGTGTCGCCGAAGTTGAAGCTCAGCGTGTCGGCGCCGGCATGCATGCATTTCTTGCTGAAGATTTCGGTGAGGGTCTTGGCGCCATCCTCGGTGAAGAGGTCGGTGAGCTGGAGTTCAGGGTAGGCCGCCGGCATCGCCCACATGGCCATGACGTAATGCGCGAAGTTGAAGACGTTGTCAGAGAAGGTCTGCGCCAGTCCGGCAATCATTGTTTCGGCGGCGGCCTCGTCGCTGTCCGCTCCGGCGGGTATCAGCACCTCGATGTCCTGGGGGGCAAGCGCCACGAAGCCCACGAAATCGACGCCATCAAAGGCCGTGCCCTTGGCTGCGATGTAGTCCTTCAGGCTCGCAGCGGCGATCACCGCGCCGCCGCCCTGCGACCAGCCGTTGGCGACCACCTTCCTGTTGCTGCCCGACAGGCCCATGCTGCCCACGGCGCGTGCCGCGTTAATGAGGTCGCGGGCATTGGTGGCGGCGTTGGCGTACTGGTGGATGCCGCCGGCGCCGAGTCCCTGGTAGTCGGTGCCGATCAGAACATAGCCGTCCTGGATGAACTGGGTTGCCGCGGGAATGCCGAAGTCCGTCCACGAGGTGCCGCCGATCAGGTTGTACTCGTTCAGGTCCTGCGCCGGGTCGAAGACCTGCGAGGGGCCGCAGTTCTGAGCGATCCCGGTGGTGCCATGCGCCCAGGTGACGATGGGCCGCCCGCTAGCTGGCATGGCAGCCGTCGGAGCGATCACCAGCGCGGAGGACAGAGTCTTCCGCTCCATTGCGTCGGATGAGACATAGGCGATGCGCCAGGCTTGTGCCCCCGGGATCTGCGTGGCCACCGCTTCCTTCGCCACCACCGTGCCCAGCGGCTGCTCGGCTGAGATGGCTGCAAGCCCCTGATAGAAGGGCGGCAAAGCCACATCTGCCGCCTGTGCGGCGCATGTGCTCGCAAGCAGTGAAATTGCAGCGATCAGAACGCGCGAGGTTTTCATGGCGAACTCCTTGAAACAGGTTTCAATCTCGCGATCAGTATACAACTGGCTGCTTTGCCGGGCCAGACCGTGAAAAATCAGGTCTTGTGGGCGTCCTCTGCTGAACAAGCCCCCCAATCATTGCCGTCATCCCGGCGAAAACCGGAAGCCAGCTTTTTGTCATGATAAAATTCTCGAAAACTCACCTCCCCCGGGCCTGACCCGGGGGTCTTTTTGCGCGCCGGCAAAAGGGATGCGCGGATCAAGTCCGGGCAAGGTGTTGGAGAACAGGAATACGCCTCTCTCCAGACTGAACTCTGGCCATTGCGGCGCCCTGCCAAACAAAAATGCCCGGCCTCTCGGCCGGGCATTCTGAAGTCTTGGAACGCGAAGCGTTACTTGCCGCGCATCGTCGGCGGCACGTAATCGCGCTTCGGCGAGCCGGTGTAGAGCTGCCGCGGGCGGCCGATCTTCTGGCCCGGGTCCTCGATCATTTCCTTCCACTGCGAGATCCAGCCCACGGTGCGGGCGAGTGCGAACAGCACGGTGAACATCGATGTGGGGAAGCCAAGTGCCCGCAGGATGATGCCGGAATAGAAGTCGACGTTCGGGTAGAGCTTGCGCTCGATGAAGTAGGGGTCCGAAAGGGCGGCCTGCTCAAGCACGCGCGCCACTTCCAGCAGCGGGTCGTCCTTGATGCCGAGTTCGGTCAGCACCTCGTGCGCCGTCTTCTGCATGATCTTGGCGCGCGGGTCATAGTTCTTGTACACGCGGTGGCCGAAGCCCATGAGGCGGATGTGGGACGTCTTGTCCTTCACCTTGGCGATGAAGTCCGGAACCTTGGCCGGGTCGCCGATTTCCGTCAACATCTGCAGCGCCGCCTCATTGGCGCCACCATGCGCCGGGCCCCACAGGCAGGCGATGCCCGCCGCGATGCAGGCGAAAGGGTTGGCGCCCGAGGAGCCGGCAAGCCGCACCGTCGAGGTCGAGGCGTTCTGCTCATGGTCGGCGTGCAGGATGAAGATGCGGTCCATGGCGCGCGCCAGGATCGGGTTCACCACATATTCCTCGCACGGCACGGCAAAGCACATGCGCAAGAAGTTTGCCGCATAGGAGAGGCTGTTCTGCGGGTAAACGAAGGGCTGGCCGATGTGATACTTGTAGGCCATCGCCGCGATCGTCGGCAGCTTGGCGATCATCCGGTGCGAGGCGATCTCGCGCTGGCGCGGGTCGTTGATGTCGGTCGAGTCGTGGTAGAAGGCCGACATGGCGCCGACCACCGCCACCATCACCGCCATCGGGTGCGCGTCGCGGCGGAAGCCCTGGTAGAACCGGGTCATCTGCTCGTGCACCATGGTGTGGTAGGTGATGTTCTTGTCGAATTCCTTGCGCTGCGAGGGGGTGGGGAGTTCCCCATAATAGAGCAGGTAGCAGGTTTCCAGGAAGTCGCCGTGCTCGGCCAGCTGCTCGATCGGGTAGCCGCGATACAGCAGCACGCCTTCGTCGCCGTCGATGTAAGTGATCTTGGATTCGCACGCGGCGGTCGAGGTGAAGCCGGGGTCAAAGGTGAAGGCCCCGGTCTGGGCATAGAGCTTGGTGATGTCCACCACGTCGGGCCCGATGGTGCCGGATTTCACCGGCATCTCGACCTTGTTTCCAGCGAGTTCGAGCACTGCCTTCTTCGGATCGTCAGCCATTGTGGGCTCCCATCTCTGTCTTTTTCTCGTTACGAACTATTGCACCGCACCACAGAAAGGTCAACGACACTGACCTGATGCTTTGGTCGATCCGCCTGGCAGACAGGTGGAAGCTGCCATGCTCATCATGCACCAACCGTAGCTGACATGTTGGCATCCGGCGTGCAACGAAATGACAACATTCGGCGACCGGAACGCAACGATTTCGCGTCCGGCAGCAACCATTCTGCGCCCGTCAAGTTACGTCAGGAGTGCGACTGGTCGCGCAACCGTGCCAGCGACTCGTCACGACCCAGCACCGCGAGCACGTCAAAGATGCCGGGCGACGTCGAGGTGCCGGTCAGCGCGGCGCGCAGTGGCTGCGCCACCTTGCCGAGCTTCAGGCCCTGTGCTTCGGCATGCAATTTCACAGCACTTTCAATGTCCTGCGCCTGCCAGTTCGTAACCTGCTCAAGCACGGGAATGACGCCGGCCAGCACCGGTTTGCCGCCGTCGCGGATGATCTGCTGCGCCTTGTCGTCCATCGGCAGGGGCCGCTCAGCGAACAGAAACTGCGCGCCATTCTTCAATTCTACCAGTGTCTTAGCGCGCTCCTTTAATCCAGGAAGTGCACGCAGCAGCTTGGCCATCATGGCATCGTCGATCTTGTCCTTCATCGCTTTGCCGCCCTCGGCATGCGGAAGGAAATCAACGAATGCCATCAACAGCTTATCATCCGCCATGTGGCGGATGTAATGGCCGTTCAGGTTCTCCAGCTTGGCAAAGTCGAACCGCGCCGCCGACTTGCCGATGGCGTCGAGGTCGAACCACTCCACCATCTGCTCTGTCGAAAAGATCTCCTCGTCACCATGGCTCCAGCTCAGGCGGGCGAGGTAATTCCTCATCGCTTCAGGGAGATAGCCCATGGCGCGATAGGCTTCGACGCCGAGAGCCCCATGCCGCTTGGAAAGCTTTGCACCGTCCGGTCCGTGGATCAGCGGAATGTGTGACATGTGCGGCACCCGCCAGCCCATCGCCATGTAGATCTGCGACTGCCGGGCGGCGTTGGTCAGGTGGTCCACGCCGCGGATGATGTGGGTGACGCCCATGTCATGGTCGTCCACCACCACCGACAGATTGTAGGTCGGATTGCCATCCGAACGCAGGATGATCAGATCGTCCAAGTCCTTGTTCGGAATGACGACTCTGCCCTGGACCGCATCCTCGATCACGGTCTCGCCCTCCTGCGGGGCCTTGAAGCGGATGGCCGGCTTCACGCCCGCCGGGGCCTCCGAGGGGTCGCGGTCGCGCCACGTACCGTCATAGCGGATCGGCCGCTTCTCGGCCTCTGCCTTCGCCCGCATTTCCTCGAGGTCCTGCGGGGTGCAATAGCAGCGATAGGCCTTGCCCTGCGCCAGCAGCTCCTCCGCCACCTGCCGGTGCCGGTCGGCGCGGCCGAACTGCGACACGGGCTCTCCCGCCCAGTCGAGCCCGAGCCAGGTGAGGCCCTCGATAATCGCGTCAATGGCATCGGCCGTTGAGCGTTCGCGGTCGGTATCCTCAATGCGCAGCAGCATTTTTCCGCCGGTGTGCTTGGCATAGGCCCAGTTGAACAGCGCCGTGCGTCCACCGCCGATATGCAGGTAGCCGGTGGGCGAGGGGGCGAAGCGCGTGACGACTGGCGATGACATGGACGCCGTTCTCCGTATTGACTGACGTAGGGGAAGGTGATTGCGTTGTGCGAGCCGCCGCTTAGCACACTGCCGCGCGGCCCGTAAGGGGAGTGCCATGTCCATCGCCATGCTGGACCACGCGGAAGGGAGCGAAGCTCCCCGCGCGGCGTGGCTCGCAAGGGCTTTGCGGCAGGCTGTGGAGGCCCAGCAGGGCCGCAGCTTCCTGTGGTGCGCCCCGGCACTGGCCTCTGGAATCGGCACATATTTCGCGCTTCCCGCCGAACCTGGCATCCTCGTCCTGCTGACAATCGCCGCCGGCGGCACTCTGTCGATGTGGTTGGGCCGTTCGGCGCAGCTCATGCTGCTGGCTGGCGTTATCCTGTGGGGCTTTGCTCTGGCGGGCTTGCAGGCGTGGCAGGTATCGTCTCCGTTGCTGGCCGCGACAACCGGCGAAGTGAATGTCACCGGGCGCGTCATTTCCGTTGATCACAATTCGCGTAAGCGACTGGTGATGATCTTCGAACCGGAGCAGATCGAGGGCGTCGATCAGGCGCGGTTACCCAAGCGTC
Source organism: Aestuariivirga sp. (assembly GCF_037139295.1). GTDB lineage: Bacteria > Pseudomonadota > Alphaproteobacteria > Rhizobiales > Aestuariivirgaceae > Aestuariivirga. The sequence goes on from NZ_JBAXGR010000020.1 coordinate 25,739, forward strand.
TCCGTCTGTCGCTACCTGACAAGGCAGGCGTCACGCCAACCGGCGCGCGCGTCACCTTCAAGGCCCGGCTTTCACCGCTGCCGTCGCCGGTGGCGCCGGGTGCCTTCGACTATGGGCGTAGCCTGTGGCTGGATGGCATCGGCGGCACCGGTCGGGTGACGTCCGAAGCCATCACCTTGCTTGACGGTCCAACACTGTCAGCGCCGCTCGAAACCTGGCTTGCCTCGCTCCGCGCCACGATGGGTGCGCGCATTCATGCGTCGCTTGCCGAGCCCTATGCCTCTTTCGCCGAAGCGTTGATCACCGGTGAGCGCAGCAGCATTCCGCCGGAGATCAACAGAAGCCTTTTGATATCGGGACTCTTTCACATCCTCTCGATCTCGGGCCTGCACATGTGGCTGGTGGCGGGTGGGGTGTTCTGGGCGGCGCGTGCGGCGCTGGCATTGGTGCCGGGCCTCGCCCTGCGCTTTCCCATCCGCAAGTGGGCCGCATGTGCCGCGCTGCTGATGGGGCTCTTCTACATGCTGCTGGCGGAGGGCGGCGTGGCCACGGCCCGCTCCTTCATCATGGTGGCCATCGTGTTCTTCGCCGTCATTGTCGACCGTCCGGCACTCTCCGCTCGCAACCTTGCGCTGGCCGCCGTGGTGATCCTCGTGCTCGATCCTGAGGCCGCCGTCGAGGCGGGTTTCCAGATGTCTTTCCTGGCGGTTCTGGGTCTCGTCGCCTTCTATGAGTTCTGGGCACGCTACAAGGCTGAACGTGGCAGGCCGGAGCCGCCGCACCGGCACTGGGCCATCCGGCTTGCTGCATGGGGCATCACGGCCTTCATCGCGAGCCTCGTCACGTCGCTGATCGCCGGATTTTCATCCTCGGTTCCGGCGGCCTTTCACTTCGGACGCATTTCGCCTTATGGCGTGGTGGCCAATGGCCTCGCCATTCCTGTTGTCGGTGTTCTTGTGATGCCGTTCGCATTGCTGGCGGCGCTGCTGATGCCATTTGGGCTGGAGCAGTTGCCGCTGATCGTGATGGGCAAGGGGCTTGAACTGGTGATCATGATTTCCAACGGCGTGGCCGGATTGCCCGGGGCGAACGAGGTCATCGCACGCCCGCCGCCGCTGGCGATGGTGTTGGTCGTTTCCGGCATGCTGGTCCTCTGCCTGCTGGCTGGGCCATTACGGCTTGCGGGCCTCGGCGTCATTGCGGCAGGTGGCCTCTTGATCCTTGCTGCGCCGCCGCCTGCGGACCTGTTGATCGAAGCCACAGGCCAGAACGTCGCGTTACGTGATGGGGCCGGCCACCTGGTGCCCGCTCAGGCCCGCCGTGCCCGCTTCGCAGTCGAGAAGTGGCTTCAGGCCAATGGCGAGGAAGCGACCCTGGGTGAAGCTGCCAGACGCCCGGGCTGGCATTGCGCTAATGGTCGCTGCACAGCCGAAGTGCAGGGCAGGGCGGTGGTCTATGTTACGGGCGGGGAGGGCAAGCCGCTGGACTGCAGGAGCGCCGATATCCTGATTGCCGATTTCCCGCTGCGGGGGGCTTGCCGCAACGTACCGTTGCGCATCGACCGCTTCGACCTGTGGCGCTCTGGGGCTCATGCGGTCTCGCTGTCCGGACCCGCGCCAGTGGTGAGCACGGCCCGCGGCGACCAGGGACGGCGGCCCTGGGTGGTGGTGCCTGAACCCCGGCGCGCCGCCGATTGACGGAACCGTCGGTTGGGAGCAAGACGCTGCGAATGAGCAAGTCCACACACCTGACCATGAGCGAGATCCGCAAGGAAATCGACCGGATCGACGAGACCCTCATCAAGACCCTCGCGGAGCGCCAGCGCTGGGTGGAGAAGGCGGTCGTGGTCAAGAAGCGTGTCGGGCTCCCCGCCCGAGACGATGCCCGCCTGCGCCAGGTGATTGACCATATCCGGGTTCTGGCGCGTGCCCACAATGTGGACCCGGCGCTGGTTGAAGCCATGTGGACCGAAATGCTCGAGTGGTTCATCGCATATGAGGAACGCTCCATCTGAGGGTCGACGGTGGCACATTGCTATGGCTAGACTGCCGCCATGCGCTTTCCCCTTCTCTTCTCACCCTTCACCCTGAAATCCACCGAGATCCGCAATCGCATCTTCTCGACGGGTCATGACACCTACCTGCCCCAAGGCGGACTTCCGTCGGATTCACTGATCGCCTATCAGCGCGCCCGGGCAAGGGGTGGGGCAGGCCTGATCGTGATCCAGGTGGTGGGTGTGCACGAGACATCGCGATACACCGAGGCTTTGTTGATGGGCACCTCGGACGATTGCATCAAACCGTTCACCCGGTTGGTGGATGCCATCCACAAGGAAGGCACCAAGGTCTTCATCCAGTTGTTTCACCCCGGCCGCGAGCTTCTCGGGCGGCCGTTCGGCGTCATCCAGCCGGCCTTCGCGCCATCGCATTCACCGTCTGAACGCTTCAAGGTCGTGCCCCGGGAGATGTCCCAGTCGATGATCGGCGAGATCGTCGATGGCTTCGCCCAGGCCGCCCGCCGCATGGCAGAGGCGGGGGCGGATGGCGTTGAGATCGTCGCAAGCCACGGCTACCTGCCGGCCCAGTTCATGAACCCCAGGGTCAACCGCCGCGAGGACCAGTATGGCGGCTCTTTCGAAAACCGCATGCGCTTCACCCGTGAGACGATTGCCTCTATCCGGTCTCAGGTGCCGGGCGAGTTCATCGTCGGCATGCGCATGTCCGGCGACGAGCACGACGAAGACGGCATGGTGGAGGACGACTCGGTCGCAGTCGCCCGCGCGCTCGCTCCGGATCTCGATTACCTGAATGTGATCGCCGGTACCTCAGCGACGGCTTCGGGGGCCACGCACATTGTACCTTCCATGGCAAATTCAACAGCTTATGTTGCGCCTTTCGCGCAAAAAGTGAAGCAGGCGACGGGCAAGGCGGTGTTCGTCGCGGGCCGTATCAACCAGCCCCAGATAGCCGAGCAGGTGCTGGCGACGGGCTCGGCCGACATGTGCGGCATGACCCGCGCCATGATCGCCGACCCGGAGATGGCCAACAAGGCGAAGGCGGGTAAGACCGATGATATCCGCGCCTGCATTGGCTGCAACCAGGCCTGCATCGGTCATTTCCAGCTGGGCCTTTCCATTTCCTGCATCCAGCACCCGGAAACAGGGCGCGAACTGGAATATGCCGAGAAGCCGCTTGCGGCAGTTCGCAAGAAAATCATCGTGGTGGGAGGCGGTCCGGCCGGGTTGAAAGCCGCCGCGGTGGCGGCCGAGCGGGGGCACGAGGTGCACCTGCATGAGCGCGAAGCCCAGACGGGCGGCCAGACGCGGCTCGCCCAGCTCCTGCCAAGGCGGGCGGAGTTCGGCGGTATCGCCACAAACCTGACCGCCGAGGCCGAGCGCCATGGCGCCATCATCCACCGCCGAAGCGAGATGACGCGTGAGATGCTGGTGGCCGAAAGACCGGACGTGGTCATCCTGGCCACCGGCTCCAGGCCGCATGCGCCGCCATTCGAGGGCGAGGCAGCGCAGATCGTACATGTGGCGGACATTCTGGCCGGTCGTGCCACAACCGGCCAGAAGGTGGTGGTCTATGACTGGATGGGCGACTGGGGCGGCTCCGGCATCGCCGAGAAGCTGGCAGCGGAGGGGGCCAACGTCCGCCTGGCCATCAACCATCACTGCGCCTCCGCCTCGATTCAGACCTATGTCCGCTTCGAGCAGGTGGCGCGGCTTCATAAGTTGGGTGTCGAGGTCCACCCATGGCTGAGGCTCTATGGCGGCGATGGGCGGACGGCCTATTTCATCCACACGCCGTCGCGAGAGGCGGTGGTGATGGAGGATGTCGACACGATCGTGCTCAACACCCCCAACATTCAGGATGACGGGCTGGTGCAGGTGCTGGAGGAACTCGGCATCCCGTATGAGCTTGCGGGCGATGCGCTCAGCCCGCGCACTGCGGAAGAGGCCGTATATGAAGGAATGCTCGCCGGACTGGCAGTTTAAGTCGTCCCCTGTGGCGCGGATGCAACAGCGGTCCGATTTGTGATCGCTGTCCAATTCCGCCAGAATCTCAACCTTTTATCCGCCCAAATTGGATCCTAGCGTGCGCGTTGCTCAGGGGAAGAGATTCCGCTGGGCAGCCGAGAGGGGCTCAGGGCAGGAGCGACGCATCACCATCGCGCGGGCATTGGCCGTGCGAGGAAGCGTTCTGCGTTCACGGGCTCCTCGGCGTGTCCGCGTAAAGTTGAAGAGAAAGTGGCGTCGTCGATCATGGGTCATCCCGTTCACACATTAAACTTCGCAACCGCGAAGCTTGGCTGGGAGGCCTAGGACATCGTGATGTGGCTGGTTGCTCTGTGCGGGAAGGGTGTGGTGCGGTTCGCCTTCCGCCTTGTCGCCATTGCCGCCTGTGCCATCGGCCTCATGCTCTCTCCCGCCGCCGCTGCTGACGATGACGAGAAGGGCCCGCTCTCCGAATTCTATTCCTACCTTCCCGCCGCGCCCGACATTCGCCTTCCCGAATTCTCAATCCCGTTCTGGACGGACGACCTGAAGAAGGCGAAGCGCGCCTACAAGAGCGGCGACTATGACCGTGCCCTGAAGCTGTTCCGCAAGGCGTCGGACGACGGCAACATCGTGGCCGACTGGTACCTCGCGCACATGTACAGCCAGGGTGTTGGCGTGGCCCGCGACGATGCGATGGCCTACAGCTACTACACGCGCGTCGCGGAGCATTATGATCCGGAGGAGACGGATGCGAACCGTCTCAAGATCACCGTCGATTCCATGGTGCGGCTTGCCGACTACCAGCGCAACGGCGCCGTCAATGCGGGCATCAAGCCGGACCCGAGGGCAGCCGCACAGAGCTATCTGAAGATTGCCACGACATATGGTCACCCCGCCGCGCAATATGCGTTGGGGGTGATGAGCATCAAGGGCGAGGGCGTGAAGAAGAATCCGAGCCAGGGCCTGAAATGGCTTATGGCCGCCGCCCGCAAGCGATATGCCCCAGCCGAAGCCTATCTCGGCGACCTCTACTGGTCCGGCCAGATCGTCAACGCCGACCGCACCCGTGCGGTCATGTGGTATATCCTCGCCCGTGAATCCGCGCGCCCCGAGGAAGACCCCGAGATCTTCGCGCGCGCCCGGCAGATCGAAGCAAGCGTCGGCGAGGACGAGCGCATCGAAGCCGAAGCACGCGCCCGCGTGTGGGAAGAGAGATATCCAGCCGAAAAGGTTCGGGCTGCGGGCGACTAACCGGCTGTGCTCGGCGCCGCATTCACGCACGGCGCCATAAAGTCCGGGACTGACATGTTCACCCCTGGCAGCGAATACCACGAGGCGGAGCCGGGGCGTGTCTGCAGCATGTAGGCCCAATGGCCGATCTGCAGGGATGATGAGCCTGTCGACATCTGGTTGGCCATTGTCCACTGGTTGCCCTTGCGCACCATGCCGCCGATACCGACCGTGGGCATCACACCCTCCGTGTAGGGAAAGTCTGTGAAGGTCAGGTAGATCTGGCCCTCAGGCGTGACGGAACCGACGAGTGACTTGCAGGTGACGGCGGCGTCACCGAGTTTCGTGGCCGTGCGCCCCCAGAAATAGCCGTTGCGATAGCCGGTGATGTTATAGACGGTTTGGTCCTGGAGTGCAGTCAACTGGTTTTGCGATGGCGTGTAGGCATAGGCCGGAAGGCCATTGGTCGGCACATACCAGGTCGTTCCATTCAGCCAGCTCCAGTCACGTACAGTGGCGGCGGATGCAGGAAGGGAAGCTGTTGCTGCAGCGAGCGCAGCCGCCAGGAAAATCGCTTTCATTGAACTGTCCTCCAATGGGCTGCTTCTGTTTGTCATAGCGGAAAGGCGCCTTCCGGCATACCAACCGCAAGACGGTATCTAGGACCTTGGTAAACGGACCAGTGATCAGGTAGATCGCCGGCCCGGGCGCGACAGCACGAAGGCGGCCACCCCCGCCATGATGAGTGCTGTGCCGATTTCCATCCAGGCTGGAGCATCGGCGCCGAAATGGAGATAGCCAAACATCGCCGTCATCATCACCACGGTGATGACCTTGGCGCCCGTCGGGATGACGCCTTGGTCTTCCCAGTCGCGGACATATTTGCCGGCGTGGCGGTGGGAGCGGATCTTCTCAGCCATTTCGGGCGAGGACCGCGAGAAGGCCCATACGGCGACCAGCAGGAAGGGGGTCGTCGGAAACAGCGGCAGGATGATCCCCACGATTCCGAGCGCCACGCATAGCCAACCGGTTCCGAGCAGCACGGGCCGCTTCAGGGCCTTCACACTGTACCGCCCGCCGGGCTTGTGATCCCGGTCCGATTCATGTCTATAAGGCCCATGCCTGATCCCATTGATCCCCGCCCTGAAGTGAAGATGGCTGACGTCGAAATCAAGGCGCACAGCTCCGTTTTCAGCAAGCTCCGCGCCTATTTCTTCACCGGATTGGTGATTACCGCGCCCATCGCCATTACGATTTGGGCCACCTACTGGTTCGTCACGCTGTTCGACTCCTGGATCAAGCCGTTCCTGCCGGCGTCCTACAACCCGGACACGTATCTGCCGATCAAGGTGCCGGGATTTGGATTGATCTTTGCGTTGCTCGCAATCACGCTCATTGGCTTCATGGCTGCGAATCTCGCCGGTCGCACGATGATCGCCATCTGGGACAAGATCCTCAATTCCACGCCGGTGGTGAGATCGATCTACAAGGGCTCGAAGCAGATCTTCGAGACGCTGTTCTCGCAGAAGGGGGCATCCTTTCGTTATGTCTGCCTGGTCGAGTGGCCGCGACGTGGCACCTGGTCCATCGCCTTCATCTCGCGCGAGGTGGATGGCGGGCAGATCGGGCTCGATCCGGGCCGCGCCATGTATGCGGTCTACATGTCCACGACGCCCAACCCGACGTCGGGCTATGTGTTCTTTGTTGACGTGGAAGACGTGAAGATCATCGACATGAGCGTCGAGGATGGCTTGAAGCTGGTCATCTCCATGGGCCTCGTCTTCCCCGACAAGCCGCTGCCGCCGGACAAGGAAACGGCCGCCGCCGTCAACCTGCCGACAGAAGCCTGATCGCCTCGTCCCGTTCGAAGAGGTAAAGCAGCACGCGCAGCACCTCGCCGCGTGGCCCGGTGAGCTTCGGATCCTTGTTCAGGATGAGCTGAGAGTCGTCCCGCGCCGCCTGCAGCAGGTCGCCGTCGGTGGAGAGGTCCGCCATGCGGAACAGCGGCAGGCCGGATTGGCGCGTGCCCAGCATTTCGCCCGCACCGCGCAAGCGCAGATCTTCCTCGGCGATGCGGAAGCCATCCTCCGTCTCGCGCATGATTGAGAGACGCGCCTTGGCCGTTTCCCCGAGAGGGTCCTGGTAGAGTAGCAGGCAGGAGGACTTGCCCGAGCCGCGCCCCACGCGACCGCGCAACTGGTGGAGTTGCGCTAGCCCGAAGCGCTCGGCGTTCTCGATGACGATGGCCGTAGCTTCGGGTACGTCGACGCCGACTTCGATGACGGTTGTGGAAACGAGAAGCGATAGCGTGCCGTCCTTGAACTCTTGCATCGCCCGGTCCTTGTCCGCTCCCTTCATGCGGCCATGGACGAGGCCAACCTTGCCCGAGAACCGGGCAGCGAGCTGCAGGAAGCGATCCTCGGCCGCGGCGAGGTCCAGCTGCTCGCTCTCTTCGACCAGCGGGCAGACCCAGTAGGCGCGGTTACCCCGTGCCACGGATCGCTCCAGGCCATTGATCACGTCGTCCATGCGTGCCAAGGGAATGACGCGGGTATCGATTGGCAAGCGGCCCGCCGGCTTTTCCATGAGCTTCGACACGTCCATGTCGCCATAAACGGTGAGTGCCAGGGTGCGCGGAATGGGCGTTGCCGTCATCACGAGGAGGTCGGTAGCCCCGCCGGCCTTGGCCTGCAGCGCAAGGCGCTGGTGAACACCGAAGCGGTGTTGCTCGTCGATGACCACCAGCCCCAGATCCTTGAACACCACATGCTCCTGAAACAGCGCATGGGTGCCGACGACAAGTGATGTTTCACCCGCCGCGATGCGTTCCAGGATTTCGTCTCGCGTCTTGCCCTTCTCGCGGCCTGTCAGGAGCGTTACCGAGATGCCCGCAGCCTTGCAGAGTTTCGAGAGAGTGGCGTAGTGCTGGCGAGCGAGGATTTCAGTGGGCACCATGAGTACGCCCTGTGCGCCGCTTTCGATGGCCGCCGCCAGTGCCAGCAACGCCACCACGGTCTTGCCGGAGCCCACGTCACCCTGAAGGAGCCGCAGCATGCGATCGCTTGAGGCCATGTCGCGCAGGATGTCCTGCACCGCTTCGACCTGTGCATTGGTCAGGCTGTAGGGCAGGGCCTTGATGAGCCTTGCCCGCAGCTCTCCTGTGCCGGGTTGCATGCGCCCCTGCGCCCGCTTCATGTTGACGCGGACAAGCGACAGTGCCAGCTGGTTGGCCAGAAGTTCGTCATAGGCCAACCTTCGCCGAGCGGGGCTCTCGAGGCCGATTGAGGAGGGTGCCTCCGGATGATGCAGCGTGCGGAGAGCATTGGCGAAGGAGGGCCAGCCATGGCGCTGCAGGAAGGGCAGATCCTGCCACTCGGCAAGCTCGGGCAGTTTTTCCAGCGCCTGTGCGATGGCCTTGGTCAGTACCTTGGGCGACAACCCCTCGGTCAGTGGGTAAACCGGCTCTATCAGCGTCATGCGATCGAATTCATCCGCCGAGACGACATGGTCCGGATGCGCCATCTGCGGCTCGTCATTGAACCAGTCGATCTTGCCGGAGATGAAACGCGTCTCGCCCTCGGGCAAGGCCCGGCGGATCGAGTCCGCGTAGGCGTGGAAAAACACCAGGGTCAGCGGGCCCGTGCCATCCGAGACATCCACCCGGTAGGGCACCCGCTTGTTGCCGGGGGGCGGCGGGCGGTGGCGCATGATGGTCGCCTCCACGGTCACCACGCCGTCGCGCGGCAGGCTGTTGATCCTGGGGCGGTAGCGACGGTCCACGATGCCGGATGGGAGGTGGAACAGCAGGTCAACGATACGGGTGGTTTCCCCCGGGTTGCCGTGCGCCGGCCGCAGGAAGGATGCCAGCAACTTGTCCAGCTTGGCGCCGATGCCCTTGAGGCCGGCGGCACCGGCGAACAGCGGATTGAGGAGCGGTGGGCGCATGGGTCTATTTCACCGGGAACCGGTTGCGGCGCAAGTGCGCTTGGGGCATGAGACCGGGGTGATGATCCTCCAGCCAGAGACCGAAATCCGCCGCAAGCGCCTCCTGTGGCGTGCCACCCACCGTGGCATCAAGGAAATGGACCTGATCCTCGGCGGATTCGTGGCCCGGAACCTGGACGCATTTTCGGAGGTTGAGATCATCGACCTAGAGCGGATCATGGATATTCCCGACCAGGAGATGCTGGCCTGGGCAACGAAGCAGGAAGAGGTGCCGCCGCAGCATGCCTCACCGCTGTTGGCCCGCATCCTCGCCTACACGCCATGATCGATCTTTCGAAGCTGTTGTCACGGCTTTCCCAGCCCGGCCGGACCGCCGTATCGGGCGTGCCGCAGGGGCTCGACGCCATGCTGCTTCCCGAGATTGCCAAGGCAGCGGGCAAGCGCGTTGTGGGCCACGTGGCGGTGGATGACCAGCGCGCTGCCGTACTGGCGGACCAACTCGCCTATTTCGCGCCGAAGCTCGAGGTGCTGCGCTTCCCCGCCTGGGATTGCCTGCCCTATGACCGCGTGTCGCCAGTGGCTGATATTGTGGCCCGTCGCCTCGCCACGCTTGCACGACTGCTGGAACCGATCACCAAGCCCACAGTGCTGCTCACCACAGTGCCCGCCATCCTGCAGCGGGTGGTACCACGCTCGCTGATCGAGGGGCAGAGCTTCTCGGCGGCTCCCGGCAATCGGGTCAACTCCGACCAGCTTATCTCCTTCCTTGCGGAAAACGGCTTCTCGCGCACAGGCACGGTGGTGGACCCCGGTGACTTCGCGGTGCGTGGCGGAATCGTTGATATCTTCCCGCCGGGTTCTGAAGCACCCGTGCGCCTCGATTTCTTCGGCGATACGCTGGAGTCGATCAGAAGCTTTGACCCAGAGTCGCAGCGTACCACCTCGACGTTGAAGCGCTTCACCCTCAATCCCGCCAACGAGGTGCTGCTGAACGAGACGTCGATCGGCAAGTTCCGCGTCAACTATGCCGGTGCCTTTGGTGGCATCGATATCAACGATCCGCTCTACGAGAGCGTCACCGCTGGACGAAAATACCAGGGCATGGAGCACTGGTTGCCGCTGTTCCATGACGAGCTCTCGACGCTGTTTGACTATCTCGATGACCCCATCGTCACGCTGGACCATTCGGCGGATGAGGCAGCCACGGCCCGACAGGAGCAGGTCGCCGAGTTCTACAACGCCCGTCGGGAGGCCCTCGACAAGAAGGAAACCTACGGTGCTGCGCCCTACAAGCCGGTGAAGCCCACGACGCTCTACCTCACCGAGGCGCAGTGGTCCGAGGCACAGACCAACTACACGGTGCTCGCCTTCTCGCCCTTCGAGAGCCCCAATGCCATTTCATTTGGAGGTCGCAGGGGCCGCAGCTTCGCCGCCGAGCGCGCACAGGCAGGCGGCAACGTCTACGAGGCGGTGAAGGCCCATGCCGACGATATTCGCCGTGGCGGGCGTCGCGTTGCCATCGCCTCGTGGACCGAAGGCTCGCGCGAGCGGATGGAGACGATCCTCAAGGACCATGAGGTCGCGCCGCTGGCAGCCGCCAAGGACTGGCCGGAGTTCGTCTCGTGGGACAAGGCCATCGCAGGCCTCATCGTTCTTGGGCTTGAAGAGGGTTTCGAGATCAACGATTTTGCGATTATCTCCGAGCAGGACATCCTTGGCGACCGCATGGTGCGTCGCGGGCGACGCAACAAGAAGGCTTCTGATTTCATCAGCGAGCTCTCGGCGCTGGCGCCGGGTGACCTCGTTGTGCATGTTGACCACGGGATCGGACGCTTTGAGGGCCTGAAAACCATCGAGGTGCAGGGCGCGCCGCACGACTGCCTGTTCCTGTCCTATGCCGGTGGTGACCGGTTGTTCCTGCCCGTCGAGAATATCGAACTCCTGTCTCGCTACGGCTCGGACGAGCAGGGTGCACAGTTGGACAGGCTGGGCGGAGGCGCCTGGCAAGCCAAGAAGGCCAAGCTCAAGGAGCGCATTCTCAAGATCGCGGAGGGGCTCATCCGCACCGCTGCGGCGCGCGAGTTGAAGCCCGGTGATGTGCTGCCGCCGCCGGAAGGGGCATACGAGGAATTCGCTGCTCGCTTCCCCTATGAGGAGACGGAGGACCAGCTCACGGCGATTGATGCTGTCATCGAGGATTTCCAGAAGGGCCGCCCCATGGACCGGCTTGTCTGCGGCGATGTGGGCTTCGGCAAGACAGAGGTCGCCCTGCGTTCCGCCTTTGTCGCGGCGATGAATGGCAAGCAGGTGGCCGTGGTTGTGCCCACCACGCTGCTCGCGCGTCAGCACTTCGCCACTTTCCAGGCGCGCTTCAAAGGATTGCCTGTGAACATCGCCCAGGCTTCTCGCATGGTTCCGAAGAAGGAGCTCGACGCGGTGAAGGCTGGCATCGCCTCCGGGGACGTCGACATCGTGGTTGGTACGCACGCCCTGTTGGCGGAGTCGATCAAGTTCCGTGATCTCGGCCTGATGATCATCGATGAGGAGCAGCATTTCGGCGTGAAACACAAGGAGCGCCTGAAGGAAATGCGCACAAACGTTCACGTCCTGACGCTGACCGCCACGCCGATCCCGCGCACCTTGCAGCTGGCACTCTCCGGCGTGCGTGAACTCTCCCTCATCACCACGCCACCGCTCGACCGCTTGGCGGTCCGCACCTACATCACCCCCTTCGACCCCGTGATCATCCGTGAAAGCCTTTTGCGCGAGCATTTCCGGGGCGGGCAGAGCTTCTACGTGGTGCCGCGCGTCACCGACCTCGACGAGATTGCAGCTTTCCTGCGGGAAACGGTGCCGGAGGTGAAGTTCCGCATGGCACATGGCCGCATGCCGCCAACCGAGCTCGAAGACATCATGACCGGCTTCTATGACCGGAAGTTCGACGTTCTGCTCTCCACTACGATCGTGGAATCCGGTCTCGACATTTCGACTGCCAACACGTTGATCATCCATCGCGCTGACATGTTTGGCCTCGCGCAGCTTTACCAGTTGCGCGGCCGGGTTGGGCGTTCCAAGCAGCGCGCCTATGCGATCTTCACGACACCGGCCAACAAGACGCTTACGCAGACGGCTGACAAGCGTCTGAAAGTTCTGCAGTCGCTCGATTCACTGGGTGCGGGCTTCACGCTGGCGAGTCATGACCTTGACCTGCGTGGCGCTGGCAACCTTTTGGGTGACGAACAATCTGGTCACATCAAGGAAGTGGGCTACGAGCTCTACCAGCAGATGATCGAAGAGGCCGTGGTCAAGCTCCGCACCGGCGAGGACACGCTCGAGGGTGACAGCCAGTGGTCACCCCAGATCAATATCGGCACCTCTGTGCTGATCCCGGAGACCTATGTCGAGGACCTGCAGGTTCGTCTCGGCCTCTACCGCCGCCTCGCCGATCTCCACGACCAGCAAGCCGTCGATGGTTTCGGCGCCGAATTGCGGGACCGCTTTGGTCCTGTTCCCGAGGAGGTCAATCACCTGCTTGCTGTGGTGTCAATCAAGCTTCTGTGCCGCACCGCCAACGTGCAGAGCGTGGATGCCGGGCCCAAGGGTGCCGTCATCGGGTTCCGAGGCGATGCCTTCGCGAACCCAGGAGCACTGGTTCAGTGGATCACCGGGCAGGGCAACAAGGCCAAGCTGCGGCCCGACATGAAACTCGTGGTCATGCGAGACTGGGAAACGCCGGAAGAACGCCTCAAGGGCACCCGGCAACTGATGCAGACCCTGGTGAAACTCGCAGCGTAGTGGGCGTCAGGCGTCGCCCACTACCCTGGCCACACGGTTGATCGCGTCGATCAAAACCTCCGGCGACTGAGCCCCGACTAGCGCATAGCTCTGGGCGAGGATGTAAGTCGGTACACCCGTCACGCCAATGTTTGTCGCGTGTTCGATTTCTGCCTTCGTCTCGGCGACGTCCTGATCTGTGTCGAGCAGTTCTCTGATCTGCTGCGCGTTGATGCCGGCTTCACCGGCGCACTGCGCAAGCACGTCACGGTTGCCGATATCCCTGCCCTCGCTCCAATAGGCCATGAACAGGCGCTCGACCATTTCGTTCTGGCGCTCGACCGTGTGTGCCCAGCGGATCAGGCGGTGGGCATCCAGGGTGTTGGGGGTGCGGGTGATAAGGTCGAAGTGATAGGGAACGTCGAGTCCCCTGCCGGCGTCGATGAGGGGATCGTGAATGGTCTTGATGCGCTCCGGGCCAAATTTGTTGAGCATGTATTCATTGCGATCAAGGCCCTCCGGCGGAATGGTGGGATCCAGCATGTAGGGTCGCCATCGGATGAACACATCCATGTCGAGTGCCCCGAGAGCAGCGTCGAGGCGGCGCTTGCCGAGGAAGCACCAAGGGCAGATGGCGTCCGAGACGACGTCGATGGTGAACCGTTCAGCCATGGCTCAGGGTCTCTCCAGCGCTTTCCGATTGAGCTTGCCGTTTGGGGTTCGCGGGAGCGCGGGCACGAACCAGATCTGCTTTGGACACTTATAGGCGGCCAGCCTGTCCTTGATAAAGGCCAGAACCGCGTCTTCGTTAACGCTGGCACCGACCCGTGGGACAACGAATGCGGCGATGATCGAGGCCGTCTCGGAAACGCGCCATTCGCGCACGCCGGCCTCGGCAATGTCCGGGTGAAGCAGCAGCACTTTTTCCACCTCCAGCGGCGAGACGCGGAAGCCACCGGCATTCATCATGTCGTCGATGCGGCCATGGCACCAGACATAGCCATCAGCGTCGATATCAGCAGTGTCACCCGTGGCGAACCACTCGCTATTAAACCGGTCCTCTCCCCAGTATCCAAGGAAAAGCCCCGGATCGGAGCGGTGAACGGCGATCTCGCCATTCTCCAATATCCGCACCGAACGCCCCTTCTGAGGCTTGCCCGGTGATCCGGGCCGAACCGGTACGGAGGGCGCGGAGGAAATGTAGGTCGAGATTTCGCTCATCCCGAGAGCCTCGTAGAGTTCGCGCCCCGTCTGTTCCCGCCAGACCTCGAGGAGGGGCCGCGCCAGGGGCTCGCCCGCCGTCAGGCCATGGCGAAGCGTGGAGGACGGGCGGAATCCGGTGCGGAGCAGGTGGCGGTAGATGCCCGGAACGGACGCCATGATTGTCACACCGTGTTCGGCAATGAGACGTTCCCAAATGTGGTCATCTTTCTCGCCCGCGTAGACAACCGAGGTGCAGCCATTGGCAAAGGGATCGAACAGGCCCGTGCCCAGCGTATAGGTCCAGTTGAAGGCGCCGGTGTGGAGCACGACGTCCGAGGCGCCGATGCCGTACCATCCCTCATACATTGGCCGCCGCCCCAAATGGCGCGCTGCGCATGGAGCACGCCCTTGGGCGTTCCGGATGTGCCGGAGGTGAAGATCATGTAGCCGGGATCGTCGGCGCCCGTATCAGCGTAGCTTCCGGCGGGGGTCCCTTTTAGGCGACCTATGGTTTCCGGCGTCAGAATGGAGACGCCCTCCATCTCGGGCAGGGTCAGCAGGCCGTCCCACGCCATCAGGCGTGCACCACTGAAGGTGATGAGGGCTGCCACCTCGCGCGGCGTGAGCATCGGCGATGCGGCGATTGGCACCGCACCAATGGCGTTTGCCGCAAAGAACATCAGAGCGTAATCGAGGGAATTACCCATCCGGATGAACAGCCGGGCGCCGGGTTCAAGGCCCTCGCGACGCAGGCCTTCGGCCAGTCGCAGCACGACGTCTTCCAGCCCCGCATAGGACCAGCGTTGCGTCGCCGCTCCCGCGACGATCAAGGCCGTCTTCTCAGCGGGCTTTCCGGATAGGCAGTAGCGCGCAAGGTTCAGGCGCACCGGCGGTCGGGCGCCGGCAAAGGTCATTTGTTATGCCAGAGCGTCGTCGCCTCGAAGCCGGGCAGCGGTTGAGTCTCGGGGCGACCTGTGGTGTTCCATCTTGCCACCCACTGGCCGCCGGCATCGAAGAACGGCACCATATAGAAGCCAGAGACGAGCAGTCGGTCCTCGGCATGAACGGCAGCCACGAATTCCTCGCGCGTCTTGGCGTCGAGCATGGACTGGATGGCGTGGTCAACTGCGGGGTCCGCGACCCCGGGATAGTTGCGCGTGCCCTGCACCGTGCGGCCATCGGATCCATAATAGAGAACCTGTTCGTTGCCAGGTGACAGCGAGTTGAACCAGGTTCCCGGGATCATGTCATAGTCATAGGTGTTTTGAAGCGACGTGAACTGTGCCGCATCGATGATGCGGACGTTCACAGTGATGCCAATGGCCTGCAGCGTGCGCTGGTAATGCAGGGCAATCTTTTCCTGGTCGCGGTCCTTGACGAGGATGGTGAAGGTGAAGGGTTCGCCCTTGGCGTTGACCAAGCCCTTGTCACCCATCGTCCATCCCGCCTCGGCGAGGAGTCCAACGGCCTTTCGCAGCAGCTTGCGGTCCCGCCCCGATCCGTCGCTGACCGGAAGCTTGTAGCTCCCATCGACGAAGTCCGGGCGCAGTTTTGCCAGCGCATCGCCCAATACAGCTTTCTCGGCATCGTCCACAGGCTTTCCTTCGGACGAGAGTTCGGAGCCGGCGTAGTAGCCGTAAGTGCGGCGATAGGCATTGTTGAAGAGGTTTGTGTTGGCCCATTCGAAATCGAAGGCCATGACCAGAGCCTCGCGCACACGGGGGTCTTCGAAAATCGGGCGGCGGGTGTTGAAGATGAAGCCCGAGGCCGGGGCGGGTGTTCTTTGTTCCACCTTCTCCAGCGTGATCTTGCCATCCTTCACGGCGGGAAAGTCATATCCGGTATTCCAGCGGCCTGGGTCGGTCTCGATCCGCACGTCCGCAAGGCCGGACTTGAAGGCCTCGAAGGCGGCGTTGGCATCTCGGTAGTAGTCGAAGCGCACCGTATCAAAGTTCCACAGGCCCTTGCCGATCGGAAGGTCTTTGCCCCAGTAGCTCGGGTTCTTCTTGAAGGTGATTGTCTCGCCCGCCTTGATTTTGTCCATCACATAGGGGCCGGATCCCACCATGGGGCCGAGCGTCGTTTGCGCGAAGTCCTTATCCTGCCATTGCGCCTTGGGGACGATCGGCATTAGGCCGACGATCATCGGCAGTTCACGGTCACCAGACTCCTGATGAAAGGTGACGGTGTGATCGTCCGGTGTTTCGACCTTGGTGATCTTTGAGTAAGAGTTCTTGAAGTTGGGCCGTCCCTTGTCGCGCAGCGTCTCCATCGAGAACACGACATCCGCCGCGGTGACGGGCGTACCGTCTGAGAACTTGGCCTCCGGCCTGATCTTGAAGGTGAAGGTCTGGCGGTCGTCCGATACGTCTATGGTCTCTGCCACGAGGCCGTAGAGCGAGAAGGGCTCGTTCCAGTTCCGGCCCAACATGCTCTCGAACACATAGGTTCGCGTTCCTGTAACGGGTTGACCCTTCACGATGAACGGGTTCACGCTGTCAAAGGAACCGGTGACGGCCTGGCGCAACTCACCGCCTTGGGGAGCATCGGGGTTGGCGTAAGGCAAGCTCTTGAAGTCGGGCGGCAGTGCGGGGTCACCAAGCATGGCGATGCCGGGCTTGGGCTCGGCCATGGCGAGAGATGTGAAGGCCAGGAAAGCCGTGGCGAGCAAGGTGGTGCGGCGGAGGTTTGTCATGGTCCCTCGATTGCAATGCGAATCGGGAAATATCATGGCCGGGCAAGCCCGGCCATGAAAGTAGGTGTTTAACGCACCAGGATATTCTGGAACTGCCAGGGATCCTTGCGGTCCAAATCGGTGGCGAAGAGCTCGATCACCGAGTCGAGTGGAGTCCAGTCGGTGTAGACCCCGCGCATGGGTCCAAGATAGGGAGACTGGATTGCGAGGCAGCGCTTGTAGTCCATTTCGTCAGTCTCGACGATACCGGCCATCGGATTCTCGATAGCCCAGATCATGCCGGAGAGCACGGCGGAGGACACCTGCATGCCCGTGGCGCTGTTGTTCGGGGCGAGCTTGCGCGCCTCCTCGATCGACAGCTGCGAGCCATACCAGTAGGCGTTCTTCTTGTGGCCATAAAGCAGTACGCCCAGTTCATCCCGGCCGTCGGCGATCTGGTTCTCGTCGAGGACATAGAAATCCTTGGGGTGCTTGCCGCCATTGCCCAGCATCTCCACCCACGAAAGCACAGCGTCGTTCGACGGGTGATAGGCATAATGACAGGTCGGCCGATAGGTAACCTTGCGGCCTGATCGGACAGTGAAATAGTCCGAGATCGAGATCGCCTCGTTGTGGGTGACGAGGAAGCCGAAGTGCGGCCCCTCGGTCGGCGTCCAGGTGCGCACGCGGGTGTCAGCACCCGGGGTCTCGATGTAGATCGCTGCGCCGCAACCCGTCTTGTGGCGCTTGCCCTTCGGCGGCAACTTCTTCTCATGCGTGCCCCAGCCGAGCTCCGCTGGCTGCAGGCCTTCGGAGATGAAGCCTTCGACCGACCAGGTGTTGACGAAGGTGCCGAAGGGCTTCGACTCCTTGGTGCGCTGCGTGTCGCGCTCGGCGACGTGGATGCCCTTGACGCCCAGTTTCTTCATCAGCTTGGCCCAGCCGTCGCGCGTGGTGGGCTCGGCAACCTTGGTCTTGGTGGCCTTGGCGATGTCCATCAGCGCCTGCTTCACGAACCACGACACCATGCCGGGGTTGGCGCCGCAGCAGGAAACGGCAGTAGGACCGGGCCCAAGGGCCTTCTTCAGCGCCAGCATGTGCTCGCGCATGGCATAATTGGTGCGCTCGCCCTGCGGCAACTTGGTGTTGTAGTAGAAGCCCGGCCACGGCTCTATAACCGTGTCGATGTAGAGCGCATGGGTTTCGCGCGCGAGACGCATGATATCGAGGCTCGCGACGTCGACGGAGAGATTGACGATGAAGGCGGGGCCCGGACCAGCCGTGAGCAAGGGCTTCAGCACCTGCCGGTAGTTCTTCCGGGTGAGCGCCGCCTTGATGTAGGAGGCGCCCTGCTTTTCAACCAGCTGGCTCCTGGACGCGTCGGGGTCGATGACCGTGATCTGTTTGGGATCGCATTTGATGTGGCGGAGGATCAGCGGCAGGGTTCCCCTGCCGATCGAGCCGAAGCCGATCATCACGATGGGGCCATTCCACGCGGCGTGCACGGGCCAATTGGTCATTTCATCGAAACTCCTGTGTATGAGGGATTAAAGCGCCTATAGCGCCTTGAACCGTCATTCAAAAGAGAAATGTGCGATTGCAACGTGGCCGGTCTGTGGTCGCGCCGATCAGGCTTCGCCTGGAGGATGTGCCTTGGTCTTGCGGTTGGAGTACTTCGCCAATTCCCAGTTGATACGTGCTGTCTTGTAGGCATCGATGACCGAGAAGCCGTAGATCAGGATACCGCCTGCATGACGCGAGAAGAAACTTGCTGTCTCCGGGGTGAGACGCAGGCTCACCCATCCGAGAATGACGGTGAAAAACAAAAACATCAGTCCGCGCTGCGTCTTGCCGAGCAGCACATGCCCGGCGCCGGGCAGGATGACGGCGGCAGCGAGAACGGCATAGGGGTTCACCGGCTTTTCGATCATGAGGATGGCGTCTCCCGCATTTCGATGTTGTGGCGCAAGGCTATCATCAGATCGAGACTATCGGTTACCATCTGCGGATCGATTGTGACGTCTCCGAAGTCGGCCTGGCGGAACACGCCATAGCGTGCCCGGTCTGCCTCCCCTGCCAGTAACACGATGCGCAGACCCTTGGGCGTAATCAGGAGTTCCTTACCGTATCGACTGTGAATGAGTGCAAGATGGCGGGAGATGATCATTGGGTTGAGCATGCGCGCTGCGTCATCGGTGCGGATGACCGCGTCCCGCGGGAAGCCTTGCGGGTTGGGCACGGTTACTGGCAGATCATCGAAGTTCGAGAAGCTGGAGGCTCCGCCCGGGCGCATCATCAAGTCCAGGGTTGCCCCCACGGGCAGTGGTCCCGGCATCGTGACCATCAACCACAGGCTGGGCAGCTTGCGCACCGCCAGTGTGTCGGCCACCACCTTCACCTCGGCCACGCGCCCCTTGTAGCGCCCGGTCAGAATATAGGTGCCTGCCGTCATGCCCGCGTTGATGCGGGGGTCTTCCAGCACGGCGGCTGCCGCAGAAAGCAAACGGTCCGGCTCGGCCTTGCGTCGCCGAGCAGTCGAGATCACATGGCGCGCGAGAAGTGCTGCGAGCGCTACGGCCAGAGCCGTTCCGATGATCATTTGCCACATGCAGGCTGCCAGAATTTATGAGGCCCGCCTCGAAAGGCGGGCCTGGTTGCTGTTGAGGTTCAGTAGCCCAATGGCTTGGGCCACGGCATGGTGAACTGGTCGCCGCGCTTCACATAACGGTAGCGGTAGAAGTGGAACCACAGCGACATGATGACGTAGAACACCACCATGGCCGTGAGCTGGGCACCATAGCCAAGGAAGATGGCGAAGTAGGTTACCACGCACAGCGCCAGCAGCACGATCGCCGGCAGCGGGTGGAAGGGATGCGTGTATCCGCGCTGGATCGTGCCGAGCGGCCACTTGTTCCGGAACATCATGATGTTGATGCTCATGAACGTGTAGTGGAGCACACCCGAGAGGATCGAGAACGTGATCGCCTGCCCAAGGTTTGCGATGAAGGCGAAGGCCAGCGCGATCGGCACCAGGAAGATGATGGACCGGTAGGGTGTCCGGTACACGGGGTGCACGGCGGAGAACCACGGCGGCAGGTAACGGTCGCGGCCGAGCGAGAACCAAGCCCGGGCGGCATCGTTGATGCAGCCGTTGGCCGAGGCCAGCGCGGCGAGGATGGTGGCCGTGAACATCATGGTTTCCAGCAACTTGCTGCCGGTCAGCTTGCCGGCATCGAGAAGCGGGTAGTAGGTGAAGCCCAGATACTGCCAGGGCATCAGCGAAGCGCAGATGTACCAGGTCAGCGAGGCACCGATGAGCAGCGTAATCATGCCGGCCATGGTGCCATAGGGCAGCGAACGGGCCGGCGAGCGGACTTCTTCTGCGGCCTGTGTCGTTCCCTCGATGCCGAGGTAGTACCAGATGCCCCAGTGGAAGGCGGCGATGACGCCGATCCAGCCATATGGCAGGGCATTCTTCGGCGTCACCATTTCGTTCAGCTTCAGGATCGTTCCCTGGCTCCACGGCTGGACCGAGAAGAACAGGACGATGATGGCCAGGTAGGCAATGGCCGTGATCACGAAGTTGACGTTCAGCGTCATCAGCACACCGCGGTAGTTCAACGCGGCGAGCCCGACGATGACGATGGCGATGATGCCCTTATAGTGCCAGTCAGTGAAACCATCACCGGCATAGGATTTCACCGTGTCGGCGATGAGGATGGCGTTGGACACCTCGAGCATGGTGTAGGCAAATACGAGGTAGAGTGCCACATTGAAGGCCATCAGCGGGCCGACGATGTGCTTGGCCTGCGCATATTGACCGCCGGCTGCGGCGACGGTCGAGGTCACCTCGGAATCGATCATGGCGACGGAGGTGTAGAGAAGACCGATCACCCAGCAGATGATCAGCGCGGCGAGCGTGCCGCCCTTGTCGGCGGCAAAGTTCCAGCCGGTGTATTCGCCGACCAGAACGATGCCGACACCCAGCGCCCAGACATGGCCCGGGCCGAGGATGCGCAGCAGTGAAACTCTTTTCACCGTATCTGCAGCAGAAGCAGTTGCGTTTGACATCTGTCGCCCCTCAGACCTTGTGGGATTCTTGGACAGCCTCGATCTCGCCTTCGCGAGACGAGGTCAGGGTTGCCTCGGAATAGGTCGTATCGACGCGGAACCAGTCATAGAGCATCCAGAGGAAGAGGGCGGCGGCCAGAACCCAGCCGGCATTTGCGATCATGATCCACATGGCTGTACCCTCACTTTTTCTTGTCGTCGAATTTTTCCGCGATCACCTCACGATATTCCTTGTCGGAAGCGCGGAAGAGAAAGATGAAGTAGCCGGCGATCACCGCCGCAAGGAGGAAGAGCTGCACCCAGTCGATCGAATAGTCGAATTTGTTCTGGATGATGTCATGCGCGGCTGCCGCGTCGGCGAAGCCGAGCTTGACCCACTGCTCGACCTGCGCCGGGGTCTGGCCAAGTGCTTCCCATGTCGGGTTCTCGATTTTCACGATCGAGCGGGAGACACCCGCCCAGCCCGCCTGCAGCGGAAGCCACAAGGCGAGGAAAATGGCGGCGACAACAAATATGATGTCGACCCATTGCATGAAACGGCTTTGTTCGGGAGGGGTGTAGCGGGCCATGGTCAGCGTCCCTTCCTCATCTCATCGAGATGCTTGATGTCGAGAGAATAGATGAATTTCTTGTCCTCTGCGTAGTGGCGCAGCATGGCGCTCACTGACGCCGTGTTGAAGATGAGCAGCGCGACAGCCGCGATCAGCACCACGACCCTCACCCCGGTGTCCGGGATGTAGGGCCACGACATAACGAGGACGAAGATGATGGTAACCCAAAGTGCCAGCACGAATAGCCATGCACCACGGCGATCGCCCTGGTACATCGCCTCAATGCGTTGATTGAGGTCAGACATGCGTTTCTCCCATTGACCAGCCATTATCCTCGCAGCGGGCTGGGCCAATCCCCTTGGTGTGAGTCGATTGCTGCGAAGCAATTTTGTTATCTGCGAGGAAACTCCCGCTTGAAGCCGATGTCAAGTAATCCCGACGCGCTTTGCCTGTGGAACGTCGTTTTCAGCCCTCGGATGCTTTGAACGATGACATCCGCTCGCCGATGTCATGGGCAGAGAGGCCGGTGCCCAATGACGCCACGTTGAATTCCGGTTGCCGCAGCATTCGGCTGAACAGGCCAAGCGCGCGGGCCGGCCACGCGATCTCCGCTGCGCTTCGGGCAGGCTCTGACACGTCCATTTGCACAGCGTATGATCGTCCGTTGAAGATCACCTTCCATGAAATGGCGTCCCACGGGAGGGGATGGGCGGACAGGCGTCGGTCCAAAAGCCCAGCGTCGGTCAATTCGATCGCGTTCCCGGCGAGCCTGGCGATCCGCCAGCAATGACCAACCATGATGATGCCTGAGAGCGTCAGCAACAGCCCCATCAGCATCAGCACTGCCGCGCCACCGTTTTCGCTTGGCCCCAGAACCTCATAGCCTGCAGCGACAAAAAACAACCCAACGGCAATCTCTGCTACCCAGAACAGCAGCAACAGACGTGGCAGCGTCGGACGGTTGGCAATGAGCACAGGCGCGGGCATGCGCCAAGAAGGCCCGGGACCACCCACCCAAGTCAAGTGTTGCAAGCGACCCCCATGAGAGG
Organism: Aestuariivirga sp.; assembly: GCF_037139295.1. Classification (GTDB taxonomy): domain Bacteria; phylum Pseudomonadota; class Alphaproteobacteria; order Rhizobiales; family Aestuariivirgaceae; genus Aestuariivirga. The sequence goes on from NZ_JBAXGR010000020.1 coordinate 48,239, forward strand.
ATACTCACCGCCTGAAACGATTCAGGAACAAGAATGGCCAAGCCCGCCAACTCCAGCTCACTGTTCGACGATTTGCCCGCCGCGCCCAAGCCATCTGCCAACAGGGGGCCAGCAAAGTCGCGCGGTGAGGAGAGCTATACCGCTGCAGACATCGAGGTGCTGGAGGGGCTTGAGCCCGTCCGCCGCCGCCCCGGCATGTACATCGGCGGCACCGACGAAAGGGCGCTGCACCATCTTTTTGCGGAAGTTCTCGACAACGCGATGGACGAGGCGGTGGCCGGACATGCCACATGGATCGACGTCAGCTATACCGAGGACGGGTATCTCTCCGTTATCGACAACGGTCGCGGCATCCCCGTCGATCCGCATCCGAAGTTCAAGGACAAGTCCGCCCTCGAAGTCATCATGACCACGCTGCATGCGGGCGGCAAATTCGACTCAGGCGCTTATGAAACCTCGGGCGGCCTGCACGGCGTCGGCGTCTCCGTGGTCAACGCACTGTCCGACCATGTGATCGTTGAGGTGGCGCGCGGCCAGCAGCTCTATCGTCAGGAATTCCGCCGCGGCAAGCCCACAGGTCCCATTGAGAACCTTGGCAAGGTGTCGGGTCGCCGCGGCACCAAGGTGTCGTTCCACCCGGACGAGCAGATCTTCGGCAAGGGCAACACCACCTTCCTTGCGGCGCGGCTGTACAAGATGTCGCGGTCCAAATCCTATCTCTTCGGCGGCGTCGAGATCCGCTGGTCCTGCGATGCCTCGCTCATCAAGGACAAGGAGACGCCTGACAAGGCAGTGCTCCACTTCCCCGGCGGGTTGAAGGACTTCCTGGCCGAGCGCATCGAAGGCAAGCACCGCGTGGCAGATGAGATCTTTGCCGGTCGTGTTGAAAAGGAAGGAAGCCACGGTACGGTCGAATGGGCAGTGGCCTGGTTCGGCGGCGACGATGGCTTCTCGTCCTCCTACTGCAATACCATTCCCACGCCCGAGGGCGGTACGCATGAGCAGGGGCTTCGTACCGCGCTCACGAAGTCGATCCGCAACTATGCGGACATGACCCAGAACAAGCGTGCCTCGGTGATCACTGCCGACGACGTGATGACCTCGTCAGGCGCGCTTCTTTCTGTCTTTATCCGTGAGCCCGAGTTCCAGGGCCAGACCAAGGACAAGCTCGCCACGGTCGAAGCGATGCGCATCGTCGAAAACGCGGTGCGGGATCATTTTGACCATTGGCTCACGGGGCATCCGGCCCAGGCCGACCGTCTGCTCAACTTCATCATCGACCGCGCCGAAGAGCGGATCAAGCGCCGCCAGGAGAAAGACGTCTCACGCAAGACGGCCGTTCGCAAGCTGCGCCTTCCCGGCAAGCTGGCCGATTGTTCGGCCACGCAGAAGGATGGCTCGGAACTCTTCATCGTCGA
>NZ_JBAXGR010000021.1:0-48505 GCF_037139295.1 Aestuariivirga sp.
TTGTCGTCTCGATCTGCTCCTGCCGTTAGGCAAACGCCCCGTGGCAGTGCTTGTAGCGCTTGCCGGAGCCGCAGGGGCAGGGGTCGTTGCGGGCAACCTTGCCCCAGCTCTTGGGGTCCTTTGGGTCGCGCTGCTGCGACTGCTGGGCCAGAAGCGGGCCGGACTGGGAGATTTCGTCCTCGCCGGTGATCGGGTCGATGTGGTGGGCCTGCATCATCGGCAGCTCGTCCTCGTCGAGCAGCTGCGTCAGTTCGGAGGGGTCGCGCATCTGCACTTCAACGCGCATCACCTGGGCCGTCACGTTCTCGCGCAGGCGGTCGACCATGTTTTCGAACAGGTTGTAGCCTTCGGTCTTGTATTCGTTGAGCGGGTCGCGCTGGCCGTATCCGCGGAGATGGATGACCTGGCGCAGCTGCTCCACCGTGATGATGTGGTCGCGCCAAAGCTGGTCCAGCGTGCGGAGCAGGAAGGTCTTCTCGACCTGGCCCATGATGTCCTGGCCATAGCGCTCACGTTTCTCGGCATAGTGCTTGTCACCCGCGCTGGCGACGCGCTCCATGATCTCTTCTTCGGCGATGCCCTCTTCCTTCGCCCAGTCGTCGACGGCGAAGTCGATGCCAACCACCTCGCGCAGCCTTTCGCGCAGGCCCGCGGCATCCCACTGCTCGGCGTAGGTGTTGGGCGGAATGTGCTTGTGGACGAGTTCCTCGATGGAGTGGTGGCGCATGTCGTCGATGGTCTCAGCGACCTCTTCGCCCTTCATGATGCCGATGCGCTGGTCGAAGATGACCTTGCGCTGGTCATTCATCACGTTGTCGAACTTCAGCAGGTTCTTGCGGATGTCGAAGTTGCGCGCCTCGACCTTCTGCTGTGCCTTTTCCAGTGCCTTGTTGATCCACGGGTGGACGATCGCCTCGCCCTCCTTGAGGCCGCTCATGGTCAGCATCGCGTTCAGCCGCTCGGAGCCGAAGATGCGCATCAGGTCGTCCTCGAGCGAGAGGTAGAACAGCGAGCGGCCGGGGTCGCCCTGGCGGCCGGAGCGGCCGCGCAGCTGGTTGTCGATGCGGCGGCTCTCGTGGCGCTCGGTGCCGATGACGAACAGTCCGCCGGCGTCCAGAACCGTCTTCTTGTTGACCTCGATCTCCTGCTTGATCGCGGCGATGCGGGCATCGCGCTCAGGCCCCTTGGGCAGATCGGCGAGTTCGATGTCGACCCGCATGTCAAGGTTGCCGCCCAGCTTGATGTCGGTGCCGCGGCCGGCCATGTTGGTGGCGATGGTCACAGCGCCGGGAACGCCCGCCTGCGCCACGATCGCTGCTTCCTGCTCGTGGTAGCGCGCGTTCAGCACATTGTGCGGCACGTTCTTGGCCTTCAGCATCTCGGACAGAAGTTCGGACTTCTCGATCGAGGTGGTGCCGACGAGAACCGGCTGGCCGCGGACGCGTGCCTCATCGATGGTCTCGATGATTGCATCGTATTTTTCCTTGGCGGTGCGGAACACCTGGTCGTCCTCGTCGAGGCGGGCAACCGGCACGTTGGTCGGAATGTCGAGAACTTCAAGGCTGTAGATGTCCATGAATTCCTCGGCCTCGGTCAGCGCCGTGCCTGTCATGCCGGCGAGCTTGGCATAGAGGCGGAAGTAGTTCTGGAAAGTGATGGAAGCGAGCGTCACGTTCTCCGGCTGGATCGCCACGTGTTCCTTGGCTTCCAGCGCCTGGTGCAGGCCTTCCGAATAGCGGCGGCCCGGCATCATGCGGCCGGTGAATTCGTCGATGATGACAACACCATCATCCTTGACGATATAGTCCTTGTCGCGCTGGAACAGCTTGTGGGCGCGCAGCGCCTGCTGCACGTGGTGCACGATGGTGACGTTCTCGGCGTCATAGAGGTTGGTGCCGCGCAGCAGCCCCGCACCGCCCAGCACCTGCTCGAGATGTTCGTTGCCCTGCTCGGTGAGCGTCACCGAGCGCTGCTTCTCGTCGAGGTCATAGTCCTCAGGCGTCAGCGCCGGGATGTACTGGTTCACCGCATTATAGAGGTCCGACTTGTCGTCGACGGGGCCAGAGATGATGAGCGGCGTGCGCGCCTCGTCGACGAGGATCGAGTCGACCTCGTCGACAATCGCGAAATTGTGCCCGCGCTGAACCATCTCCTCGAGGTGGTACTTCATGTTGTCGCGCAGGTAGTCAAAGCCCAGCTCGTTGTTCGTGGCGTAGGTAACGTCGGACGCGTAAGCTTGGCGGCGCTCCTCGTCGGAAAGGCCGTGCACGATGGTGCCCGTGGTCAGTCCGAGAAAGCCATAGACCTGGCTCATCCAGCTGGCGTCACGCTTGGCGAGGTAGTCGTTGACGGTAACGACATGCACGCCCTTGCCGGTGAGCGCGTTGAGGTAGACGGGAAGCGTGGCGACAAGGGTCTTGCCTTCGCCGGTCTTCATTTCGGCGATCTGGCCCTCGTGCAGCACCATGCCGCCGATCAGCTGGACGTCGAAGTGGCGCTGGCCGAGCGTGCGCTTGGAGGCCTCGCGGACGGTGGCGAAGGCGGGCACCAGGATGTCGTCGAGGTCCTTGCCTCCCGCCAGCTGTTCCCTGAACATTGCGGTCCGGGCGCGCAGTTCGTCGTCCGACAGGGCCTCGAGTTCGGGCTCGAGCGCGTTGATCGCCTCCACCCGGCCGCGGTACTTGGCGATGCGGCGGTCGTTGCTGGAGCCGAAAATCCTAGCGGCGATGCCGCGCAATCCGAACATTGATTCGTTTCCTTCAGGTAGGGGCCGTCCGCCCCCGGGTCGAGGCGCTTTCTAGTCAAGTTGCGGGGCCGGGGCAATGCGCCGCCGCGACGAAAATCGCATCGCCTGCCAGATGGTGCCAAGGTTCCGTGATTTCAATGTGTTGCATTGGCGCAACAGGGGTTTCATCTGTGGCCCGCCCACTTGCAAGGCTTCGGCAACACGACCAATGTGCGCGCGAGTTGTGACGGCCCGGACAGACGCGTGCGGGGGCTTATTCTTGCCTTCTTTGAAGGACAAAGAGCAGCGCCCGGTCGATGGCATCCGGGGCGGTCGATGGCCCTTTGAACGGTGGACTTGAATGTCGTTTTATCGTAGTCTTTTCACTATTTGCGCAGCATCGGCTCTGCTGGGCATGAGCCTTGCGATGCCCGCCCGGGCGCAGGAAGACGCCCCGCCGAAGGACGACAAGGTCATCGCCATCGTCAACGGCCACGAAATCCGGGTTTCGGAAGTCCAGATGGCGACGGACGACATCATCGGCCAGTTGCCCGACATGCCGCCCAAGTTGCGCTACCCCTTTGTCGTTGAGTACCTGATCGAACGCCACCTGCTCGCCCAGTACGCCGTCAAGGAAGGCATCGCCGAGACTGAGGAATACAAGCGCCGCCTCGCCCTTTACCAGGCCAAGGCCCTGCGCGACGCCTATTTCTTCCAGAAGATCCGCCCGATGGTGACGGAAGAAGAGATCAAGAAGGTTTATGACGAGGAAGCCGCGAAGCTCCAGCAGACGGAGCGGGTGCGCGCCCGCATGATCCTGGTCGCCACCGAAAAGGAAGCCCAGGACATCGAGAAGATGCTGGCCGACGGCCAGAAGTTCGAGGACCTCGCCAAGAAGTACAGCCTCGACGGCTCGAAGGACTACGGCGGTGACCTCGGCTACTTCACCTCAGCCGAGATGGTTCCGGAGTTCTCGAAGGCCGTCTTCGCGCTGAAGGTGGGCGAGACCTCGCAGCCAGTAAAGACAGACTTCGGCTGGCACATCATCCGCCTCGAGGACAAGAAGCAGGGCGCTGCCCAGCCCTATGACCAGGTGAAGCAGGCCATCCGCAACGTGCTGCTGCGCCAGAAGGTCGGCGAGGTCATGACCAAGATCCGCGAGGCCTCGAAGGTCGAGATCCTCGACGACGATCTCAAGAAATACGCCGAGGAGGCCGCCAAGGCCGCCAAGAGCTTCCAGAACACCAAGCCGACGCTCGACCAGGGCGGCGACGGCGCCGTGCCGGCTTTGGGCGGCGACAATGCGGCTGGCGACGCCACCACCGGCAAAGGCGACCTGCAGCTTCCGGCACAGTAAGACCCGACACCGTATCCTGACCGTTCTGAGGGGGCTCGCCATGGCGAATCAAGACGCACATCAGGTCTCGCCGCTGGCGCCAGCGGCCTTCCCGGACCTGCCGCCCATCGCCGGCGTCAGGCTGGCGGCGGCCGAAACAGGCATTCGCTACAAGAACCGGCCTGACGTGCTGTTGGCCGTCATGGAGCCCGGCACCGCGGTGGCTGGCTCCTTCACCCGCTCCAAGTCGCGCTCCGCACCGGTGGACTGGTGCGTCGACAGCCTCGAGGGCGGATCTGCCCGCGCGGTGGTCATCAATGCCGGCAATGCCAATGCCTTCACCGGCAAGGCGGGTGTCGCCACCGTCACCGCCGTGGCCAAGTCCGCGGCGAAGCTCCTCGGCTGCAAGCCGCATGAAATATTCCAGGCCTCGACCGGCGTCATCGGCGAGCCGCTGGACCCCGGTTTCATCACCAATGCCCTGGCGAAGCTCGCCGAAACGGCGGAACCCAATCAATGGGGCATGGCCGCCAAGGCCATCATGACCACCGACACCTTCCCCAAGGCGGCCACCGCCCGGGTAAAGCTCGGCGGCAAGACCGTCACCATCAACGGCATCGCCAAGGGCTCGGGCATGATCGCTCCCGACATGGCGACCATGCTGGTCTTCATCTTCACCGATGCGGCGATCCCCTCGAAGGTTCTGCAGAAGCTGCTGTCGAAGGCGGTGGACAAGAGCTTCAACTGCATCACGGTGGATGGCGATACCTCCACCTCCGATACGGTTCTGCTGTTCGCCACCGGCAAGGCCGGCAACGCCACCAAGGGCCTGCGCGCCGACGACAAGGAGCTCAAGGCCTTCTCGAAGGCGCTGAACGGCTTGTGCATGGACCTCGCCCACCAGGTGGCGAAGGATGGCGAAGGTGCCGAGAAGTTCATTGAGATCGCCGTCACCGGTGCGGAAAATGACAAAGCCGCCCACCGCATCGCCATGTCGATTGCCAATTCGCCACTTGTGAAGACGGCGATCGCGGGCGAGGACGCCAACTGGGGCCGCGTCGTCATGGCGATCGGCAAGGCTGGCGAGAAGGCCATCCGCGACAGGCTGAAGATCAAGATCGGTGGCATCACGGTCGCAAAGAATGGCATGCGCGATCCGGGCTACAAGGAAGCGGAGATCATGCCGCACATGAAGGGCCGCCACATCGTGATCGAGGCGGATGTGGGTGTGGCCAAGGGCAAGGCCACCGTGTGGACCTGCGACCTCACGCACCGCTACATCGACATCAACGGCTCCTACCGCAGCTAGTGATGAAGATCGTCCTCGTCGCCGCCGTGGCGCTGATCGACAAGGATGGCCGCGTGCTGCTCTCGCAGCGCCCCATGGACAAGCAGCTGGGCGGCTTGTGGGAATTTCCGGGTGGCAAGGTGGAGGCGGGCGAGCGCCCGGAAGCCGCATTGATTCGTGAACTGAAGGAAGAACTTGGCATCGACGTTGCCGAGTCATGTCTCGCACCTCTCACCTTCGCCAGCCACGCCTATGAAGACTTTCACTTGCTGATGCCGCTCTACGTCTGCCGCCGCTGGAAGGGCCAGGTCGTGGGTGCCGAAGGCCAGGCCATCGCCTGGGTCAGGCCCCAGAAGCTGAAGGACTATCCCATGCCGCCGGCGGACGTGCCCCTGATCCCGCATCTGGTGGATTTGCTGTAGAGGTCGTGGCCCCACTCGCCACCATCATCATCGCCGGGCTTGTCTCGACGATCCCTTTTGGCGACCAGCAAAGAAGATGCCCGGGTGAAGCCCGGGCATGATGAGGAATAGGAAAAGCGCTTGTGGGTGGTTCAAATCTTCTTCTCTTCCACCTTCAGCGCATCGGCCAGCCTTGCCTTTGCACTTCCCGGTTTCAGGGGCTGCTGCTGGCTTTCATGCGGGGCCCAGCCGGTGATCCAGGCAACCTCCACCGTCGCGCGCACGCGCTCGTCCGGGTCGGCGAAGTTCTGCTGGTAGTGGTTGATCGCAGCGCCCATCAGCCGGCGGCTGACGGGTGTACGAGAGCGCCCGACGAGGTTGTTGGAAAGGCCCAGCTCGCGGATCTCGTGGATCAGCGCCACCGCATCGGCATAACGCACAATGGTGCGGTCGAGGTCGGCCACCGGCAGGGCAAGGCCTGCGCGTTGCAATAGTCCACCCAGTTCGCGCACGTCGATCATCGGTGCCACGCGGGGTGAAACGCCGCCAGAGACGGCAGCCTCCGCCGCCAGCCATGACTGGCGGAGTTCTGTCAGCGTATCGCCCGCGAAAAGGCAGGCGAGCAGCAGGCCATCGGGCTTCAGCGCGCGGCGCATCTGGATCAGCGCGCCCGGCACGTCGTTGAAAGTCTGCAGGTCGAGGATGCTGAACACCGCGTCGTAGCGCGCTTCGGGCAGACCGAGGTCGTCGCTTGCCGAAGGGCCACGCGTTTCCACCTGCTTCACCTGGCCACCTTCCTTCAGGCGTTCGGCAATCGCTTCCGGTTCCGCCGCGATCAGCAGCACGTGTTCGAAGCGGCGGTTGACGAATGCGAGCCGTTCGACCAGCTCCTCGGCGATGGTGCGCGTCAGGATGTTGGGCTCGGCACCGCGCTTGCGTGAAGCGCGGTCCGCCGCCAGGGCGCGGTCGAAGAGGGGAGTTGCCCCTGTCATCAGCCCACGAGCTCGCGGCGGATGAGGTCATATGTGGCGCGATCGGGCGCCGAGATGATGCCGCCCTCGTGTTTCATCGCGTCATAGGGGTTGCCGTCAAGGAGGGCCGAATAGCCGCCCGCTTCTGCGTGGATCAGCACGCCCGCCGCATGGTCCCACGGCATCAGCTTGTAGTGCAGCGAGAAGTGCACGAGGCCTTCCGAGATCAGGCGATATTCATAGGCCGCACAGCGGTAGTTGAAGCTGGCCTTGGTCTTGGCGAGGTTGGCCACGGTGCGCGAGCGCTGCGGCTCCGGCATCAGGTACCAGGAGGAGAGCCCGGTCATCTCGGACAGCGCGTCGGGCTTTGCCACGGCCAAGTCTCGCGTGCGGCCATTTGCGCTCTCGCCCCAGGCGCCTGTGCCCTTCAGCCCCTTGTGCCAGTCGCGGCCCACGGGGTCATAGATCAGCCCCGCCACCGTCTCGCCCTTGGCCACCACCGCGGCCATGACGCCGAACAGCGGCAGGCCCCAGGCGAAGTTCGACGTGCCGTCGACGGGGTCGACGATGATGCAGAGGTCGGCACTGCCGATCTTGTCGAGCAGTCCCTTGTCGCGCGCCACCGATTCCTCGCCCACGAACAGCGTGTTCGGGAAGGCCTTGGCGCACTGGTCGCGAATTCTCCATTCTGCCTGCTCGTCGGCGTCGGTGACGAGGTCAAGGGCACCGGTCTTCTCGCGGACGCCACCATCCTCAAGACTGCGGAAGCGCGGCATGATTTCGGTTTCGGCGGCCTCCGCCATGATGGCGGCAAGGCGGTCGAGATCGGCACGGGAAAAGGACATGCGGGTGGCTCCGAGGCTGGTTAGGGCCGCTGTTAGACCAATCGCGCAAGGGAATCCACGGTTCCGCTGCGCTGTGTTAATGTTACGTCATGCAGATTGCATTTTCCCATCTCGCCCCCCGCCTGTGGCGGGGCTTCGTGGACCTGGTCACGCCCAGTCTCTGCCTGTCCTGCGCGGTACCTGTTGGCGAACCTTCAAGCCTCTGCGTTGCCTGTTGGGGCCGGTTGAAGCTGATCGAGGAGCCAGTCTGCAACGCGCTGGGCACCCCCTTCGCCTATGACCAGGGCGATGGCGCGCTGTCCGCAGCCGCCCTGTCGGACCCGCCCGCCTGGGACCGCTCGCGGGCTGCCGTGCTGTTCGAGGACGAGGCTGCGAAGCTCGTCCACGCCCTGAAATACCGTGACCGGCCCGAGGCGGGCCTGCTCATGGCGCGCATGATGGCGATTGCCGGCCGCAGGCTGATCGCCCAGTCGGACGTGATGCTGCCGGTGCCACTGCATTATCTGCGCCTGTGGCGGCGGCGCTTCAACCAGTCCGCCTTTCTCACACAGCGCATCGCCGCTCTTTCCGGCACACCTTGGCGGCATGACGTCCTCATCCGTGCCCGAAGCACCCGTGCCCAGGTGGGGCTGGATGAGGCGGCGCGGCGCAAGAACGTCCGCAACGCATTCGCGGTGCGCCCCGAATTGCTCGCTGTGGTGGCGGGAAAGTCCGTGCTGCTGGTGGATGACGTGCGCACCACGGGGGCGACGGCCGAGGCCTGCTCGCTGGCGCTGCGGAAGGCCGGCGCCCGGCAGGTGAACCTGCTGACCTTCGCCCTTGTCCAGCTTCCGTCGAAGTCTCATATTTGATCGATCATGCAGAAAGTCACGATCTACACCACCCCCTATTGCCCCTACTGCCACGCCGCCAAGGCGCTGCTGACAAAGAAGGGTGTCGCCTTCGAGGAAATCGACGTGCAGGACGCAGGCCTTCGCCAGCAGATGATGCTGCGCGCCAATGGCCGCCGCACCGTGCCGCAGATCTTCATCGGCGAGAGCCATGTTGGCGGCTCCGACGACATTCATGAGCTCGACCGGCGCGGCCAGCTCGACCCGCTGCTCGCAGAGCAGTGATCCGCGCCGCTCTCATCCAGCTGCGTTCGGGTACCGACATGGCCCGCAACGCGGCGGAGGCCTCTGCGCTCATCCGCGAAGCCGTGGGTCAGGGCGCCACATTCGTCTCGACGCCCGAGATGACCAACATCCTGGAGCCGGACCGCCCGCGCCTCAGGTCGCTGGCGAAGTCGGAATCGGAAGACGAGAGCGTCGAAATGTTTTCCGCCCTCGCACATGATCTCGGCCTGTGGCTCAACATTGGCTCTCTGGCGCTGAAGGGCCCGGGTGACAAGCTGCTCAATCGCTCGCTGCTCTTCGCACCCGATGGCTCTATTGCCGCGCGCTATGACAAGATCCACCTCTTCGATGTTGATCTGCCCACGGGCGAGAGCTTGCGCGAGTCACACGCCTATGAAGGCGGCGCGGAAGCGGTGCTGGTTGAAACACCGCTGGGGCCGATCGGCCTCACTATCTGCTATGACATGCGCTTCCCGCATCTCTACCGCGCGCTGGCCAAGGCGGGTGCAAAGCTCTTCACCGTGCCCTCGGCTTTCACCGTGCCCACGGGGCAGGCGCACTGGCACGTGCTGCTGCGTGCACGCGCCATCGAGACCGGCAGCTTCGTACTGGCTGCCGCGCAGGGCGGCAGGCATGAGTCGGGCCGCGAGACCTATGGCCACTCGCTCATCGTCTCGCCCTGGGGCGAGGTGCTGGCGGAGGCGGGCACCGAGCCCGGCATCGTGATCGCCGATCTCGATCTCTCGCAGGCGGATCTGGCCCGCGCCCGCATTCCGGCCCTTTTCCATGACCGGGCCATGTCCTTAACTGTCTTGAAACCCGACTGAGCAATCGTTACCTGAAGCCGATGATTCATTACGACCTCATATGCGACAAGGGCCATGCCTTCGATGGCTGGTTCCGCAACAGTTCCGCCTATGACGAGCAGGCGGACCGCGGCCTCGTGAGCTGCACGCAGTGCGGTTCTGTGAAGGTCGAGAAGCAGCTCATGGCGCCGGGCATTCCGGCCAAGTCCAATCGCAAGAGCGATTCAGCGACGAAGATGGTCGCCGCCCCGGCCGATCCGCGCCTCGCCGAACTCATGAACATGATGCGCGAGATGCGCAAGCACGTGGAAGAAAACGCCGAATATGTCGGCGACCGTTTTGCCGATGAGGCCCGCAAGATCCACTACGAGGAATCCGAGCAGCGCGGCATCTATGGCCAGACGACGGCGGACGAAGCCAAGGCGCTGGTCGAGGAAGGCATCACCGTGCACGCGTTGCCGAGGCTGCCCGAGGACGGGAACTGACGCCCCGGCATTCCTGACGTTCATCAGGCCCGGCGATGATGAATCGAATGGGGACTACCCCCGCCCGACATAGGGCATCTTGGTCGCCATCACCGTCACGAACTGCGCGTTGGCCTCCAATGGCAGCGATGCCATGTACATCACCGTCTTCGCGACGTTCGCCACATCCATCGTGGGCTCCGGTGCCATGGAGCCATTGGCCTGCGGCATGCCGGTCTTCATCTTCTCGGTCATCTCGGTTCCGGCATTGCCAATGTCGATCTGGCAGACCGCGATGTCATACTTTCGGCCATCGAGCGAGCCTGACTTGGTGAGGCCCGTCACCGCATGCTTGGTCGAGGTGTAGGGGGCCGAGTTGGGTCGCGGCGCATGGGCCGAGATCGAGCCGTTGTTGATGATGCGGCCGCCGCGCGGGGTCTGCTCCTTCATCATGCGGAAGGCCTCCTGCATGCAGTAGAAGACGCCGGAGAGATTGACGTTCACAACGTTCTGCCACATCTCGATTGACAGGTCCTCGAGCATGATGGTGCCCGGCGCACCGGTGCCGGCATTGTTGAAGAGCACGTCCAGCCTCCCGAACTTGGCCTTGCAGGCGGCGAACAGTGCCTTCACCGACTTGGGGTCCGCCACATCGGTGGGAACCGGCAGTGCGTTCGGCCCGATCTCCTTGGCCACCGCATTCAGCAGATCGGCGCGGCGTCCGGCCAGCACCACATTGTAGCCCTCGCGCGCGAAGGCCAGCGCCACTGCCTTGCCGATCCCTGAACCGGCACCCGTCACCATCGCAACCTTCATCTCAATTCCCCTTCAGGTTCTTCCACGCCGCCACGAATTCGCGTGCGGCCTTGCCCACATCATCGGCACTCATGCCCGGCTTGTAAATGTTGGAGCCGATGCCGAAACCTGCGCAGCCGGCATCGGCCCAGTCCTTCATGTTGGCAGGCGTCACGCCCCCCACCGCATAGATGTTCACGTCGCGTGGCAGCACCGCCTTCCACGCCTTCACCGTCTTGGGGCTCGCGGCTTCCGCCGGAAACAGCTTCAGGTGCCGCGCACCGGCGCGCACCGCGGTGAAGGCTTCCGTCGGCGTAAACACGCCCGGCAGCGGCACGAGGCCAAGCTCCACGGCGCGCCCGATGACCTGCGGGTTGCAGTCGGGCGACACGGAAATCTCCCCGCCCGCCGATTTCAGTTTGTCGACGCTGTCGACATCCAGAACCGTGCCCGCACCCACAACCATGCGGCCCTGGAAGCGCGCCGCGAGGGCGGCGATGGAGCGGAAGGGCTCCGGCGAATTGAGCGGCACCTCGACCACGCGAATGCCCGCATCGTGGAGCGCATCGCCGATGCCCTCCACCTCGCCCGGCGTCACACCGCGCAGAATGGCCACGATGCCGCAGGCCTTCGCGGCGTCTTCGAAACGCATCATATGATCCCCGCCTTCCTTGCGATGATCGCCAGTCCCTTCACGATGGCCTGGGGGTCGCCGTAGCGCACCTTCAGCCCCGCGATATCGATCGCCTTCACATAGCGCCCGCCGATGCCGGGCGAGGCCAGCACGGCATATTCCGCCTCGCGCGGATTGTCCCTGATGGCATGCGCCACTTCCGAGCCGATCACCTGGCCCGAGAGATAGGAGGAGATCGCCTCAGGCGCGATTTCGCCGAACAGCCCCAGCGAACGCGCCGAGAAGATGCGGTGCAGGAAGCCCGCCGGGTCCTCCAGCGCGGCGCGCACACCCACGGCGAAGGCCTTCTCGTCATCCGGCCCCGGCTTCATCAGGCGCCCGAGAATGGTGTGATCCTTCAGTGCGGCGAAAACCTCGCCCGTCACATAGGTGGAATAGCGCACCAGCCGGTCGCCCTCGGTGGTGATCCACTTGGAATGCGTGCCCGGGGTGACGAAGTGCGAGACGCCAAGGTCAAGAGAACCAAACACCTGCACCTCTTCCGAGCGCATCACGTCGGGCATGCCGTCGGGCGCGCGGTAGCTGAGCCCCGTGGCAAAGGCAATGTGTCGCCCCGAGGCGGTGGTGTGTCGGTGCAGTGCGCCCGCGACGTCCTCGGCACTCGCGGGGCAGGGGAGATAAGGCAGTTCGATCCAGCCCTGCCGCGAGGTGATCATGCCGGCGGCCATGATGGGCAGGTTCACGTCCCAGGCGCCGATCAGCCGTTCGAGTGCCGCCTCGAAGGCGCCGTCCTTCACCGCAAGGATTCCTTCCGTCGCTGCGATGGTGTCCAGCACATGTCCGCCAGCGGCCACGCGATAGGCGCGGAAGGATGTGGTGCCCCAGTCGAGGGCGATGAACTCCGTGCTCACAGCGCCTTCACACTGCCCGGCTTGTGCGCCGCCTTCACTGCCTTCAGCGGGTTGCGCAGGGGCGCACCAAACGGTGCGGCGCTGATCTCGAACACGTCGCCGTCCTGCGTCTTCACATTGTCGGCGATCGAGAGGGTGGCCGTGCCGAAATAGTGGATGTGCAGGTCGCCCGGGCGGCGGAAGCCGTCATACTTGAAGTGGTGATATTCGAGATTGGCCAGCGTGTGGCTCATGTTCTTCTCGCCGGTGAGGAAGGGCTTTTCCCAGATCACCTTGCCACCACGGAGGATGCGGCTCATGCCCTCGATCGAGGCAGGAATGCCGCCCACCACCATCTCCGGCCCGATGGAGGAATGGCGCAGCTTCGAATGCGCGAGGTAGAGGTAGTTCTGCCGCTCGGTCACATGGTCGGAATATTCGTTGCCCAGCGCGAAGCCGAGCCGCACCGGGCGGCCCTTGTCATCGATGACATAGAGGCCCGCCAGTTCCGGTTCCTCGCCGCCGTCGAGCGCGAAGGCGGGTATTGGCAGCGGTTTGCCGGGTCCGACCAGCCATGAGCCGTCGCCCTTGTAGAACCACTCGGGCTGCACGCCCGCTTCTGATTTCGACTTCGGCCTGCCGCCCTCGAGGCCCATCTTGAACATCTTCAGGCTGTCGGTCAGGTCTTCCTTGGCGCCCGACAGCTTCTTGTGCATGCCGTCGCGCGCAGCAGCGGAGCCCAGATGCGTGAGGCCGGTGCCGGTGATGATGCAGTGGGCAGGGTCCGGATGGTCCACCGGCGTCAGCACGCGCTTTTCCTTTAGTGCCGCCGCATAGTCCTCTGTCGTCGAAGTTGCGAGCGACGAAGCCATGGCTGACAACTTCACGCCCGCCTGCAGGGCCATGCGCGCGAGATCGAGCGTGGTCGCGGCCTTCTTCAGCAGCACGATCCGGTCTGCCGCCACGAGGCCCACGCGGCGCTTGCCCTTTTGGTCGGTAATCTGGACGAGGTTCATCTTGGGCTCTCCCTTGCGTGCTTTTGTATGACGAATAACCCGTCCGCTCAGCCCGCGAAAGCGGGTTTTTCGAAGCCGGTGACGTGCGGGTCGAAGCAGAACAGCCCGCCCGTCAGCGGCCGGTCGCGCAGCTCTTCCTCCGGCAACCCCTGCCGCGAGGAGGTGGCATAGAGCGTGTCAAGCTTTGCGCCACCGAAGCACACATTCGTCACGCGCTTCGCCGGCATCGGCACCACGCGGTCGATGCGGCCCTTGGGGTCGATGCGCAGTACGCAAGATCCCTCCCAGCGCGCGCTCCAGATGAAGCCATGGGCATCCACCGTCGCGCCATCAGGATAGCCGTAATCCTTCGTGTCGTTCAGGACGCGACGGTTGGAGATGGTGCCAGCCGCTTCGTCGAAGTCATAGGCATAGATGATCTGCGCCATCGAATCCGTGAAGTAGAAGCTGCGCCCGTCGGGCGACCAGCAGGGGCCATTGGAAACACCGATCCCTGTCTCCATCACCGCGACGTTGCCACTGGCATCGATGCGAAACAGCTTGCCGGTGGATGCCGTGATGGGAAGGTCCTCTCCGCGGGGACCGATGTTGTTCATCATGGTGCCGAACCAGAAGCGGCCACGCGCATCGCAGGCCCCGTCATTGCCGCGGTTGCCCGGCGTTTCCGGGTCGATCCTGCGCCACGGTGTCAGCGCGCCCGTCTCCGGGTTGAAGATCGCCAGCCCCGCCTGCGTGCCCACCAGCACCGTGCCGTCATTGCGCTTGGCCATGGCCGTCACCTTCTCGGTGAACTGCCACTTGCGATAAGCACCTGATGCCACATGCAGGCGGTGGATCGCCGAAGGCTCGATGATGTCGAGCCACCACAGCGTCTGGGTCGAGACGTCCCAGAAGCAGCCCTCGCCCAGCTTGTCCTGCGCCTCGACGAGGCAGGTGACCGGAATCTCGGTGATCTTCATTTGGCTCAGTCCTTTGCGTCGATGGGCCAGGTGTCGGCGATCTTGTAGCCGTCGGGCCAGGGGTCTTCCGGATCCAGCATCAGGGTCGACTGCCCGGTGATCCACGCCCGCCCGGTAATGATGGGGATGATCGCCGCGTGATTGCCCACCGTGGTGAGTCCCGCCACCTCGCCGATGAAGCGGCTCTCGATGATCGAGCGGCCGATGTAGCGCTCGCCTTCCTTCAGCAGGCCCTTGGCATGGAGGACGGCCATCAGCGCCGAGCAGCCGGTGCCGGTGGGCGAGCGGTCGATCTTGCCGGGCTTCACCACGCAGGCATTGCGGCTCGACAGGCAGTCGTCCACGCGTTCCAGTTCGCCTGTCAGGAAGGCGAAGGAAAAATGCCGCCATTCAGGAAGATCCGGATGGGTGAATCCCAGTTTTTCATTCGCCGCCTTCACGATCCTGCGCCCGACCACCGCAAGGTCGCGTCCCTCGTCTGGCGTGATACTGAATCCCAGCGCCCCGGCATCCGCCATCACGAAGCTGTCGCCGCCGAAGGCGGTGTCGACGGTGATGGTGCCCAGCCCCTCGACGTCCAGCGGCACGGCAATGCGCTCCGCAAAGGCCGGCACGTTCCTGAGCGTGATCGACTGCGCCTTGCCATCGCGGCACTGTGCCGTCACCTCGATCAGCCCGGCCGGCGCCTCCAGCACCAGCCTGGTCTCCGGCTCCGTCATCGGAATGATCCCGGCATCGAGCAGCACGGTGGCGACACAGATGCAGTTGGAGCCGGACATGGGTGGCGTATCCTCCGGTTCCATGATGATGAAGCCCATCTGGGCGCGGGGGTCCTTGGGCGGCACCAGCAGGTTCACATGCCGGAAGACGCCGCCCCTGGGCTCGTTCAGCACGAAGGCGCGAAGCCTGCCGTCCGAGGCCACGAAGCGGGATTGTTCCCAAACTGTTCTCCCCGGCGGCGGGGCAACACCCCCCACGATCACGTCGCCCACCTCGCCCTCGGCGTGGCAACCGATCACCTGGATGGCCTTCGATGTGCGCAAATCCGCGTCTCCCCCTGCCGTTCACAAATTCGTTATCGAACCAGAGCTTGAACTTGCCGCAATTCGCCATATTTCACCAGTGCGGCGCCGGGCCCCTCTGGCGGGATGAATGTCCCGTGATGTCGGAGCTGCAGAATGACAACATTCAACGCAGGGTCCGGCAATGGAAATTCTCCAGACGTTCATATTCTCCGACTTCCTCGGCACGCCCGCCTATTTCTGGCTGATCTTCATCTCGGTGGTCATCGGCCTCCTCGTCCTTGACCTCGGCTTCCTGCACAAGGGCCAGAAGGAGATCGAGGCCAAGGAGAGCTTCCTGCTCTATGGCGGCTACATGGCCATCGCCTTCGCCTTCGGCGCCTGGGTGTGGCATGCGCGCGGAGCCCAGTCCGGCCTCGAGTTCTTCACCGGGTACCTGATCGAACAGTCGCTGGCGATGGACAACATCTTCGTCATCGCCACGGTCTTCGCCTTCCTCGGCATTCCACGCATATATCAGCACCGCGTGCTGTTCTGGGGCATCATCGGCGTCATCCTGTTCCGCGCCATCCTGATTGGCGTGGGCGCTGCGCTGGTGATGTCCTTCCAGTGGATCCTGTTCCTGTTCGGCGCCTTCCTGGTGTTCACCGGCCTCAAGATGTTCAAGACGTCGAGCGACAAGCCCTCGCTCGAGGACAACTGGATGCTGAAGCTCATCAAGAAGAACTTCCGCGTCACCGACAGGCTGCATGGCGAAAAGTTCACCATCCGCCAGATCGACCCCAAGACCGGCAAGCTGGCGCTGTTCATCACGCCGCTCTTCGTGGCACTCATCATTGTCGAGTTCGTGGACCTGGTCTTCGCGGTGGACTCGGTGCCGGCCATCTTCGCCGTCACGCAGGACCCGTTCATCGTCTATACCTCGAACATCTTCGCCATTCTTGGCCTGCGCGCCCTCTACTTCGCGCTTGCCGCCGCCATGCACAGGTTCAAGTATCTCCAGTACTCGCTGGCGGTCATCCTGGTGCTGGTTGGCATCAAGATCTTCCTCGTGCCGCTCGGCATCAAGATCGACACCGCCATCTCGCTTGCCGTCACCATCGGCGTGCTGGCCTCCGGCATCCTCTGGTCGCTGTGGAAGACCCGCAACGACAAGCCGGAGCCTGCCCCGGTGGTCGGAACCGCCGAGTAAGAGGCCCCCTTGCCTCAGCCAACGGATACGCTATCAGGGGACCCGTCCAACGGCGGGTCCTCTCCCATGAAGAAGCTTGAACACCTCATCGAGAACATCATCCTGGCCTCACGCTGGCTGCTGGTGGTCTTCTACCTCGGCCTGACAGTGGCGCTGCTGCTCTATGCGATTTCATTCGCCAAGAAGCTGTGGGAGTTCGTCGACAAGCTCTTCGTGCTGCAGGAGACCGATACCATCCTCAAGATGCTGTCGCTGATCGACGCCGCCCTGGTGGCGAGCCTCGTGGTCATGGTCATCATCTCGGGATACGAGAACTTCGTCAGCCGCTTCGACAATGCGGAAGGTGCGGAGATTTCCTGGCTTGGCAAGCTTGATGCCTCCTCGCTGAAGATCAAGGTGGCCTCCACCATCGTGGCGATCTCGTCCATCCACCTGCTGCAGGTCTTCCTCAATGCGCAGATGTATACCGATGGCCAGCTGATGTGGCTCACCATCATTCACCTCACCTTCGTCATCTCGGCCCTGCTCCTGGCCTATATCGACAAGCTGATGGTCTCGACCAAGAAGGAAAAGGGCGAGTAGAGGGGAACCCCGCTTACCCCGTGAAGAACAGCCAGCCTACCACCGCGAACAGCGGCAGCAGGATTGCGCCCGACCACAGCATGTAGCCGAAGAAGCCTGGCATCTTCACGCCCGCGTCACGCGCCATGGCATAGACCATGAAGTTCGGTGCATTGCCGATGTAGGTGTTGGCACCCATGAACACCGCACCCGCCGAAATGGCGGCGAGCGTGGTAGCGCCCTCCGTCATCAGCTGCTGCGGGTCGCCGCCCGCGAGTTCAAAGAACACCAGGTAGGTCGGCGCATTGTCGAGGAAGGACGAGAGCCCGCCGGTGATCCAGAAATAAGCCAGGTTGTTGGGCTCTCCTGCGGGCCCCTGCACGAGCGAGACGAGCGGCGCGAACACGCCGCCCATGCCGGTCTTCAGCATCGCCAGCACCGGGATGATGGTGATGAAGATGCCCGCGAAGAGTTCCGCCACCTCCTTGATCGGCTCCCAGTCGAACTTGTTCGCCGCGCGGCGCTCCTGGGGCGTGAAGGCAAGCGAAAGGCCGACGATGGCGAGGAAGGCCGCGTCCCTCAGCAGCGCGGCGATGGGCTCATGGGTTCCGAAGATCACCACTTCGCCGAGGTCGACGGACGCCGACAGCAGGATGGTGGCGATGATGGCCGCGGTCAGCAGGTAGTTGATGCCGCCGATCACATGCACCGGCGCGCCGTCCGGGGTGGGGTCGCGCCGCATATGGCCTTCCTTGCGATAGATGAAACTGTCCATGGCGAAGAACAGGGCGAGCAGCACGCCGACGATCAGCAGCGCGGGCAGCAGCAGGTGCACGGTTGGCCAGAAGAAGCTCACCCCGCGCAGGAATCCTAGGAACAGCGGCGGGTCGCCAAGCGGCGTGAGCGCGCCGCCGGCATTGGCGACGAGAAAGATGAAGAACACGAAGACATGCACATTGTGCTTGCGGTCATCGTTCGCGCGCAGCAGCGGACGGATCATGATCATCGCCGCACCCGTGGTGCCGATGATCGAGGCGAGTGCTGCGCCGATTGCCAGGATCGCCGTGTTGGTGCCGGGTGAGCCATGCAGGTTGCCGCGCACCACGATGCCGCCGGCCACCGTGAACAGCGCCAGCAGCAGCAGGATGAAGGGGATGTATTCCTCCAGCGCCGTATGCACCAGCGCCTCGCCTGCAGTGCCGAGGCTCCGCGTCACCACGATGGGGATCAGCGCCAGCAGCGACCAGAAAACAGCCACCTTGAAGCGGTGGTGATGCCAGAAATCCGATGCCACCAGCGGAAAGATGGCGATCGACAGCAGCATGCCGAGGAACGGGATGGCCCAGGGCAGCCCCAGCGTGCGGCCGTCAAGGCCTTCGGCCGCGAAGGCGGGCACTGCGGAAACAAGCAAAAATCCCGCAGCAAGGGCGGCGCGTCGCAGCGTCATCGGTATCCTCAGTCAATGTCCAGGGTTTCGCCCGCATCAGGCACAAGGAACCGGGCAGGGTCAACCGAATGTTGTGCGAGAGCGTCCTTCAGCGCCGCCACCGGCGCATCGACCGGCTCGTCGGTGAGCTGTACGGTGCCGTGGTGGATCGCAATGCTGGCGTGGCTTTCGAGCAAGACGTGTGCTTTCACGGCCTCGTCCGGGTTCATGTGCTGCGGATGCATGAACCAGCGCGGCTCATAGGCGCCGATTGGCAGCAGCGACAGGCGCGGCGCACCGAAGCGCTTGCGCACGTCGGCGAATGTCGAACCCTTACCAAAGCCGGTGTCCGCCGCGAAGTAAATGGGGCCGCCCGGCGCCTCCACCACGAAGGCACCCCACAGTGCGGCATTGGCATCGAAGAAGCCGCGCTTCGACCAGTGCAGCGCAGGGGTGAGGTGAATGCGCAGGCCCTTGTGCTCCACGTGCTCGCCCCAGCCCAGCTCGTCGATACCGAAACGGGGCGAGGCCCGCCGCACCCAGCGCGCATTACCGTGCGGCGTCACCACATGTGCGGCGTGGTGCTTGGCGATGCGGCGCAGAGCCGGCAGGTCCATGTGGTCATAGTGGTTGTGGCTCAGCAGGATCAGGTCGATGGGCGGCAGCGTCTCCGCGGTGAGTGCTGCCGGGCGCACGCGCCTCGGTCCGGCGAAGGGAACGGGGCTCGCCCGCGAGGAGAGGAAGGGATCTGTGAGGATGTTGAGGCCCGCCGTCTGCAGCAGCACCGTCGAGTGCCCGATCCATGTCGCCTTCAGCGCATCGCCTTCGACGCGCGCGGGCGGCGGCGGGAAGCTGCGGTTCTTCATGCGCCACGGCCAGCGCGCGCGCTTTCCTTCCATCTGCCATTTCAGCAGATCGCGGAAGGAGCCCTCGCCGCGATGGCCTGCGATGATGTAGCGCTTGCCGTCGTGGACGACGTCGACCATTCAACCCCCGGCTCCCGATGCCCGGACGATCGCGTCCGGCGTCAGGGTTGTGTAGCCGCGGAACGGCCGGTCATGTTGCACGATCACGAACAGCATGAAGCTCACCGCCAGCGTCACGATGGCCAGCGCCACACGCCGGGCGAAGGGAAAGGGCGCATGGTTGATGGCAACCACTATCAACAGCAGCAGGCCCAGGCCCATCACCAGAACCCATTGCGGCAGACTGACCACGTCCTGGGCGATTGACAGCCGCTCCTGGCGGGCGGTGGAAAGCGCGTCGAGCGCCACCAGGATGCGCTGGTGCAGCAGCCTGTCCTCTTCGCTGTGCGACACATCACGGATCACCGCTGCATATATCTTGCGCAGCGACGTCTCGGCCTGGCTGCCGCCACTGCCGCCATCGGCCATGCTGTGCCATTCATCCGCAACGCCCTCTCCGTAGTCAGCGAGCATCTGGTAGAGGGCGTTGTGCGGCGGTTCCTGCGTGGCGTCGAGGTAGACTTCCATCACACGGATGGCGCGCGCCTCGGCGCTGACCGCCTCGCGCGCCCTGTCTTCGATGTTCCACACCGAGTTGGCGAGGAAGGTGACGGAGAGGCCAAACAGCGCGCCGCACACCGTGATGACGGTTGCCGACACCTCGGAAAAGCGCGGCGCCAGCTTGATGAAGCGCGGCAGGCAGAAGATCAGATTCAGCAGGATCGCAACGCTCGAAACCGTTGCGAAGACGGTCAGGAAAATGCCGAGGGCAGGCAGGTCGAAGATGAAGTCCGGCATTTTCCCGTGTCTTTCCTCAGACGGTGCGGAGGTACCATTCGAAGTCGCGCGCCGTGGGTTCGGCATAGAACCGGTCGGCCTCGACTTCCTTCAGCGTACAATAGGTGTCGACGAATTCCTTGCCGAAATATTCCTTGAGGATCGAGGCCCGCCAGAAGGCGTCGATGGCGTCGAACCAGTTGCCCGGAATGTACTTCGCCCGGCGCTCATAGCCATTGCCGTTCACCGGGTTGCCGGGGTCGGACTTCTCGGTGATGCCGTAATGCATGCCGGCAAGGATTGCGGCCATCACGAGATAGGGGTTGGCGTCAGCGCCCGACGGCCGGTGCTCGATGTGGCAGGCTTTGGGCGGGCCTGCCGGAATGCGCAAGGACACCGTGCGGTTGTTGATGCCCCAGCTGGCCGAGACCGGCGCATAGGAGTTGCGGCGGAAGCGGCGGTAGGAATTGGCATTGGGCGCGAAGATCAGCATCGATTCCGCCATCGCCGCCTTGAGGCCGCCGATGGCGTGCATCAGCAGTTCGTTCTGCATCGGGTCTTCGGCGGCGAACAGGTTGTTGCCGTCTTCATCACCCAGCGAGACATGGATGTGCATCCCCGAGCCCGTCCACGCGGAATAGGGCTTGGCCATGAAGGTGGCGGCCAGCCCGTGCTTCTCGGCCACGTTCTTGATCAGCCGCTTCAGCATGATGCCTTCGTCGCAGGCCTTGAGAACGTCAGCGCGGTGGCGCAGCACGATTTCCATCTGGCCCGGCGCGTATTCCGAGATCAGCGTCTTGGCCGGCAGGCCCTGAATCTCGCACCAGGCATAGAGATCCTTGAAGAAGGGCCCGAAGTCTTCCGTATCCTGAAGATAATAGGCCTGGTAGTGCTGGGGCCTTGCCTCGTTGATCAGCGACTGCGGCGCCATCGGCTTGCCGGCGAGTGCTGAGGCCCGGTCCATCAGGAAGAACTCGAGCTCAACCGCCCCCACCGGCTTCATGCCGAGTTCCAGCTCGAAGCGCTTGACGATCTTGTCCAGCGCATTGCGCGGGTCGGCGTAATGCGGCGTGCCGTCGAGATCATGCACGGTGGCGATGTATTGCGCGGTGGGCACATGCGCCCAGGGCACGCGCACCATGGAGCCGGGTACCGGCCACAGCAGCATGTCGCGGTCGCCTTCGTCGAAGACGAGGCCGGTTTCGGGCACGTCCTGGCCCGTCACGTCGAGCACGAGTGCCGAGATCGGCATGAAGCGGCCGTCCTTCCAGGCCGGCACCACCTCGTCACGGCGCAGGATCTTGCCGCGGGCAACGCCGCACATGTCGGTCCAGATCACGTGGACGCTTTCGATGTCCGGATTGGCATCGAGGAAGGCCTGCGCTTCGGCTTCGCGGCGGGGGAACACGAGTGTCATGCTGTTTACTCCTCAGCCCATCAGTTCGGTGAGACAGCGGTCGAGACCTCCGACCAGCTGGTTCACATGTGCCTCGGTCGTCGCCGGGCAGATGAGCATCATGTTGTGGAAGGGGGTGACGATCACCCCGCGATTGAGCAGATAGTGATGCACGGCTTCATCGATGGGCCGGTGGATCACTCTTGCAGCTTCGCCGCCGTTGCGGGGCCGGTCGGGAGTGCACATGAACTCCACCCGGGCGCCGACGCGGACGACGTGCCACGCCACGCCATGTTTGATGATGACATCGGCAATCCCCTTCTCGAGGCGCTTTGCCAGCGCCACGAGGGGACCGAACGCCTCCTCGGTGAAATAGTTCTCCAGCACGGCGCGCATCAGCGCCAGCTGGATCTTGGAGCCCGACAGCGTGGTGCCGATGCCGGAATGGCCGGGTGTGCGCGTCTCGAGGAATTTGCGGATGCGGTCCGTCACGTCCTGCGTGAAGCCATAGACGGCGGCGGGAATGCCGCCGGCGATGGGCTTTCCCAGCACCATCGCGTCAGGTTCCAGCCCGTATTCGCGGGTATAGCCGCCGGGGCCTGACGACATGCAGTGCGTCTCGTCGATCACCAGAAGCGTGCCATGCTTGCGGGTCGATTCGCGCAGCGCGGTGTGGTAGCCGTCATCCGCCAGCACCATGCCCACGTTGGTCATGATCGGCTCGGCCAGCACGCAGGCGACGTCCTTCTCCGCCAGCGCCTTTTCCAGTGCGGGGATGTCGTTGAACTCGACGACCTTGGTGAACCGCGTGAGGTTGCGCACTTCGCCGATCAGCGCCGGGTCGGCATGCGGTGTGCCGCCGTCGATCGTCACGTAAGTCTCATCCACCGCGCCATGGTAGCAGTGGTTGAAGACGAGGATCTTGCTTCGGCCGGTAATGGCCCGGCACCACTTTATGACGGCGCGGTTGGCATCGGACGCGGTCGCCGTCACCTGCCAGCAGGGCAGGCCGAAGCGGTCTTCGAGCAGCTTGCCCACGACTGCGGCATCGGGAGACGGCATCATGGTGGTGAAGCCGTTGGCCCCTTCGCGCTGCAGCGCGTCGACCACGGCGGGCGGCGAGTGGCCGAACATGGCCCCGGTGTCGCCCAGGCAGAAGTCGATGTAGTGGTGGCCGTCGGCGTCGGTCACGTCGACGCCCTGCGCCTTGGCTACGAAGAGTGGGAATGGCGTGCCCCAATCCACCATCCAGTGCATGGGAACACCCTTCAGCCAGTTCCGGGCCGCATCTTCCGAGAGCTGTTTCGAAGTGGGGTTGCGCTGGGTGAAGAGGGCCTCTTCGCGGCTCAGCATGGCCTTTATCGCTTGCTCCGGAACGTTACGCGGCATGATATCCTGTATGGCTGTTGACGTTGGTCAATCTCCTAGCCGCCCGGACAGGCCGCCACAACCCCCATGGATTAGAGTGCCGGAATCATGCTTAGAGGCAATGCAGCATGAAGGAGCCCGTTTCCATGGTCCGCACCGTCTTCGTGAATGGTGATTATCTATCTGAAACAGAAGGGAAAATCTCGATCTTCGACCGTGGCTTCCTGTTCGCCGACGGGGTGTATGAAGTGAGCGCGGTGATCAACGGCAAGTTGGTCGACTACGCCGCGCACATGGAGCGCCTCGGCCGGTCACTCAACGAACTCCGCATGGACTGGCCCTGCACGCGCGATGAACTGGACCAGATGCATTCTGAGCTCATCAGGCGGAACAATCTCGCTGAAGGCATCATCTACATGCAGGTCACGCGCGGTGCCGCGGACCGCACCTTCAACTTCCCCAAGGGCGACGTGAAGCCCACCCTCATCGCCTTCACCCAGGCCATGAGCCTCGTCAGCAATCCCAATGCAGTGACGGGGATCAAGGTCGTCACCACGCCGGACCTGCGCTGGGCGCGGCGCGACATCAAGACGGTGATGCTGCTGGCCCCGGCGCTGGGCAAGCAGGAGGCCTATGAGAAGGGCGCACAGGAAGCCTGGATGGTGGAACACGGCTTCGTCACCGAGGGCACCTCGTCCAACGCCTACATCGTGAAGGATGGCAAGGTCATCACCCGTCACCTCTCCAACGAGATCCTCGCCGGCTGCACAAGGCGGGCGCTGATGCGGCTGGCGAAGGAAGAGGGCGTCGAGATCGTCGAGCGCAAGTTCACGGTGGAAGAAGCCCTCGCGGCGGACGAAGCCTTCCTCACCTCCGCCTCGCAATTCGTCATGCCCATCGTGGAGATCGACGGCCACCGCATCGGCGGCGGGCAACCGGGGCCGGTGGTCAGGAAGCTGCGGGAATTGTTCCTGAAGGAAGCGATGGCCTAGGGAGGGAAGCGCGCCAGTCTTCTCCCGCTCCTCTCCCGCTGACGCAGGAGAAGACGAGCGAAGCCGGGGCCAAAAAACAGATTCACAATGTCAATCAGCAGAAAGCACTTTCGCCCCTGCATCTAGCATATCTAGGAATAAAAGTCAAGGATTATTTTCCGAAGAGGATTGCGCCTTTCGTCCTCTCCCGCTTCAGCGGGAGAGGAGGGGGCCCCAGCGAAGCTGGGGTAGGTGAGGGGAAGTCAAGAGAGCCGCAATCCGCCTTGACTTCCCCTCATCTCCCCGTTGCGTGCCGCAACGGGGCCCTTCTTCTCCCGCTTCAGCGGGAGAAGACAAAGTGCGCGCGGGTCGAAGCCCCCTATCTTTGGCTCACCATCCAGTCCGGGTTGATCCACGGTTCCTGGTTCGACGGCGCCAGCGGCTGCTTGCCGAGGATGTGGTCGCTCGCCTTCTCGCCGATCATGATGGTGGGGCCGTTCAGGTTGCCGTTGGTCACCTGCGGCATGATGGAGGAATCCGCCACGCGCAGGCCCTCGATGCCGATCACCCGGCACTCCGGGTCCACCACCGCGGCCGGATCGTCGACCGCACCCATCTTGCATGTGCCGCAGGGGTGATAGGCGCTTTCGCAATGCTCGCGGATGAAGGCGTCAATCTCGGCGTGCGAATTCACCTTCGGGCCGGGCTGGATTTCTTCCGCCGCATAGCGCTGCATGGCGGGCTGCTGGAACAGCTCGCGCGTGAGCCTCACGGCGCGGCGCCATTCGGGCAGGTCGTCCGGGTGGGTGAGGTAGTTGAACAGGATCTGCGGCGCCTCGCGCGCCTTGTTGCTCCGCACACGGACGAAGCCGCGCGACTTCGCCCGCATCGGGCCTACATGCACCTGGAAGCCGTGTCCGGCGAAAGCAGCCTTGCCGTCGTAGCGCATGGCGGCAGGCAGGAAGTGATACTGGATGTCGGGATACTCGACACCCGCGGCGGAGCGGATGAAGCCGCAGGATTCGAAATGGTTGGTGGCGCCGAGGCCTGTCTTGAAGAACACCCACTCAGCACCAATCAGCCCCTTCGAAAACCAGTTGAGCTTGGAGTACAGCGTCACCGGCTCCTTGGACTTGATCTGGAAATAGATCTCGAGATGGTCGTGCAAGTTCTCGCCCACGCCCGGCAGCGCATGCGCCACGTCGATGCCTGCGGCTTTCAGCACCTCCGGCGCACCGATGCCGGACATCTGGAGGAGTTTCGGCGAATTGATGGAGGAGGCGGCGATGATCACCTCGCGCCGGGCCTTCACCTGCCGCTTCTCGCCGCCCACGTCATATTCCACGCCCACGGCGCGCTTGCCTTCGAGGATGACGCGGTGCGCGAAGGCCTTGGTGGTGAGCTTCACGTTGCCGCGCTTCATCGCGGGCTTGAGATAGGCATTGGCGGCTGACCAGCGGATACCATTGTGGATGGTCATCTCCATCGGGCCGAAGCCCTCCTGCTGGTGGCCGTTGTAGTCGTCCGTCACCGGGTAGCCCGCCTCTCGCCCGGCCTCGACGAAGGCCTGGTAGAGCGGATTGTCGCGCGGGCCGCGCCGCACATAGAGGGGGCCCTTGGTGCCGCGCCAGCCGTCTTCGCCGTCGGGGCAGGATTCCTGGCGCTTGAAATAGGGCAGCACGTGGCGGAAACCCCAGCCTTTGGCGCCCATCTCCTCCCAAGTGTCGAAGTCCTTGGCGTGACCACGCACATAGACCATGCCGTTGATCGAGGAAGAGCCCCCCACCACCTTGCCGCGCGGCGTGGCAAGCCTGCGGCCGCCGAGGCCGGGCTCGGGGTCTGACTCGAAGCCCCAGTTATAGAGCTTCATGTTCATCGGGTAGGAGAGGGCAGACGGCATCTGGATGAAGGGGCCGCGGTCACTGCCGCCGAATTCGAGCACGCAGACGGTGTTCTTGCCGTCTTCCGACAGGCGAGAGGCCATGGCACAGCCGGCCGAGCCTGCGCCCACGATCACGAAGTCGAAGGTTTCGCTCATTTGCCGCGCCGCCCGCTTTCGGACAGCGTCTCGATTTCCGCGATGCGGGCCTCGGTTTCACGCCATGACGCGTTGACGGTCGCGGCCACCAGGGCCTCGGCCAGGAACAGCGGCACGATGTTCGAGTCCCAACTCGACGGGGCCTCGATGCGGAGCGGAAGTGAATGCACGGCAAGTCTCGCGATTGGGGATATCCACTGGTCGGTAATGAGCACGACCTGCGCACCCCGCTCTCGGGCGGAAGCGGCAAGATCGAGCATGCGCGCGTCATAGCGGCGGATATCGAAGAACAGCAGCACGTCGTTCTTGGCCGTATCGATCAGCTGCTGCGGCCAGACCGAGGGGGTGGCGGAGATCAGGCTCACCCCCGGCCGCGCCATTTGCAGGTGGGTGACGAGATAGGCGGCCAATGCCCCGGTGATCCGCCCGCCAGCCACGAAGACCTTGCGCTTGCGGTCCGCCAGCAGCGCCACGATGGCGTCGAAGGCGCGATGGTCCATCAACTTGAGCGAGCCCGAGAGGTTCGCCATGGCTGCCGTGGCGAAGGTGTTGAGGATGTGGGTCTCCGGCGCTTCCGCCGCCCAGCGGTCATGCTTGGAAATCGGATTCTGCAATTGGGCGGAGAGTTCGGAGCGGAGATCGTCCTGGAAGGCCGGAAAGCCGGAGAAGCCAAGCTTCTTGGCCAGGCGCAGCACTGAGGGGGTGGAAACATCCGCCTCGCGCGCGAAATCGGTGATCGAGCCCAGCCCCGCCATGGGATAGTTGGCGAAGAGCGCGGCCATCAGCTTGCGCTCCGCGGCGGTGAGCTCCGCAGACATCAGGCGCAGTCTTTCGGCAATCGTGGTAGCGCGCTGAGGCGGCATTGTTTTCTCCCTGCTAG
Source organism: Aestuariivirga sp. (assembly GCF_037139295.1). Lineage (GTDB taxonomy): Bacteria > Pseudomonadota > Alphaproteobacteria > Rhizobiales > Aestuariivirgaceae > Aestuariivirga. The sequence continues at coordinate 26,842 of NZ_JBAXGR010000021.1, forward strand.
ACTACTGTAACGAATTTGACAGGCTTCATACAATCTGAAATCATCGCTTCAACTGACCGAATTTCCGGAGTTTTCGTGAATGGGAGCGCTGCTCCAGCAGGGCGAGGAAGGCCCGTTTGTCGCCGTGAACGAGGAGGGCCGCTCGCCCTTCGTTCTGATCTGCGAGCATGCCTCGAATGTGATGCCCAAGACGCTCGGCACGCTGGGCTTGGCCGAGGCCGAACTCACCCGCCATATCGCCTGGGACATCGGGGCGGAGAAGGTGGGCCGCCTGCTGTCGCGCCTGATGGATGCGCCGCTGTTGCTGCAGCGCTATTCGCGGCTGGCCTACGACTGCAACCGCCCGCCGGAATCGCCCGACTCCATTCCGGAGATGAGCGAGCTCACCGCCATTCCGGGCAACAGGAAGCTCTCGGCCGAGGACAGGCTGGCGCGAGCCCGTGAAATCTACCGGCCTTTCCATGACGGCGTCTCGGCGGTGCTCGACAAGCGCGCGGCGGGCGGCCAGACGTCGCTGGTGGTCTCGATCCATTCCTTCACGCCTGTCTACAAGGGCAAGGCCCGAAGCGTCGAACTCGGCATCCTGCATGACCGGGACACCACGTTGTCCTCCAAGCTCATCAAGAGCTTCCCCAACATCGATGCGCGACTGAACGAGCCCTATGGCCCGAAGGACGGCGTGTTGCACACACTGAACCTGCACGGCTTCACCCGTGGCCTGCAGCACGCGATGATCGAAATCAGGAATGACCTGGTGTCCACCGAACGCGGCCAGGACGAATGGGCCCAGCGCCTGTCCGTGCCGCTGATCCAGGCTGCAACGAAATAATATGATTGAGGGAGAACGACCATGAGCGAAGGCATGCTGATACTCGAACAGCTGAAGGCCGAGGTGAAGGCCGGAACGATCGATACCGTGGTCGCCGCCATGGTGGACCTGCAGGGCCGCCTCATCGGCAAGCGCTTCCACGCCAAGTTCTTCGTGGACGGCGGCTATGAGGAGACGCATGGCTGCAACTACCTACTCGGCGTCGACATCGAGATGGAGCCGGTGCCCGGCTACAAGGCGACGGGCTGGGACAAGGGCTATGGCGACTTCGTGCTGAAGCCCGACATGGCAACGCTGCGCCGCACGCCGTGGTTGCCCGGCACGGCGCTGGTGCTGTGCGACGTGCTCGACCACCACACGCATGAAGACGTGCCGCACAGCCCGCGCGGCATTCTCAAGAAGCAGCTGAAGCGCCTCGAGGCGATGAAGATGAAGGCCTACATGGCCTCCGAGCTGGAGTTCTTCCTGTTCGATGATTCTTACGAGACGGCCTTCCAGAAGGGTTATCGCAACCTCAAGACGGCGGGTTACTACATCGAGGACTATCACATCCTGCAGACCTCCAAGGAGGAGGTCTACATGCGCGCCCTGCGCAATGGCCTCGCAGGAGCGGGCATTCCGGTCGAGAACTCCAAGGGCGAATGGGGCCCGGGCCAGGAGGAGATCAACGTCCGCTATGCCGAAGCGCTCGAGATGGCGGACCGCCATGCCATCATCAAGAATGGTGCGAAGGAAATCGCCTACAATGTCGGCAAGTCCGTCTCCTTCATGGCAAAGTGGGACTATGGCATGGCGGGCAATTCCTCCCACATCCACCAGTCGCTGTGGTCCACCGACGACAAGCCGCTGTTCCGGGACAAGGAGGGCGAGCACGGCATGTCGCCGCTGATGAAGCAGTATCTCGCGGGCCAGCTGGCCCATGCCGGCGAGATCACCTATTTCCTCGCGCCCTATATCAACTCCTACAAGCGCTTCATGGCCGGCACCTTCGCGCCCACCCGCGCGGTGTGGAGCTTCGACAATCGCACGGCGGGCTTCCGCATCTGCGGGGCGGAGACCAAGGCCATCCGTGTTGAGTGCCGCATCGGTGGCGCCGACCTCAACCCCTATCTCGCCTTCGCCGCGCTGATCGCGGCGGGCCTCGACGGGATCGAGAAGAAGATGGAGCTGGAGCCGGTGGTCTCGGGCGATATCTACGACACCTCGCGCAAACTGCGCGAGATCCCCAAGACGCTGCGCGAGGCGACCAGGCTTCTTGACGAGTCGGACTTCCTGCGCAAGGTGATGGGCAATGACGTGGTCGACCATTACGTCCACACCGCCGAGTGGGAACAGTTTGAATTCGACCGCCGCGTCACCGATCTCGAGCTGAAGCGCGGGTTTGAGAGATACTAAGTTACTTACGGCATCAGGAGACACGCCATGGCCATTCCGAATCGCAACATCAACTATCCGACCGCCATCAAGTATGGCGCGGGCCGCATCAAGGAACTCGCGGAGTTCTGCAAGGCCAACGGCATCAAGCGGCCGCTGGTCGTGACCGACAAGGGCCTTGCCGCCATGCCGATGGTGGCGGAGATCATGGCCGACCTGAAGCAGGCGGGCCTCAAGGCCGCGCTCTTCGCCGACGTGCGCCCCAACCCGGTTGAGGAAAACGTGCTCGCCGGCTGCAAGGTGTTCAAGGACGGCAAGCATGACGGCGTCGTCGCGCTTGGCGGCGGCTCGGGCCTCGATGTTGGCAAGCTGATCGCGCTGATGCATTCGCAGAAGATTTCGGTGTTCGAGCTGGAAGACATCGGTGACTGGTGGACCAGGGCCGACGCCTCGCTGATCTCGCCCATCATCGCCGTGCCGACGACAGCCGGCACGGGCTCGGAAGTTGGCCGCGCCGGCGTGGTCACCCACCCGATCACCCATGAAAAGAAGATCATCTTCCATCCGCAGCTGATGCCGAAGGTGGCGTTGCTCGACCCTGAGCTCACCGTCGGCCTGCCGCCGAAGCTGACCGCCGCCACCGGCATGGATGCGCTGGCCCATAACCTCGAAGCCTATTGCGCACCCTTCTATCACCCCTGGTCGGCAGGCGTTGCGCTTGAAGGCATGCGGCTGGTGAAGGACAATCTCGCCAAGGCCGTGAAGAGGCCGAAGGACCTCGATGCGCGCGGCAACATGCTGGTCGCCTCCGCCATGGGCGCGACCGCCTTCCAGCGCGGCCTCGGCGGCATCCATGCGCTGGCCCACCCGTTCGGCGGCCTTTATGACGCGCACCACGGCCTGCTCAACGGCATCATCATGCCCTATGTGCTGAAGGCCAACCGCCGCAAGATCGAGAAGGACATCGTGCGCGCCGCTGCTTACTTAGGCATCAAGGGTGGCTTCAACGGCTTCCTCAGGTGGATCCTGGCGCTGCGCAAGGAGATCGGCATTCCCCACGCGCTGAAGGACATTGGCATCGACACCAAGCGCCTCAACGAGGTGGCGGCGATGGCCATCAAGGACCCGTCTGCCGGTGGCAACCCGATCCAGTTCACGGAAAAGCAGTACAAGGCGCTGGCCAGGAAGTGCGTGACGGGCGATCTCTGACGCCGTCAGTCGCCCGGCGCGTTCTCGACGTGGAACTCGACCTCCGTTTCGCCCGCATTCAGGAAATCCAGAATGATGGTGAAGCGCTGGTCGAGGACAAGCGGCCCATCGAGCCCCATGAGCCGGAGATGCCGTGCCGTGGGCCTCATCGGCAAGGGCTTGCCGGGTTCGAGCAGGAATGAAGTGAGCGGCGGATCATCGTAACGGTTGTTCCGCCGCAACTCGATTGTTCCGCAGACGGATGATCGTGCCGCCACCAGCTCATCTGCTGTTTGCCCATTGTTGACCAGCGGCACGAAAGCCTGGCCTTCGCGGGAGACCTGCGCTGGCAGGGCCCAGGCATGACCGATTGCGATATCGCCCAGCCGATAGGAATGGGCGCGTGCTGCGGCGGGCCAGGCGGCAGCTGCGGCAAGGCCCATGATCACGCCGCGTCTCTGCATTGTCTTCCCCGCACCACTGTGGCCATTGGCCGATGCTGCACATATAGTCGCGTTTCAGCAAGGGAGATGGCGATGGCAGAGACAATCCTGAACCGGCGGATCGTGATGGCCTCGCGCCCCACCGGCATGCCGGCGCCTGACAACTTCCGCATGGAAGAGGTGGAGGAGCCGCGCGCGGCGCCGGAAGGCGGCGTTCTGCTCAAGACACTGTTCTTCTCGCTCGACCCTTACATGCGCGGCCGCATGGATGCGGGCCCCTCCTATGCGCAGGCGCTGGAGCCGGGCGGCGTGATGGAAGGCGGCAGCGTGTGCGAGGTGCTCGCCTCGCGTGACGCGACGTTCAAGCCGGGCGACATCGTGCTGGCCGGAACCGGCTGGCAGACCCACCCGCGCGCCAGCGCCAAGGGCCTGCGCAAGATCGATCCGACGCTGGCGCCGGTGTCGACCGCCCTTGGCATTCTCGGCATGCCGGGCATGACGGCCTATACTGGGCTTCTCAACATCGGCGCGCCGAAGCCTGGCGAGACGCTGGTGGTGGCGGCGGCGAGCGGGGCGGTGGGCGCTGCCGTTGGTCAGATCGGGCGGATCAAGGGTTGCCGCGTCGTGGGCATCGCGGGCGGGCCGGAGAAGACACGCTACATCCGCGAGGAACTGGGCTTCGACGTGGCGCTCGACCACCGTGCAGGCGATTTTGGCGATCAGCTGAAGGCGGCGTGCCCCAGTGGCATCGACATCTATTTCGAGAATGTCGGTGGCCAAGTGTGGGACCTCGTGCGGCCCTTGCTCAACAATTTTGCGCGCGTGCCGGTGTGCGGCCTGATTGCGCAGTACAACGGCGTCGAGGGCGGCGGAGCGGGCTCTTCCGTGGCGCTGCGCAGCGTGCTGGTGAAGCGGCTGCGCATCCAGGGCTTCATCGTGTCCGATTTCGCGGCCCAGCGTGAGGATTTCCTGCGCGACATGGGCGGCTGGGTGGCCTCGGGCGAGGTCAAATACCGCGAGGACGTGGTGGAGGGGATCGACAACACGGTTCCCGCCTTCATCGGCCTGCTGCAGGGGCGCAATTTCGGCAAGCTGCTCATCCGGCCCTGAAGCTTTCGGAAAGCCCCACGCCAGCCTGCGATTCCGTTCCGCTTGACTCTGTTCACGCCATGTGGAACAAAATAGGAACATTCTGGATCATGTTGTTGTCATGCGTATTGGACCGGCACATCAGGCTGCGCGGAGCGGAGACGCTTGCGCTGCCGTCACGCCTTTTCGCCCGGGTGGAGAGTCCGCCCGGCTGCTCGCCACGCTGCGCGCCCACATCGCGCGGCTGGAGCAGGGGCACGCCCAGTTCGAGCGGCAGAAAAGCCGGGCCCAGCCCTGGCTGACGGGGCTTGCCGAACTCGACCGCCATTTGCCGGCGCAAGGGCTGCAGCGCGCAGGCCTTCATGACGTGAGCCCCCGCGCCTATGGCGATCAGCCGGCGGCCATGGGCTTCGCGCTGGCCCTGGCGCTCCGGCGGCTGAGCGATGCCGGCGAACGCCGCCCGCTGCTGTGGTGCCGCTTGAGCAGCCATGAGCGTGAGCACGGAAGGCTCTATGGCCACGGCCTTGAACGCCTCGGCCTGCCGCGCCACCGCTTCGTCACCATCACGCTGAAGAAGCCCGCGAGCCTGTTGTGGACGATGGAGGAGGCGTTGAAGTCCGGTGCCGTCGCCGCCGTGCTGGGCGATGCAGAAGCCGCGCATGCGGATCTCACCACCACCAGGCGCCTGTCGCTGGCGGCGGCTGCGGGCAAATGCGCGGCGATCCTCACCTTCGCCAAGCCGGATGCTTCGGCCACCGCCAGCCACACGCGCTGGACGGCGGCGGCCGTGCCCTCGTCGAGCCCCGCCCATGATGCGGCGGCGCCGGGGGCACCCTGCTGGAACATCGAACTCACCCGCGCCCGGGGCGGCCGCCCCGGCGCCTGGACTTTGGAATGGCATCATGCGCAGTCTCGTTTCTCTCTGGTTACCGGATTTTCCCGTCGAGCGATTCATCCGGGCACGGATCAAGACGGGCCGGAAACCGCCCGCCAAGGGCCTGCCCTTCGCACTGGTTGAAAGCGGCAAGTCCGGCCTGCGCCTCATCGCGGTCAATGCCACGGCGCGCAGCTTCGGGTTGATGCGCGGCATGCGGCTGGCGGACGCGCGCGCGCAGTTGCCGGAGCTCCTGACCGAGCCGCATGAGCCGGAGGACGACATGAACAGCCTGCTCGGCCTGTGCCGCTGGATGGAGCGTTACAGCCCCTGGGTGGCGCCCGATGCACCCGACGGCATCCTGCTGGACGTGACCGGCGTTCCCCACCTCTTCGGCGGCGAACAGCGCATGATGGCAGAGATGCGCCAGCGGCTGGCGCAATATGGCTTCAGCGTCAGGATCGGGCAGGGTGCCACGCTGGGTGCGGCATGGGCGCTTGCCCGCTACGAGGCAAAGGACATCCAGTCGCTGCCCGTCGAGGCCCTGCGCATCGACGGCACCGCTGCAAAGACGCTGCGGCGGCTCGGCCTCAAGACGGTAGGATCGCTGCTCGCCATTCCGCGCGCCTCGCTGGCCCGCCGCTTCCGTGGCGAGACTATCGGCGAGAATGTGCTGATCCGTCTCGACGAGATGATGGGGGTGCGGGACGAGCCGCTGAACCCGCTGAACCCGCCCACCTCCTTCATGGCGCATCGCGCGCTGATGGAGCCGGTCATTCATGCCGAAGGGTTGGAAATCGTTCTTGAGGGACTGGTCAACCAGCTCTGCCGCGATCTCGAAAAGGCCGGCAAGGGTGCCTTGCGGCTGATCCTCAAGCTGTTCCGCGTCGATGGCTCGCGCGCCAACCTTCCCGCGGGCTTTTCGGTGGCGGCCCATGACCCCAGGCACATGCTGCGCGTGCTGAAGCCGAAGCTCGAAACGGTTGATGCGGGCTTCGGCATCGACGCCATGACGCTGGAGGCGCGCGAGACGGCAGCGGCCCTCGTGCAGCAGCATGGCTTTCTCGAGGATGACAGCACGCTGGCGCTGGAACAGCTGAACGACCGCGTGCTGAACCGCCACGAGCAGCAGTTCGTGGCGCTGGAGGACGTTGCAAGCCATATCCCCGAACGCGCCGAGATGCCGCGGCCCTCGGCGCATACTCTGCCGCCCAAGCCTTCCCGTCCCGCACCTACGGCGCGGCCGCTCCTCATCTTCGAAGCGCCGGAACCTGCCAAGGTGGTGGCTGCCGTGCCCGATGGTCCGCCCATGCGCCTCACCTGGCGGCGCGTGACCAGACGTGTGGTCAAGGCGCAGGGGCCCGAACGCGTGGCACCCGAATGGTGGCGCCTCACTGCCGGCGAGCGCCCGCGCGATTATTACGTGATCGAGGACGAGCATGGCCGCCGCTACTGGCTCTACCGCGAGGGGCTTTATGGCGAACCCGGCGAAGAGCAGCCGAAATGGTACGTACACGGATTGTCGGCATGACGAATTATGCCGAGCTGCAGTGCACCAGCAACTTCTCCTTCCTGCGCGGGGCCTCCCACCCGGAAGAGATCGCCATGCAGGCGAAGCATCTGGGCGTTGCGGCGATCGCGGTGACGGACTGCAACACGCTCGCTGGCGTGGTGCGGGCGCATGCGGCGGCGAAGGATGCGGAGCTGCCCTTCATCGTGGGCGCAAGGCTGGACCTGACCGAACCCGGCATTTCGCTTCTCGCCTACCCGACGAACCGCCAGGCCTATGGCGCGCTGTGCCGGCTTCTCAGCATGGGCCAGCGCCGGGCGCAAAAGGGCCAGTGCCTCATCACGCTGGAGGATGTCTATGCCCATGCGCCGGGCATGATCTTCGCGCTGCTGGCGGACGGGGTCGATCACCTCTCGGGCATCCGCCAGCGCCTCAAGGCGCCGCTCTACCTGGCGGTGAGCCATCACTATCGCGGCAACGACAAGGAGCGCATCAACTGTCTTGCTGAGTTGGCGCAGAAGCATCAGACGGGGCTCTTGGCCACCAATGACGTGCTCTATCACCATTCGTCCCGCCGCGTGCTGCAGGACGTGGTGACGGCGATCCGCGAGGGTGTCACCATCGCGGAAGCCGGTTACCTGCTGGAGGCCAATGCCGAGCGCCATATCAAGACGCCTGACGAAATGGCCCGCCTGTTCCGCGACCACCCTTCCGCCATTGCCAACACGCTGGCCATTGCCAAGGCCTGCCGCTTCTCGCTGGAGGAGCTCAAGTACGAATATCCGGAAGAGCCGATCCCGCAGGGCTCCACCCCGCAGGCGCACTTGACGCATCTCGCATGGGAGGGCGCCAAGGAGCGTTATCCGGGTGGCATTCCGCAGAAGGTGAAGGAGAACATCGCCAAAGAGCTCACCCTCATCGAGAGGCTCAACTACGCGCCCTATTTCCTCACCGTCCACGACATCGTGCAGTTCGCCCGAACACAAGATCCCCCGATCTTGTGCCAGGGTCGGGGGTCGGCCGCCAATTCCACTGTCTGCTACGTCATCGGAATCACGGCGGTCGACCCCAACCAGATCGAACTCCTGTTCGAGCGCTTCATCTCGGAAGAGCGGAAGGAGCCGCCTGACATCGACGTCGACTTCGAGCATGAGCGACGCGAACAGGTGATCCAGTATATCTATGCCCGCTATGGCCGCGAGCGGGCAGGGCTTGCGGCCACGGTGATCACCTATCGCGGCCGCTCCGCCATGCGCGAGGTGGGCAAGGTGATGGGGCTGTCGGAAGATGTGACGGCGACGCTCGCCGGCATCGTCTGGGGCCAGATGCGCGAGGAGATGCACAATGGCAGGCTTCAGGAAGCGGGCCTCGACCCCGATGATCCGCTGCTCGCCAAGGTGATCGAGCTCGCCGATGATATCCAGGGCTTCCCGCGCCATCTCTCGCAGCATGTGGGCGGCTTCATCCTCACCAAGGGCAGGCTCGACGAGACGGTGCCCATCGGCAATGGCGCGATGGAGGATCGCACCTTCATCGAATGGGACAAGGACGACATCGACACGCTGGGCATCCTCAAGATCGACGTTCTGGCGCTGGGCATGCTCACCTGCATCCAGAAGAGCTTCGAGATGATGGAAGGCTGGTACGGCCTCAAATATTCCCTCGCCACGCTGCCGCGCGAGGACAAGGCGGTCTATGACATGCTGTGCAAGGCAGACTCCGTCGGTGTGTTTCAGGTGGAGAGCCGGGCGCAGATGAACATGCTGCCGCGCCTCAAGCCGCAGTGCTTTTATGATCTCGTCATCGAGGTGGCGATCGTCAGGCCCGGCCCCATCCAGGGCGACATGGTGCATCCTTATTTGCGGCGGCGTGATGGGCTGGAGCCGGAGGATTATCCCGCGCCGCATCCGGATTTCGGGCCGCCTGACGAGTTGCGCCAAGTGCTCGGCCGCACCAAGGGCGTGCCGCTGTTCCAGGAACAGGCGATGAAGCTTGCGATGGTCGCCGCCGAATTCACCGCGGGCGAACTCAATGAGTTGCGCAAGGCCATGGCCACCTTCCGCCGCCGCGGCACCATCGGGCGCCTTGAGCAGAAGATGGTGAGCCGCATGGTGGAGCGCGGCTATGACGCGGCGTTTGCCGCGCGCTGCTTCAACCAGATCAAGGGATTCGGCGAATATGGCTTTCCCGAAAGCCATGCCGCGAGCTTCGCGCACCTCGTCTATGTCTCGTCATGGCTCAAGCATCACTATCCGGAGGTCTTCGCGGCCTCGCTCTTGAATTCCCAGCCCATGGGCTTCTATGCCCCCGCCCAGATCGTGCGCGATGCGCGCGAGCATGGGGTGGAGGTCAAGGCCGTTGACGTCGGCTTCTCACGCTGGGACTCGATCCTCGAAGCGCCATCACGGGGTGAGCGTGCAGCGATCCGACTGGGCCTGCGCGAGGTCGATGGCCTCAAGGCGGCCGATGCCGCCTTGCTGCTGCAGTACCGTTCACAGAAGAAGCCGCTCACCATTGCCGATCTCCATGGCTTCGGCGTGCCGGTGGCGGGGCTCGAGAAGCTGGCCGCCGCCGATTGCTTTCGCTCGCTCGGCCTCGACCGGCGCGCGGCGCTGTGGGAGGTGAAGGCGCTGGCCAAGTCCAGGGCACTGCCGCTTTTTGCCTTCGCCGACACGCGCGAGCAGGGGGAGGAGGCGCATGTGTCGCTTCCCGACATGCCGCTCTCCGAGCATGTGGTGAATGATTACCAGACGCTGAAGCTGTCCTTGAAGGCGCACCCCATGCAGTTCCTCCGGAAGCTCTGCACCGAGCGCAAGGTGACGGACACGGCGAAGCTCAAGACGCTGAGGAATGGTGCTGCCGTCACGGTCGCGGGTGTGGTGCTGGTGCGGCAGCGGCCGGGCTCGGCCAAGGGCGTGGTCTTCCTCACGCTCGAGGACGAGTTCTCGGTGTTGAACGCGGTAATCTGGCCGCAGGTGCTGGAAACCCACCGCGCCGTAGTGATGGGCGCGCGCCTCATGCTCATCAAGGGGCGCGTGCAGCGAACGGGCGACATCGTCCATGTGGTGGCAAGCACCATCGAGGATCATTCGAGCTGGCTGGCGCTGCTGACGGAGGAGGGAACGCTGATCAGGAACCCGCTGGCCCGCGCCGACGAGGTGGCAAGGCCGGGGCCGGATCCGGACCAGCAGCAGCCCCCGGCGCGGCATCCGCGGCAGGTGCGGGTGATCCCGAAGAGCCGGGACTTTCACTGATCAGGAATTCAGCCACCAGATCGCCAGATTGAGGATGGCGGCAAAGCTCACCCAGGCGAGATAGGGCACGAAGAGCCAGCCCGCCGTCGCCTGCCGTCCGAAGAAGGCCAGCATGGTGAGCAGCACCGAGCCGACCAGGAAGACGACCTCGACCAGCGCCCAGCCGGGTGAGCGGAGGCCAAAGAACACGAGCGTCCACAGCAGGTTGAAGCCGAGCTGTGCGAAGAACAGCAGCATGGCGGGGCCGATGCGGTCCTTGGTGCGCCAGACCAGCCAGGCAGCGATGCCCATCATGATGTAGAGCAGCGTCCACACCGGCGCGAAGACCCAGTTTGGCGGGTTCCAGCTCGGCTTGTTCAGCGTGCTGTACCATGTGTCGATGGAATTCTGCGTGGCGAAGCCGCCGATCGAGCCCACGGCAAGGCAGAGGAGAATGAGGCCCGCCAGCACGAGCCAATGGTGGCGGGGAATGGCAGCAGTCTGCATGGCACTCACATCATCGCGTTGGTGGAGCCCAACGAGCCGAGGAACAGGATCGTTCCAAGGAAGGCTATGACAAGTCCGCCCGCCAGGCGCAAGCCAATCCCCGCCCAGTCGAGCAGGCCGGTCTGTCCGCGCATCAGACGGGCGGCCAGCTTCTTGCCATAGACGGCGATGGCGGCGATCGCCGACACGGTGATGAAGGTGCCGAGCGCCATGGCAAAGGTGGAGGCAATGCCCTCCCAATAGAGGCCCAGCCCATTGGCGAAGACCAGCACGAGGATCGCCCCTGTGCAGGGCCGGATTCCCACCGCAAAGGCGAGCGAGAAGGCCTTGGCGAAGGAGAAGTCACCCGCGAGGTCCTTGGCGTCCGGCAGGTGTGCGTGGCCGCAGTCGCAATCGGGCCCATGCACATGATCAGCGGCAACGTCTGCATTCTTCATCGGCGCGAAGCTGGCAAAATCAGAGAGTCCTGTGGACTGGCGTGTGGTGATGCCCGCGGGGGCCAGTGCGGGGGTGGCAACTGCACGCCGCGCCACCAGCAGGCGCATCGCAGTCCAGATCAGGTAAAGGCCAAGGAGTCCGATCAGGGCATAGCTGGCGCTTTCGAGAACGCCCGCCACGTCACGCGCGGTGGCGCCGACGCTGGCGACCGCGAGGAAGAGAACGCTCACCAGCACGATGGCGGTCAAGGCCTGGATGATGGCACTCATGAAGGAGATCAGCACGCCGCGCTTCAACTCGCTCTCCGTTGCGAGCAGCCAGGTGGAGATCACCGCCTTGCCGTGGCCCGGGCCCGCAGCATGGAAGATGCCGTAGGCGAAGCTCAGCAGCATCAGCGTCCAGCCGGCGGCAAAAGCATTGGGGCCGCGCATGGCCTTCAGCGTCGCGGACATCCGGCCATAGAAATTTTGCTGCTCGTCGCGCGCCCACATCACCGGATCTTCGGTGAAGGGTGTGACCTTGACGGTGCCATCGGCGTTCTTGGGCGGCACGAGCAGCTGGCTGCGCTTGATCGTCACCTCGGGCTGCGCTCCATCCGCTGCCTGCGCCATCACCTGCGGGGCAGTCATGAGTGACACGAAGAGCAGGGCCATGAGGCCCAGCAGCGCCCGCATCATGCCTTGCATGAGATGGTCACCGGCTGGGCGAAGAGCGACCCGAAGTCCTCCTCCTCCGATGGCTTCCAGTCGGTACCCTTGGTGGCCAGCATGGCCTTGGTCTGTGCGAGTTCCGCGTCCGTCGGCACCGGCTTGACCACCAGCCCGCAAGTCTTCGGCATGTTGCCGATGACGGATACAGGTTCCTCCTTCGCGTAATCGAAGGCGATGAAGAATTCCGGATCATAGGTCTTCAGCACGAACTCGCCCTTGGTGGGGTCGAGCGGCGTTACCAGTGGAACCTGGAAGTGAAGCTGAAGCTTGTTCTCGGCAAAAACCTGGCCGGCATCGACGGGTGTGCCGATGGGTTGCGGCTTGCCGCCATAGCGGACGTAGGTGAAGTAGTTGTAGTCCTTCAGCGAGTCGAGGTTCTCGCGGGTCAGCGGCTCAAGCTCCGAAGGGTCGAAGACACCGTCGCCGTTCTTGTCCAAGCCCTCAAGCGCCACTTGCGCATAGGCGTCGTCGAAGGTCCAGGACACGTTGACAGCCGAGATCAGCCCCTGGTCGTTGAACACCACGTCGGACTGCATCTCGACCCAAACATGCGGGTGGGCCTGCGCGGGCGTTGCCGCGGCCCAGCAGAGAAGCCCCAGAGCGGGAAGTGCTGCCCGGTAGCGTGTTCGCATCAAACCGTCCTTCCGATTCGAGCGAGGAATGATGGGCCAATGCGGCAAAATCGTGAAGTGCCTAGGTGCCGGACAGGCAGTCCTTCAGGGCTGCGGCAAGGTTGCGCAGAAGCTGGGGATAGGCCTGGGGGCCGGGGGTGAGGCCGGCGCCCAGCGGGTCGAGCACGCCTTCGCGGGCCCCGGTGCCCTCGATCACCGTCTGCACCACCCTGTCGTCGAACTGCGGTTCGCGAAACACGCAGGCCGCCTTGGCGCTCATGATCTTGTCCCGCACCTGCGCCAGCCGCTCCGCCGAGGGCGCCTGGGCGGAAACGTCCGAGATCGATCCCACCCCCGTGAGGCCAAAGCGATTTTCGAAATAGTGGTAGGCGTCGTGGAAGACGATGAAGGGCTTGTCCTTCACCGGGGCCAGCTCTGCGGCGATGGCGGCGGAGGTCTTGTCGATCTCCGCGGCGAAGGCCTGGGCATTGGCGGCATAGGCTGCGGCATTGCCGGGGTCGGCCTTGGCGAGGTCGGCGGCAACCTCGCGCGCCATGGCCTTGGCATTCTCGGGATCAAGCCAGATGTGGGGATCGAAGGTCAGCGCACCCTCGGCTGCCGTGCCTTCGGCGGCGTGGTCATGCTCATCCGCGTCAGGCTCCCAGGCACCACCTTGGCGGATGGGCAATTTCGCCACACCCGGCGCCTCGGAGAGTTCGATGAAGGTCTTGCCATTGACGGCGTCCGAGCCGCTCAGCTGCGCGAGCTTCGCCTCCAGCCCGTGACCCACGATGAACACGAGATCGGCATCGCCGAGCGTCGCGATCTGAGTGGGGGTGAACACCGCCCGGTGCTCCGACATGCTGCCCTTGAGCAGCAGTTCGGGTGCACCCCTGTCACCCATCACCGCGGCGACGATGGACTGGACCGGCACCACCGAGGCCACGACCTTGGGGGCGGCCAGTGCGGGGCTGGCTGACAACAGGGCGGCGGCGAGCAGTGCTGACAGCTGACGCATGGGGAACTCCGATGTAATGTTATAATATAACATATCTGGATGGAGGCCCGTGTCAAGCGTGACGCACAGGTGATCGCCTGCGGCCCTGCGGTGAATTGCGCTTCGGGCGCGGGTCTGTCAGAGGAAGGCCATGAGCCTTGATGTGTCCGTGGGTGCCGCGCTCTTCGCCGGCACCATCAGCTTTTTGAGCCCCTGCGTGTTGCCGCTGGTGCCGCCCTATCTCTGTTTCATCACCGGCACCTCGCTGGAGGATCTGGTGGACAACAAGATGCGGCCCAAGGAGGAGCGCCGGCAGGTGATGCTGGCCGCCCTGATGTTTGTGCTCGGCTTCTCAACCGTCTTCGTGGCGCTGGGGGCGAGTGCCTCGTGGCTGGGCAGCCTGCTGCGCACCGAACTCGGCCGCCAGGTAGAGCTCTTCGGCTTCTCCTTCAACCCGATCACCACGGTGGCGGGCCTCATCATCATCGCCATGGGCCTGCATTTCCTCGGGTTGTTCCGGATGTTCTGGATCTCGCGCGAGGTGCGCTACCAGCACAAGTCTCATCCTGGCGGCCTCGCGGGTGCCTATCTGATAGGCTTGGCCTTCGCCTTCGGCTGGACGCCCTGCATCGGCCCGGTGCTCGGCACCATCCTGACCATCGCGGCGAGCGAGCAGGACGTGATGAAGGGGGCGGGGCTGCTCGCCGTCTATTCGCTCGGCCTCGGCATTCCCTTCCTGCTGGCGGCGGCCGGCATCGGCACCTTCATGGGCTTCATGTCGGGCTTCCGGAAGCATCTGGGTCTGGTCGAGAAGATCGCCGGTGCGCTGCTCGTGCTCTCCGGCCTGATGTTCATCACCGGTGGCGTCCAGGCGGTGTCCTACTGGCTGATCGAGCGCTTCCCGATCCTGCTCAACCTCGGTTGAGTTCGATGGGTGCCCCATGCGGCGTTGCCTTCGCCGCCCGATCCCAGGCATCAACGCGGGCGAGGCGCTCCTGCTCTGTGAGCACGCCCTTGGCCAGTACCAGCCGTTCCAGCGCCGCGAGCCAGCTTTCGTAATAGGGCCGCAGCGGCTGCGCCTTCAGCTCCGCACCCAGCGTCTCCGCCCATTCACTCCAGTCGAAGACGCCTGCCTCGTTGAGCTTCACCGCCATGGCGAAGGCCTGCGCCTCCCACGGTTCGGCGAAGACTGGGCCATCTGCATCCTTCGGCAGCCGTTCGGACTCAGCGAGCTTCAAGATAGGGCTCCCACAGATCGGCATGGATAACATCACGCGCGGCGTTGCCCCAGACGTCAGAGGCATTGAAACGCACGGTGTAGAGATGGCGCGGATCCTCACCGAGGCCACGTGAATTGGAATCCGGAAACACATGCGCGCCGTGGCAGGCGACGATCTCGCCCACCTGGCCGCGCAAGTAACGCGGCAGGCGGGTGTGATGAACGGGGTTCAGGTGCCGCGTGCGCACCACGTCACCCAGCTTGAACAATGGTATCTCATCTGCCTTGCGTTCATAGCTGCCGGGCGCGGTGACGGCAGACCACACGACCTCAGCAGCAGTTGGCGTCACAGGCTTTCCATGGATTGCTGCGGTGCCGGAGGCGATTTCCTCCGCCGTCGCGAGGCCGTGCTTCTGCAGCAGCCGTTCGAGTCCGCTCAACCAGTGCTCGTAATAGCTGGACGTGATGTAGTGGCCGGGCTCCATCGCCTCGCAGGCGGCGCGGTCGTCGTCCAGAGTCCAGCCGCCGATGTCGCCCACGGCAGACATCAGCGCGAACATCCGCGCCTCCCACGGTGCGTGGAAGACGGGCTCATTCACCTTCGCCACCACCGGGCCGAAGCCCATCATGCCGCCGCAGTCATGCGCACCGTTCACGCGGTTGCCTCCAGATAGGATTCCCACAGGTCGATGCAGACGGCATCATTCGTGTCCTTGCCCCACAGGTCCTGCGCCGTGAATCGCACGCTGTAGAGCCATTGCGGATCTTCGCCAGATCCATGCGCATTGGAATCGGGGAAGACATGCGTGCCATGCACCGCCACGATCTCGCCCGCCTTGCCGCGCGCATAGCGTGGCAGCCGCGTGTGGCCGGACGGATTGAAAGTCCGTACACGGACCTTGGTGCCAATGGCAAAGCCCTGTGGCCGGTTGCTCGGCCGGCTCGCCGGCCCACCGGAGGCGAGGATGGCCGGAATCATGTCCGCCTTCGCCACGCGCTTCACCGGCTTCGCGGGCACGGCCATGTGGCCCTGCTCTTCTTCCATCGCATTGACGAGCCCCAGCTCGATCAGCTGCAGGATCATCGCAGAGTGCCGCATCTCGTAATAGCTGGAATGCCAGTACTGCATCGCGGGCAGCCGCTCGCGGGCGTGGCGGGCTTCATCGATGTTCCATGAGCCCGTCATGCCCATGGCCAGCACCAGCGCGAAGGCGCGCGGCTCCCAGCCGTCATGCCAGACCGGCTCGTCGTCCTCATGCAGCACCGGGCCGAAGCCGGTGAAGCCGCCCATGTCGTGCGGGCCGTTCATGCCGTCACGATGCCGGTACCGATCATGGCGTTGCGGGTGACGATCCCGGCGAGTTGCTCCTCGCTCCAGCCCTCGGTGCCGGCGGGCCGTTCAGGGATAACGAGATAGCGGATCTCGGCGGTCGAATCCCAGACGCGCACCTCGCGCGCGTCGGGCACGCTCACGTCGAATTCCTTCAGCACCTCGCGCGGTTCGATCACCGCGCGGGAGCGATAGGGCATGGACTTGTACCAGACGGGCGGCAGCCCCAGCACCGGCCACGGGTAGCAGGAGCACAGCGTGCAGACGACCATGTTGTGGGTCTCAGGCGTGTTGAACAGCGCCACCATGTGCTCGCCCTGGCGGCCAGTGTAGCCGAGGGACGCAATGGCAGCAGTGGCATCGCGCTTCAGCCAGTCAGCGAAACCAGGATCCGTCCAGGCTTTCGCCACGACGCGGGCCCCGTTGCGCGGGCCGATCTTGGTTTCATAGGTGTCGATCAGCACGTCGAGCGCCTTGGGGTCGACGTAGCCCTTCTCGACGAGAAGCGATTCCAGTGCCTTCACCCGCAGCGCCAGCGGCGAAAGCTCGGAGCCTTCGTGGTCGTGATCGTGGTGGTGTCCGTCATGTGGCATGTTGTCGGCCTCGGTCTTTGCGATCATCATAGTGGGCGGATCGGGGAAGAGGAAGCGGCATGGAGAAACTCTCAGGGGTCAGGGCCTGCGTGTTTGACGCCTATGGCACGCTGTTCGACGTTGCGAGCCCCGTGGCAAAGCTCGCCGGCGAGATCGGCCCCCATGCCGAGGACATCTCGAAGCTGTGGCGGCAGAAGCAGCTCGAATACAGCTGGTTGCGCAGCCTGATGGGTGTGCACGCCGATTTCTGGCACGTGACGGGCGATGCGCTGGATTATGCGCTGGAGCAGTTCAACGTCAGCGAGCCGGGCCTGCGTGATGAGCTCCTTGCCCTCTATTTGAAGCTTGACGCCTATCCGGAGGTCGCGGATGCGCTCGCCGCGGTGAAGGCCAAGGGCAAGCTGACTGCGATCCTCTCCAACGGCAGCCCTTCGATGCTCGATGCCGCAGTGCGCCACGCCGGGTTCGACAAGCTGTTCAACATGGTGCTGTCGGTCGAGGATGTCGGCATCTACAAGCCGTCCCGCCGCGTCTATCGCCATGCCATGCAGAAATTGCAGATCCACGAGGCGCCATCGATCTGCTTCGTCACCTCGAATACGTGGGACAGCCACGGCGCCGCGCAATTCGGCTTCCAGGTGGTGCGGGTGGACCGCTTCGGCTGGAAGGATGACCGGCTGCCGGGGAAACCGGCAGCGCTGGTGAAGGATTTGAGCGAGCTGGCGGGGATCGTCTGAACTACCGCCGCGCCTCGATCGCATCCCAGATCAGCGCCGCGATGTCTGCCCCGCCGAATTTCTTCACTTCGCGGATGCCGGTGGGCGAGGTGACGTTGATCTCCGTCAGGTAGTCGCCGATCACGTCGATGCCGACGAAGATCAGGCCGCGTGCCTTGAGGTCCGGTCCCAGTGCCTCGCAGATCTCGTGTTCGCGCTTCGTCATATCTGTAGGTTCAGCCTTGCCGCCCACATGCATGTTGGAGCGGTTCTCGTTCAGTGCCGGCACACGGTTGATGGCGCCCGCCGCCTTGCCGTCGACGAGGATGATGCGCTTGTCGCCCTTGCGCACGTCAGGCAGATATTTCTGCGCAATGAAGGGCTCGTTGAACATCTGCGTGAAGAGTTCGAGCAGGGAGGAGAAATTCTGGTCGCCCTCGCCCAGCCGGAACACGCCCGCGCCGCCATTGCCGTAAAGCGGCTTCAGGATGATGTCGCCGTGCTGGCGGCGGAAGGCGGCCAACTCCACCGGGTCACGCGTGATCAGCGTCTCGGGCATGAACTGCGGATAGTTGAGGACGAAGAGCTTCTCCGGCGCGTTGCGCACTTCCTTGGGGTCGTTCACCACCAGCGTCTTGGGGTGGATCGTTTCCAGCATGTGGGTGGCGGTGATATAGCCCATGTCGAAGGGCGGGTCCTGGCGCATCAGCACCACGTCTTGCCTGCCCAAGTCGCAGCGGCGCTCTTCGCCCAGCGTATAGTGGTTGCCCTTCTCGTCGCGCACGGTGATGTCATTGCCGGTGCCAGACAGCGAGCCGCCGCCCAGGGCCAGCGTCCTGGTCTGGTAGTAGAACAGCCTGTGCCCGCGCCGCTGCGCCTCCAGCATCATGGCGAAGGTTGAATCGCCCGCGATGTTGATGGACTCGATCGGGTCCATCTGCACTGCCACCTTCAGAGCCATCAGCCGTCTCCCTCGAATGCGTTCTCGATATGCTGCGGCCAGTGGTAGGGGCTCACCGCGACGATGTCAAAACGGCAGGCCTGCAGTGCTGCCCTGCGGTCCTCCGCCATGAACTGGCGTGCCGCGGCGGCGATGCGCCGGGCCTGCCGCGGAGTGACGGATTCCACCGCGCGATCGAGGTTCTTTCGCGCCTTCACCTCGATGAAGGCGGTCACCTCGCCGCGCCGCATGATGAGGTCCACCTCGCCCACATGCGTCTTGTAGCGCCGTGCCAGCAGACGCCAGCCCTTCAGCCGCAGCGCCCACAGCGCGATCAGCTCTGCGCTGCGGCCTGCTGCCTCGGATTTCTTCCGATCATTCGCCATCGCCTTCCCGGCGGGAGAGGATGCGTTGATAGACGTCGGAGCGATTGAGGTTGAAGCGCTTGGCCAGTTCGGAGGCCGCCTTGCTGGCGGGCATCTCGGCGAGGGCATTGGTGATGGCGTTCTCGAGTTCGGTTTCGGACACCTCTTCCTCGCCCTCTGGCGGTCCGACAAGCAAGGTGATCTCGCCCTTCACGGATGGCCGCGCTTCCAGTTGTGTGGCGATCTCAGCGGCCGCGCCGCGCAGCACCTCCTCGTGCAGCTTTGTCAGCTCGCGCGTGACGGCAATATGGCGGCCGGGGAGTGCAGTGGCGAGATCGTGCAACGTTTCGATGATGCGATGCGGGCTTTCGAAGAAGATCAGCGTTGCCTTCAGCTTCGCGAATTCCGCAAACAGCTTTTTGCGCTCGCCTTGCTTCTGCGGCACGAAACCGGCGAAGAGGAAGCGGTCGGTGGGCAGGCCCGACAGGGCCAGTCCGGTGAGCACGGCCGAGGGGCCGGGGCAGGCCGTGACGGGAATGCCGAGTTCCACAGCTTCCTTCACCAGCCGATAACCTGGGTCGGAGATCAGCGGCATGCCCGCGTCCGAGATGAGCGCGATGGTGGCGCCCTGCTGCAGGCGTGCCAGGATCTCGGGCCGCACCTTCTGGGCATTGTGCTCGTGGTAGGACCACAGCTTTGCCTTGATGGCGAAGCGCTCCATCAGCTTGGCCGACGTGCGCGTATCCTCGCACAGCACCGTCTCGGCGGCGGCCAGCGTTGCGAGCGCGCGGATCGTCATGTCACCCAGATTGCCGATGGGGGTCGCCACCACATAGAGCCCCGGCGCCAGCGGCTCCGCCTCGAAGCGATGGGCGCCGATGATGTAGCTGCGATGGTCGTCGTTCAAGTCAGCCACCCTTCACGCCCAGATTTGGCGCCATCCCGGCAACGTAATGTTACGAAGCCAGTTCCGCAATCACCGCATTGAGCAGCTTGCGGCCGTCAGCAGTGGCCATCAGCTGCGGGCCGTTGCGCTTGATGAGGCCCATCGATTTCATGCCCGCGAGTTTCGAGGAATCGATCTCGCGGCCTGCCAGTGCTGCGTAACGGTCCATGTCGATGCCCTCTGCGATGCGCATGCCCATCAGCAGATATTCGCTGGCCTGGTCCACCGGCGGCACGACCGTATCGGAAACGATCCCGTGGCCCTGTGTTCGCACCAGGTCACGCCAGGTTTCCGGGTGGCGCTCGGCGATCAGCGCGCGGCGGTTATCGCCATCGGCCAGCCTGCTGTGTGCGCCGGGGCCGACGCCGGCATATTCGCCATAGCGCCAGTAGAGCAAATTGTGCCGCGATTCCTGGCCGGGCCGCGCGTGGTTCGAGATTTCATAGGTCGGGAGCCCGGCCTTCTCGGTGAGCTCCTGCGTGAGGTCATAGAGGTCGGCGGCGCGGTCGTCTGTGGGCGTCACCAGCCGCCCGCGCTCATAAAGATCGAAATATGCCGTGCCGGGCTCGATCGTGAGCTGGTAGAGCGACATGTGGCCCTGCTGCTCGGCCAGCGCACGGGTGAGTTCGGCGCGCCACTGTTCCGGTGTCTGTTTGGGCCTCGCATAGATCATGTCGAAGGAAACACGCGGGAAGATTTTCGCGGCAAGGCGAAAGGCGGCGATTGCTTCTTCGGATGAATGCTGGCGGCCCAGCGCCTTCAGGTCCTCGTCGTTCAGCGCCTGCACGCCGACCGACACGCGGTTGACGCCCGCTGCGCGGTAGCCGCGAAAATTCTCGGCTTCGATGGAAGTCGGGTTGGCTTCGAGCGTGATCTCGACATCGGGTGACATGCTCCACAGCGAGGCAATGGTCTCGAGCACGTGGCCCACCGCTTCCGGCGGCATCAAGGAGGGCGTGCCGCCGCCGAAGAAGATGGAGGTGACGGTGCGGCCCGGCGTGCGCGCAGCGAACCACGTGAGCTCGGTCCCGAGAGCCTTCGCGAAGGAGCGCGCGTCCACACCCTCGTGGCGCACATGGCTGTTGAAGTCGCAATAGGGACACTTGGCCTTGCAGAAGGGCCAGTGGACATAAATGCCGAAGGCGTCAGAAGAGGTCACGGACCAGCTTTTCCAAGGCTTTCGCGCGGTGCGAAATGCGGTTCTTTTCTTCGGGGCTAAGTTCCGCGAAGGTGCGCGTTTCGCCATCCGGCACGAACATCGGATCGTAGCCGTGGCCGAGCTGGCCGCGCGGTGGCCAGGCAAGCGTGCCTTGCGCGCGGCCCTCGTAGATGCGCTCCTCGCCGTCCGGCCAGATGACGCACAGCGTGCAGGAGAAGTAGGCGCGGCGCTTGTCGGGCGTCGTCGCACCCTTGGCCTGCAGCTTTTCTTCCACCAGCCGCATGGCGCGATTCCAGTCACGGTCGGGTCCGGCCCAGTCGGCGGTATAGACGCCGGGCTCGCCGCCCAAGGCTTCCACGCAAAGGCCTGAATCATCCGACACCGCAATCAGCCCGCTCGCGGTCATGGCAGAGAGCGCCTTGATGCGGGCATTGCCGGCGAAGGTGTTTTCCGTTTCCACGGGCTCGGGCAGCCCGAGGGCGCCCGCGCTCACCGCTTCCACCCCATAGGGCTTCAGCAGCGCGGCGAATTCCTCGAGCTTGCCCTTGTTGTGGGTGGCGATGACGATCTTCGCATCGCGGAGCGTACGCATC
>NZ_JBAXGR010000022.1:0-46342 GCF_037139295.1 Aestuariivirga sp.
GTTTCCTAAACTGAGGGTCGCAGGTTCGAATCCTGTCGGGGCCGCCAAATTCCCACCATGCCGAATAATAGCCATACCCGGTCAGGCGTCTTCTGCAATCTGGCACGTTAGTGTCCAGACCCGGCTTGAAAGCGCTATGTCTCAGCCCGTGCATTCCGGCAGGCGAACGGGATCCGGTGTGTCCGAAAGCTCCTGGCTCGTGGCACAGGCGGGAAAGCCGGCGCGGCGCATCAGGTCTTCCACCGTCTTGATGGCATCGGGCGGCCAGCCGCGGTTCAGCGCGAAACGCTCGATCGACATAAGGCCAGGAAATTTCGCGACACCGCGCTTCACCACGGCCGCCGCCTCGTCCTTGCGGCCAAGGGTCGCAAGGCTTCCGGCGACGACGACGAAGCCATCGGTGTTCCATTCTTCCTCGGGCTGGCGCGACTGCACCTGGATCGCGTCGGCATATCGACCGGACAGGACATAGGCCAGCCGGAGGCAGGGCACCGCCCACTTGGGGAAGTCCGGGTTCAGGGCGATGGCGCGGTCAGCCGCCGCCATCTCCTTCTCCGGCGTCGGCGCGAGACAGGACTGGAAGATGAGGATGTCGAAGGCATTGGGCGTGAGGCGCAAAGCCTCCTCCAGCTGGGTCTGGCCTTGCTCGTAATCCCCCGTCATCGTCAGCGCATAGCCGAGAGCCGCATGGGCATCGGCATCCATCGGGTCGAGCGACACGGCCTTGCGGGCATAGCGCAGCATCTGCTGGAACAACTCGGCAGCACCCGTCTCTGTCGTCGCCAACCAGGCAAAGGTATTTGCGTATCGCACATAGGCGCGGGCGAAGTTCGGATCCTTGGCGATGGCCTGGTCGAGAATGTTCTGCGCCTCCCGCATGTGCTCCGGCGAGAGGTCGGAATACATCGTCTCTTGGGCGAGGAGATAGAGGTCGTAGGCACCGAGATCAGACGGCGGCTTGCGCCGCGCACCGACGGCGAGGCTCTTGCTGACCTTGCCTTCGCGGCCGGCAAGGCTGTTGGCGATGTGATCGGCAACGTCGCCTTGCACCGCGAAGATCTCGCCGATCATCCGGTCATAGCGGTCCGACCACAACGTCTGACCGGTCTCGGCATCGATGAGTTGCGCCGTGATGCGGATGTGGTCCATGTCGCGCTGGAAGGTGCCCTTGAGCACGTGGCTGACCTTCAGGTCCTGGCCCAGCGCGCGGATGTCCACGGGCTTGCCCTTGTAGGCCTCGGTGGTGTCATTCGCCATCACGCGGAAGTCGGAATAGCGCGAGAGGTCTGCGATCGTATCGAGGGTGAGGCCTTCGGCGAGACGCAGGTCCGCGGCATCGGAAGACAGGCTCTCGAAGGGCAGCACGGCAACTGCGGGCGGCCCCGCCAGTGCGGCTGGCGGCCGGGTGAAGGTCCAGATGGTTGTCGCGGCGGCCAGGACGGCGAGCAGCAGCACAACGGCTGCTACGGCGCGGCGACGACCGTGCGCCGCGCGCAGGGATGGAGGCTTCGTCGCATCCATCACAGCCGGAGATACGGACGTCGCCGACACGACTGAGGCGGGAACTGGTGCGGGGGTGGGCAGAATGATCCTGCCGGTCGCGGCGATGCGGTCGCGCAGCGCCTGTGTCTCAGGCGACGGTTCGACGCCGAGTTCATCGTGCAAGAGCTTGCGCAGCTTGTCGTAATGCTTGAGCGCCAGCGGCCTCTCGGCCTCCGCCTGATAGGCCTCCATCAGTTGGCGGTGTGAAGCTTCGCGCAGCGGGTCGGCCTGCACCAGGCGCTGCGCGATCTCGATGCGCGGCTGGCCCGAGAGCATTGGCGCAAGCCGGTCCATGGCCGCGACATACTTGCCCTGATAGTCCTCGCGGCGATGGTGAAGCCAGTCCTCGAGTTCCGGTTCGCTCGCGCGGACATCAGCCAGGAATGGCCCCCGCCACAAGGCGAGCGCCGCCTCGAGCGAAGGGCGTGTGGCGCCGCGCACCTCGTTGAGGAAGGCTTCGGTATCAAGCTTCACCTGCGTTGGATGTAGGGCGATGGTCGCATCGGTCGCGGCGAAGAAGCGCGCGTCCTGACCGCCAAGCTCCTTGCGCAGGACGGCGAGCGCCTGGCGCAGGCTGCTGCGCGCCTGCTCCTCGCCATGTTCAGCCCAGAGTTGGCCTGCCAGCGCCTCGCGGCTCATGTTGCGACCGGGTGCGGAGGCCAGCATCGCCAGCAGCAGCCGATTCTTCTTGCTGCCGATCTCAACCTGCTGGCCCTGAGGATCGATCAACTGGAACGGCCCGAGAAGCCTGAGCGAAAAACATCCGGTTTCGACAACGTCCGGATGCTCTGCGGGCGCTTCGTGTTGAGATTCGTTCCCCGAATTTCCTGGCAGGATCATTTTTTACGCTTCTTTTGCGGCACTCGGAGGCGGCATTTTATGGCGGCCTGCTAGCTTCTGGTTTGGGGAAACGCACGTTTGGAGGCACGGCAGATCACATAAATATCTCTCAATTCAGATGAGCTGACAATCGCCAACGCGGTCTCTACGACTGCGGGACTCAATCGACAATTCACGCTTCTCCAACGCCCGGCGTCAGCGCCGGACGCAGGAAGTCCTGCACCCTCGATCAACTGTCTCAACCAACTGGAGGATACCAATGCATCTCAACGCCATTGCCGCCTGCCTGCTCGCTGCGGCACAACGCTCACTGCAAACCCGCATCCTGCCCGCCGCTGCGGCCGCACTGGCGGTGGGCGAGCTGTACACCACGTCCAGTGCCGAAGCCGCAAGCGCGCCGGCCATCGGCGGAGGCTACACCAATGCCATCGCCATCCCCGTCAGTGATCCCGCCGTCAAGGAGATCGCCGGGGCCCTGTTCAAACCCGAGGGCGCCGGACCCTTCCCGGCGGTCGTCTACATGAGCGGTTGCAACGGGCTCAATTTCCCGCCGGAGATCCAGCAGGAAAAGCGGGTGATCGACAACAACCTGTCCAAGGGAATCGCCACGCTGATCGTCGACCCCTTCACAGCACGCGGTGAGAAGGATGGCGCCTGCGACAAGCTCGACGTGCCGGGGTTCACCCGGGGTGGCAACGACGCCGTCGCGGCGGTGAAGGTCCTGAAATCAATGCCAGACATCAATCCCGCCAAGATTTTCCTGCAGGGCTACTCCTACGGCGCAATCGCATCGCTCTACGCGACCGACACCAATACGCCGGGAGATCACGACACCACGATCGCCGGGCTCATTGCCTACTATCCCTACTGCTATGACAATGTCAGCCCGTCGGTACCCACGCTCGTTCTCATCGGCGAAAAGGACGACTGGACTCCCGCGGCAGCCTGCCAGGCCGTCAAGGGCAAGGTCAATTTCGACCTGGTCGTCTATCCCGGTGCGACGCATGGCTTCACCGAGCCATTCGAGAAGCCCTTCGACGTCGATGGCCACCATCTAGCTCATGACGAGGCAGCAACGAAAGATGCGGAGCAGCGCGTTGAAGTCTTCATTGACTCCCGCCTGAATTGACAACTGACACATGACACTCGACCGCCGGGCACATCACGTGCCCGGTGGGTTGTGTTAATAGCATCTCTCCAGCGGCAGCCTTGCCGAGGAACGTCACGGCGGGCTCGGTAAGAGCACAAATTGATGGAATAACTTATTGTTTAATTTCAATAAGATAGAAGCTATCTTCTTCACTCCGCATGGTGTACCCTGATCGTCCAGCACGGAGCGGGATGGACACTCCATTAGCCCATGACCGAGCCACTGGAGTGCCAGTCTTGCTTAACCCAGATGATGGGTCGGCGGGATGCCATGGACAGGCGTTGCAATCGCCTCCTGCCGTGCCTTCAGCTGCAGCGCCAGGAACTGCGAGTAATGACGTGACTGGTGCAGGTTGCCCCCGTGGAACCACAGCGCATCTTGCTGGGTGGGTTTCCACATGTTGCGCTGCTCGCCGACCCATGGTCCAGGATCCTTGGTGGTACTGGAGCCGAGACCCCAGCACTTGCCAACCTTGTCGGCAACATCCTTGCCGATCAGGTCAGCCGCCCAGCCATTCATCGAACCATAGCCCGTGGCGTAGACGATGACGTCAGCCGGCAGGTGGGTGCCATCCTCGAGCATGACGCCGGTCTCGGTGATCTCCTTCACCTGGCCATGTGCAAGCTTGATCTTGCCATCGATGATCAGTTGGCTCGCGCCGACATCGATGTAGTAGCCCGACCCGCGCCGGAGATATTTCATGAACAGACCCGAGCCGTCGTCACCCCAATCGAGCTTGAAGCCGGCCTTCTCGAGCCCGGCATAGAACTCAGCATCCCTTTCTCGCATCTGATCGTAGAGGGGGATCTGGAATTCATGCAGGATGCGATAGGGAAGGCTGGCGAATATCAGGTCGGCCTCGTTCGTCGTCATGCCGCTGCGCACGGCCTTTTCGGAATAGAGTCCGCTAAGCCCGACATCCATCAAGGTATCGGACTTCACGATGTGGGTCGAGCTGCGCTGGACCATCGTCACGTCCACATCATTCTCCCACAGCGCCGCGCAGATATCATGGGCGGAGTTGTTGGAACCGATCACGACCGCGCGCTTGCCCTTGTAGGCATCGGGCCCCGGATGCTTGGAAGAATGGTGCTGGTCGCCCTCGAACTTTTCCATGCCGGGATATTTCGGCAGATTGGCCTTGCCAGACATGCCGGTTGCGAGAACCAGTTGCTTGGGCCTCAGCACCACCTCCTCGCCGTCACGGTCGACGACGACAGTCCATTCCTTTGTGGCCTCGTCAAATCGGGCAGACTTTGCCGTGGTCTTGGACCAATAGTTCAGCTCCATGATCTTGGTATACATTTCCAGCCAGTCGCCGATCTTGTCCTTGGGCGCGAACACGGGCCAGTTGGGCGGAAACGGCAGATAGGGAAGGTGATCGTACCAGACGGGA
Source organism: Aestuariivirga sp. (assembly GCF_037139295.1). Taxonomy (GTDB): domain Bacteria; phylum Pseudomonadota; class Alphaproteobacteria; order Rhizobiales; family Aestuariivirgaceae; genus Aestuariivirga. The sequence continues at coordinate 4,929 of NZ_JBAXGR010000022.1, forward strand.
TCATGCAGGCAGAGGGACTTGTACCTGTTGCGCCAGCTGTCGCCGGCGCGCGCGTTCTTCTCGATGATGATTGTCGGCACGCCCAGCTGGCGCAGCCTGGCGCCGAGCGCGATGCCGCCCTGGCCGCCACCCAGTATCACCACATAGGGCTGCATGCTGTAGCCCAGTTCACGCGCTTCCGCCTCGCGCTCTTCCAGCCACGTGGGCCGGTGCTTCGCGGCGCCGTGCTTGGCGCCCAGCGGACGATCAAAGCCCAAAGACTCCTCATGGCCCTTCAGCTCAACCATCGTGGTCAGCAGTGTCCATATCTTTCCGCCGCGCAGGCGGATGAGGCCATGGCCCCGCGCAACGGCCGTTTCGAAGCTGATCCAGGCAGTGATCACCCCGCCCTCTTCACTTGCGCTCTCGCCCTCGGCGATCTGCCAGTTTGACGGCTTGCAGGCCGCAAGCTGGTGGCGCAGCATGTCGGCAATCTCCGCCTTGCCTTCCATGGTTTTGATGTTCCATGTGAAGGTAACGAGATCGCGCCAATAGCAATCATCTTCGAACATGTTGGTGACGGCGTCGACGTCACCTGCAGCCAGTGCTGCGCCGAAAGTCTCCAGAAACGCCGCGACTTTCCCGGTCGCCGTTATATCGAGCATGGTAACCTCCCTCTTATCAAGCTGATGACAGACTGCACAGCTCAATATCCAGATGCAATGTCCAGATGCAAATCTGTCCTCGACGATATGTTCGGCAGGTGAGCTGCTCTCCGTCCTTGGATATCCATCGGTCTATGGAGGAAAGGATGTGGACCGGCGTCGCCTTCATTGCAAAGACGGTTGAGGATTGGATCAAGAGCTCACGCCTGATTGCCCTCGCGCGTGGCGGCTGATGGTGCAACTTGCTGGGAACCATAAGCTTGGCCACCATCAAGGAAATCGCAAAACTGAAACATCCACCCCTCCTGCGTCAGCCACGGGCTGCGCATGACACGACTCGTGCCTCAGATCGTGCATGCGATACTGACTGGAAGTCTGGCTGCTGGATTGACGACGGCAAATGCGTTGCAACCGCTTCCGCCGCAACGCCGGCATCATGCATTTCGAAAGGCTTCTTACCCGGACGTTCTGATGGCATAGCGTGCCCCTTTCGAAGGACACCGCCCGCAGGCGCACAGGCAGGTCACGGCAGCAAACTGACCGGTCGCTGCAGTTGCCGAGCATCCGCTCGCAGAGCCTCCTCTCAAAAAACCGTCTCCAGCAGACCTCAAGCAGCAGGTGCACAGTCCGCGTTGGGATGGAACTGATGCGACAGCTCATCCAGCACCGATGTCCTCCACGCGAAAGCGATGAACCCGGAAACTGACGTCAATACGGTCCGCAGTTGCGCCCCTGACAACCGCGCTCATGCCTCCTGACTTGAGCGCAACACAAGGAACCGAACGGCCGGATCAGGTAGAATACAACTATTATGGTTACATTTCAGCAAGATAGATGTTCGCAACTCCATTCTGCATGGTGCGCAATCTGTTGATCAAGACACTCGGTGTTGGAGCTGGCATCGACTGAATGGGGGCAAGGCACTCATCTGCAGCGCTTCTGGTTCGGACGGCGACCATGGCCTACTGCTTGCTCAACTCACACGATCTTTGACCAAGCGGACAATTTCTGCAGACGGATTAGTTGACTTTGTTCGGTTTTCGCTGCTTTGCTGGAGCTGCTGCTCAGGACAGCAATAACGACACTCACACAAGAAGAGAGATTAGACTGTGGCTACAGGTAAGGTTAAGTGGTTCAACGAGACCAAGGGTTATGGCTTCATCGCGCCGGACGGCGGCGGCAAGGATGTGTTCGTCCACATCAGTGCTGTTGAGCGCGCAGGTTTGCGTTCGCTCGCCGAGAACCAGGCTGTCTCTTACGAAATCGTGGCCGACCGTCGTTCCGGTAAGGAATCCGCCGATCAGTTGCGCGCGCTCTGATCGCTGCTGATACTTGATCCAGCCGCGCCTGCGGCCGAACCAAATCAGAACACGCGCTCCGGATACGGGGCGCGTGTTTTGTTTCTGCGACACAGTTCACCGACTGGCGGGCTCATCCCGGCTCTGCCACCGGACTCAAATTTGAAAGAATACTGTCGGTCTTTGTCACGGTGATCGAATCCATCCACCACGCCGCGGCTCTGCGCATGTTCAACGACTGAGATGAGCGCTACAATACTCATCGTCATTTCGTCCGACCCGCCAATGATCCCAGATGTTTGGACTTTGTGATGCCAACAAACTCACGTTGACGTCTTCACGTCATTCAATCGATAGAACCCAATCCTGTCTATCGTCATCACCACGTCTATCGGGGTTCACGTCCCACATGGTGCACCAGATCTGCCGAGCAAAAGCGAATTCGAACAGGATCGTCGCAGTGTCGTCTGTGGTGCTCGCAACAAACTGAAGCACAAGTCCGGGCTCATTCATGGTTCGACCAGGTGCCAGAATGTTGACAGTGCGGCACAGCTTGTCTGCGGAAGATAACCGCCATTCCTAAATGAAACGGGTCCGAAGGATGGACTCCAGGTTGCCAAGTCTAGGTGACCTGCAACTGCCCGCGGCATGCGCTCCAATCGGAAATGCCGATGCTGTCATAGCCGAAGAATATGTAGGCACCGATGCGGTTTCTTGAGAAGCGAAACCCGCCCTTGGGTAAACGACGGCGCTCATGCGAGACCGCCCCGCATCTTTCGCTTGTTCACCCAGGCGGTGATCAGCCGGTCGGCGATGATGCCGATGAAGGCGATCACCAGGCCGGCCACGATGCCGCGGCCTGAATCCGCCTTGGCCAGCGCCTTGAAGATTTCCTGCCCCAGGTCACGCGTGCCCACCATGGCGCAGATAATGATCATCGACAGCGCCAGCAGTATGGTCTGGTTGATGCCCAGCATGATCTCCGGCATGGCGACGGGAAGCTGCACGTGGCGGAACAGCTGCCATCGCGTGCAGCCGGCCACCTGCCCTGCCTCGACAAGTTGGGAGGGCACTTGCCTGAGCCCGTGGTTGGTGTAGCGCACGGCGGGCACGATGGCGAAGGCCACGGTAGCGATCAGCGCCGTCACATCGCCGACCCGAAACAGCATGACCACGGGAATGATGATGCAGAACATCGGAATGGTCTGCAGCGTGTCGATGATTGGCAGCACAAAGGATTGAACACGGTCGCTGCGCGAAGCCCAGATGCCCAGCGGAATGCCGATGATGCAGGCGACCAGCGTGGCAGCACCGGCAAGGTAGAGCGTCTGCATGGCGGGAACCCACAGGCCCGAGGCGGCAGCGAAGAAACCGAGAAAGCCAACCAACAGCGCCAGCCGCCAGCCACCAAGCCGCCAGCCCAATGCCACGATCACCAGCAGCACGCCCAGCCACGGCAGCGACTCAAACCCGGCGCGCATCGGGTTCAGGAAGTTGAGCAGCACGAAGACACGCACCGCCTCGATGGTGTCAAACATGTGCAGGGTGAGCCAGTCGACACCCGCTTTCCACCACGGCGCCGTGGTCAGTGTAAGCGACTTGGGGAAGGTGGCGAGCGCCGGAATGACGAGCGCTAAGATGGTGGTGACCGCCAGCAAACCCACCGCGATGATGAGGTTACCATGTCGCGCCCATGTGCCTTCCGCTATCGCGATGGCCGGCTGCCGGTGGGCGATCGCCTGGCTCAACCGGTCTAGCACGATGGCGATGATGACAATGGCGAGGCCCGCCTCCATCGCCTGGCCGATCTTCAGGGCCCGCAGCGCCAGCAGAACGTCATAACCCAGGCCACCCGCGCCGATCATGGAAGAGATGATCACCATGTTGAGGGCCAGCATGATGACCTGGTTGACGCCGATCATCAGCGATGGCTTGGCGGAGGGAATGAGTACGCGCCAGAGCTTCTGGCGCCTCGTGCACCCCGCCATGTCGGCGAAATCCTTGATTTCGGAGGGCACCTTGTTCAACCCCAGCAGCGTGGCGCGCACCATGGGCGGCGTCGCGAAAAGGCCGGTGGCCAGCAGCGCCGACACCGGGCTCGCGCCATAGAGCAGCAGCATGGGAATGAGATAGGCGAAAGTCGGAATGGTCTGCATCAGGTCAAGCGCTGGCGTGATGAGCCAGCCGTCGAAGCGCGGCGAGCGATAGCTCCAGATCCCGACTAGCAGTCCGGTAATGACGCAGAAGGGCACGCAGATGACGATCAGCGCCAGCGTCAGCATGGCGTTGTTCCACACGCCGAATAGCGCGAGTGCGAAGAAGCCGCCGCCGCACAGCAGCGCCAGTCGCCACCCGCCGTTGATGTATCCGAGCCAGCCCATGACGCCCACCACGCCCAGCCACGACAGGCGGGGCAGCACGGTCGCCTCCGGTCCGCTGCCCAGCTTGAAGCCCTTGGCCAGCAGATTGAAGGCAAAGCGCAAGGGAACATCCATGATGGCGGCAAGCGAACGGGTGAACCAGGTGAGGTTCACCTTCATCCACGTCATGACGGCACCGATCCAGTCCTTGAACGGGATGACGGCGGCATCGGGATAGGTGGTCAGTGACGGAAGCTTCTCACGCAGCAGGAAAACGAGCACCGCCGCCGCGACGGCAATGAGGACGATATACTGGCCGGGATTTTCCGCCTTCCGGATGCCGGGTGCAGGACTGGCCGTTACGTCGGTCACGCGCCCGCCCCCCGTCCCTTGCCGGTCAGCACGTCGATCACGGCGCGCGGCGTCACCTCGCCGATGATCACGCCTGCCACATCCTCGACTGCGAAGGGCTTGGCGGATTCAACGATCTCGACAGCGAAGCTCTCGATTTTTGCGGCGGCCTTCACACGTCGCAGGGACGACGCCACAGGCGAGGCCGGCAGCATGATGCCGCCCGCCGACAGCACCCTGGCGCGGTTGACGTCCTGGGTGAACTTGGCGACGTAGTCCGTGGCGGGGTTGCTCACCACCTCCTCCGGCTTGCCGATCTGGATGATCTCGCCATCCTTCATGATGGCGATGCGATCGGCGAGCCTGATTGCCTCGTCGAAATCATGGGTGATGAAAACGATGGTTTTCTTCAGCACGCCCTGCAGGCGGATCAGCTCGGCCTGCATCTCGCGGCGGATCAGCGGGTCGAGTGCCGAGAAGGGTTCGTCGAGGAACCAGATCTCAGGCTCGACGGCAAGCGATCGTGCGATGCCCACGCGCTGCTGCTGGCCACCGGAGAGTTCAGCCGGGAAGCGGCGCTCGCGGCCCCTGAGGCTGACGAGATCGATCATCTGCATGGCGCGCTCCTCGCGCGTCTTGCGGTCAACGCCCTGGATCAGCAGCGGGAAGGCCACGTTGTCGAGAACGTTGAGATGCGGAAGCAGCGCGAAGTGCTGGAACACCATGCCCATCTTGTGACGGCGGATGTCGATCAACTCGGCTTCCGTCATCTTCAGCAGGTTCTGCCCGTCGACGGTGAGTTCCCCCGCCGTCGGCTCGATGAGGCGCGACAGGCAGCGCACGAGCGTCGACTTGCCGGAACCTGAAAGCCCCATGATGATGAAGGTCTCGCCCTCGCGTACCTCGATCGATACGTTGCGGACGGCCCCTACAAGATGGGCTCTTTCAAGATCGGCAGTGGTGACCTTGCCTTCATGGGAGGCAAGGAACTGTGCTGCATTCGGGCCAAACACCTTCCACAGATTGTGGCAGGACAGCTTGACTGGGCGCGGCAATGCCGCGCCCGGGTCCGTCTTGTTCATTCAAGATACCAGGGCGCGCATTACTGCGCCCAGGCCCTCCACTTGGCCTCGTTGGCATCAACCCAGGCGGCGGCAACCTCCTCGATGGACTTGCCATCGAGATCGACCTGGCCTGACATGGCATTCAACTCATTCGTGTCGATCTGGTAGGCCTTTGACACCTTGTAGGCGACGGGCCACTTGTCCTTCATGCCGCCCCATGAGTATTTCCAGATTTCGCCATGCGGCTTGCCGCAGTCATAGGCCTTGTCCGGATTCAAGCCCGCCTTGGGGTCGCTGTAGCACTCGGGCGAATACTCAGGGAACTGCACCCATTCGCCTTCATACTTGGCTGGCGCCCAGTGCGGCGAATAGATCCACAGCATGATTGGCGCCTTGCGCTGGTAGGCGGAATCGAGTTCCGCGAACATCGCGGCATCGGTGCCGGCGTGAATGACGGTGAAGGGCAGGTCGAGCGCCACGACACGCTCGTCGTCGAAGCCTTCCCACGTCACCGGTCCACCAAGGTAGCGGCCCTTGGGAGCCGTCTCGGCGGTGGAGAAAGCCTCCGCGCATTTCGGATCCTTCAGCGCTTCCCAGTTGGGAAGGCCGGGGCACTTTTCCTTCATGTAGAGGGGATACCACCACTCTTCCTTCGCCTTGGGGCCCAGCATGCCGAGGCGCTCGGTCTGGCCGGTGGCGTCGGAAGCCTTCATGGCCTCGCCCGCCGTGGTGTCCCAGTATTCCATGCCCACAGTCACGTCGCCGTTCGTCAGGCTGGTCGTCAGCGACGACAGGTAGTCGCCTGTCGGATACTCGACGGTGTAGCCGAGCTTTTCCAGAATATCGCCCAAAATTCGGGCATTGAGGTTCACGCTGGTCCAGTCGAACAGCGCGATCTTGATGGGATCGTTGGATTCCACCGCCTTGGCCGGTGCTGGCGCCAACGCCATTGCTGCAAGCGCAGCAACGGCCAAAACGCCTGATTTCCAGTTATTTTTCCTGCTCATTCGTTCCCTCTCCTGTTGCTGGCCGCTCTGTTTCCGACGGCCTTGGAGAACAATCTCGTCCCATGCGAGGCGATGTGTCAATCGCAGGTTTCCGGAGAAGTGCCCGCTCGGAACGCCACGGTGGATGATGACGTCAGTTGACGCTGCGTCGCTGCCGCGGCCCGAAACAACGCGTCAGGATACTTGGCGAGATGGCCTCAGCCCTTGTCCGCCGACAGCATGACGGTGAGCCAGCGCATCGATGGCAGGCGGCGGCACACGGTAAGCACCGCGACCAGGATCGGCACGCCGATGAAGGCGCCGGTCAGGCCCCAGAGCAGGCTCCACAGGAACACCATGAACATCACCGCGAAGGGCGACATCGACAGGGTCGAACCAGTCAGCACCGGCTCCAGGTAGCTGCCGATGATGAACTGCACGACGGTGAGGCAGACCAGAACGACAAGTGCGATCTGGAATGACTGGAACTGCGCCAGTGCGAACAGCGTCGGCAACAGCGTCGCCACCAGCGGTCCGATGAAGGGAATGTAGTTGAGCGTGAAGGCGATGGCCGCCCAGGCCGAGGGATGTTCAAGGCCCACCAGCCCGGCGACAAGCCAGACGATGGCGCCGGTGACGATGCTGGCGATGCTGCGCACCAGCATGTACTTGCCAAACTGGCCAGCCGTCTCGCGCCCCACCTCGATGAGGTCGACGCCGCCGAAGCGGCGGCCCGAGGCCACGATGCGCCGGGCAAGGTCCTCCACCTCGAGAAGGCCGAGCACCGCGAAGGCAAAGACCAGCATGGCGAAGCCCGCAAGCCCGTTGAGCCGCGACAGCGTGGTCTGAACCATGCCGACGATCCAAGACATGCTGAACATGTTCGCCATCTGGTCAGCGATCGGCACGCCGTGCCCTTCCAGCCAGTCGCTGGCGGTCTTGTACAGAGTCTGGAACTGGCTGCTGTTGCGGATCAGCCACTGGCCCACAACGCTCATGCCCCAGACGAACAGCAGCAGCAGCGCCACGATGGAAACCACCGTCACCAGGATGGTGATGAGGATCGCCAGCGACTTGGGCATGCGCGCCTGCAGCCAGGCCTGCAGCGGCCAGACGACCATCACGATGAAGATTGCGAAGGCCGCCGGCGCGAAGACCATCTCCCCCCATGACAAGGCACCGAGCAGCAGGATCGTGGTGCTGACAAGAAGCAGGCCGCCGATGGCGGTAAGCCCGGTGTCTGCGCCGCGGCCGGGGGACTTTCCATTCACGCGTGAGGCTCCTCGCTTGTGGGTCGGTGGGCTCAGGCCAATTTGAGGATACATGACACGATTTGGCAAGCGGCGTGCGCCATCCTGCGATCATTGGCATTTGCACGCCCGATGCACTATCGTGTTCACACCGAGGGACGGGGAATGCCGTGAATTACATCTCGAATGAATTCGTACTGCTGCTGGTGACCATCAATCCCTTTGCGTCGGTTCCGGTGTTCCTGTCGGTCACCGCGAAGATGACGCCGGCCGAACGCAACCGGACCGCACTCAGGGCCTGCCTCATCGCCAGCGTGATCCTGCTTTTCCTGCTGGCGCTCGGGCAACTGTTCCTCGAGAAGATCGGCGTCACCCTGCCCGCGCTCCGCATCGCGGGCGCGCTGGTTCTCCTCATTCTTGGGCTCCGCATGGTGTTCGGCGAGGTGCCGGGTGGCAGCCCGGAGAGCGACGCGCCGGCAGGCGACGTCGCGGTGTTCCCGCTGGCCATGCCGATGCTGGCGGGCGGAGGTTCCATCGCCGCCATCGTGGCGATGACCGACCACACGGTAAAGACGATCGCCGAGCAGGCCGTCACGGCCGTGGTGATGCTGGTGGTGATGGCGGTGATCTATGCCGTGTTGCGCTCTGCCGAGACGATCCAGAAGGCGATTGGCGATACCGGCACCAATGTGATGAGCCGCATCATGGGCCTGGTGCTGGCAGCCCTTGCGGTGCAGACCTTCTTCAGCGTCTTCGGGCCGCTGCTGGGACCGTCCGTCTATCCCTGACCGACGGCCGTCCGCGGCATGCGGATATTGAGGAAGGCCAGCGCGATCACAACGAGCGGGCTCATGAAGCTGAACAGCGCATAGGGCGCATAGTGCCACGTCCCCACGCCCAGCGTCGCCGCCATGTAGGCACCGCAGCTGTTCCACGGCACGATGGCCGATGTGGGCGTGGCCGTGGCCCCCACGGCGCGTGACAGCACGACAGGCGCAAACCCCAGCTTGGCGAAGGCCGGCTTGAACATGCGGGCCGGCAGCACGATGGCGATGTACTGGTCCGCCGTCACCACATTGGCCGCGACCACCGAGCCGACCGTGGCGGTCATCAGCGCACCCGTCGACTTTGCGCGGTCGACGATGGGCTGGATCAGCCGGTCGAGCACGCCGGCCTTCTCCACCACGCCGCCGAAGGCCAGCGCGGTGATGACCAGCCAGATGGTGTTGAGCATGCTGTCCATGCCGCCGCGCGACACCAGCTGGTCGATGGCGGCATTGCCGGTTTCCGTCTTGTAGCCATTGGCGAGTGCCAGCCACACACCCTTGATGAGGCCGAGCACATGCGGCAGGTCCTGCGCATTGGCATAGGCGATGACCCGCTCGGGCGAACCCACCACCGCCACCACCCCGCCTGCCAGCGCGCCGATGAAGATCGCCGTGAATGGGGGCACCTTCAGCAATGCCAGCGCGGCCACCAGCACCAGCGGAATGAACAGCAGGGGCGAGGTGGGGAAGAATTCGCGGATGGCGACGATCTTGTCGGTGGCATCGAAGTCACCGGGCTTGCCCAGCCACCAGAACAGCACCAGCGACAACAGGAGCGCGATGGACGAGCTGAGCGCCGTCTCGCGGATATGCTCGTAAAGCCCGACGCCCACCGTGCCCGAGGCGAGGTTCGTCGAGTCCGACAGCGGTGATGTGGTGTCGCCGAAATAGGCGCCTGAGATGATGGCGGCAGCGGTGATGGCGGGGTCCAGCCCCATGTTGGCGGCAATGCCCATGAAGCCCACGCCGATGGTGCCCGCCGTGGTCCATGAGCTGCCGATCGAGGATGAGATGACCGCGCAGACGACCGCCGTCGTCAGGTAGAAATAATTTGGGCTGAGGATCTGGATACCATAATAGACCATGGCGACCAGCGTGCCGCTCATCGCCCAGGTGCCGATCAGCGCACCCACCGCCAGCAGGATGAAGACCGCACCGATCCCGGAGCTGACGCTGTCCACCGCTGCCTTGTTGAGGGCCGCCAGCGAATGGCCGCGCCGCCACGCCACGAGCACGGCGATCATGGTGGCCACGGTAAGCGCCACCTGGCTCGGCCCCGAGGCCCCGCCATCGCCGAAAAGGAAATAGGACAGGCCAACGAGAATGACGAGGCTCGCCACCGGAATGATGGCCTCGATCAGGCCAAGCGGCTGCGGCTGAACCTCGTCTTTCTCGCTCATCCCTGCGTCGGCTTAGAAGTCGACCGCGTCGCGGATGATCGGGCAGGTCATGCAGTGGCCGCCGCCGCGGCCGCGGCCAAGCTCGGAGCCGGAAATGGTGATGACCTCGATGCCTTCCTTCCGCAGCAGCGTGTTGGTGTAGGTGTTGCGGTCATAGGCATAGACCACGCCGGGCGAGGCGCAGACCAGGTTGGCGCCGCTGTCCCACTGGGTGCGCTCGCGCATGTAGGCGGTGCCGCCGGTCTCGACGACGCGCATCTTCTTGATGCCCAGCGCGCCCGCCACGGTCTCCACGAAGGTGCCCTCGTCCTTGCGCAGCTCCACGCCCGAGGGATGGCTGCTCGGACGATAGGAGAAGGCCGAGATGTGGTTGACGATGTCCGGGTAGAGCAGCACGCAGTCGCGGTCGGCGAAGGTAAAGACCGTGTCGAGGTGCATGGCGGCGCGCAGCTTGGGCATGGCCGCCACGATCACGCGCTCTGCCGCACCCTGCCTGAACAGCGACGCGGCAAGCTGGCTGATGGCCTGCCTGGAGGTGCGCTCGCTCATGCCGATCAGCACATTGCCCTTGCCGATGGGCATCACGTCGCCGCCTTCCAGCGTGGCAAGCCCGTGATCCTTGGTTGGGTCACCCCACCAGAAATTCACCTTGCCGGCGAAGTCCGGGTGGAACTTGTAGATGGCGGTGGTGAGGATCGGCTCCTCGTGGCGGGCCGGCCAGTAGAGCGGGTTCAGCGTGCAGCCGCCATAGATCCAGCAGGTGGTGTCTCGCGTGTAGAGCGTGTTAGGCAACGGCGGCAGAAGATACTCGGTTTCGCCCGCAGCCTCCCGGATGACCTTCAACGCCTCGCCGCCGATCTTCTCCGGGAATTCCTCGGTCGAAAGCCCCCCGATTAGCGTCTCGGCGAGATCGCGGTCGGACAGGCTGTCGAGATAGCTGCGGATCTCGTCGATGAGGCCAAGGCCCACCTGGTCCGGAACGATCTGGTTGTCGAAGATCCACTTGCGGGCTTCGGGGATGGCCATGGTCTCGGCGAGAAGATTGTGCATCTCGACGACATCGACGCCGCGGTCGCGCATCTTCTGCACGAAGTCGAAGTGGTCGCGCTTGGCGGTCTCGACCCACAGCACGTCATCGAACAGCAGCCGGTCGCAGTTGCTGGGGGTCAGGCGCTGGTGGGCGCGCCCGGGCGCGCAGACCATCACTTTCCGCAGCTGGCCGACTTCGGAATGGACGCCAAACTTCGTATCGCTGGACATGTTCAATGCACCTTTCGATTAGGGAGTGATGGCGCCGGACAGCAGCCCCCAGGCCCCGATGAGGCCCGCAGCTGCGGTAACGGCGAAGATGATAAGATCGCGCGGGGAGAACAGCGGCAACTTCCAGTCCTTGCGCGCCCAGACGTAGAGAATGGTGCCGGGCACGTAAAGAACGGCAACCAACAGCACGTATTTAAGACCCGCCGCGAGGAACATGAAGAGCACGTAGATGACCGCGATCCACGAGAAGATCTGGTCGCGCCCGCGCTGGTGCTCGACACCCTCATAACCCTCGCCGCTGCGCGCCAGCAGCACGCCATAGCCGGCAACGAGCAGATAGGGCAGCAGCGTGGTGACGCTCGTCATGTCGAGCATGAAGTTGAAGGCGTCGCGCGACCAGTAGGTCGAAATCACGAAAAGCGAGACGACCGCATTGGTCAGCCACAGCGCATTGGCTGGAACCCGGTTGGCGTTCTGGTTGCCGAAGATCTTCGGCATGTCCTTGGATTTCGACGCTGCGAACATTACCTCAGCGCAGATCAGCGACCAGGCGAGATAGGCGCCGAGCACCGAGATGAGAACGCCCACCGAGATGAAGATGGCGCCCCAGTGGCCGACGACCGATTCGAGCACGCCGGCGAGTGACGGCTGGCGAAGCCCCGCGACCTCTGACTGCATCATCGAGGCGTAGGGCAGAAGCGTGATGGCAACCATCAGGCCGGTGACCCCGACGAAGCCGAGGATCGTGGCGCGGCCCACGTCGGCGCGTGTCTTGGCAAAGCGCGAATAGACGCTCGCACCCTCGATGCCGAGGAACACGAAGACGGTGATCAACATGGTGTCGCGCACCTGCTGAAACAATGGCTTCACCGGCATGTCGGCACCGCCGAAGAAATTGTCGGCGAACTGCGCATAGTTGAACACGAAGATCAGCGCGATGATGGTCACGATGATCGGAACGATCTTGGCGACTGTCACGACCGAGTTGATGAAGGCCGCCTGCTCCACGCCCTTCAGGATCATGAAGTGGAAGGTCCAGATGCCGATCAGCGACACGACGATGGCGGTCACCGTGCTGCCGCCGCCGAACACCGGGAAGAAGGCGCCCAGCGTCGAGCCGATCAGCACCCAGTAGAACACATTGCCGAGGCAGGAGCCCAGCCAGTAGCCGAAGGCCGAGAGGAAGCCCATGTAGTCGCCGAAGCCCGCCTTGGCATAGGCGAACACGCCGGCATCGATGTCGGGCTTTCGTTCGGCCAGCGCCTGGAAGACGCGCGCCAGCATGTACATGCCGGTTCCGGCGATGGTCCAGGCGATCATTGCACCGAAGGGCCCTGTCGCGGCGCCAAAGCGCCCCGGCAGATTGAAGATTCCAGCACCCACCATCGAGCCCACCACCATGCCGGTGAGGGCCACGAGAGACATTTTTCCGGCTTGCGGCGATTGACTCACGTCGTTTTCTCCCTTTGCGCGGGTGGCGACCCGCAGGGCAGGTTTGTCCCGCCATTTTCTGCAAATCTTTAACTTTGGATTGACATGTTATGCAAGTGCCTGTGGTGACACACGGGCGTTAGGTTTTTGATCCCCTGCTGCTTCAGCGCGGGCCGAGCAAAGCCTGCAGCGCGACGAACAGGATGAGTGCAGCTGCCATGGTGAGCGTCGACACTTGCCATTGATGGGCTTGCGTCTCGAAGCGTGTCACGAGTATTGCGAGGCGCGGCGCCTGCCGCTCGATGACAGCGATGAACTGCGCTCCAGTGTCTCCCGGCGAGAACCGGGGCAGCTGCGTTCCCGCCGCAGCGAGTCCCCACGCAACAACAGCGCCCGCTGCGATGGGCCATGCAAGTTCGAAAAGCACCCCGGGCGTCAGCGCATAGGTGGCGGAAACCCCCGTTACAGCTGCAAAAAGGCTCCACTGCAGCAGTGTTGCTGCAATTGCTGCGGCGATCCACGCGGCGGGTGACAGCAGGTCCTGCTTCGGGCCGCCCGCCGCCGCCCGCACCAGGCGCAGCAAATGCAGCATCAGCACCGTGCTGGATCCGATCTTCGAAGTGAAGAACTGGAACGTCTTCCACCCGCTCCATGCCGACCGGCAGATGATCAAGGACGTGAACTTCCACGTCTGCAAGGGCGAGGTTGTTGGCATTGCGGGGCTCATGGGTGCCGGTCGCACCGAACTCGCCATGTCGATCTTCGGTCGTGCCTATGGCCAGAAGATTTCCGGCGAGGTGTTGCTGCACGGCAAGCCTGCCGACGTCAGCACGATCCCCAAGGCCATGGATGCTGGGCTTGCCTATGCCACGGAAGACCGCAAGACCTATGGCCTGGTGCTCATCGACCACATCAAGCACAACGTGACGCTCGCCAATCTCGAGGGCGTGGCGGCGAAGGGCGTGGTTGATGACCTCGAGGAGCTGAGCGTTGCCAACAAGTACCGCAAGGACCTGGCGATCCGCTGCTCCAGCGTGTTCCAGACCACCGTCAACCTCTCCGGCGGCAACCAGCAGAAGGTGGTGCTGGCGAAGTGGCTGTTCTCCGGCCCCGAGGTGCTGATTCTCGACGAGCCGACGCGCGGCATCGACGTCGGCGCCAAATACGAGATCTACGGCATCATCAATGAGCTGGCGGAAGCCGGCAAGGCGGTGATCGTCATTTCCTCCGAAATGCCGGAGCTGCTCGGCATCTCCGACCGCATCTATGTGATGAACGACGGCCGGTTCGTGGCCGAAATGCCGGCAAAGGAAGCCTCGCAGGAGAAGATCATGCGGGCCATCATGAAATCATGGGAAGACTGACATGACCGACGTGACCACCCAGGCCGCCCAGACGCCGAGCCTCTCGCGCTTCCTCAAGGCCCATGTGCGCGACTACGCGCTGCTGATTTCGCTGCTCGCCATCATGATCTTCTTCCAAATCACCACCGACGGCACGCTGTTCAAGCCCGTCAACATGACCAACCTGATCCTGCAGAACAGCTACATCGTCATCATGGCGCTGGGCATGCTGCTGATCATCGTGGCGGGCCACATCGACCTGTCGGTCGGCTCGGTCGCGGGCTTCATCGGCGCCGTGGCGGCGGTGATGATGGTGAACTGGAAGGTGGACCCGTTCCTCGCAGGCATCGCCTGTCTGGCACTCGGCGCCGTCATCGGCGGCGCGCAGGGCTATTTCGTCGCCTATTACAAGATACCGGCCTTCATCGTGACGCTCGCCGGCATGCTGGTGTTCAAGGGCCTTGCCTTGACCGTGCTGGGCGGCGCCTCCGTCGGGCCCTTCCCCAAGGTGTTCCAGCTGCTGAGCTCGGGCTACGTGCCCGATATCTTCAACTTCACGCTGAACGGCCAGCCCTTCAACCTTCTGGCGCTCGTCATCGGCATCGTGGTGACGGGGCTCATCATCTTCTTCAACTACCGCACCCGCCAGAACCAGCAGAAGCACGGGCTGGCCGAGGAGCCGGACGTGATCTTCTACGGCCGCAACATCCTGATCGCCGTGGCGCTCATCGGCTTCTCCTGGCTCATGGCCAGCTACAAGGGCCTGCCCAACGTGCTGATCGTCATGTTCGCGCTGATCGCGCTCTTCGTGTTCCTGACGACGCGCACCACCTTCGGCCGCCGCGTCTATGCCATGGGCGGCAACGAGAAGGCGGCGAAGCTTTCGGGCATCAACACCGAGAGGCTCACCTTCCTGATCTTCGTGATCATGGGGGCACTCGCCGCACTCGCAGGCCTCATCTTCGCAGCGCGCCTCAACGTGGCGACACCCAAGGCGGGCCTGGGCTTCGAGCTTGACGTCATCGCCGCCTGCTTCATCGGCGGTGCGGCGACAACGGGTGGCGTCGGCAAGGTGGTGGGTGCCGTCATCGGCGCCTTCATCATGGGCGTCATGAACAACGGCATGTCGATCATGGGCATCGGCATCGACTGGCAGCAGGTGATCAAGGGCGCGGTGCTGATGCTCGCGGTGTTCCTCGACGTCTATTACAAGAACAAGGGCTGAGGCATCGCCTCAGCCGAATGTCTTGTGCCAGTGCCGCGCAATGTCGATGCGGCGCGGGATCCACACCTTGTCGTGCGCGCGCACGTAGTCGATGAACTTCGCAAGCCCCACCGCCCGGCCGGGCCGCCCGGCAAGGCGACAGTGCAGCCCGACTGACATCATCTTCGGGCTGCCGCGGCGGCCTTCCTCGTAGAGGCAGTCGAAGCTGTCCTTCAGGTACTGGAAGAAGTGCTCGCCGGTATTGAAACCCTGCGGCGTCGCAAAGCGCATGTCATTGGCATCGAGCGTGTAGGGGATGATGAGGTGCCTTCCCCCGTCCGCCTTCTTCAGGAAGTATGGAAGGTCATCCGAATAATCATCCGATGAATAGAGGAAGCCACCCTCCTCCATCACGAGCTTCGTGGTGTTCATCGAGCAGCGCCCGGTATACCAGCCCAGCGGCCGCTCACCCGTGACTTGCTGGTGCAGCCGGATCGCCTCGGCGATCTGGCGGCGCTCCTCGTCCTCCGGCATATCCTTGTGCTCGACCCATTTGAGGCCGTGGCTGGCGATCTCCCAGCCCGCTTCCTGCATCGCCTGAACCTGGTCCGGCGCGCGCGCCATGGCGGTGGCGACGCCATAGATGGTGAGCGGCACCTTCCGCTCCGTGAACATGCGCCACAGCCGCCAGAAGCCGGCACGCGCGCCATATTCATAGATCGATTCCATGTTCCAGTGGCGCTGGCCCACCCAGGCCTGCGCGCCAACGATTTCGGAGAGAAAGGCCTCGGAGGCGGCATCGCCATGGAGGATGTTGTTCTCGCCGCCCTCCTCGTAGTTGAGCACGAACTGCACGGCGACATTGGCGCCGCCCGGCCACTGCGGGTCGGGAATGGCCCGGCCATAACCCTTCATGTCACGCGGATAGGACGTCACAACTCACCTCCGGATAGCTTCGCCACATTGGAATGGTGCGATACTACCCGAAGCCGCCAGCGTTGGAAGTGCTCTCCCGCCGCAACCGTCAGCGCACGGTGGGGAATACCAGTTCCGGCTTGTAGCTCTTGAAGCTCTCGAGCTTCTGCGCGTTGCACTCTGTCTGCCAGCGGCTGCCCTGAACGACGCCCGACACGCAACGGTACTTGGCGCGGTAGGCGTCGGTTGCCGCATTCTCTTCGATGGCGACTGCCGCGAGGCCGACCACCGTGCCGCCCTGCCGTTCGACCAGGCGGATCGCGCCATCCATGGTGCCGCCGGTTTCAACCCACTGGTCGGCGAGCAGCACCTTGGTACCGGGGCCGAAGGCGGGCTGGCGCATTTCCATGTCCTGGGTGCGGCCGGAGTAATTGGAGAAGCTCACCTTGTCGGTGTCGACGCACAGCTTGCCCGCCTTGCGGATCGGCAGGAAGCCCACGCCCAGCCTGGTGGCCAGCGCCGAGCCCAGCACGAAGCCCATGGCATCGAGCCCGCCGACCACGTCGATGGTCAGCCCCTTGAGATCGGCCACGAGATCATCCAGCAGGTCATGGAAGGCCTCGCCGTTGATGTAGATCGAGGTCGGGTCCAGCCATGCGAATTTCGGGCCCTTGGTATTGGGCGCCATGAGGTTGAGATACCAGCGGTCGTCGCGCGGACCCTGATTGCGTTCCGAGCTGCGGCTCATGACTTGGCTCCATGTTCACGGGTGAGTTTCAGAAGGCGGGCGAGCTTTGCAGGCTCGATGTTGTAGAAGTCGCCGTCACGGTTGATGCCGGTGGCCACCATGAAGCCGTCGACGTCAGCCATGTAGAGATGCGCATTGTCGGGCGTGATGCCCGATGCCAGCGTCAGCGCCTGATCCCCGATGGCGCGGCGGAATGTGGTGATCTTGGCTCTGTCGACGGCCTTGCCGGTGGCAACACCCGAAGTGCACACCGCATCCATGAAACCCGTCGCAAGGCGTGCAGAATATTCGTAGTGCTCCGGCGCCACTTCGCGCTGCTTCTTGAAACAGGTGCCGCCGGTGTAGAGCCCGCTCCAGCCGGAGGTCGCGAGCGCTGCGGCAATGTCCCTGGCTTCCACTTGGTCATCCGCCGCGCGCCGCTCGTCGATGCGCGCGTCATCCGCCCAGTAGCCGTCAACCGCAACGCCATCGCGCTTCAGCTGGCCCAGCACGGGGAACGCGTCCTTTCCCGTCACCGCCAGGAAGTTTACGCCCATCCACAGCGCTGGGAACATCGCCCGCACATGTGCGATGATGGGCAGGAAGCGCTCCACGCCAAAGTCATGATTGATGAGGAAGCAGCCAGGCGCCCCCTCCTCCACCAGCACGCGGACATTGCGCACCGCCTGTTCGTTGTCCGTCACGTGGATCACCGGCAGCACCGCCGGCCCCACGCACTTGAACAGCTTCCTGAAGTCTTGGCGTTTCATGGCCCAAAACTACGGCCTTGTGCGAATTACGGAAATTTATAATGATGATGCAAGCATAAGGAGTGGCAATGCGCGCCATCAACCTTCCGACCGATCTCCTGCGGGCCTTCGTCAGCGTCATAGACCTCGGGGGCTACACCCGCGCGGCGGATGCGCTGGGCCGCACCCAGCCTGCCATTTCCCTCCAGATGAAGCGATTGGAAGAGCTGCTGGATGCCAAGCTTCTGGCGCACGAGGGCCGTGAGCTGAAGCTCACCGAGGAGGGCGAAGCGCTCGCCGTCTATGCCCGCCAGCTCCTGCGGCTGAATGACGAGGCGGTGGCCAAGCTCAAGGGCCGCGCCGCCAAGGGCCAGCTGCGCGTCGGCCTTCCCACCGATTTCTCGGTCGCCTTCCTGCAGGACTCGATCATCGATTTCGCGGGTGAACAGGCAAAGGTCACGCTGTCGATCACCTGCGACCTCTCCCGTAAGCTGCTCGACCTGCTGCATGCCGACGATCTCGACATCGTGATTGCGCTACTTGCGCGCGACAAGAACCCGTATCTGGTGAGAAGCTGGGACGAACGCCCGATCTGGGCCGTGGCCAAGGATTTTCCTGTGAACAAGTCCGTGGCCGTCCCGCTCGTAACCCACCCCGAGGGCTGCGAATACCGCCGCCGCATGACGGCGGCGCTGCGCGCCGAGGGGCGGGACTGGCGCGTGGCCTATACAACACCCGACATCGGCGGCTTGCAGCGCGCGGTGAGTGCCGGCATGGGCGTCACCGCGCTCACCCGCAAGACGGTGCTGCCGGACATGCGGATTCTCGCGTCCCGCGAGGGTTTTCCGGCCATGGAGCCCATCCACATCGGCCTCTTCTACAAGCACCAGCGCCTGTCGGGTGCGGGCCTGATGCTGGTCGATTCGCTCATCGCCCGCATGGACGAGGCCGCCGAGCCTGCCCCGACCAAGGCATCTGCCGCTCGATAAGCGGGCGTCATGCATGCATTAGCAGCATAAATTTCCCGAATGTCTCGGGGAGGGATACGTTTTGCAACGACGCGCTGGACCTCGGCAGCAAGACATGATGGCATGCGCGCTCAGGAGTAGGAAACAACCGCCGGCAATCCTCCGGCCCCAAGGGAGACGAAACGCATGCCGAAAGTCCTCAAGCCGACACGCCGCGATGTTCTGAAATACGGCGCGGCCGCCGCCACAACCGCACTCTGCACGCCTTACGTAAGCCGTGCCTGGGCCGACACCGTGGAGATCAACATGCTCGCCTGGTACGGCCACGGCGAACCGGACGTGGTGGGCGAGTTCGAAGCCGCCAACAACGTGAAGTTCAAGCCCAAGTACTATGCCGGCGGCGACAACATGATGGCGCTGATCTCGCAGTCGCCCCCCGGCACCTATGACGTCATCCTGTCGGACGCCGAGTTCGTGCAGCAGCTCAATGCGGCGGACTACATCGAGGAGATGAACCCGGCGGACTATCCCTTCGACGACATGCTCTATGCCGACTTCAAGCAGTTCCCCGGCCACTGGAAGGACGGCAAGCTCTATTCCATGATGGTGCGCTTCGGCCACCTTGGTGTCTCCTACAACACCACCGCCATGTCCGAGGCCGAGGCCATGAGCTACAAGGCCTTCTGGAAGCCGGAGATCAAGGGCAAGCTCGGCCACTTCGACTGGCACCTGCCGAACCTTGGGCAAATGAGCCTCACCAACGGCAACGGCGCAAAGCTTTGGGACCAGGACGAGGCCGGCTGGAAGAAGATCCAGGAAACCACCATGTCGCTGCGCCCGCAGGTCGGCGGTTTCTTCGACTACGGCGGCACCTTCAACGGACTGAAGAACAACGAGATGATGGCCATGGCCGGCATCGGCGATTGGATCACCGGCGTGCTGGAGCGCGATGGCGCGCCAGTCAAGTCGGTCGTGCCGAATGAAGGCGGCATCCAGTTCACCGAGTCCTGGTCCATCGGCAAGGGCACGCAGAAGGCCGACATGGCCAAGAAGTTCATCCAGTACATGATGTCGCCTGACGGCCAGGTGCACTCCGCCCGCATGCTGGCCTATCCGGCCTTCTGCGTCACCAAGGGCGGCCGCGCCAAGCTCAACGAGGTCGATCCGAAGGAAGCCCAGCGCACCGGCCAGGTGGACGGCATGCCGAACGACCCGATCACGCTGATCAAGGATGGCCGCATCCACTATCGCAACATCCCGCAGCAGCAGAGCCTCGAGGACTGGAACGAGTTCTGGCAGGAATACAAGAACGCGTCGTAACCTGTTCACGTCTCCTCTAAACCGTCATCCCGGCGAAAGCCGGGACCCAGCTTTCCTCACGTACTGAAATATAGCTGGGCCCCGGCTTTCGCCGGGGTGACGGCAAGAGTTGGGCGAAGAAAAACACACCACCATGACCACCAGGCCCACCACCAAGCCCGACACCTACGCGATCGCCTGGCGGTTGCCGCTGATCATCTGGCAGGGGCTGTTCTTCGTCGGGCCGCTGCTCTTCATGGTGGCCATGTCGTTCTTCCTGGTGAAGAACTACCGCATGGAAGTGGCCTTCCAGTTCTCCAACTGGCAGCGCATGCTGTCCAAGGATTTCTTCTGGGACGCCTATTTCTTCACGCTGTGGCTGGCCCTGCTCGCCACCATCATCACCAGCTTGGTCGCCTTCCCCGCCAGCTACTTCCTCGCCTTCAAGGCCAGCGAAAGGCTCAGGCGCTGGGCCATCTTCTTCCTCATCATTCCGTTCTTCACCAGCTATCTGGTGCGCATCTTCGCCTGGCAGGTCATCCTCGCGCAAAGCGGCGTCATCAATGCAGGGCTTTCCTATCTCGGCCTCGGGCCGTGGCAGATGCTGAACACGCAGTTCGGCACCATGGTCGGCTATCTCGTCCTCTGCCTGCCCCTGGCCGTGATCCTGCAGACATTCTCGCTCGCCAACATCGACAAGCGCCTCGTCGAGGCCGCGCATAATCTGGGCTGCGGGCGCCTGCGCACCGTCTTCACCGTGGTGATCCCCTTGGCCAAGACAGGCCTCGTGGTCGCCGCTGTGTTCTGCTTCATCCTGTCCTTCGGCGACTTCGTGGCGCCCTATTATCTCGGCGGCTCCAAGCCACCCACGCTGTCGATCATGATCGTCGACACGTCCAAGTCCGGCCAGCAATGGCCGCGCGCTGCGGTGGTCGCCATCACCATGATCCTCACCCTTCTCGTCGTGGCCTTCTCCGCCATCGGCTTCGCTTACAGGAAGCGTGGCAAATGAAGGACGACAAACTCCTCCGCTGGGTTCTGACGTTTTATACGGCGCTGGTCTTCCTCTTCGTCTTCGCGCCCATCGCGGCCAGCCTCGTCTTCTCCTTCAACTCGGATCGCTTCCCGACGATCCCGCTCGGTTCCTTCACCACCGACTGGTACGTCAAGGCCTTCAGCAACCCGGAGGTCTGGGACGCCGCATTGAGGAGCCTCATCGTCTCCTCCGTCACCGCCGTCATCGCCACCGCCATCGGTTTCTCGGCAGCCTATACGGATTATCGCTACGACTTCGTTGGCAAGAAGGCCTTCCTCATTCTCTCGCTTCTGCCGCCCACCATCCCGCTCATCATCCTCGCACTCGCCATGCTGGGTTGGCTGTCGATGTTCAATGCCTCCGGCATGACCATCTCCATCATCATCGCCCACACCGTTCTCTGCGCGCCCTTCGCCATGGCGGTCATCCGGTTGCGCCTGAACCAGATGGACCCCAACCTCGAGCCCGCGGCATGGAACCTCGGCGCGTCGGAATGGGTGACCATGAAGTCCGTCGTCATCCCCTTCACGCTCCCCTCCATCATCGCCAGCCTGTGCCTCACGGCGGCGGTTTCCTTCGACGAGTTCGCAGTGGCCTGGTTCGTCTCCGGCCTCAACAAGACGGTGCCCGTGGTCATCCTCGAAATCCTCACTGGCAACATCGACCCGCAGGTCAATGCCATCGGCACCGCCGTCTTCCTCGTCTCGATCACCCTCGTTGTCATTGCGCAGGTCCTCGTCCTCAGGCCTGCGAAGAAACCGGAAGCAGCCTGATGGCCGAGCCCCTCGTCGTCTTCGAAAATGTCGTGAAGCGCTTCGGCACCTTCGAAGCGGTGAAGCGCATGAACTTCGAGATCCGCGAGGGCGAGTTCCTGGCCTTCATGGGTCCTTCGGGCTGCGGCAAGACGACGACGCTCCGCATGCTGGCGGGCCTCGAGCAGCCGACCGAGGGCGACATTCGCCTTGCAGGCAAGTCCCTCGTCGACGTCAAGCCGCATGAGCGTGACACGCCCATGGTCTGGCAGTCGCTCGCCCTCTTCCCCTTTCTCAATGCCCGCGAGAATGTCGAGTTCGGCCTCAAGATGCGCGGTATGGATAAGCCCGCGCGCCGCAAGAAGGCGCTCGACTGGCTGGAGCGTCTCGGCATCGGCGAATTCGCCGAGCGTGACGTCAACTCGCTGTCGGGTGGCCAGCGCCAGCGCGTGGCACTCGCCCGCGCGCTCGTCACCGAGCCGAAGATCCTGCTGCTCGACGAGCCGCTCTCCGCACTTGATGCCCATCTCGTCATCCGCATGCAGGGCGTTCTCACCAAGCTCCAGCGCGAGCTCGGCATCACCTTCGTCTACGTCACGCACTCGCAGTCCGAGGCCTTCGCCATGGCCGACCGCGTGGTCATCATGTCCAAGGGCGAGATCGCCCAGATCGGCTCGGCGCGCGACATCTACCGCACCCCTGCCTCGCGCTTCGTCGCCGAGTTCGTCGGCCGCAACAACATCTTCGCCGGCACCGTCAATTCCGCCGGCAATGTCGAGACGGCGGCCGGCACCTTCACGCTGGACGGCAAGGCCAGGCCCGGCGAGAAGGTCAGCTTCGTCGTCGCCGCCGATGTCGTCTCCCTCGCCACATCGAAGCCCGCCGCACCGAACGTCTTCACCGCGCAGCTCATCTCGGAGGAGTTCGTGGGCTCCATGGTCACCCTGTTCTTCGAGGCGCCGGGCGACACCGAAATCAAGGTCCAGGTGCAGGAGCGCTCCCTCGAAGGCATCCCGCGCGAGCCGGGCCAGCAGCTCTTCCTCTCCTTCGATCCATCCCACGCCCATATCCTGAAGGGTTGACGCAACATGATCCGCAATCCCATCCCCTGGCCCAATGGCGCGCGCTGCGCCTGCGCCATCACCTTCGACATGGACGCGGATTCGCTCATCCACATTTCACGTCCGAAAGATGGCCACGACCGGCTCTACCCCATCTCCATGGGCCGCTACGGGCCGACCGTCGCCGTGCCGCGCATCCTCGACACCTACCGCAAGTATGGCCTGAAGCAGTCCTTCTTCATCCCCGCCTGGTGCCTGGTGCGGCTTTCGGCAAAGCCGTGAACGGGAGGCTGTTGACCCTCTGGGGGCAGATCGTGGCTCGCCGGTCGTTCAAAGATCCGGAGCATCTGGCGAACAACCGAGAAACTCGCTACCACCGGATAACTGTCAACTTTCTGGTCCCGTCGTCATGCTTGCGCTTGCCCTGTCGATCATTCCCTTTCCATTCGCATTCCTGATCATCCTGGGGGCGCTCAGCGACCTGTCGAGTTTCAGAATCCCCAATGCGGTACCCTATGGGCTCGTTGTTCTCTTCGCACTGCGATCGATACTGGGGTGGCTGAACACGCCATTCCTGCCAAGCCTGTCATTCCACATTCCTCCCTACTGGATCGATGTCGCGATCAGCCTGGGAATTGCACTGGTCGTGCTGATCGTCTCGATCATCTTCTGGCAGCGCGGATATATCGGGGGTGGCTATGCCAAGTATCTGGCGGCCACATCGCTCTGGATGGGCCCGATTGGCGTCGTTCAATACATGGTCATCCTGTCGGCACTGGCCCTCGTCATGGCCCTCATTTTGAAACTGTCATCGCGCTGGGGCTTCCTGGTGCATGCGGGCAGGCTCCCCGCCTTCGTGAAGAGGCTGTTTGCCAAGATCGAAGACAACCAGCTCCCTTATGGCTTTCCCATCGGGATCGCGGCCCTCATAATGATCCCCCAGATCTTCAAGGCCTGACCTTCCCTGCCAACCTTGCAACACATTGGCTTTTAAACGATAAATCCTTCGAAGTGATATGCGCCAAGGACGCGCTGTCGGCTGATCGAACCGGAAGATGCTCCCTTCCCAAGCAGGGCGGGAGCTTCGTCATTGAGGGCACCATGAAGAAGCACGTCTGCAACCATACCATCCACGACCACCAGTGCCACTTCGGCTGGAACCGTGACAATCCGCCCGTCGTCCGCATTGCGCCGGGCGAAACGGTGGAGTTCAATCCGGTTGATTCTTCCGGCGGCCAACTCAACGCCAAGTCAACACTGGCAGACCTCAAAGCGCTCGACTTCGGCAAGGTGAACCCTGTCGCGGGCCCCGTCTTCATCGAGGGTGCCGCGCCCGGCGATGCCATCAAGGTAACCCTGCTCGATTTTGCGCCCTCGGGCTGGGGCTGGACGGCCAACATCCCCGGCTTCGGCCTGCTGGCGGACCAGTTCAAGGACCCCGCCCTTCACATCTGGAAGTATGACGCCACGACCATGGCGCCCGCCATGTTCGGGCCCGGTGGACGCGTGCCGCTGAAGCCCTTCTGCGGCACGATCGGGCTGGCGCCCGCCGAAGCGGGCCTGCACTCCGTCGTGCCGCCGCGCCGCATGGGCGGCAACATGGATATCCGCGACATGGCCGCTGGAACCGAACTCTACCTCCCGGTCGAAGTGGCGGGCGGCCTGTTCAGCGTCGGGGACACACATGCCTGCCAGGGCGACGGCGAAGTCTGCGGCACGGCCATTGAGAGCCCCTGCTCGCTGCAGGCCAGGTTCGAACTGGTGAAGGGCGCCAATCTTCCCTTCCCGCGCTTCACCACGCCGGGCCCTGTGTCGCGCCACCTCGACGTCAAGGGCTACGAAGTGACCACCGGCATCGGTCCCGATCTCATGGACGGCGCCAAGGCCGCCGTCTCCGGCATGATCGACCTGCTTTCGAAGCGCTACAACATGAACGCCGTCGACGCCTACATGCTGTGTTCGGTCTGCGGCGACCTGCGCATCAGCGAAATCGTGGACATGCCGAACTGGGTCGTCTCCTTTTATTTCCCGCGTGTCGTGTTTGAGTGACGAATTACGACAGCTGCGCGCTTTCGGAAAACTCTGCTTCCAACTGGCACCCAGTAAGCTGAAGGGTCCCGCCAGTGAGATATGGCGTCCATGTGGATCAACTCAGTTGCAGCGTGACGGCACGTGATAATTGCGCGATGATCCGCGGGCGGCATAACCATGATGCGACCACAAATCCGACCCGGCATTTTCATTGGCCTGCAGAACGGCATGGCAGCAGCATTGTTCGCCACCCTGCTCGCCGCCGAACTCAACCGCCGTCTTCTCTATACCTACCCGAATTCCGGCGCGCTGTGGTGGTTCTCCACACTTGCCAACCGCACCGTCATGCCACTGCTACGCCAGATCGACAGGCTGTTCGGCACGCCTGACAAACTGCTCCTCGTCCTGCTGGCAGGGATCGCCATCCCGCTACTCGCCTGGCGGACGCGCTATTGGTTTGCAACGGCTTTGTCCGGCCATCTGACACTCGCTGCACTGGCCATCATCACCTATTCGGTTTTCCAGCGAGGCCGGCTGGGGTTGCAGTGGACCGACCTTCCCGACGCGCTCGGCACCATGAACATGCCTGCACTCGGCCTCGCCCTCCTCGCCCTGTGTCTCCTCGTTCTGGTCATGTGCATCGCTGATCACGTAGCATTCATCCGCTTCTTCGTGTCGCTCATCAGAAGACTTCTGTTCAAAGAATGATGTCTTTGATTTGCTGTACTTGTGAACGCCGTGTGGCGCCTGGCAGGACGTCGGGATGACCCAGTCGCGCGCACATGAGGACCGATTGGAGATCCTGCTCGATGCCGCCAACCGCGCGGTGGCGCTCTACGATGTGCCGGAGGCAAGCAAGGCAACGCTTCACAACCTCTCGGAAAACGCCACCTACCGCATTGAAGCACCCGATGGACGGCGCTGGGCGCTGCGCATTCACCGCGAAGGCTATCAGTCACGGCAGGCTATCGCCTCGGAGCTCGCATGGGCCGTGGACCTGCGCCGCTCAGGGGTCGTGACAACACCCAATCCGCTACCGGGCAGGGACGGAAACCTGATACAACATATCGCGCACCCGCAGCTGATGGGTCCGCGCAACGCCGTGCTCTTCGACTGGGAGAATGGCAAGGAACCTGCCATCACCGATGATCTCGCAGGATCCATGGAAGCACTGGGCGAGATCGCCGCGCGCATGCATGTTCATGCGCGGCAATGGCCGAGGCCTTCATGGTTCACCCGCCATAGCTGGGACTTCGACTCGGCTCTTGGTGAAAATCGGCCTCACTGGGGCCGCTGGCGCGAGGGCGTAGGCATGGATCGCGAGAAGGAGCAGGTGTTCCAACGCACCGTCGATCTGATCGGCCGACGATTGACTGCATATGGCATGGGACGTGAGCGCTTTGGCCTCATCCATTCGGACTTGCGGCTGGCCAACCTGCTGGTCGATGGCCAAACGGTGAAGGTGATCGACTTCGATGACTGCGGCTTCAGCTGGTACATGTATGATGCCGCGTCACCCGTGTCCTTCTACGAGCATGAGCCTCAAGTGCCGGAACTCATCGAGAACTGGAAGACCGGATACCGCAAGGTGTTGCCGCTCGCGAAGGAGGACGAGGCGGAAATACCAACCTTCGTCATGCTCCGCCGCATCCTGCTCGTCGCCTGGGTCGCCTCACACATCGAGGCTGAATTCCCGAAGTCGCTCGGAGCGGGCTACACCGACGGCAGCCTCGCCCTGTGCGAGGACTATCTGCGGCGATTCTCCTAAGACAGCGCCATGAGGCTTTCGGGAAGAACCTGCCCGCCGTCGACAATCAGTGTCTGGCCTGTGACGTAACCTGCCTCCTTCGAGGCGAAGTAGAGCACCGCATGGCCGATATCCTCGACAGAACCGAGACGGCGCAGCGTAACGGACGCTGTCATGTTGCGCTCGTAGTCCGGCCCGGCCTCTGCCAGGCCCTCCGTCACGATGTTGCCCGGCATCACCGCATTCACGGTGATGCCATGGCTTGCGAGTTCGATGGCCGCTGTGCGCATGAAGCCGAGTTGGCCCGCCTTCGACGCGCCGTAATGCGCCCAGCCCGGATAACCGGTAACCGGTCCGGTAATCGACGACGTCAGCACGATGCGACCCTGGTTTGATGTCTTCAGATATGGCAGCGCAGCCTTCACTGTGTTGAACGTGCCCTTGAGGTTGGTATCCATGACGTAGTCCCAATCGGCGGAGCTCATCTGCTCAAGCTTGGCAGCCGGAAAGATACCGGCGTTGGCGCACAGAACATCAATGCCGCCATGGCGCCGCGCCACTTCCTCCATGGCCCGCTCGAGCGCACCTGGTGAAGTGACATCTGCCGGCAGCCCGAAGGCGCCATGCCCGACTTCCTTCGCGGCCAGTTCCGCCTCTTCGCCATGGCGGGAAAAAATGGCAACCTTCGCCCCAGCCTGCGCAAACACCCGCGCGATTCCCTTGCCGATGCCCTTGGAACCACCGGTGATCACCACCGAACGGCCCTGAACCGAATGCGTCATGCGTGTCTCCACTTAATTTGTCGCCGTGAGCACGGCTGCGAGGGTACGACGGCACAGGTCCTTGGCGCGCTCGAGTGACAGCAGGCTCTGGTCGATGCATTGCTCGAGCCACAGCCCGTCGACGAGCGAGATGAGGATGGTGGCGATGTCATAGCTATCGACCTTGACACCCTTTCCACGCGCGAAGGCGGAGATCGCGCGGGCGATGCGCTCACGGTAGAGCGCATAGTTCTTGCGGTGCTCGACCTGCAGGGTCGGGTTCACCGCGATCTCGCCCCACAACGCGAGCCAGACATTGAGATAATCGCGGCTGAGGAAGGTGTCGGCGAACATCATGTCGACCAGCTCGTCGATGCTCTGCGGCGTGGCTTCCGCGCGGTCGAGGTTCTCCAGCACCTTGACGTAGATCGACGCATAGAGGGCGGCGAGCAGCGCGTTCTTCGAGCCGAAGTGATGCGTGATCAACCCGCGTGACGTGCCTGCTTCATGGCAGATATTGTCCACCGTGAAGCCCTGGATGCCGCCCTTGGCGAGGCAGGCGATGGACGCCTCAATGAGCCGCGCCCGGCGTTCGTCCGGGGCGATGCGTTCGAATTTCGGTGTCGTTGCTTTCTTGGCCATTGCTATCCGGGGAACAGGGGCGTGAGAAAACTCACGCCCCCATGTTGCCTCAGGCCTTCGTGAACTGCGTCGGGTCCGGGTGACCGTCTGCCAGGATCACAGGATTGATGTTCGAGCGGTAGATCGCGAGGAAGGGTTCGAAGCAGACGAAGATGAAGCCGCCTGAGTCTTCCATCAGGTCCTCCATGTGGTTGAAGATTTCCTTGCGCTTGGCATCGTCCTGCTCGACGAGGCCCTTCTGGTAGAGGTCCTCAAACTCCTTCGAGTCGAAGAACGACCAGTTGTAGACGCCGATCTGGTCCGGGCGGAACCACACCAGGTTCTCGGTGGGGTCAATGCCGCCGGCGAAGTTCATCAGTACCATTTCGATGTTCTTGTAGCCGTCGCCCTGCGTCTTGTCGCCAAGCGCCCAATAGGCGGCATCTTCCGTCGGCTGGATGTTGACGGTGATTCCTGCCTCGCCAAGGCTCGACTGGATGATCTGCGCGGTGGACTGCGAGACCGAGTCGGTGAGGCAGTAAAGGTTGAGTTCGAGGGTCGAAACACCCGCCTCCGCCAGCAACGCCTTGGCCTTCTCGATATCGCGCGTGGCAATCTTGTTCTTCTCGCGGGCGAATTGCGTGCCGGGCTGCACGACACCGGCCGAACGACCCGTAAGACCATCATAGGAGCCCTGCAGCACCGCATTGCCATCATAGGCATATTGGATCGCCTGGCGGACGCGCGGGTCCTTCAGCTTTTCGGCATTCATGTTGATGGTGAGCCAGACATAGCGCGTCGACTGCGCCTCGATCAGCTTCGAATCCTTGGGCATGTTGGCCTTGAGCGCCTTGGCCGCACTCAGTGCCACGCGCGTATAGTCGAAGGAATCCGCCTCGTAGGCCAGCAGCGCTGTCTGGTCATCGGTGACGATGAAGTACTCGACCTTGCTGAAGGCCGGCTTCTCGCCCTTCCAGTCCGGGTTGGCGACCAGCGTCACCTTCTGGTTCTGCTCCCACTTGTCGAGCAGGTAAGGGCCGCACTGCGCTGGGATCTCGGTGGTGTAGCTGCCGCCCGCCTTCTCGACGGCCGCCTTGCACACGATGTGGCCGCCATAATAGGGCAGCGAGATGTAGACGAAGGGCTTGAACGGCTCCTTCAGGTGGATGAGGCCGGAGTGCTGGTCGAGCACTTCGACATTGTCGAGCTTCTCGAACTGGTAGGCCCATGCCGAGTCGGACCCCTTGATGCGCTCGAAGGAGAATTTCACGTCCTCCGCCGTCACCGGGCCGAAGCCGTTGTTCCACGTCAGATAATCATGGAGCGTGAAGGCGATGGTCTTCGGGTCCTTCCACTCGAAGGTCTTGGCGGCATAGGGCGTGATCTTGTTGCCGTCGCGCATGTCGCCCAGGCGGACCAGTGTCACCTGCGTGCAGCGCGGGATGATGTCGTCAAGCTCGCCAATGATGCCCTTGGGGTCCAGCACCTGCAGGTCCGCGGTGGCGCGCAGCCGCAGCGTGTCGCCGTCGGCAGCCCAGGCGAAGTGCGGCCTCGCGGCGATGCCCGCGAACAGGGCGCCGCCCATCGTCAGGAATTTGCGGCGGTCAGTGCTCCAGTGAAGTCCCATGGTTTCCTCCTTGAGTTTATGTTCTGGTTTCTTCGGCAAAATGGCATCGCACCATGCGGTCCGGTGTGATCATGTTGGGCTGGGGCTCCTCCACCGCGCAGCGCGGGCGGGCGAGCGGGCAACGGGCATGGAATTCGCAGCCCGAGGGCCTTGCGAGAACGCTCGGGATTTCGCCCTTCAGCGCAAGGTCGGCGCGGCGCTTCCGCGGATCAGCCTGCGGCTCCGCTGCGATGAGACTGCGGGTATAGGGGTGATAGGGCATCGCGAAAACCTCGCGCGTCGGGCCCCACTCCGCCATGCGGCCGAGATAGAGCACCGCCACGCGATCCG
Organism: Aestuariivirga sp.; assembly: GCF_037139295.1. Lineage (GTDB taxonomy): Bacteria > Pseudomonadota > Alphaproteobacteria > Rhizobiales > Aestuariivirgaceae > Aestuariivirga. Next base: position 34,971 of record NZ_JBAXGR010000022.1, read on the forward strand.
TCACGTGGCGGACCACGGCAAGGTTGTGGGTGATGATGAGAAAGCTCAGCCCCATGTCGCGGCGAAGGCCCGTCATCAGGTTGAGGATCTCGGCCTGCACTGAAACATCAAGCCCAGCCGTTGGCTCGTCGGCGATCACCAGCTTCGGCTTCAAGGCCAGCGCGCGCGCGACCGAAACGCGTCGTGCCTGGCCTCCCGACAATTCATGCGGATAGCGCTGGGCGATCGACGGGGCGAGACCAACGCGCTCCAGCATGATCTCGGCCGTCCTGTCGCCATCAGGCCGCGGCACACCATTGATCTCGAATGGCTCGATGAGCTGTGCCGCGACCTTGCGGCGCGGGCTGAGCGAGGCCACCGCATCCTGGAACATCAGGGCCGTTTGCTGCCGCACCTTCATGAAGTCGGTGCGGCTCTTCACTGGCCGGCCTTCGAAGCTGAGGCTGCCATCGGTGATATCGACAAGGCCCATCATGGCACGAGCCAGCGTACTCTTGCCGGACCCCGACTCGCCCACGAGGCCCAGCATCTCGCCGTGGCCGATGCTGAGCGACAGGGAGCTCAGGATTGTCATGCGCGGGGCTGACCCTGGCAACAGGCGTTGTAGGCCTGAGGCGGGACCGACGAGGTCAAGCGACACATTGTTCACGTCATAGAGTGCGCTCATGACAGCGCCTCATGGCAGCGTGCCCAGTGGCGCGGGCCTACTTCGACATAGTCCGGTGCCTCGTTGCGGCAGCGCTCGTGGGCGCGCGCGCAGCGGGCGGCGAAGCTGCAGCCCATGGGCGGGTTCACGAGATCGGGCAGGCGGCCGGGAATGGTGGGCAGAACCGGTGTCTGCTCATGCAGGTTGGCCGGATCGCAGGCAATCAGCGCCTGGGTATAGGGGTGGCGCGGCTGGTGATAGACGTCATCCGTCGAGCCTTCCTCCACCACCTCGCCCGCATACATCACATAGACGCGGTCGCAGAGTTCACCGACCACGCCCAGATGGTGGGTGACGATCACGATGGCGCCATTGTAGTCCCGCCGGAGTTCGCGCAGCAGATGGATGATCTGGGCTTCCATGGTGACGTCAAGTGCCGTCGTCGGCTCGTCCGCCACCAGCACCTGCGGCGCCATCAGCAGCGCCGCTGCAATGGCGGCACGCTGGCGCATGCCGCCGGACAGCTCATGCACATAGCGGTCGAGGCAGCGGACGGGATCGGAAATCCCCACCCGCTTCAGCATGGCGGCCGCCTGCTGGCGCTTCTCGGATTTGGAAAGTCCCTCGCGCTGGTCCTGGAAATCGACCAGCTGCTCGCCGATGGTCAGCACCGGATTGAACGAGGTCATGGGGTCCTGGAAGATCATGGCGATGTGCCGGCCGCGCAGGCGGCGCTTTTCCTCATCGCTCACCGACAGGATATCCCTGCCGTCGAACATCACCCCACCCGACGTCACCTTCGCATTGCGGGCCAGCAGATTGATGAGCGCGGAGGCGAGGGTGGACTTGCCGCAGCCGGACTCGCCGACGATGCCGATCGCCTCGCCCGCCCGCGCCTCGAGTGTAGCATGGCGCAGCGCCTGCAACGGGCCTTCCTCGCTGGCATAGGCGATGGAGAGATCATCGACCTTGATCAGTGGGGCACTCATGTGAGCGTCCGCAATTGCAGGCGCGGATCCAGCGCATCGCGCAGCGCCTCGCCGAGGAAGGTGAAGCCGAGCGTCGCCAGGATCAGCGGAATGCCCGCCACGATCACCATGCCCGGCGACTGGCGGAGCGAGACATAGCCATCATAGAGGATGTTGCCCCAGGAGGGGGTGGGCGGCTTGACGCCGAGACTGAGGTAGCTGAGCCCGGCCTCCAGCATGATGACGACCGGAATATCCATCGAGAGCACGACCAGCAATTGCCCGACCACATTGGGCAGCAGGTGGCGCAGGATGATGCGGGCGTTGGAGGCGTTCATCGCCTGCTCGGCCATGATGAAGTCGCTGCGCGTGAGGCTGAGCGTCTGGGCGCGGATGAAGCGCGCATAGCCGGGAATGGAAACGAGGATGATGACGAGGATCAGCGTCGCGGTGGAAGGCCCCAGCACCGTGATCACGGCAAGTGCGAACATGATCATCGGCAGCGATGTCATCGAGTCAAAACAGAGGATGAGGAGCGAGTCGAGCCAGCGCGGGCCATAGCCGGCAACGAGGCCCAGCAGGATTCCGGCGAGCCCCGCGATGCCAGTGGCGGTGATGGCGACGCCCAGCGCGGTGCGCGCACCATAGATGATGCGTGACAGGAGATCGCGTCCGAGCTGGTCCGTGCCTGCCCAATGGGCGAGGCTTGGGTTCGAGAACTTATGCATCACGTCGATCTTGAGCGGATCGTAGGGCGCGAGCCATGGCGCGAAGAGCGCCATGATGACGAATGTGAGCACGATGGCGCCACCCATGACGCCCAAAGGCTCGGCCAGGAGCGCGCGCCAGACATTGCGCTTGCCGCTAGCCACGGAGCGTGTCCCGGACGCGCGGATCGAGCTTGGCCATCAGCAAGTCAGCGAGCGTCACCACGGTGAGGTAGAAGGCCGTCATGAACAGCACACAGCCCATAACCACGGGGAAATCGCGCTTCTGCACGGCGGAGGTGATGAGCGTGCCGATGCCCGGCCGCGAGAACACCGTTTCGACGAAGACCGCACTCGACAGGATGGACCCGAAGCCCACCGCCACGATGGCGACGACCGGCACGATGGCAACGCGGAGCGCATAGCGCAGCACGATCTTCGCTTGCGTGAGGCCGAAGGCGCGCGCCGTGCGTACGTGGTTGGCCGCCATCACCTCCAGCATCGAGGCGCGCACGAGCCGCGCGAGATAGCCCACCCAGGTGATGGCGATGGCGGCGGCGGGCAGCACCACGGCGCGAAATTGGCTGCCCCAGTCACCCGCCTCGCCAGCGCCGATGGCCGGGAACCAGCCAAGCCACACCGCAAAGACAAGGAGCAGGTAAATCGCCACCACGAAGGACGGGATCGAGATCATGCTGACTGAGAGCACCGCGAGCACCCGATCAATGGTGCGGCCCTGCCAGACGACGGCGAGGCAGCCCAAGCCAATGCCCGCGATGAGTGCGATCGACATGGCCACCGCACCGAGGAACAAGGTGTTGGGGAAGACCTCGGCGATCATGTCGGTCACCGGGCGCTTGGACCACACGTCATAACCGAGATCGCCCGTCAGCGCGTTCCTGAAGAAGTTCCAGACCTGCACGTAGATCGGCTGGTCGAGGCCCATGCGCACCATGAGTTCGTGCTTCAGTTCCGGTGTGGCGCGGGGGCCTAAGGCCAGCGAGGCCGGGTCGCCCGGCACCAGGAAGACCATCGCATACATCGCCAGCATGACCACGAAGATGATCAGGACAGCAAGGCCGATGCGCTTGATGGCATAGCTCAGCACGGCTTCCCCTCAGCCTCCCTGCTTCGGACTTCGGCCTTGTTCAGACCATGTCGCGCGCGATGCGTTTCTCATGCCAGTGCCGTTCAAAGACCGTTTCGCCATTCTCGCCGATGGTGAGTTCCATCTGGATGATGAAGTGGGTGGCATCGCAGGTGAGCCTGCCCTTGCTGCGGTGGGTGATGGTGGCATCGGGCCGGACCATTTCCACGTCATATTCGGTGATGAGCGTTGCCGACAGCGGGTCACCGTCGATGATCTCGTAGCGTGCAAACGCGTTTGACCGCTGCACCTGGCCGATGTCGTGCATTTCCTTGGAATAGGTCCAGCGCGGGAAGTCCACCACCATGCGGCCTGACAGGAGGTCGCGCACCACGCGGCGCGGGTGCGTCTGCTCCACCTCATGGCGGGTGACGGGCGGCAGCGGGGCCATTTCCGGCGGATCGAAGACGCGGAGCTTCGCATCATCGGGGCTCGGGGGGCGGACGGGCAGGTTGAGTGCGGTCTCGCCGCAGAACACGTTGACGGTGGCGAGTTCCGGCGAAGGCCAGGCCACCGGCCAGTAGGTGGTGGAGATCGACACCGCGATGCGGTGGCCCGGCGGGAAGGCATGCGCAATATCGTCCATCTCGACCACCGCCTGGGCGCGCTGGCCCGGCACCAGCGGTTCCGGGTGCTCATGGCTGTCGCGGTGGGTGAGGTTCAGCAGCCCATAGGTGACGCGCGTCGAGCGGCCATCGGGGGCGACGTCGTTGAGGCGGGCACAGACCAGGGCCTGCGGCTTGTCGGATGAGAAGGACAGCGTGATGGTGGGCGCGCCGAGGATTTCCACACGCTCGGTGAGCGGCTCCGAGATGAAGACGAGTGAGCCGCCGTCATCCTCGCGCTGGTCGGGCGGCCATTCGGCATCGCCACCATAGCGGCCCACCTCGCCCGCTGCGACGCCGACCCACAGCGGCGAGCAGACGGACGATGATCCTTGGACAGATGATTTTGCGAGACTGCCACCTTGGTTAAGGAACAAAGCCTCGGTATGGATGCGCGGGCTCGGCCACTGCGCCTCGCCCACCCAGCGGCCGGGGCGTTCGTCATAGCAGGTCTGGGGCGGCACGCTTTCCTGCACCCAGGCGCGCAGCATCGGCTCGTTCATGATGCCGGTGTCACGGCCCTTCATCCAATGATCGCACCAGCGCAGCACCTCCTGCAGCCAGCCGATGGCGGGCTCGACCGCCACGTCATGCGGATAGGAATGAGCCCAGGGGCCGATGAGGCCGAGGCGCGGTACGCTCAGGCCCGCGAGCAGGCGCGGCACGGCCTCGGAATAATTGTCGGCCCAGCCGGAGACGGCATAGACCGGAACCTTGATCTTCGAAAAATCCTCGCAGACCGAGCCCTGTTTCCAGTAATCGTCGCGGCGCTGGTGGTTGAGCCAGTTGAGGATCCACGGCTCGTTGTGGGCCATGCGCTGGCGCCACATGTCGCGCCAGGCCTCGCCCACGATCTCCGGGTCAGGCGGCAGGTCATTGTGGGCGAACATGGTGGCAGACCAGTCGAAATTATCCTTCGACAGGCAGCCGCCGACCCAGTGGATGTCCGTGGCGTAGCGATCATCGGTGGAGCCGACCGTGATGATGGTCTTGAGGGCGGGTGGCTGGCGCGCCGCAATCTGCAGACCGTTGAAGCCACCCCATGAGATGCCGATCATGGCGACCTGGCCATCGCACCACTCCTGCGCGGCGATCCAGGCGATGGCGTCGCAGCCGTCCAGCTGCTCGCGAACGCTATACTCGTCGTCGATCAGGCCTTCGCTGTCGCCCGTGCCGCGAATGTCGAGGCGGATCGAGGCATAGCCGTGGCCGGCAAGGTAATGGTGCATGGCCTGATCGCGCGGGCGGGTGCCGTCACGCTTGCGATAGGGCAGATATTCGAGAATGGCGGGCACCGGCCCGGCGCCTTCGGGGAACCAGCCGCGGGCGGCAAGCCTTGTGCCATCGGGAAGCGGGATGAAGAAGTTCTCCACCACCCTCACGGCAAAGGGAAACTCGGTGCGCTCAGCCACCATGCAGACCTCTGTTGTTGTACGTATGTATAAAAGCTGCTTCCGGGCGGTCAACAGCTATGTTCGCAATGAAAATCCTCTAAAAGGAAAAAACTCCTTGACAGCGCGCGCTCGATGTGCTAGAAAGGCGTATTCTCCAGAAAAGTATCGAAATTGGTGCCCGCGGTGAGGAACCGGCGGCCTCTGCCCTCATGGCGCGAGGCCCCTGGTCTTGACCCGGCTGGAGAGCTCGTTTTACTATACAATCGTTCAACAGTGAGGCTCCATGGCACGCGACCCACGCTACGACATCCTTTTCGAGCCCGTGAAGATCGGCCCCGTCACCGCGCCGAACCGCTTCTACCAGACGCCGCATGCCATCGGGCTCGGCTGGCAGCGACCGCAGGCTGGCGCAGCACTTCGCGGCGTGAAGGCCGAGGGCGGATGGGGTGTGGTCTGCACCGAATACTGCTCCATTCATCCGACGTCTGATGATTCTCCCTATGGCTTCCTGACGCTGTGGGACGAGGACGACGTGGCTGCACTCGCCCAGACGGCGGACGCCATCCACGCCCATGGCAGCCTCGCAGGCATCGAACTCTGGCATGGCGGCTCGCATGCCTCGAACCGCTGGTCGCGCGTGCCGGGAATCGCGCCCTCCGTCATTCCCGCCATGTATCACCTGCCGACCACGGCGCGCGGCATGGACCTCACTGACATTCGCGCCTTCCGCGGCTGGCAGCGTGATGCTGCAATCAGGGCAAAGCGTGCAGGCTTCGACATCGTCTATGTCTATGCCGGCCACGACTACCTGCCCTTCCAGTTCCTGTCGCCACGCCACAACCGTCGCGCCGACCAGTATGGCGGCAGCCTCGAGAACCGCGTGCGGCTGCTACGCGAGATGATCGAGGACACGAAGGATGCGGTGGGTGACAGCTGCGCCGTGGCGGTGCGGCTTGCGGTGGATGAACTGCACGGGCCCGCCGGCATCACCTCGGAAGGCGAGGGCCGCGAGATCGTGGCGATGCTCGCCGAACTCCCCGACCTGTGGGACGTGAACGTGGCGGGCTCGCTGGGCAATGACTCGAAGTCGGCGCGCTTCAGTGCTGAAGGCTACCAGGAACCGCAGGTGGCCTTCGTGAAGACGCTGACGACCAAGCCCGTCGTCTCGGTCGGGCGCTTCACCTCGCCTGACGTGATGGTGAGCCAGATCAGGCGCGGCATCCAGGATTTCATCGGCGCGGCGCGTCCCTCGATCGCCGACCCCTTCCTGCCCACCAAGATCCGCGAAGGGCGCGAGGACGAAATCCGCGAGTGCATCGGCTGCAACATCTGCCGCGCGGCGAACAATGAAGGCGTTCACCTGCGCTGCACACAGAACCCGACCATCGCCGAGGAATGGCGGCGCGGCTGGCATCCGGAGAAGATCGCCACCTATCCCAAGCGCGATAAGGTGCTGGTTGTCGGAGCCGGCCCGGCAGGGCTGGAGGCAGCGCTGAGCCTCGGCCGGCGCGGCCTCGACGTGACGCTGGCCGACCGCAACGGGAAGCTGGGCGGGCGGATCCTGAACGAGAGCACCCTGCCCGGCCTTTCGACATGGATTCGCGTGCGCGACTGGCGGCAGCACATGATCGCGAAGCTCAACAATGTCGCGGTGTTTCCCGGCAGCGAGATGACGGCAGATGACATCGCAGGTTTCGGCGCCGAGCACGTGGTGCTGGCCACGGGTGCAAAGTGGCGGCGCGATTGCATCGGCGTGAACGGCATGGACGTGCTGGACCTTGCCAGGGCGCTGACGCCCGATGACGTGTTTGCCGGGGCCGCGATTTCGGGCGCCGTCGTGATCTATGACGACGAGCACTACTTCATGGGTGGTGCCCTGGCGGAGAAGCTGGCCCGCGCGGGACACAACGTGACGCTGGTGACGCCCAATGCATCCGTATCGAGCTGGACGGCGATGACCGACGAGATCGGCTTCCTGCATGCGCGGCTGCATGAGCTGGGGCTTGGCATGCAGACGGGCCGCCTGCTGCTGGAGCACGGCAAGGGGCGGGTGAGGCTTGCCTGCACCGCGTCAGGCAAGGAGAGCGAGCTGGCCTGTGACACGCTGATCGTTGCGACGGGGCGGGTGCCGGATGATCGCCTCCACCATGAGCTTGCTGCCGTGCCGCGCGCCTTCACGCTGCACCGCGTGGGTGATTGCATGCAGCCCTCTTCGATCGCCGATGCGATCTATTCCGCCCACCGCTTCGCCCGTGAATTCGGGGAAGAGGCCGTTGCCGTGCCGCGCCGTGAACGCCCGCCTGTGAAGGATTTCGCATGAGCAACACCGAAACCACCGATGCCCGCCAGCGCCGCAGGCCCGCGCGCAACGCGCGCATCAGCGGCGAGCTGCACCAGCGGCCCTTCGGGCGGGTGATCCGGCCCTACAAGCCCATTGAGGTGCTGAGCGCTGACAACGTAGCAGCTCTCCACGAGACGGCCCTGAAGGTGCTTCGCGACATTGGCATGCGCGTGCTGGAAGATGATGCGCGCGACCGCTTCCGCAGGGCGGGTGCGGTGATCGACGGCGACAATGTGCGCCTCGACCCCGCCATGGTGGCCGAGCACCTCCGGACCGTGCCGCAGAGCTTCACGCTTGTGGCGCGCAACCGCGCGCGCTCGCTGCACATCGGCGGGGACGACGTGGTCTTCGCCTCGGTGGGCGGCCCGGCCTATGTGATGGACAATGACCGCGGGCGGCGCGACGGCACCCATGCCGAGATGTGCGACTACCTGAAGGTGATCCAGTCGCTCGACATCCTGCACCAGGAGGGCGGCGGACCTTTCGAACCGATGGACCTTCCCGCCAACACCCGCCACCTCGACCTCTACCGCGCGCAGATCACCGTTCTGGACAAGAGCTGGCAGACGCAGACGCTGGGCCGGGCGCGCACCATGGACGGGCTGATCCTCGGGGCGCTGTCGCTGGGCCTGTCGATGGACGAACTCCGGGACACGCCCGCCCTGCTCGGCATCATCAACACCAATTCGCCGCTGCAACTGGACATTCCCATGGGCGAAGGGCTGATCACTATGGCAGAGCACGGGCAGGTGAACGTCATCACGCCCTTCACGCTGGCCGGTGCCATGAGCCCGGTGACGCTGGCGGGCGCGCTCGTTCAGCAGCATGCAGAGGCGATGCTCGGAATCGTTCTGACGCAGATCGTGCGGCCAGGCGTTCCCGTGATGTATGGCGGCTTCACCTCGAACGTCGACATGCGCTCAGGCGCACCCGCCTTCGGCACGCCCGAATATGCCAAGGCGGCGCAGGCCTCGGGCCAGCTGGCGCGCCACATCGGGGTTCCGTTCCGCTCCTCCAACGTGAGTGCGGCAAACGAGGTCGATGCGCAGGCGGCCTATGAAAGCCAGATGTCGCTGTGGGGCTCGGTGATGGGGGGCGCGCACCTGATCGAGCATGCGGCGGGCTGGATGCATGGCGGCCTGACGGCGAGCTTCGAGAAGCTGATCCTCGATGCCGAGCTCCTGCAGATGATGGCCGCCTATTGCGACCCGGTGGTCGTCGATACCGAGAGCCTGGCGCTGGAGGCGATCCGCGACGTGGGGCCGGGCGGGCACTTCTTCGGCACGCCGCACACCATGGAGCGCTACCAGACGGCGTTCTATTCGCCGCTGCTCTCCAACTGGGATAACCATCCCGCCTGGCTGCAGCGCGGTTCAGTCGATACGCGCACGCGGGCCAACGGCATCTGGAAGCAGCTGCTGCGCGACTATGAGCAGCCGCCGATCGACCCGGGAGTGCTGGAAGAAATCGACCGCTTCATCGCCCGGCGCAAGGCCGAGGGCGGCGCGCCCATGAATTGAGGCGGTCGCCGCTGCTTCACGTCCGACTTAATACTCCTGTCGTTTTGGACAGGCTACAGTTGTGCGCACCTCATTATATTGAACTTGTTGTCAATTGACTCGGCATGCACCCTCCAAGTAACTGGCGCAGTGTCATTGCATCGTCTTTCAAGGGAGCCTGCCCATGTGCCGCGCCTGCGTCAGTCCGCTCATCGCCCATCCCTCGCTCTTCGACCAGCCGCTGGGTTTTGCCGGCCTGCAGCCCATCGCACCGACACGCCGGGGCTTCATGGCGCTGTCGACCGCCGGGCTGCTGGGGGCGAGCCTGCCGCTGATCGGCGCGACACGCGCCCGTGCCGCGAGCGACGGCACGGTGGACACGATCTTCAAGGGTGGCACCATCGTCCCCGTGGCCGGGGCCCCCGCGGCGGAGGCCATCGCCGTGAGCGGCGGCAAGATCGTCAAGCTGGGTGCGGCCTCCGACATCATGGCGCTGGCCACCGCCAATACCAAGATCATCGACCTGCAGGGTCGCAGCCTGCTTCCTGGCCTCATCGACCCGCATAACCACACGGTGCTCTCGGCACTCTACCTCGAACTCCTGACCGACATCGGTTACCTGAAGAACAAGACCCGCGAGGACGTGCTCAACAACCTGCGCCAGCTCGTCGCCAACGCGCCGGAAGGCCAGTGGGTGCTGGTGTCCAACTTCGACAACCTGCTGCAGGGCGGCGACCTCTCCCGCGAGGTGCTGGACAGCATCTCGACGAAGCATGCCATCTTCGTGTGGTACACCAATGGCCATGATGCCTGCGTGAACAGCCTGGCACTGCAGCTGGCCAAGATCCCGGAAGACATCGGCGAGTTGCCGGGCGGCAGCCATTTCGGCCGCGGGCCGGACGGCAAGCTGAACGGCCTCGTCTATGAGGAGAGCGGCATGCTCAAGGTGATCTCGGCGGGCATGCCGAAGATCACGCCGCAGCTTGCCACCAAGGCCATCAACACCTTCCTGCAGTCGGTGGCGGCGAGCGGCAACACGCTGGTGCATGAGCCCGGAACACTGAAGTCCGAATGGATCGAGCCCTTCACAAAGATCGCGGCGCAGGCGCCGGTGCGCACCAGCGCCAGCCTGATGTATGAGGACATCAAGGGCTTCGAGCCCTATCGCAAGCTGGGGCTGGGCGCGCGCGCGGCTCAGCTGCCCGACACGCTATTCATGCTCTATGGCGTGAAGATCGTGGGCGACGGCTCGAACCAGACGCGCACCGGTGCCCAGACCCAGCCCTATCTCAACGAAACCTTCTCCGGCACTACGAACTTCGATGCCGCGCAGATGAAGGAGATGGTGGCCGACGTGAAGGCCGCGGGCCTTCCGGTTCTCATCCACTGCAACGGTGACCGCACCATCGACATTGCCCTCGACGCGATCGAGGCGGGCTATGGCAGCTCGAGCGAATTCGGCATCAACCGCATCGAGCACGCGACGATGCTGCGGCAGAACCAGATCGAGCGCATGAAGAAGCTCAACGTGGAGCCGAGCTTCCTGATGAACCACGTGACCCTCTATGGCGCGGCCTACCGCGACCAGCTGTTCGGACCCGAGCGTGCGAATTTCATGGACCCGGCAGGGGCCTGCGCCAAGGCGGACCTGCGCTTCACGCTGCATTCCGACTCGCCCTGCTCGCCCGTGGGCTCGCTGCGCCTCATGCAGACGGCGGTGACGCGCATCTGCGAGATCGACAATTCGGTGATCGGCGCCGACCAGACGGTCACCGCGCAACGCGCGCTCGAGGCGATCACCATCGACGCGGCGCGACAACTTGGGCTTGCAGATCGCCTCGGTTCGCTAGAAAGTGGCAAAGACGCCGACTTCACGATTCTCGAGGACAACCCGCTGACGGTCGATCCCTCCAAGATCTCCGCCATCAAGGTCAGCGAGACGTGGGTGGCGGGCGAAAAGAAGTTTGGCTGACGAGATAACAGATTGCGGGGGGTGAGGATGATGAGGAAATATTTGTTTGCGGCTGCTTTCGCGGTTGTTGCCGCTATCGGGGCGTGCCCCGCG
>NZ_JBAXGR010000023.1:0-46120 GCF_037139295.1 Aestuariivirga sp.
CCCCCACCGCCCCCGTTCGACTCGGAAGCGCTGGCCTGGAAAAATTCCGGAACCCGGAAGGCCGCTTTCTGCCCCTCGGCACGGCCGCCTCCGGCGACCGGCACCACGACTTCCGGAACTCGGAAAACGGGCTCCGGGCGCTCAATCCGTGACACTCGGCGTGACAACGGTGGCATGAAGTCGGCCGCGTTAAACAAGTAATACATTGATATAAAGCATTAAAATTATGACTTCCGGTTCTAATAACCACTGCCCGGCTGTCAGTACGGCTGAAGCGCGCCCTCGTGCGCCAGGTGACGAACGGCTTGCGTGATGGCCTTGAAGCCCGCCATCGCCGCCTTGCTGTGGTGGCGTGAGCGCCAGTAGGAGTGGGCAAGCGTTGGCTCCTCGCGCAAGGCCACGGGAACGCCCGCCGCCTTCAGCATCTCGGCGAAGATCACCCCATCGTCATGCAGCGGGTCGTGCACGGCCACGGTGATGAAGGTGGGTGGCAGGCCGGAAACGTCCTGCGCGGTGTTGGGAGCGCCCAGCGGGTCGCTCCAGTTCGCTGAGCCCCTGGGCCCCAGCAGCGCCTTGAGGCTTTCGATCATTTCCGCGCGGCTCAGCGCCGGTGAGTTGGCGTGTTCAAGGTAAGACTTTGTGTCGGGATCCGCACCGACTGCGGGGTAGATGCGCACGTGGACCGTGTCGACCTCGAGGTCCTCAACCATGAGCCGGTCGGGGCGGCGCGCGCGCACCCGCTTGCACTGGTCTTCCCAGGCCTGGCGCAGGCGGGCCAGCGGCCAGGCCGGATCCCACGGCCCTGCATCCTTCGCCTGGGCCTCGAGGTGGGCCCGGGTTTCGGCATCGAAAGGCGCAGTCGTCATGGCTCTAGGCTCCCGGCAATTGATCTGTCATATGGGGCTGCAATCCTGCGCCAATGCAGATGCTTCGTCCATTGCTCCGAGCGTTCCGGCCCATGCCCTCCAACGTGCCGCTGCCCGTCGACCTCGTCCATGCCATGCCCGATCCGGCGCTGGTGGTGGATGCGCAGGGCATGGTGACGCTGGCCAACGAGCAGGCCGTGGAGGTGCTCGAGTCCGATCCTGTCGGCCGCCACCTCTCGGCCTCGCTGCGCGTGCCTGCCGTGCTCGACGCGGTGACCGAGGCGGCGCTGGGCGAGGGCGGGGCCAATGTCGACTATGACGTGCGCGTGCCCGTGCCACGCAGCTTCCGCGCTCATGTCTCGTGCCTCGGAGTCGGCAAGGGTGCCCTCATCACGCTGCGCGACCTGACGCGCGAACAGCAGATCGAGCGCATGCGCGCCGACTTCGTGGCCAATGCCAGCCATGAGCTGCGAACCCCGCTTGCCGCACTTTCCGGCTTCCTCGAGACGATCCAGGGTGCCGCGAAGAACGACCCCAAGGCGCAGGAGAAATTCCTCGGCCTGATGAAGAGTCAGGCCGAGCGCATGCGCCGCCTCATCGATGATCTGCTGTCGCTCTCGCGCATCGAGATGAACGAGCATGTGAGGCCTGCGGGCGAAGTGGACCTGAACCAGGTCTCCGCCCATGTGCGCGATGTGCTGTCGGGCATGGCGAAGGATTTCGACTGCGAACTGCGGCTCGAAAGCGATGGCCCGCTCACCATCGCGGGCAGCCGCGACGAACTCGTGCAGGTGATCCAGAACCTCGCCGAGAACGCGCTGAAATACGGAAGCTCCGGCAAGCTGGTAGAGATGATCGTCCGCAAGAACGGCGACTGGGCCGAGGTGAGCGTCCGCGACCACGGCCCCGGGATTGCCGAACAGCACATTCCGCGCCTGACCGAGCGCTTTTATCGCGTCAACGTCCAGGACAGCCGCTCGCGCGGCGGCACCGGGCTGGGGCTGGCCATCGTCAAGCACATCGTCAACCGCCACCGCGGCAGGCTGGTGATCAGCTCCGTGCTGGGCGAGGGCAGCACCTTCATGATGCGGCTGCCGCTGAAGGGGTAGCTGGTCCCGCCGCCACGCGTTCGAGCTCACCTCGCCCGGACTTGATCCGGGCGTCCCTTTCGGAAGTCGTGGAAAAGGACGCCCGGATCAAGTCCGCGCAAAGTGCAATGGGAAGGGCCACGCCTTCTTGAATAAATTTTAAAAATCAATAATTTAAATCGTCACATTACTGTAATCTACAAGTCACATAAGCGTTTTGTGGCGACCCTAGGGTCCGCCCTGCCTCAGACAGGAGAAACCAGAAAATGAAACGTATCCTTTTGACCGCCAGCCTCGTGGCGCTCACCGCCGTGCCGGCCTTCGCCGCGCGCGACCAGATTCGCATCGTGGGTTCGTCCACGGTTTATCCCTTCACCACCGCGGTCGCCGAGCAGTTCGGCAAGTCCACCAGCATGAAGACGCCCGTGGTCGAGGCCACCGGCACCGGCGGCGGCATGAAGCTGTTCTGCTCCGGCGTCGGCGAGGACACTCCTGACTTCGCCAATGCCTCGCGCCTCATCAAGAAGGCCGAGTTCGAAGATTGCATGAAGAACGGCGTCACCGAGATCGTCCAGATCGAGATCGGCTTTGACGGCCTGTCCATCGCCCAGTCGAAGGACGCCAAGCCGCTGGAGCTCACCAAGCAGCAGCTGTTCATGGCGCTGGCCAAGGAAGTCCCCGACAAGGATGGCAAGCTGATTGCCAACCCGAACAAGACCTGGAAGGACGTCGACGCGTCGCTTCCCGACGTGAAGATCGAAGTGCTGGGCCCGCCGCCCACCTCCGGCACGCGTGACAGCTTTGCCGAGCTCGCCCTCGAGGCCGGCGGGCTGAAGTTCCCCGCCATGGCCGACATGAAGAAGGCCGACGCGAAGGCCTTCGAAAAGGTCTGGAAGTCGATCCGCGAAGACGGCGCCTATGTGGAAGCCGGCGAGAACGACAACCTGATCGTCCAGAAGCTGGTCGCCAACCCGACAGCACTCGGCATCTTCGGCTTCTCCTTCGTCGAACAGAACGCCAACGCCATAACGGATATTCCGATCGACGGCGTGCAGGCAACTTACGAGACCATCGCCGATGGTTCCTACAAGCTGTCGCGTCCGCTGTTCATCTACGCGAAGAAGCAGCACGTCGGCAAGATCCCCGGCATGGCTGAATTCGTCGCCGAATACGTGTCCGACAAGGCCATTGGCGAAGACGGCTACCTCGCCGACAAGGGCCTCGTGACGCTTCCGGGCGCCGAAGCCGACAAGACCCGTGCAGTTGCCAAGAACATGACCGTCCTCACGGCGGCCGACGTTAAGTAACTGCATATGTGAGGGATCAGGGGGACCGCGGATGAACCGGCCCCCTGGTCTTTGTTTCTACTTAACGCAAGCCGGAGCGACCTGATGTTCGTGTGGACCGTTCTGCTGATCGTGCTGATGGCCGTGATTGCCTACTGGGCTGGCCGCACGCATGCCGCGGGGCTGGTAACAGCCGGCGGCCCGAGGCTTCATTCACTTCCCTCCTATCACGGTCTCTTCACGGCGGCCGGTGCGATGATCGGCGGCCTGGCGCTCGCCATCGCCGGGGCCTTCGTCTTTGGGTCGCAGTCACTGCTCACGCCCGTCGCAGCCGTGATCGGCGCCGCCCTCGGTGCATTCCCGCTCTATTCCAAGAGCTCGCTCGATTTCCGGGCACGCAACAATTTCGAGCGTGTCGTGCTGGTGCTGCTCATCACCTGCTCAGCCGTGGCCATCCTCACCACCATCGGCATCGTCTTCTCGGTGCTCTACGAGACGTTGATCTTCTTCCGTTCCGTCTCACCCATCGAATTTCTGTTTGGCACCCATTGGTCGCCCACAGGTACGCCAGCCTCCTTCGGCTTCATCCCGCTCCTGGTCGGCACGTTGCTCATCACCGTGATCGCCATCGCCGTGGCAGGTCCGCTCGGGCTGCTCTCGGCGATCTACATGGCGGAATACGCCTCACCGCGGCTCAGGAGCTTCCTCAAGCCAATTCTTGAAATTCTGGCCGGCATCCCCACCGTTGTGCTGGGCTTCTTCGCCGCGCTCACCGTGGCGCCGCTGATCCGCTCCTCCGGCGAGGCGATGGGCTTCTCGGTTGC
The DNA here is from genome assembly GCF_037139295.1 of Aestuariivirga sp. Classification (GTDB taxonomy): domain Bacteria; phylum Pseudomonadota; class Alphaproteobacteria; order Rhizobiales; family Aestuariivirgaceae; genus Aestuariivirga. The sequence goes on from NZ_JBAXGR010000023.1 coordinate 4,065, forward strand.
CTCCGAATCGGCTCTCGCCGCCGGCCTCGTCATGGGCATGATGATCGTGCCGCTGATCTCGTCCCTCTCGGACGACATCATCAATGCCGTGCCGCAGAGCCTGCGCGACGGTTCCTACGCGATGGGCGCCACCAAGTCGGAGACCATCAAGAAGGTGGTGCTGCCCGCGGCTCTTCCCGGCATCGTGTCGGCCTTCATGCTGGCCATCTCGCGCGCCATTGGCGAGACCATGATCGTGGTCATGGCGGCGGGCCTTGCCGCAAACCTCACCGCCAACCCGCTGGCCGCGGTCACCACCATCACTGTGCAGATCGCAACGCTGCTGGTGGGCGACCAGGAATTCGACTCGCCCAAGACGCTGTCGGCCTTCGCCCTTGGCTTCGTCCTTTTCTTCTTCACGCTCGTCCTCAACTACATCGCACTTCGCATCGTGCAGAAATACCGGGAACAGTATGACTGAGGTCAGGGACGAACTGGTCAAGAAACGCTACGCCTCCGAGCGCCGCTTCCGCTTCTATGGCGCTGCCGCGCTGATCCTGACGGCGCTGTTTCTTGCCGTGCTGCTGATCGACACCGTCATCAGGGGCATTCCCGCCTTTCACGAGACCAGCGTCGAGGTCGACGTGAACGTGAATGCGGCCGACGTCGACCCCGCGAATCTGCCGGGCGGCAACTACGACAAGATGATCAAGGAAGCCTTCCGCGCCGAATTCCCGGAAGTGACCGGCCGTGCCAACCAGAAGGCCCTGACCGCGTTGCTCTCGACGGGTGGTGCCGACGCGCTGCGCAGCATGGTGATCGCCGATCCGTCGATCATCGGCAAGACTGTCACCGTTCCGGTGCTGTTGGGCGCTGACGCCGACATGTTCCTCAAGGGCCAGCTCACGGACCAGACGATTGCTCCGGGCAAGGCCACGCTTCACGTCGCCCGGCTCGAGGGCGAAGAAGGCTTCGTGCTGACGGGCGAGAAGACCGGTGAAGAGGCCGAAAAGCAACTGGGCCTCGCAACCGGCGACGTGGTTCGCTTCCAGGGTGGCGCGGTGCGTGTCACAGGCATGCAGAACGGTTATCTGAAGGCCGACCCGGTTCTTCCGCCTGATGCCGCCTTCAGCACCGGGAATTTCGATGCCGGCCAGTGGGACATCGTCAGCTTTTCGGTTCCGCAAGCCAACCGCCGTATCAACGACAACCAGGCCCTGTGGCTCGACAAGCTGAAGCAGGACGGCCGCATCGAGAATTCCTTCTCGTGGCGCTTCTTCCAGGCGGGTGACTCGCGCGAGCCGGAACTCGCCGGCATCCGCGGGGCGCTCGTGGGTTCGCTCCTGACCGTGTTGGTGGCGATCTCGCTCGCCCTGCCGCTCGGCATTGCGTCCGCAGTCTACCTCGAGGAGTTCGCGCCCAAGAACAAATGGACGGACCTGATCGAGGTGAACATCAACAACCTCGCTGCCGTGCCCTCCATTATCTTCGGTCTGCTGGGCCTTGCGGTGTTCCTCAACTTCTTCGGCCTGCCACGCTCGGCGCCCCTCGTCGGCGGCCTGGTGCTGGCGCTGCTGGTGCTGCCGACCATCATCATCGCCTCGCGCGCAGCACTCAAGGCCGTGCCGCCGTCCATCACCGAAGCCGCACTGGGCGTCGGCGCCTCGAAGCAGCAGGCGGTGTTCCAGCACGTGCTGCCGCTGGCGCTGCCGGGCATCATGACCGGCACCATCCTGGGGCTGGCCCGTGCCTTCGGCGAAACGGCACCCCTCCTGATGATCGGCATGATTGCCTTCATCGCCGACGTGCCGCAGGGCTTCACCAGTGCCGCCACCGTGCTGCCGGTGCAGGTGTTCCTGTGGTCCGACCTGCCGGAACTGGCCTTCAAGTCCAAGACGGCGGCGGCCATCATCGTGCTGCTCGTTGTGCTTTTCGCACTCAACGCCATCGCCATCTATCTCCGCAAGCGCTTCGAGCGCCGCTGGTAAGACAGGAACAGAAACATGAACGCCCCCGTCCACCACCAGACCCTCATCACCCCGGCCCATCCGAAGGCGCTCGCCAGCGGTCAGTTCAAGGTCACGGCGCGCGATGTCGACGTCTATTATGGCGAGAAACAAGCCATCAAGAAGCTGTCGATCGACATTCCCGACCGCGCCGTGTCGGCCTTCATCGGCCCTTCGGGCTGCGGCAAGTCCACCTTCCTGCGCTGCATCAACCGCATGAACGACACGATCCCGACCTGCAAGGTGACGGGGCTCATCGATGTCGACAAGCGTGACATCTATGATCCGAACATCGACGTGGTGCAGCTGCGCGCCAAGGTCGGCATGGTGTTCCAGAAGCCCAATCCCTTCCCCAAGTCGATCTTCGAGAACGTGGCCTATGGCCCGCGCATCCACGGGCTTGCCGCCGGCAAGACCGAACTCGACGAGATCGTCGAGAAGAGCCTGCGCAAGGCCGGCCTGTGGGAAGAGGCGAAGGACCGGCTTGCCCAGCCGGGCACCGGCCTGTCCGGCGGCCAGCAGCAGCGCCTGTGCATCGCGCGTGCCATCGCGGTGAACCCCGAGGTGATCCTGATGGACGAGCCGTGCTCGGCCTTGGACCCCATCGCCACCGCCAAGATCGAGGAGCTGATCGACGAGCTCCGCCAGAATTACTGCATCGTCATCGTGACGCACTCCATGCAGCAGGCGGCGCGCGTCTCGCAGCTCACCGCCTTCTTCCACTTGGGTACCCTGGTGGAATATGGCGACACCAACGAGATGTTCACCGCGCCGCAGGAAAAGCGCACCCAGGATTACATCACTGGCCGCTTCGGCTGAGGAGAGAGAGAATGTCTGAACACATCGTAAAGTCCTATGACGAGGACCTCTCGCAGCTCAGGACGATGCTGGCCCAGATGGGCGGCCTCGTGGAGCAGCAGCTGGACGACGCCATCTACGCACTGACGCGGCGCGATACAGCCCTTGCTGACCGGGTGATCCAGAACGACGAGCGCGTCGACGTGCTGGAGCGCGAGATTGAGGAAAAGGCGATTCTGACCATCGCCAGGCGCCAGCCGGTGGCCCGCGACCTGCGCGAGATCATGGTAGCGATCCGCGTGTCTTCCGACCTTGAGCGCATCGGCGACCTTGCCAAGAACACGGCGAAACGCACCCACGCCATGTCGGACCAGCTGCCGCGCAAGCTGTTGGTGGGCGTCACCCGCATGGGTCGTCTGGCGCAGGTGGAAGTCAAGAACATCCTTGATGCCTATTCGCGCTCGGATGCCGACTTGGCGATGGAAGTGTGGCGTGCTGACGAAGACCTCGACGCGCTCTACAATTCGATCTTCCGCGAACTTCTCACCTACATGATGGAAGACCCGCGCAACATCTCGCTTTGCACGCACCTGCTGTTCGGCGCCAAGAACATGGAGCGCGTCGGCGACCATGCAACCAACATCGCCGAGAACATCTACTATCTCGTGCACGGCAAGCCGCTGAGCGAAGGCCGCCCGAAGAAGGACGTGACCAGCGGCATGCGCGGTGACATCGAGGGATCCGACGACAGATGAGTGCGTCCATCCTGGTCGTTGAGGACGAGGAGCCAATCCAGATCCTCCTCAGCTACAATCTTGAGTCCGAGGGATACCGTGTCCGCCACACGGCGGAAGGCGAGGACGTGACGAAACTCGTCACCGACGAACGGCCGGACCTGATCGTGCTGGACTGGATGCTGCCGGGAATTTCAGGAATTGAAGTGTGCCGCCTGCTGCGGGCGAAGCCCGAGACGCGAGACATTCCCATCATCATGCTGACCGCACGCAGCGAGGAGGCCGAGCGCGTGCGCGGCCTTGCCACGGGCGCAGACGACTACATGGTGAAACCCTTCTCAGTGCCGGAGTTGCTCGCCCGCATCCGCACCATCCTGCGCCGGGTGAACCCGGATGCAGTGGCCGATCAGCTGAAGGCGGGCGATCTCGGGCTTGACCGCAAGACCAGGCGGGTGACGCGCGGCGCGCGCGACATCAACCTCTCGCCGACCGAGTTCAAGCTGCTTGAGCACCTGATGCGCAACCCTGGGCGCGTCTATTCCCGCGCGCAATTGCTGGACACCGTGTGGGGGCACGACGTCTATGTCGACGAGCGGACGGTCGATGTTCACGTCGGGCGGCTGCGGAAGTCTCTGAGCCGGGGCAGGGAAGTGGACCCGATCCGCACGGTGCGCGGCATGGGCTATTCGTTCGACGAGCGGTTCGGGCGGACGATCTAGCGGCGGCGCGCCCTCTCCTCTCCATCATCATTATCGCCGGGCGTGTCCCGGCGATCCTTTTGATGGCGGCACCCAAAGAAGATGCCCGGGACGAGCCCGGGCATGATGAACGTGGTGGGTCGCGGCCGAGGCATCAACAAAAGGCCCTCATCGCTGAGGGCCTTTTCATCTCATCCGAAGTTCACCTTGCGGTTCCGTCGGTCCTGCATCGGCTGGTAGGCCAACCTTGCGTGGTATTCGCAATAGGGCGAGCCTTCGCGGGGCCCGTGGCCGCAGAAGCAGAACTCTTCCGAGCCCGGGTCGCCGATCGGCCATTTGCAGGTCTTGTCAGAGAGGTGGAGGATGGTGACGCGACCATCTTTCGACAGTTCGACGAGGCGCAGCGGCTGCGGCTCGGGGATTGCGGCGGGGCGAATGTGGGTTTCCGCCCGCATCATCGGCTTCAGTGCTGAGGAGCCCGCCGTGGGCATGCTCGGCATCGAACCACCGGCGCGTGGCGCCAGGCTTGGTTCGCGCTGCTTGCGTGGCTGGCGCGGCTGCGCCACACGCTGCTGCTGAACCCGGCCCGACAGGTTGAGGCGGTGAACCTTGCCGATCACGGCATTGCGGGTCACGCCATTGCCAAGCCGGCCGGCGATCTGGCTGGCGCTCAGCCCTTCCGTCCAGAGCTTCTTCAGAAGCTCGACGCGCTCATCTGTCCAGGACAATTTCGCCCCTCCAAGATTGACTTCATGCTGTGCAGTCAAACGGAATCCCTCATACCTCGCCGGACCTGCTTCGTCCCGGCGTGTTCAATCACCAAACTGACCGTTAGCCGCTACATCTCGTAGCTGATGGCCGTGACCCTACAATACGCGGTGACTCACCCGCAACCTCCGGCGCCAGAATCGGAACCGTTTTCCCCAGTTTCCGCGCCAAGCACTTTGGTTAACCAAACCTTATCAGTGGCAGGAATCGTCTGTCGCTGCGCTGTTTTGACTCAGTGTGGACAACCGTGAATCACGCCTTGAGTTTCGTGAATCATTCCGGGCCAGCGCATGATTGACCCCGCGCGCCCTCGGAATTATAAGGTTTTCGCTGCGAGGCGCCCTCCCCACCGGCGGGCGCCTTTTGATTTCGACAACAGGGTTCCGCCATGATCACGCCCGTTCTGCCGACCTATGCCCGCGCGAAGGTTGCCTTCGACAGGGGCGAGGGCGCGCGCGTGTTCACGCCCGAAGGCGAGGCTTATCTCGATTTTGGCGCCGGCGTGGCGGTGACGAGCTGTGGTCACGCCCATCCGCATCTCGTCGAGGCGCTCACCGAGCAGGCGAAGAAGATCTGGCACACGTCCAACCTCTATCAGATGCCGGGGCAGGAAAAGCTTGCCCAGCGGCTGATCGAGAACACCTTCGCCGACACGGTGTTCTTCACCAACTCAGGCGCCGAGGCGCTCGAATGCGCGATCAAGATGGCGCGCAAGTATCAGTCGGCCACCGGCCACCCGGAGCGCTATCGCCTCATCACCTTCGAGGGCGCCTTCCATGGCCGGACGCTGGCCACAATCGCGGCTGGCGGCCAGGCGAAATATCTCGAGGGCTTCGGCCCCAAGGTCGAGGGTTTCGACCAGCTGCCCTTCGGCGATCATGAAGCATTGAAGGCGGCGATGGGGCCTGAGACGGCGGGCATCCTCATCGAGCCGGTGCAGGGCGAGGGCGGCATTCGCCCCGTGCCGCCGCATTGCCTCAAGGGCCTGCGCGAGCTGTGCGATGAGCATGGCCTGCTGCTGATCTTCGACGAGGTGCAGACTGGCGTTGGCCGCACCGGCAAGCTCTTCGCGCATGAATGGGCGGGCGTCACGCCAGACATCATGGCCATTGCCAAGGGCATCGGCGGCGGCTTCCCCATCGGCGCCTGCCTCGCGACCGAGAAGGCGGCGGTTGGCATGACTGCCGGTACCCACGGTTCCACCTTCGGCGGCAACCCGCTGGGCACGGCGGTCGCCAATGCTGTGCTGGATGTCATCCTGGAGCCCGGCTTCCTCGATGGCGTGCAGCGCCGCGCCCTCACGCTGAAGCAGAAGCTTGCCGCGCTGAAGGACAATCACCCCACCATCATCGAGGACGTCCGCGGGGCGGGGCTGATGATGGGCATCAAATGCAAGGTGCCCAACACGGCGTTCCAGGCGGCAGCCCTCGACCAGCATCTTCTCACCATCGGTGCGGGTGACAATGTGGTGCGGCTGCTGCCGCCGCTCATCGTCACCGATGCCGACATCACCGAAGCCGTGGACAAGCTCGACCGTGCCTGCAAGGCGCTCGAAGTCAAGGCCTGACACATTTCATTTCTTCATGACGGTTCCCATGAGTTCTCCCAAGCATTTTCTCGATATTTCCGATTTTGACGCCACCACGCTGAACGGCATCATCGCCAAGGCGCGGGCCATGAAGGATGCGCGCAAGGGCCTTCCCAGGGGCCTGCGCGAGAAGGATGAACCCCTGAAGGGCCGCATGCTGGCGCTGATCTTCGAGCGCCCATCGACCAGGACACGCGTATCCTTCGAGGTGGGCATGCGGCAGCTCGGCGGCGATACGCTGGTGCTGACCGGCAGCGAGATGCAGCTGGGCCGCGGCGAGACCATCGCCGACACGGCGCGCGTGCTGTCGCGCTTCGTTGATGCCATCATGATCCGCGCCGCGCAGCATTCGACCCTGACGGAACTCGCCGCCGCGGCCACCGTTCCGGTGATCAACGGCCTCACCAGCCTCACCCACCCCTGCCAGGTGATGGCCGACGTGATGACGCTCGAGGAACATGTGGCGCCGCTGAAGAATCTCACCGTCAGCTGGGTGGGCGACGGCAACAATGTCGCCGCCTCATGGATCCAGGCGGTTGGCCGCATGGGCGGTCGCTTGCAGATCGGCACGCCGGCCGAACTGGCGCCTGCCCCGGAGGTGATGGACTGGGCCCGCGCCACCGGCGCCGACATCGCGCTCACCACCTCGCCGGAAGCGGCCGTGGAAGGAGCCGATTGCGTCATCACCGATTGCTGGGTCTCGATGCACAACACCGATACGGCGAGCCGCCACAACCTGCTCAGGCCCTATCAGGTGAACGGCGCGCTGATGAAGCGGGCGAAGCCCAATGCCAAATTCATGCACTGCCTGCCCGCGCATCGCGGCGAAGAGGTGACGGATGAGGTGATGGATTCTCCCAACTCGCTGGTCTTCGACGAGGCCGAGAACCGTCTGCATGTGCAGAAGTCGATCCTTCTGCACTGCCTGGGGGCATGATGGCGGACGCGATGGGCCTGCCGGCGGACGACCTCGTCCTGCCTTTCGAGATCAAGCCGCTCGGCGTGCGTGGCCGCCTTGTGCGCCTTGGTCCGGCGGTGGACGACATCCTGCACCGCCACGCCTATCCCGCACCGGTGTCGGCGCTCCTCGCCGAGGCGGTGGCGCTGGCCGCCACCCTGGGCGCCATGCTGAAATTCGACGGCAAGTTCATTCTCCAGACCAAGACCGACGGCCCGGTGGACATGATCGTCGCCGACTATGTGGCGCCCGGCAAGGTGCGCGGCTATGCCCGCTTCGACGCGGACCGCATGGCGGCGCTGAAGAACCCCACCCAGGTCGAACTCCTCGGCAAGGGCTACCTTGCCATGACAGTCGACCAGGGCCCCGACATGGAGCGCTACCAGGGCATCGTGCCGCTTGATGGGGCAGACCTCACGGCGGCAGCCCACAGCTATTTCGAGAAGTCGGAGCAGATCCCCACGCGCATTCGCATGGCGGCGGGCCCATTGCTCCAGCGCGGCGCCAAGGGCGAGGCCTGGCGCGCGGGCGCCATCATGGTTCAGCACCTGCCGCGGGAGGGTGGCTCCAGCCCGCTTCCGAGCCATTCCGGCGATGCCCCGGAGGGGCTCGATGTTGCACCGCAAGAGAACGATGACTGGGTGAAGGCGCGGCTGCTCCTCGACACGGTCGAGGCGCATGAGCTGCTCGACCCGCAGCTCTCCGCCGAGCAACTTCTCTATCGTCTCTATCATGAGGATGGCGTCACGGCTTACCCCGCGACACATCTGGAGCGCTACTGCAGCTGCTCACAGGAGAGCATCACCCGGATGCTGGCGCGGTTTCCGGCAGAGGACCGGGCCGACATGGTAACGGATGGTGAAATCGCCGTGACCTGCGAGTTCTGTTCGACCACTTACAAGGTGCAGCCGGGTGACCTCGCCCCGTGATGGGCCTCACGTGTCGTATTTCGCCCGAAACCTGTCCAAATCGTTAGTAGGATTCACCACCCGGCTGTGCAACTCTGATTGACGGACGGAAATCCACGTGACAGGCTCACGCGGATAGGGCCAAAGGCCCCAAAGATAAAGAAGAACGGTCGTGGGAGAGGCGAGGGAGAGCATTGGCTAAGGAGCGCTGAACGCGCTGCTCGCCATGATCCAGTCCCAATCCCCACCGCAAAGTTGACGGTCACTTAAGGAGAGAGATGCATGACCGAATTCGAAATGAAACTGAAGGCAGCCGAGAAGGCCGTCGGTCTGGGCAAGCTGTCGCGCCGCGACTTCATCCAGTTCGTGATGGCCTCCGGCGTCACGCTGGCCGTCGCGCAGACGATGTTCGCCCGCGCCGCGCGCGCCGAACCCAAGAAGGGCGGCACCTTCAAGGCCGCCGTCGGCCACGGCCAGACGACTGACTCGCTCGATCCGGCCACCTGGTCGAACGGCTTCACCTTCGCCTGGGGCAAGTCCGTCATGGGCGCGCCGCTGGTGCAGATCAGCCAGAAGAACGAAGTCGTTCCCCACGTCGCCGAGAGCCTCGAGCCGACGGACGGCGCCAAGAAGTGGATCGTGAAGCTGCGCAAGGGCATCACCTTCCACAATGGCAAGGCGCTGACCGCCGATGACGTGGTGGCCACCATCAACTATCACATCGCGCCGGACTCCAAGTCGCCGGCCAAGGGCGTTCTGTCGAACCTCGTGTCGGTCAAGGCCGACGGCCCGGACACCGTTGTGTTCGAACTCTCGGGCGGCAACGCCGACTTCCCCTACCTGCTCTCCGACTACCACCTTGCCATGTATCCCTCTGAGGGCGGCAAGATCCAGTGGGACAAGGGCATCGGCGCCGGTCCCTACATCCTGAAGTCGTTCGAGCCCGGCGTGAAGATGACCGCCGAGCGCAACCCGAACTACTTCAAGGACACCTACTTCGATAACGTCGAGCTGCTCTCGATCATCGACGTGGCGGCCCGCACCAACGCCTATCTGTCGGGCGAAGTGCACTTCATCGACCGTGCTGACCTCAAGACCATCGACATGCTGAAGAACGCGCCGGACACCGGCCTCTACAACGTGTCGGGCACCGCGCTCTACTCGGCGCCGATGCTGGTTGACCAGGCTCCCTTCGACAAGCTCGAAGTGCGCCAGGCGCTGAAGTGGGCGATCAACCGCCAGGAACTGGTGGACAAGATCCTCTACGGCTACGGTTCCGCCGGCAACGACAACATGCTCGCCCAGTCGCTCAAGTATGCGATCCAGCCCGAGCCGGTCTACACCTACGATCCGGAGAAGGCCAAGTCGCTGCTCAAGAAGGCCGGCATGGAAAACCTCAAGGTCGATCTCTCGGCTTCGGATGCAGCCTTCCCGGGCGGCGTCGACGCAGCGCTGCTGATGGCCGAACAGGCCAAGGCCGCCGGCATCGAGATCAACGTCGTGCGCGAGCCGAACGACAGCTACTGGGATAACGTCTGGATCAAGAAGCCCTGGTGCCAGTGCTACTGGGGTGGTCGTCCGACCGCGGACTCCTTCCTCTCGATCTCCATGGCTGCCGATGCGGCCTGGAACGACACCAAGTGGAAGAACCCGCGCTTCAACGAGCTGCTCGTCGCGGCTCGTGCCGAGACGGACGAGGCCAAGCGTCAGGCCATGTATGCCGAATGTCAGCAGCTCATGCATGACGACGGCGGCCAGGTCGTGCTGATGTTCAACAACTATGTCGGCGCGCTGAACAACGCGGTCGGCCATGGCGAATTCAACACCGACTTCGACCATGACGGCGGCTACATGTACGAGCGTTGGTGGATGGCGTAATTCACGCCTGATACGACAATTTAATGAAACGGGACCCCGTCAAGCAATTGACGGGGTCTTTTCGTCATGTGAACCTTCACACTGGACGGTGGCAGATCCCGCAGGCCTGAGGCGAAAGCCAGGCTCGGAGAACGGGAATGCCAGCCGGGGAAACGTCAATGGCCGTACATCGGCCTGAGGGAGAGCGACAATGGACGAGATCAAGAACAAGCTGAACGCCGCGCTGGGGCAGGCCGTCAGGGGCCGCATCACCAGGCGTGAATTCACCCAGCTTGCGCTGGCGTCGGGCGTCAGCCTGGCCGCTGCCAACAGCATGTTCAGCAAGGCTTATGCTGATGAGCCCAAGAAGGGCGGCAACTTGAAGGTCGGCGTCGGCCACGGCGCCACCACCGACTCGATGGACCCGGGCCTCTATCCGGATCAGTTCACCGGCACCGCGCTGTGGGGCACGCTGGCCAACAGCCTCACCGAGATCGACGCCGACGGGAACGTGGTGGGTGACATCGCCGAGAGCTTTGAGTCCTCCGACGGCGCCAAGAAGTGGGTGTTCAAGGTCAGGAACGGCGTGACCTTCCACAATGGCAAGACAGTAACGGCGGATGACGTCATCGCCTCGCTGCAGCATCACCTGGGCGAGAACTCCAAGTCGGCGGCAAAGTCGCTGCTGAAGGAAGTCACCGTGATGAAGGCCGACGGGCCGAACACCGTGGTGTTCGAACTGACCGGCGGCAATGCCGACTTCCCCTACACCGTCTCTGACTACCACATGCCGATCATGCCGAAGAACCCCGACGGTACGGTGGACTGGCAGTCCGGCATCCGTACCGGCGCCTACAAGCTCGACAAGTTCGATCCGGGCGTGCAGGCCTCCTTCACCAAGAACGAAAACTACTACAAGCCCGGCAAGGGCTGGTTCGACACGGTGCAGTTTCTGTCGATCAAGGACTCGGCGGCCCGCACCAATGCGCTGCTGTCGGGCGAGATCCACTACATGGACCGCTGCGATCTCAAGACGCTCGACCAGCTGAAGGCCAATCCGGACCTCACCGTGTCGGAGATCACCGGCTACGGCCACTACATCTACGTGATGAACGTGACGCAGAAGCCGTTCGACGACGTCAACATCCGCACCGCCATCAAGTATTCGATGCCGCGCGATGCGATCCTCGAGTCGGTGTTCCTCGGCCACGGAACCGTGGGCAACGACAACCCGATCGCCCCCACGGTGAAGTTCGCCATCGACCCGATGCCGAAGCACAGCTATGACCCCGCCAAGGCCAAGGAATATCTCAAGAAGGCCGGCCTCGACAGCCTCGCCTTCGACCTCTCGGTGGCGGATGCCGCCTTCGCGGGCGCCGTCGATGCGGCAATCCTGTGGAAGGAAAAGGCCAAGGACTGCGGCATCGACATCAACGTCATCAAGGAACCGGAAGACGGCTACTGGGACAATGTCTGGCTGAAGAAGCCGTTCGTTGCCTCCTACTGGAGCGGCCGCCCCACCGTCGACTGGATGATGACCACCGCCTATGCAGCGGATGCTTCGTGGAACGATACCTTCTGGAAGAACGCAAAGTTCAACGAGCTCCTCGTTGCGGCCCGTTCCGAGACGGACGAAGCCAAGCGTGCCGCCATGTATGCCGAGATGCAGCAGATCCTGCATGACGACGGCGGGTTGGTGAACATGCTGTTCAACTCCTATGTCGAGGCCCATGCGAAGAACCTCGGCCACGGCAAGGTGGCCGCCAACTGGCAGCTTGACGGCATGCGCGTTGCCGAGCGTTGGTGGTTCACCTCGTAACTGACGGAAACGACCAGTCAACGGTCGGAGGCCGGACTGCGGATGCGCAGTCCGGCCTCTATCATTTTGCTTGGTAGGCTCAGTAGTTCTGCTACTATCGAAAGCACGGGCCCAACAAGAGGCTCAGGGGAGAGGCATGCATCCGGTTCTGAAAACCGTACTGCAGCGCTTGGGACTAGGGCTTCTGACGCTGTTCGTGGTGTCGGTCGTTATCTTCGCGTCCCTTGAATTGCTGCCTGGTGGCTTCGCGGAAGCCATCCTCGGACAAGGCGCCACACCTGAAACGGTGGCAGCCTTCAACCATCAGGTCGGTCTCGACCGCCCCGCCACCGTCCGCTACTTCGAGTGGATCTGGAACATCCTCCACGGCAACTTCGGTTACTCCTATGCCGGCATGGGCGGCTCCATCAAGCGCAGCGTCACCGACCTGATCGCGCCACGCCTCTACAACACCTTCTTCCTCGCCATCATGACGGCAGTCGTCGCTGTGCCGCTGTCGCTGTTCCTCGGCATCATGGCCGCGCTCTACCGCAACAGCTGGTATGACCGTGCCGTCAACACCGTGACGCTGACGACCATCGCCACCCCGGAATTCTTCATCGCCTACCTGCTGATGTTCTTCTTCGCCATCAAGCACCGCTGGTTCTATTCGCTTTCGACGGTTTCGGACTCGACCCCGTTTCTTGAGCACATGTACAGGGCGGCCCTTCCGGCCCTGACGCTGACCCTTGTCATCGTTGCCCACATGATGCGCATGACCAGGGCTTCGCTCATCAACCTGCTCGCCAGCCCCTACATGGAAATGGCGCAGCTCAAGGGCGTTCCGCGGCGCGAGGCGATCATCAAGCATGCGCTTCCCAATGCCTGGGCGCCCATTGCAACCGTCATCGCCTTCAACCTCGCCTATCTCGTCGTCGGCGTCGTCGTGGTCGAGGTCGTCTATGTCTATCCCGGCATCGGCCAGTTGATGGTGGACTCGGTCTCGAGCCGCGATATGCCTGTGGTGCAGGCCTGCGCGCTGATCTTCGCTGCGACCTACATCCTGCTCAACCTGTCGGCCGACATCGTGTCGATCATCACCAATCCACGGCTGCTGCACCCCAAATGACCGCGCAAGCTCCAGACATCCGCTCCGTCCGTGCCCGCCGCAGCCTGTGGCAGAACGTCAAGCGCACGCTGGCCTCGGCGCCCCTCAGCGCATGGTTCGGCATGATCGTCATCGTGATCTATGTCTTCGCGGCGGTCTTCGCCCCGTGGATCGCGCCCTATGGCGAGGCCGAAGTGGTGGGCAAGGCCTACCAGCCTGCCGGAGGCGAGTTCTGGCTCGGCACCGACCAGATCGGCCGTGACCTTTTTTCCCGCATCATCTACGGCGCGCGCAACACCATCGGCATCGCCTTCATCACCACGCTGCTCTCTTTCGCCATCGGCGGCACGCTGGGTGTGCTGACGGCGCTGAAGCGCGGCTGGCTGGACCAGGCGGTCTCGCGCATCGTCGATGCCTTCCTGGCGATCCCCGTGCTGATTTTCGCGCTGATGCTGCTCGCCGTTTTCGGCAAGTACGTCATAAACCTGATCCTCATCCTGGCGCTGCTCGACTCCACCCGCGTCTTCCGCCTGGCACGCGCCACGGCGCTGAACGTGGTGGTGATGGATTACGTGGAAGCCGCCAAGCTGCGTGGCGAAGGCAATCGCTGGATCATCTTCAAGGAAGTGCTGCCCAACATCCTGCCGCCGCTCATCACCGAATTCGGCCTCAGGTTCTGCTTCGTGTTCCTCACCATTGCGGCGCTCTCCTTCCTCGGCGTCGGCATCCAGCCGCCCACCGCCGACTGGGGCTCCATGGTGGCCGAAAGCAAGACGCTCATCACCTTCCCGGTGAAGAGCTTCCCGTGGATTCCGGCGCCCTTCTATCCGGCCTTGGCCATCGCGCTGCTGACGGTGTCGATAAATTTCGTGGTGGACTGGTTCCTCCACAAGACCAGCGGGCTTCGCGATGAAAAGTGACAACCAGCGCGTCAAGGGCGCGGACCTTCTGCAGATCCGCGGCCTCAAGATCGAGGGCAACTCGGATGGCATCTGGAATCCCATTGTCAAGGGCGTCGACCTTTCGCTGAAGCGCGGCGAGGTGCTTGGCTTGATCGGTGAGTCGGGTGCGGGCAAATCCACCATCGGCCTTGCCGCCATGGGCTTCGCCCGGCCGGGCTGCCGCATAACCGACGGCACCATCATGTTCGACGGCATCGACCTGCGCACGGCGTCCGAGGCCGAGAAGCGCCGGCTCTGGGGCGCGCGCATCGCCTATGTGGCACAAAGTGCAGCCGCCGCCTTCAACCCCGCCCACAAGCTCATGGAACAGACCATCGAGACTGCGGTGCGTGACGGCATCAGGACCAAGGACCAGGCGATTGCGGACTCGATCGACCTCTACCGCCGCCTGCAATTGCCGAATCCCGAGCACATTGGCGATCGCTATCCGCACCAGGTGTCGGGTGGGCAGCTGCAGCGCGCCATGACGGCCATGGCCATGTCCTGCCGCCCTGACCTGATCATTTTCGACGAACCGACGACAGCACTCGACGTGACGACGCAGGTTGAGGTTCTGGCGGCCATGCGCAACATCGTGGAGCAGTTCCACACGGCGGCGATCTACATCACGCATGATCTTGCGGTGGTGGCCCAGATGGCCGACCGCATCATGGTGCTGCGCCACGGCCTCGAGGTGGAGGAAGCCCCCACCCGCGAGATGCTGAAGGAGCCGAAGAAGGATTATACCAAGACGCTGTGGGCCGTGCGCAGCCTCACCAAGGAAGAATCGATCAGCGATGACGTGACGCTGAGCGTGCGAAACGTCGATGCCAGCTATTCGGGTGTTGTGAAGGTCCTCGACAATGTCACCGTCAGCCTGCCGCGCGGCCGCACTGTGGCCGTGGTGGGTGAATCGGGTTCCGGCAAGTCGACGCTGGCCCGCGCCATCACCGGCCTGCTGCCGCCCAGCAAGGGCGAAATCCTGTTCAACGGCAAGCCACTGTCACGTGCGCTCAAGGACCGCGACAAGGACACGCTCCGGCGTATCCAGATGATCTACCAGTCGGCTGACACCTCGCTGAACCCCAAGCAGACGATCCGCGACATCATCGGCCGACCGCTGGAGTTCTATCACGGGGTGAGTGGCGCCGCGCGCGACCGGCGCGTGGCGGAGCTGCTCGACTCGATCGAGTTGAACGAGAGCTATATCGACCGCCTGCCCACCGAGCTTTCGGGTGGCCAGAAGCAGCGCATCTCGATCGCCCGCGCGCTCGCTGCCGAGCCCGACATCATCATCTGCGACGAGGTGACGTCGGCGCTGGACCAGATCGTGCAGGAAGAAATCCTGACACTGCTGATGAAGCTGCAGAAGGACACCAACGTCTCCTATCTCTTCATCACCCACGACATCGCAACCGTGCGGGCGATTTCGGACGAGATCGTGGTCATGCACCGCGGAAAGGTGGTGCAGCAGGGGCCGAAGTCGGTGGTGCTGAATCCGCCGCACCCCGCCTACACGGAGCTGTTGCTCTCCTCGGTGCCGCAGATGGACCCGGACTGGCTGACCAACCTTCTGGCCCAGCGGGCTCAGGCGAAGGTCAAGGCCTAGGCCACAGCCGTGCCGGCACACAACAGCATCGGCGGCAGCCGCTACACAGACAAGGGTGAGGGCGAGGTCGTCCTGTTCCTCGGCGGTGACGCGGACACCTGGTTTGAGGCCTTTGCAAGCCAGTTCCGGGTGCTCTCGCTTGACATCGGGGCAAATGATCCCGTGGCGCAGGCGAGGCGCTTGCTGGATGATCTCGGCATCACCTCCGCCAATGTCGTCGGCCATGGATCAGCGGCAGGCGTGGCCCTCGACCTTGCTGCAAGCTTTCCGCACCGCGTGCGGCGCATCGCCTTGCTGGATGCCGTGCCGCAGCATGATCCGGCCGTGCCAATACTCTGCCCGGCGCTGATTGTCACTTCCAATGCCCATCGCGATGCGGCCGAGGTGTTGGCGCGCGCACTGCAGCGTGGCCGCAATGCGGTGGGAACGCCGGACGAGGTAAACGCTCTGCTCGGCAGCTTCCTCGCCGAACGCCTCAGCAGCTTCGACAACCGCGAGCTTCGCTCAGCATTTGGCAGCTTCATGACCGGCGTCACCATCGTGACGACAGCCGGCATCGATGGCCAGCCCCGGGGCTTCACCGCCAACAGCTTTACCTCCGTTTCGCTGGAGCCGCCGTTGCTGATGATCTGCATCGGCAAGCAGGCGGCGAGCATGGAGGTGTTCCGCCATGCCAAGGGCTTCGCTGTCAATATCCTCTCGGAAGCGCAGAAGGACGTCTCCGTGCTCTTCGCCTCCAAGCGGGCCGACAAGTTCGAAGCGGCTGCATGGCGTGCAGGACCTTTCGGAAACCCGCTGATCGAGGGTTCCGCAGCGTGGTTTGACTGCGCGCGCTATCAGGTGGTCGACGCGGGCGACCACATCATCCTGATGGGCCACGTCGAGGCCTTCTCCTATTCTGATGCCAACCCGCTGGGCTATGCGCGGGGCCACTACATCACGCTGGGGCTCGAGCAGGCGGCGGTGAACGCGGCCTCCTCCGCCAGCCGCACCGTGGTGGGTGCCATTCTCGAGAACGACAATCGCCTCGTGCTGCTCCCCGAACCGTCACGCCCCAACGGCCTCGTGCTGCCGGAAGTGGGCCGGCACGGCCACTCGGGCAGCGCCTCGCAACTGCATGAACTGCTGCAGCGCGAAGGGATGGACGCGACGCTGGGCTTCCTCTTTGCCGTGTTCGAGAACCCCGGCACCCGCGAGCAGTGCATCTACTATCGCGGCGAGGCGCTGCTGCATGCCCGCGGCCGCACTGTGCTTGCAGATTTCGAGGACATTCCCTGGGATCGGCTGCCTGACGAGGCGACCCGTTCGATGCTCCGGCGCTATGCGGCCGAGCGCAAGATCGGCCGCTTCAAGGTCTATTCCGGTGACCATAAGCAGGGCACGGTAAAGGCCGTCGATTGAGCCTTTGATAGACGCCTATCAGGAATTGACGAAAACGGGTGGCCGCGCTTTGATGGGCCATGGTCAAGGCCACCATCGAGGATGTCGCCGCGGAGGCGGGCGTCAGCATCGCCACCGTCGACCGCGTGCTGAACGGCCGCGCCGCCGTGCGCCCGCAGACGGCTGAGCGCGTCGAAAAGGCCATCCGCCGCCTCAACTACCAGCCGGACCGTCTGGCGGCCCGCCTGGCGCGGGCGCGTGAATACCGCTTCTGCTTCATCCTGCCCGAAGGCAGCAACGCCTTCATGACCTCGCTCGCCGAGGCGGTGCAGGAGGAAGCACTTCGCATGGCGCGCGAGAAGGTGGTGATCGATCTCATCCACACCGATGTCTTCGACGCACAGCAACTTGCCTCCACCCTCGACACCATCGGAGCCGTATATGACGGCGTCGCCGTAGTGGCGCTCGACCATCCGCGGGTGCGCGAGGCGCTCAATGCAGTGGCGGAGCGCGGCGTCACTGTGGTGACGTTGGTGTCCGACGTGCCAAGCTCGAAGCGGATCCATTACGTCGGCATCGACAATTCAGCGGCAGGCCGCACGGCGGCAACCCTCATGGGGCGCTATCTCTCGGGACGCCGCGGCAAGGTGGGTCTGATCGCGGGCTCATTGTCACTGCGCGATCACATCGAGCGCCAGTTCGGTTTCGAGCAGGTGATGACGCATGACTTTCCGAACCTCACACTGCTGCCGGTGCGTGAGGGCCGCGACGATCGGGTGAAGGTGCAGGCGGTGGCCGAGCAGCTTCTCGCCGATCACCCGGACCTCATCGGCCTCTATAATGTTGGTGCCGGCTCCAGTGGCATCGCCGCTGCGCTGGAACAGGCGGGCCGGGCGCGCGAGGTGGTGTTCATCACCCATGAACTGACCGACGACACGCGCCGCGCCCTGATCGACGGTACAATCGACATTATCATCAACCAGGATGCCGGCCACGAGGTGAGAAGCGCCATTCGCGTGCTCATGTCCAAGGCCGACAAGCTGCCCATCGTCGAGCAGATGGAGCGCATCCGCATCGACATCTATCTCCGCGACAACATCCCCTAAGAGGACGGCACATGTATCTGGGACTGGACTTCGGCACATCATCGGTGAAAGGCGTTTTGATCGACGCGAAGCA
The DNA here is from genome assembly GCF_037139295.1 of Aestuariivirga sp. Lineage (GTDB taxonomy): Bacteria > Pseudomonadota > Alphaproteobacteria > Rhizobiales > Aestuariivirgaceae > Aestuariivirga. The sequence continues at coordinate 22,374 of NZ_JBAXGR010000023.1, forward strand.
GAAGATCGTGGCCACCGCCTCCGCCCCCCTCAAGGTTTCGCGCCCGCAGCCCGGCTGGTCGGAGCAGAACCCCGAGGACTGGTGGAAGGCCTGCAACACAGTGATGAAGACGCTGGGCAAGTTGAAGCCCAAGGCCATCGCGGCAGTGGAAGGCATCGGCCTCTCCGGCCAGCAACATGGCGCAACCCTGCTCGGCAAGGATGGCAAGGCGCTGCGCCCCTGCATCCTGTGGAATGATGCGCGCTCCTTCAGGGAATGTGATGATATCGAGAAGGCGGAATCCCGCGCACGGGAGATTTCCGGCAACATCCCGCTCGCCGGCTTCACCGCGCCGAAGCTGCTGTGGGTGAAGAAGCATGAGCCCAATATCTTCGCACAGGTCGCCAAGGTGCTGCTGCCCAAGGACTACATCCGCTTCCGCATGACCGGCGACTATGCCTCCGACATGTCGGATAGCTCCGGCACCTACTGGCTCGACATTGCCAAGCGCGACTGGTCAGAGAAACTCTTGGCTGCCGGCAGCATGAGCATCGACCAGATGCCGAAGCTCTATGAGGGCACCGATGCGACAGGCAGGCTCACCCCGCACGTCGCCAAGGCCTGGGGCATGCCGAAGCGACCGGTCGTTGCTGGCGGTGGTGGTGACAATGCCGCGGCGGCCTGCGGCATCGGCGCGGTGACGGATAATTCGGCCCTCGTCTCCATCGGCACCTCGGGCGTGCTCTTCGTGTCGAACGACACGTTCCGGCCCAATGCTGGCCGCGCCGTGCACGCCTTCTGCCATGCCGTGCCGGGAACGTGGCATCAGATGGGCGTCATCCTGTCTGCCGCGGCGAGCCTCGAATGGCTGGCGACTATCCTCGGCAAGCCCGCGCCGAAGCTCATTGGCGCGCTCGGCCCCACGCTCACCGGTCCATCGTCCGCACTGATGCTGCCCTATCTCTCGGGCGAACGTACACCGGTGGCGGATGCGCAGGTGCGTGGCCTCATCATGGGGCTTGGTCACGAGAGCGACCACAAGACGCTCACCCATGCGGCACTCGATGCCGTGGCCTTCGCCTTCCGGGATTCGCTCGAAGCGCTGAAGGATGCGGGAACGGAAGTGAAGCGCGTCACCGCCGTGGGTGGTGGTTCCAAGTCCGAACTCTGGCTCAAGATCATCGCCACCGTATTGGGCGTGCCGGTTGACCTGCCCGCAGCGGGTGACGTTGGCGGCGCATTCGGTGCGGCACGCCTTGGCCTCATCGCCGCCACGGGTGCTGATTTCCGCAAGGTGCTGACAGCACCCAAGACCGCCCGCACCATCAAGCCCGAACCCAAGGCGCGTGACGCTTACGAAGCGCATTACCGCCGCTATGCTTCCATCTATCCCGCGATCAAGGAGATTTACCGCTGATGTCCGCCTTCTATTCCATCAAGGACCCGATCAAGTACGAGGGCCCGAATTCCAAGAGCGATCTCGCCTTCCGCTGGTACAATCCGGACCAGGTGGTCATGGGCAAGACGATGCGCGACCACATGCGCTTCGCCATAGCCTACTGGCACACGCTGTGCTGGCCAGGCGGCGATCCCTTCGGCGGCGACACCTTCCAGCGCCAGTGGCACCATATGTCGGACGACATGGGTGCCGCCCGCATGAAGGCCGACCTGATGTTCGAAACACTCGAGCTGCTCAACGTCGACTTCTTCTGCTTCCATGATCTCGACATCGCGCCCGAGGGCAAGTCGCTGAAGGAGTTCAACGCCAACGTCACCGAGATTGCCAAGATCTTCGAGAAGAAGATGGCGGCCAAGAACAAGAAGCTCCTCTGGGGCACCGCCAACATGTTCTCCAACCGCCGCTTCATGGCGGGTGCCGCAACGAACCCGGATCCGGACGTGTTTGCCTACTGCGCCGCGCAGGTGAAGCACTGCATGGACGTGACCAAGGACCTCGATGGCGCCAACTACGTCATGTGGGGTGGCCGCGAGGGCTATGAGACGCTGGTCAACACCAACATCGGCCATGAGCTGGAACAGGCCAAGCGGTTCCTCGCCATGGTTGTCGAGTACAAGCACAAGATCGGCTTCAAGGGCCCGATCCTGATCGAGCCCAAGCCGCAGGAGCCGACCAAGCACCAGTATGACTATGATGTCGCCACTGTCTACGCGACGATCGCCTCGCTCGGCCTGCAGAAGGACGTGAAGGTCAACATCGAGCAGAACCACGCGATCCTCGCCGGCCACACTTTCGAGCATGAAATTGCGCTGGCTTCGGCACTGGGCATCTTTGGCTCGATCGATATCAACCGTGGTGACTACCAGTCAGGCTGGGACACCGACCAGTTCGCCATGAACATCCCCGAAATGTCGCTGGCCTTCCTCGAAATCCTGAAGGCCGGTGGCTTCACCACGGGCGGGCTCAACTTCGATGCCAAGATCCGCCGCCAGTCCATCGATCCGGACGACATCCTGCATGCGCACGTCGGTTCCATGGATGCCTGCGCGCGCGGCCTGCTGATCGCCGCGACCATCCTCGAGGACGGCAAGCTCGGCAAGATCGTTGCTGACCGCTATGGCAAATGGAGCGAGCCCAAGAACAAGGCGATGCTGGAAGGCAAGGAGACGCTGGAGTCGATCGCCAAGCGTGCGCTCGCCGAAGGCCTCGACCCGCAGCCCAAATCCGGAAAACAGGAGCGCCTCGAAGCGCTTCTCAACTCATACATCTGATCGTCCAGGGAGGACCCAACATGCCAACCGATATCAAGGGACCCGCCATTTTCCTCGCCCAGTTCGCGGGCGATGCAGCGCCCTTCAACTCATGGGACTCGATCACCAGATGGGCCGCGTCGCTTGGTTACAAGGGCGTGCAGATCCCCACATGGGATGGCCGCCTTTTTGACCTGAAGAAGGCAGCCGACTCCAAGACTTATGCCGACGAGGTGCTGGGCGTGGCCCGCGCCAATGGCGTTGAAGTGACGGAGCTTTCGACCCACCTTCAGGGCCAGCTCGTTGCCGTGCATCCTGCCTATGACGAGGGCTTCGATGCCTTCGCGCCGGGTGCGGTGCATGGCAAGCCGAAGGATCGTCGCGCCTGGGGCGAGGAGCAGGTGAAGCTTGCCGCCAAGGCGTCGAAGAACATGGGCCTCACCAGTCACGTCACTTTCTCAGGCGCTCTGGCCTGGCCCTTCATCTATTCTTGGCCGCCGCGCCCGCCGGGCCTCATCGAGGAAGCCTTCGATGAATTGGCCCGCCGCTGGAAGCCGCTGCTCGACGTGATGGACGAGAACGGCGTGGACGTTGGCTATGAGCTGCATCCCGGCGAGGACCTGATCGACGGTATCACCTTCGAGATGTTCCTCGAGCGACTGAACAACCATCCGCGCGCCCAAATCAATTACGATCCGTCGCACTTCGTGCTGCAGCAGCTCGATTACCTCGACTTCATCGACATCTACCATGAGCGCATCTGCGCCTTCCACGTGAAGGATGCCGAGTTCAACCCCACGGGCCGCCAGGGCGTCTACTCGGGCTTCCAACCGTGGCTCAAGCGCGCGGGCCGCTTCCGCTCGCTGGGTGACGGGCAGGTGGACTTCGGCGCCATCTTCTCCAAGCTCGCCGGCTACAATTACGACAGCTGGGCGGTGCTCGAATGGGAATGCTGCATCAAGGATGCCGAGCAGGGTGCGGCGGAAGGTGCGCCCTTCATCGAGAGCCACATCATCAAGACCACGGCCAAGTCCTTCGATGATTTCGCGGGCGGCAAGCCGGACACCACCAAGGCCCGCCGCATGCTCGGCCTGGCATAAGGGGGTATTGCATCATGGTATCAGGACGCAGTGACGCGAATACGGGCCGCATCCGGCTCGGCATGGTGGGCGGCGGGCAGGGGGCCTTTATCGGCGCCGTGCACCGCCTGGCCGCCCGCATGGACGACCAGTATGAATTCGTGGCCGGCGCACTTTCCGCCGACGCGAAGAAGGCCAAGGCCTCGGGCGCGGAACTGGGCTTGAGCCCCGACCGCATCTACACCGACTTCCTTACGATGGCGAAGGCCGAGGCGAAGCGCGCCGACGGCATCGAAGTCGTCTCCATCGTCACGCCGAACCACGTGCATGTGCCGGCAGCGCTCGCCTTCATCGAGGCCGGCATTCATGTGATCTGCGACAAGCCGCTGGCGCTGAACCTCAAGGAGGCAAAGCAGCTGGAGAGGGCGCTGGCGAAGCATCCGGAGGTGATCTTCGCCCTCACCCACAACTACTCGGGCTACCCGATGATCCGCCACGCCAAGGCCATGGTGAAGGCGGGCGAGCTGGGCGACATTCGCCTGGTGCAGGGTGAATATCCGCAGGACTGGCTCACCACCGCGCTCGAAAAGACCGGCCAGAAGCAGGCCGCATGGCGCACCGATCCGAAGCGTTCGGGTGCTGGCGGCTGTGTGGGCGACATCGGCACTCACACCTACCAGCTGATGTGCGATGTCTCTGGCCTCTCGGCGGAAGAGCTCTCCGCCGACCTTACCACCTTCGTGAAGGGTCGCGCGCTGGATGACAACGTGCATGTGATGCTGCGCTTCAACAATGGTGCACGCGGCATGATCTGGGCCAGCCAGGTGGCGCCGGGCAACGAGAACGGGTTGAAGATCCGCGTCTATGGCACCAAGGGCGGGCTCGAGTGGACGCAGGCCGACCCGAACTATCTCTGGTACACGCCGTTTGGCGAGCCGAAGCGGCTCATCACCCGCGGCGGTGCGGGCTCCGGCCCTGCCGCAGGCCGCGTCACGCGCGTGCCGCCGGGCCACCCCGAGGGTTATCTCGAAGGCTTCGCCAATGTTTACACGGAGGTGGCGCGCGCCATCAAGGCGAAGCGGTCGGGCAAGAAGCGCGACAAGGACGTGGCCTTCCCCGGCATTGCGGACGGCGTTGCCGGCATGGCCTTCATCGAGGCCTGCGTGAAGTCGTCGGAGAAGAACGGGAAGTGGACGAAGCTGTAGGGCGAATTCGCCACTCACCGGCTCATGAATGGTTCACAAACGTCTTCTCCCGCCGAATCGGGAGAGGACGTAAGGATCTTATTTCTCCGAACTCAGAATATGCTTTCTGAGTCTTCTGATCCCGTACCACACCAAGAACATCACCACGGGAATGATGACGATGCTGACGAGCTTCGTCTCCACATGGGCGTATGAGCCAAAGCCTTCGATCAGCTTCGAGAGAATGGCGATCAGATAATAGCTGATCGCGACCACGGAGAGGCCCTCGACCGTCTGTTGCAGGCGCAGCTGCTGGTGGCCGCGCTTTTCCATCGACTGCAGCACCTGCTGGTTCTGCGCCTCAAGCGCGATGTCGACGCGGGTGCGCAGCAGGTTCGAGGCGCGTTCGCTGCGCTCGGTCAGGCTCTTGATGCGGTCGCTCACCGCCTGGCAGGTGGCCATGGCAGGCGAGAAGCGGCGGTCGAGGAAGACGCCGATGCGCTGGAAGCTCATCACCTTTTCTTCACCCAATTCGGCGATGCGCTTGTCGACGAGGGCTGCATAGGCCCGCGCTGCAGAGAAGCGATAGCTTGTGCGGCTGGAGATTTCCTCCACGTCGCGAGCGATGCGGCTCAGGCCTGTGAGCAGTTCTGCGTCCTCGTGACTCTCGCGCGCCGACAGCATGTCCGCCGTCACCTTCGACAGCGCGCGGTCGAGGCCTGCGAGTTCCCCCGTCACCTTGCGCGCCAGTGGCAGGGCCAGCAGCGCCATCATGCGGTAGGTCTCGATCTCGTGGATGCGCCGGACGACGCGGCCAAGCCGCAGCGGCGACAGGCCGTGGTCCTTTACCAGCATGCGGGTATAGCCGTCAGGGCCGATGCGGAAGTCTGTCCAGACTGTCGCCTGACCGGAACTGACGCGTGAGCCTGCAAGGTCCTCGTGGCCGAACATGCGGATGAGCTCGTCCACATCGGGACCTGGCTCCTCCTTGGCCATGACGCGGGTGTGGATGCCCACGAGTCGGGACCCCGGCAGGCCGTCGACCCAGCCGACCGGCAGGATGACCAGCGCCTCGCCCTTTTCCGGCCCGCCTTCGGCGACCACGCTGATGCGGTAGAACTCGCCATGGCGCTCATACTTGAACTGCCCGCCGGCAATGTCGAAGGCATGGTGGGCCGCACCAGGCGGCGGCGGCTTCACGCCCAGCGCGTCGCACAGCAGTCGGACGTGGTCCAGAGGGTCACTATCTCCCTCGGACAGAGTGAAGGCCAGGTGCGTGATGCGCGCCGGGGCGACCACCGGCAGGCCGGGGCGCCCATGCAACTCGTCATTCAGGATTGATCTCAATTCATGGTCGCGCATGTATCGCCTTACGAGAAGATTCTGCCGCAGGGTCACCTCAGAGGCAGGCACGGCTTCAGCCTTTCCCCCGGGCGAAGCATTGACTATGCTGCACTGCATGGCAAGTGTCCGGCAGACCGAAACTCCTCCCCCGCGCAAGGCGACGCGCCCGGTGCGCCGCCAGCAATTGATCGATTCCACCATCGCGGTGCTCGCCCGCAAGGGCTACGCAGGCCTGACGGTCGCCGATGTGGCGAAGGAGGCCGGGCTATCCGCCGGCATCGTGATTTTCCATTTCAACACCAAGGACGAGCTGCTGGCCGCCGTTCTGGGGGCGCTGGCCGCCGAATACCGAGCCCACTGGGAGGCCAGCATGAACGCTGCCGGCCCCGCCGCGGCGGACCGTCTGAAGGCGTTGCTGCTCTCCGACTTCGACACCGACGTCTATACGCGCGAAAAGCTGGCCGCCTGGGTTGCCTTCTGGGGCGAGATACAGGGCCGCCCCTTTTATGACCAGATCTGCGCCGGCTCAGATGCCGAACGGCAGACCGCCACGGAGGCGCTCTGCCGCGAGGTTATCGCGGAAGGCGGCTATGGCCTCAACGCGGCCCTCGCCGCAAGGGGGCTGGAATCGCTGGGTGACGGCCTATGGGTCAGCCTCGGCGGCGGTGGCTACAAGGGCCAGGTCAGCGACACCAAGGCGAAGCAGGTGATGGCCACGGCCTTGGCCGCATTCTTTCCGAAGCACTATGCCACAGAGCGCTGAGTTACGTACCTCAGATTCCCCCTTTCGCGGCGCAGCAAAATCTCTATAACAGCCGCCGACATTCAACCCGCCATCATCCGGAGAGCTTCCCATGACGAAAGTCCGTGTCGCCATCAACGGCTTCGGCCGCATCGGCCGCAACATCGTTCGCGCCATCTATGAGTCCGGCCGCACCGACATCGACGTGGTGGCCGTCAACGATCTTGGCCCGGTGGAAACCAACGCGCACCTGCTGCAGTTCGACTCCGTCCATGGCCGCTTCCCGCATGAGGTGATGGTGAAGGGCGACTCGATCTCGATCGGCTCCGACCAGTTCAAGGTCACCGCCATCAAGGACCCGAGCCAGCTGCCGTGGAAGGATCTCGGCATCGACATCGCGCTGGAGTGCACCGGCATCTTCACGGCGCGCGACAAGGCTGCGGCGCATCTTACCGCCGGCGCCAAGCGCGTGATCGTCTCGGCCCCGTCGGATGGCGCCGACTTCACCGTCGTCTATGGCGTGAACCACGACAAGCTCACGAAGGATCACATGGTGATCTCGAATGCCTCGTGCACCACGAACTGTCTCGCGCCCGTCGCCAAGGTGCTGAATGACGGCCTCGGCATCGACAAGGGCATGATGACGACGATCCACTCCTACACCGGCGACCAGCCTACGCTCGACACAATGCACAAGGACCTCTACCGCGCCCGCGCTGCGGCGCTGTCGATGATCCCGACCTCGACCGGTGCTGCCAAGGCCGTGGGCCTGGTGCTCCCCGAGCTCAAGGGCAAGCTCGACGGTTTCGCCATGCGCGTGCCGACGCCGAACGTCTCGGTTGTCGACCTCAAGTTCATCGCCAAGCGCGCCACGACGAAGGAAGAGGTGAACGAGCTGATCCTCAAGGCGGCCGCCAATGGCCCGCTCAAGGGCATCCTCGGCACCACCGACAAGCCGAACGTGTCGATCGACTTCAACCACGATCCGCACTCTTCCGTGTTCCACCTCGACCAGACCAAGGTGATGGATGGCAACTTCGTGTCGATCCTCTCCTGGTACGATAATGAGTGGGGCTTCTCGAACCGCATGGGCGACACGGCCGCTTATTTCGGCAGGCTGATCGCCTGAGGCTGATGATGAAGACGCGGCCCCTGCTGCTTGCACCCTCCATCCTCGCCGCCGACTTCGCGCGGCTGGGCGAGGAGGTGCGCGCCATTGATGAGGCGGGGGCCGACTACATCCACATCGACGTGATGGATGGGCACTTCGTGCCCAACATCTCTTTTGGAACGCCGATCATGGACTCGATCCGCGGTGTGACGAAGAAACCCTTCGACGTGCATCTGATGATCGCTCCCGTCGACCCCTATCTCGAAAGCTTCGCCAGGGCGGGCGCTGACATCATCACGGTGCATGCCGAGGCAGGCCCCCATCTCGACCGTTCGTTGCAGGCGATCCGCGCGATGGGCAAGAAAGCCGGTGTTTCGCTCAATCCCGCGACGCCCGCGTCCGTTCTGAAACATGTGCTGGACCGGTTAGACCTGATCCTGGTGATGAGCGTCAATCCCGGTTTTGGCGGCCAGTCCTTCATTCCTGCGATGCTGGAGAAGATTTCGGAAGTCCGTGACATGGTGGGCGGCCGCAACATCGACATCGAGGTTGATGGTGGCATCACACGGCACAATGCCGGCGAGGTCGTTCGTGCCGGCGCCAATGTGCTGGTCGCCGGCTCGGCGATCTTCAAGACCAAGGACTATGCAGCTGAAATCCGTGCCATCCGTAACGCTGCGACGAGCGTCGCGGTCTGATTTCGCTTCCCCCATTTCATCATCGCCGGGCCTGACCCGGCGATCTTCTTGGCACCGGTGTAAAGGATGCGCGGTTCAAGCCCGCGCATGATGAAGTGTGAGATCGTTCACGGCCGCTTCTCCACCCACTCAAGAAACGACTCGAACCACTTCGAGAGGTGCCGCCGTGTCTCCGCGTCGGTGAGATTGCCCTCGGCGTCGAACTTCTCCTCGTTGTGGTTCACGAAGATCTCGGGCCGGGGCATGGTGATGGCCTGCAGCGCCTGCAGGTTCTGCCGCAGGTGATACTGCGCGCGCGCCGTGCCGACGAACTGGCCGCCGCCCGCGCCAATGATGCCCACCCGCTTCCAGCGGAAGGGCGAGCCACCGCGCGAGAGCCAGTCAGTGGCATTCTTCAGCACGCCGGGAATCGAGAAGTTGTACTCCGGGCAGGCAATCACGATGCTGTCCGCAGCTCGGATCCTGCCATCGAGCGCCTTCACGCTCTCGGGCTTTCCGGTCGCGGCCTCGTCATCCTCGTTGAACATCGGGATGCCGTGCAGGTCCGCGATTTCCATGGTCACATGTGCTGGCGTCATGTCCTTCAGCGCGCGCAGCAGACCTGTGTTGGTGGAAGCCCTGCGCAGTGAGCCGGTGATGCCGAGAAGCGTCGTCATTGGACCCCCTTGGTTTCCTTCAGCGCCGCGAGCGCCCTGTCGCGTGCCTTCGCGTGGTCGACGACAGGATGGGGGTAGTTTCCTCCCAGTTCAACCCCGGCGGCCTTCAGCACCAGTGCAGGCGCCTCCCATGGGCGGTGCACGAACTCATCCGGCATATGCGCCAGCTCCGGCAGCCACTTGCGGACATAAGTGCCCTTGGTGTCGAATTTTTCGCCCTGCAGCACCGGGTTGAAGATGCGGAAATAGGGTGCGGCGTCTGCTCCGCAACCCGCCACCCACTGCCAGCTTGCGGCATTGCTGGCAATGTCGGCATCGACCAGCGTATCCCAGAACCAGCGCTCGCCGTCCTGCCAGTGAACCAGAAGGTCCTTGATGAGGAAGGAGGCCGCAATCATGCGCACGCGGTTGTGCATGATGCCCGTCGCCCACAACTCGCGCAGCCCGGCATCGACGATGGGATAGCCGGTGCGGCCCTTCTGCCATGCTTTCAGGCCCTCCGGATTGTCGCTCCACGGGAAGGAGGCGAACTCGGGCCGGAAAGGCTTCTCCGGCAAGGTCGGCCAGTGATGCAGCAGGTGGTAGGAGAATTCCCGCCACAGCACTTCCTTGAGGAATTTCTCCGCCGCCTTGTCCAGCTTGCCGCCAGCCGCAAGCTGCGCCGCGCGCACCGCATGCCAGCACTGGGCAGGGCTGATCTCGCCGAAGTGCAGATGTGGCGAGAGGCGCGAGGTCACGTCGCGGTCAGGCCGGTCACGCTCATCGGCATAGTATGCAAGACCATCGGCGATGAACTCCTTGAGCCGCACGGCGGCTCCGGCCTCTCCCGGTGTCCAGTGGGCCGCCATGCCGGTGGCCCAGTCGGGCTTCGTCGGCAGCAGTCCCCAGTCGAACAGGCGATCGCTTTTGAGCGCATCCGACCAGGGGGTGAATTTCGGCACCGGCTTCAGCGGCTTCGGTTCGCCCGCCGCAAAGCAGGCCTTGGAGAAGGGCGTGTAGACGCGATAGGGCTCGCCGGAGCCATTGCGGATCGTCTCCGGCTCATGCAGCAGGTAGCCGCCATAGCGGTGGCAGGAGGCACCTGCCGCTTCGCAGGCAGCCTTGACGCGGTGTTCCAGCGCGCCTGACCACGGCGCATAGTCGCGGGTGAGGTGAATGGAGTCGGCGCCGCTCTCCCTCAGAACCTCGGCAATCACCTTGTCCGCCCCGCCCCGGCGCAGCACCAGCGGCGCCTTGGCGCCGAGAGCTTCAAGGCTCTTGTGCAGCCACCAGCGCGAGGCACCGCCAAGGCGCCAGTCGCCCGGGGCCTCGTCATCGAGAATGTAGAGGAAGATGACCGGGCCCTGCGCCGCCGCCGCCGTCAGGGCGGCATTGTCGGTGAGGCGCAGGTCGTTGCGAAGCCAGTAGAGGGAAGGGGCTGCCATGATACCCCTTTTACGCACCGAACGAGGGGCGGGATCAACCGCCCCTTGTTCAGTCCAGGTCTGCCTGCTTTTCCTTCAGGACCTGCGCATAGACGTTGATGATCAGCGCGGCGAGCAGGATGAGGCCGCGGATCAGGATCTTGAGGAAGCTGTCAATCTGGATGTGGTCCAGCCCGTTGTTGACCACGCCCAGCACCAGCAAGCCGATGATGGTGTTGCCGATGCCGCCGCGCCCGCCGAACAGCGATGTGCCGCCGACGACAACCGCTGCAATTGCATCGAGCAGGAAGGTGTCGAACTGGTTCTGTTGCGCGGAGCCGAAATAAGCCACGCCCAGCATGCCGGCGATGCCGGAGCACACTGCGCAGATCACCATCACCGAGCCGATGATGAACTTGACGTTGACGCCGGAATACTCCGCCGCCTCGCGGTTACCGCCCACCATGTAGATGTAGCGGCCATAGCGCGTGTAGGTGAGCACCAGATGCCCCACCAGCAGAAAGACCATGCAGACGATGATCGGCCAGCCAATGGGGATGAACATCGCCTTGCCCGCGGCATTGATACCGAGTGGGATGGTGAATGCCGTGCCCGAGCCGAGGAGCGTGATGAGGTCCGGGTACTGGTAAGCGATCTGGCCGCGCACCAGCAGGGCCGAGACGCCATTGGCGATCTGCATCATGGCGAGCGTCATGATGAAGGACGGGATGCCGATGAAGGTCATGCCGAAGGCCGTGACGAGGCCGAAAGCCAGCGCGGAAAGAAGTGCAAGGATGATGGCGATCCAGCCCGGGAGCGGGATGTTGGCGATGTTCACGTAGTCCGGCTGGATGGTGAAATAGGCCACCGTGATGCCCACCGCATTGGCCACCGCCGCCACGGAGAGGTCGATTTCGGCCGTCAGGATCACGAAGGTGAGACCCACCGCGATGATGCCGGTGATGGAGAGCTGGCGCACGATGTTCAGCATGTTGTCGAGCGTCAGGAACGAGCTCGACGCGAAGGTGAAGAACACGACGAGGGCCACCAGCGTGAACACGGGTGCGATGTTGCGCAGCTGGTCGGCGAGGAAGCGCTTCATGGAGAAGCTCTTGGGCGCTACCGTTTCGGCGGTCGTCATGGTTACTTCGTCTCCCTCGAAAAACTCAGGCTGCCGCCAGCAGGTCGGCCTTCTCGATGTGCCCCGATGCAAATTCGCGCGCCACGGTTCCCTTGCGGATCACCGTTACCCGGTCAGCCAGCGTCAGGATGGTCTCAGGCTCGGTCGAGAGCACGAGAATGGCGACACCCTTGTCGCGCAGTGATTTGACGATGCGGATCACGTCTTCCTTGGCACCGACGTCCATGCCGCGGGTGGGTTCGGCGAGGATCAGCACCTTGGGAAGGTGGGTCAGCCACTTGGCCAATGCCACCTTCTGCTGGTTGCCGCCCGACAGCGAGCCGAGCGGGATTGCAGTTCGCGGTGGCCTGATCTGCAGGTCCTTGATGTGGGCCTCGGTGATGCGCTTTTCGGCGCGTGGCTTCAGCCACAGTCGGTGAATGCGGTCGAGGATGGAGATCGAGACGTTCTTGTAGACCGGTTCCTGGCGGAACAGCATCATCCGCCGGTTTTCCGGCACGAAGGCAATGCCCTTGGCGCGCGCCGCGGCGGTCGAACGGAAGCGGACTGCCTTGCCGTCAAGCCGGACCGTGCCCTTGCGGAGCGGAACCTTGCCGAACAGCGCGCGCGCCAGCTCGAGCTGGCCCGATCCCATGAAGCCATAGACGCCGGTGATCTCTCCGGCTCGCATCTCGATCGAGAAATCGCGCAGGTTCCGGCCATCACTCACGCCCTGAACGGAGAGCACGACGGGCTTGGCATCATCGCCCTTCAGCTCCGCATCCTCGCCCATATGCATGCCCTTGGAGCCGCGTCCGATCATGTGCGCGATCACGATGTCCTTGGTCAGGTTCTTCGTGTCCTCGGTGATCACCTTCTTGCCATTGCGGAACACCGTGACCCGGTCGGAGATGTCCAGAACGTCATCGAGAAAGTGCGAGATAAACACGATGGAGCGGCCCTCGCCGCGCAACCGGCGCAACACTTCGAAGAGCTGCTTTACTTCCGGCGGCGATAGCGCCGAGGTCGGCTCGTCGAGAATGATGATCTGCGCGCCCGAGAACAGCACGCGGGAGAGTTCGACCAGCTGCTGCAGGCCGACAGGCAGCGAGCCCATGGTGGTCGTGGGGTCGATGTCGAGGCCAAGGCTTGCGATCAGCTTCTTTGCATCGCGGTTCATGCGGCCCCAGTCCACGGTGCCGAGCCGCGTGAGCGGTTGATTGCCGAGGAACACGTTCTCGGCGACCGTCAGGTCGGGAACGACGGAGAGTTCCTGGTGGACCATGCCGATGGAATTGGACAGCGCATCGCCGGCCGAGCGCAAACGCACCTCGCGCCCATTGATTTTCATGCCGCCGTCGAAGTCCGTGTGGACCCCGGCGATGATCTTCATGGTCGTGGATTTGCCAGCACCATTCTCGCCCACGAGACCGTGGATTTCACCGGGCAGCAGCGTGAAGTCGACACTCTGCAACGCCATCACGCCGCCGAAGTGCTTCGACACGTTGGAAAGTTCGAGCAGGGGCTGTTGGCCCCCGCTCGTCTGTTGTGACTGATCCTGCATCACAAAATGTCAGATCAGGAAGTTCTTCTGCAGCCAGAGATGTCCCGCAGCCGTTTCCTTGGTGATGACCGGGCCGTCGGCGAGGATGAAGTCCGGAATGTCCTTGCCGGGCTTCTCGCCACCCTGAACAGCGGCAACACCTGCTGCCACCGCCCAGCCGTGGATGCGGCATGAGGGGTTGCGAACGGTCGCCACCATCACGCCATCGAGCACCGCGTTCACGGCGGGTGGCATGGCGTCGACGCCGGCGATCAGGATGTCGGTGCGGTTCTTGGCCTTCATGACGTTGTGGGCAGCAAGCGCCATGTCGTCATTGTGGAAGAAGGCACCCTTGATGTCCGGATACTGTGTCAGCAGCGAGTCCCAGATGCGGGCAACCTTGGTCACGTCCCAGTCGGCGGGCTGTTCGTCCAGCACCTTGATGTTGGCATTGCCATCAACCACCTGATGGAAGCCCTTGGCGCGGCCCTGCGCACCGGAGTGGCCGAGTGCTCCTTGAGTCATCACCATGTTGCCGCCGCCGCCCATCGCCGAGACGAGGGCGCTGGTGACGACCGAGCCCATCATGATGTTGTCAGGCGCGATGAAGGTCTGCAGTGGCACGGTACCCGGAGGGGCAACCAGCGTATCCATGGCGATCACCGGCGTGCCTTCGTCGATCATTTTCTTGATCGGGTCGGTCAGCGTTCCGATGCCGAAGGTCTGGATGGCCACGAAATCCCACTTTTGCGAGGCCATGTTATCGATGGCGGCGCGTTGCTTGGTGGCTGAGAGTTCACCGTCGAACCAGGTGACCTCCACATTCATGAGCTTGCCCCAGGCTTCCGCCGCCTGCTTGCCCTGGGCGCACCAGGTGGCCTGCAGGCCGGCATTCGAGAAGGCTGCCTTCATGGGCTTGGCGCCAGGCGCCAGTGCCTGCGCCATGGCAGGGTCGAAGCCCGCGTCGGCGAGCAGCGCTGCGCCGAGTGCGGTGGCACCCAGCTTCTTGAACACGTCACGGCGGTTGGCGGCTTCCTTGATGAGATCGTCGAGCATTGCGTTGGTCCTCCTCCAAAGCTGATGTTCTGTCGCGCGCCCGAGTGGTTTCGTGCCGGCGTAGTCGGCCGAAACTTCTTGAAGGACGCCGATGAGCGAAAACATCCAACACGGATTGAAGTTTGTCCAGAGCTTTTGTCCGACAAATCTGATTTGCTGCATGGCATCATCGCTTTTGCGTTTGCGAAAGCAATCGCCCTGCGGCGCGCGACACTTGCATTCACGGTGCATTCCGGTGCTCACTGCGCTTATCGCCATCAGCAAATCGCATGTCATGTCTGCAATGATCGAAACCCGCGAAGGCTACGCGCCACAGAAACCCGAAACACTTGCTGCTTATCTTTCAGGCATCGACACCGTGCGCCGCATTCTTGGCGGGAGGCCTGAGCAATGGTCGATCGCCGAGGTGGGCGACGGCAACCTGAACCTCGTGTTCATCGTGAAAGGGCCTCAAGGCGGTGTCGCTGTGAAGCAGGCGCTGCCCTATGTGCGGCTCGTGGGTGAGAGCTGGCCGTTGCCACTGTCCCGCGCGCATTACGAGCACACGGCCCTCACCGAGCAGGCACGCCTCACCGGGGCGCTGGTGCCGAAGATCCACCACTATGACGAGACGCTGGCACTGATCGTCATGGAACTGCTGGAACCGCACATCATCATGCGGCGCGGCATGATTGCGGCGACCGAATATCCGAGATTCGCCGAGGACATCTCCACCTTCCTGGCGCGGACCCTTTATTTCACGTCCGACCTCGCGCTGACGGCCGACTGCAAGAAGGCCCTGATCGGGGCCTTTGCCGGAAACACCGCGCTGTGCAAGATCACCGAGGACCTGATCTTCACCGATCCCTATCGCGTGGCCGAACTCAACCGCTGGACATCGCCGCAACTTGACGCCTACGCCGCGCGCTGGCGCGAGGATGGCGATCTGAAGGTTGCCGTGTCGCGCCTCAAGCTCAAGTTCCTGTCCTCGGCGGAGGCCATGCTGCACGGCGACCTGCACACCGGCTCCGTCATGCTGACGAAGGAGGATACCCGGGTGATCGACCCGGAATTCGCCTTCATGGGTCCGATGGGCTTCGACGTTGGCGCCATCGTCGCCAACGTCCTCATTAATTTCTTCGCCCAGGACGGGCATGAAGAGCAGGCCGGTGAGCGTGATTCCTATCGCGACTGGGTGCTTTCGACGCTGGAACAGATCATGTTCCGATTCCGCGACAAGTTCGTCGCGCTGTGGCGGGAAAGTCCTACGGGTGATGCCTACCCAGCCTCGCTCTTCGCGGGTGCGGAAGGTGAGGCACGGCTCGACATCGAACGGCAAGCCTATATGGACCGGCTATGGGCTGACACAGTGGGCTTTGCTGCCGCCAAGATGATCCGCCGCATCCTAGGCCTTGCCCACAACATCGATCTCGAGTGGATCAAGGATGAGGACCGCCGCGCCACCTGCGAGGCACGCGTCCTCACGCTGGCACGTGACATGATGGTGAATACCGCGCGCTACCCGTCCATTTCTGCAGTTGTCGATGCCGCGCGGCGCGTGCGTCAGGAGATGAAACACTACTGAGCAGCTCGCTCGGGGAAGGCTTTGGCGATCGCTGCCCGGTCGGCGGCGATCACGCCGCGTTCGGTGATGAGGCCTGTCACATAGCGCGCCGGTGTCACGTCGAAGGCATAGTTGGCTACCTTCGACCCGCGCGGAACGATCTCCACCGTCTCGATGCGCCCGTCCTCCGTGCGCCCGGTCATGTGCGACACCTCATGCCCGCCACGCTGCTCGATGGGTATCTCGCGGATGCCGTCCACCACCGTGAAGTCGATGGTGGGGGAGGGGAGCGCCACATAGAAGGGTATGCCATTGTCATGCGCCGCCAATGCCTTCAGGTAGGTTCCGATCTTGTTGCACACATCGCCCTGTGCCGTGGTGCGATCGGTGCCGACGATCGCCATGTCGACCAGTCCGTGCTGCATCAGGTGGCCACCCGTGTTATCGGGGATTACAGTGTGCGGCACGCCATGGTGCAGCAGTTCCCATGCGGTGAGCGATGCGCCCTGGTTGCGCGGCCGTGTTTCGTCCACCCAGACATGGACCGGAAAGCCTGCGTCATGTGCTGTGTAAATGGGCGCGGTGGCTGTGCCCATGTCCACGGTGGCCAACCAGCCGGCATTGCAGTGCGTAAGGATGTTGATGGTCTCGCCCGGCTTCTTGCGGGCAGCGATTTGCCGAATGATTTCGAAGCCGTTGCGCCCGATGGCCTGGTTGATAGCGACGTCCTCGTCCGCGATCTCGGCGGACCGCGCATAGGCGGCAGCCGCGCGGGCGCTTGCGGGCAATGGCCTCAGCACACGCATCATCTCATCCAGCGCCCATTTGAGATTGATCGCGGTGGGTCTCGTCTTCACCAGAAGCTCATATGCGCCACCGAGCGCCACATCAGCTGTATCCTGCCGCATCGCGAGCGCCATGCCATAGGCTGCGGTGACGCCAATCAGTGGCGCGCCTCTCACCAGCATGTCCTTGATGGCAACAGCCGCCTCATCCGGCGTGCGCAGCGTCACCGTCTCGAAGACATGGGGAAACCTGGTCTGGTCAATGATGTCCACCGCCCAGCCATCCGCGTTGAGCCAGATGGTGCGGTAGTGCTTCCCGTTAACGTTCATTGGTATCCTCCACGCATGGCGAATGTGCAGGAGAAAGCGCAGGTAATCAATCAGTCAGCTTGCTTGCATTCCATGCGTCCGCTTCGTGCGTTGCGGGGGCGATCATCTGTAATCAATCGAAGCGCCAGTGAGGCAAGTTCAACCATCGTCCTTGCCGCCGCGCGCCACGATCACTAATGAGCCATCGGGCAGGGGCCGTTGCAGCTTGAGGGCCTGTTGAGTTGGCGCCGTGAGCCAGCAGTCCACTTCATCCCCGGTGGTGAGAATTACCGGCATGGCCTTGGGGTGAATGGCGCCCACTTCGGCATTGGCGTCGGTGGTCAGGAAGGCGAAGAGATCATTGGTGGTCTCGCCCTCCTTCACCTTGCGCACCGAGGTCCAGCGGGTCCAGATCCCGGCGAAGAAGGCGAGGGGCCGTTCCTCGCCCAGCGCAAACCAGGCATTCTCCTTCCTGCCATCGGGCAGGCTCGCGGGTTCGGCGAAACTCGAAAAGGGCACCACACAGCGCGAAGCCTCGCCGAGCCAGCGCCGCCAATGCGGAGAGGCGACATTGCGAACATTGGTGATTCCTGGGTCGCTGTTGCGCTCCTTCAAGGCGAAGCTGGGAGAAGGCATGCCCCATCGTGCATAGGCAAGCTCGCGGCCATCAGCCCCGTTCCGGATGATCGGTGCGCGGTAGTCCGGAAAGATGCCGGGGAGTGGCGGCAAGTTGCCGGTATGGTCGACCATGGCACGGGCCATCGCAAGGATCGCGGCCTGGCCCTTGGTGAGGCTGTAGAGATTGCACATGTGGCGCTCGAAAAGGTGGGCATCGTTACGTAAGCATTGCAATTTGCAACGTGCAAACACATAGTTGGAAACGAATTCAAGGGGGGGGTAGAGATGACCGGGGAGCGTGTGAAGCGCCGCCTCGCCGCCATCATGGCGGCGGAGGTCGTGGGCTTCAGCCGACTGATGGCAGCCAATGAGGAGGGAACGCTGACTGCGCTCCACCAGCATCGGCATGACCTCGTCGACCCCGCAGTGGGACGGCATGATGGCCGTATTTTCAAGTCCATGGGAGACGGCTTCCTCGCCGAATTCTCCAGCGCACTTGAGGCGGCGGAGGCCGCAATCGAAATCCAGCGCGAATTGGCAGGTCGCAACGCTGACTTGCCGGCTGACCGTGCGCTGCGCTTCCGCATTGGCATCAACCTCGGCGATGTGCTGGTGAAGGGGGATGATTTCTTCGGCGACGACGTCAATCTCGCCTCGCGCATGGTAGCCCATGCCCCGCCCGGCGGCATTGCCTGCTCCGCCGGCATTCGTTTCCAGATCGGCTCCAGGCTCGATGTCGCTTTCGAAGACCTGGGCGAAAAGACCCTGCGTAACATTGCACGGCCACTGCATGTTTTCCTCATTGAACACATTGAGCCGAAGGTTCAGGCCCGCGCGCCAGTTGTGCGGCAGGCCGCAGAGCGCACCTCACTGGCCGTGCTGCCCTTCACCAACATGAGTGGTGACAAACAGCAGGAATTCTTCTCCGACGGCATTACCGAAGACCTGATTACCGATCTCTCCAACGTGTCCGGACTCTTCGTGCTGGGCCGCAACACGGTGTTCAGGCACAAGGGCCGCGCCGCCAACATGGAGGAGATCGCAGGCGATCTTGGCGTGGGCTATCTCCTTCATGGCAGCGTCCGCAAGTCTGGCTCGAAGGTGAGGATCACCGCGCAACTCACCGAGGGCGCCAGTGGCGGGCAGGTGTGGGCCGACCGTTATGACCGTGACTTGACTGACATTTTCGCCCTGCAGGACGAGATCACCAAGTCGATTGTCGCCCAGCTCAAGGTCAAGCTGCTGCCGCGCGAGAAGAAGGCGATCGAACAGGCACCCACGCGCAATGTCGAGGCCTATACCTATTTTCTGCGCGGCCGCGATTACTTCCACCGCGGGTCGCGCACCTATTACAACCTGGCAAAGCGCATGTTTGCAAAGGCGCTCGAACTCGACCCTGGTTATGCCCGCGCCTATTCCGGTCTCGCCGACTGCGATGCATTTCTCTACATGGACTACAGCGAGGAAACTGCCGATGCCGTGCTGGCCAACAGCGGCAAGGCACTGGCGCTCGAGCCCAGCCTTGCCGAAGCCCGTGCCTCGCGCGGGCTCGCCCTGTCCATCGCGCACCGCTATGCCGAAGCCGATGCGGAGTTTGCAGCGGCACTCGCATCCGAGCGCGATCTCTTCGAACTTCACTTCTTTCAAGGGCGATCATGCTACGCGCAGGGCAAGCTCGAAGACACGGCGCGACACTGGGAGCGCGCAGCGGAGATCAAGCCCGAGGACTACCAGACGCTGATCCTGCTAAATCAGGTTTACGCCTCGCTGAACCGCGAGGCAGATGCTGTGCGCTGCGCGACACGTGGCGTGGAACGGGCAGAACGCGAGTTCGCCAGGAACCCGGAAAATCCGCGCCCTGCCTATTTCATGGCAACGGCCCTGGCCAAATTGAAGGACGTGAAGCGGGCGGAGCAGTGGGCGAAGACGGCTCTGGCCATAGCGCCCGATGACTACCTCACGCTCTACAACATCGCCTGCTACTACAGTGTCGGTGGCAAGCTGGATGAGGCCTTTGCCGTGCTGGCCAAGCTCCTGCCAATCAGCAATGCCGATATGCGGGCGTGGATCATGCGCGATTCCGATTTCGATCCGCTGCACGCGGATCCGCGTTGGCAGGAGATCAGGCGGGCCACTGCGTCCGACATGGGCAGCGGCCACGCCTGAGTGAGGTCGCTAGTTCTGCCAGACGGCACCCGTCTTGGCGTTTACCGAGACGTTGCGCGGCTTGCCGTTCCGGACGGCGGAGAAATTGTAGATCTTGCCGGAGCAATCCCGCGTAACGACGTTGTAGTAGCCGCTGGCCTTCACTGCCTGACGAGCCTGGCCACACGTCATCCAGGCGGGTTGGACGTAGTTGTAGGCATAGGGGTCATACCAGCCGCGGCCGTAGTAATAGCGATAGTGCGGCTGCATCGCGTAGCCATAATAGGGCACGCCCCCATAGATGAAGACTTTCGCTTCCGCAGGGGGCGCCGCCGTGACCGCCACGGTGGCGAGTGTCGCGAGTCCGGCCGCTGCGAGCAACATCCGTTTCATCATGTTGATTCTCCTTGCTGATGAACTTTCCGCCGCCAATTCGAATTCCCCAGGCGGGCGACGGTCATTCTCTGCTCCGGTGTGCACTTGTCCATAAACCTTGGCGTGTGGAAATACCCGGTTTGAATCATTGGGGCTGTGCCAGGAATTGCTCGAGCTCCGGCGGCAGGGCCATGCTCGGTGCCAGGTCACGGGCGCGCTTGGCGGCTTCGGCCGCCGCCACCCTGTCGCCCTTCAGCGCGTAGCCGATGGCGGACGCCACCCAGACGTCCGGTCGCTGCGGATCAGCGCCCTGTGCGCGGCGATACCAGCCCAGCGCATCGTCAAACTTCTGCTGGCGTGCAGAGAGGTCACCCCGCGCCAGCATGATGTCGACGTTGCGGGGAGAGGCCGCGAGACCGGAGGTGAGAGCTGCCTCGGCATCCTTCGGGTTGCCGCGTGCCTCGGAAAGCTGCGCCAGGACCAGCCAGGCCGAGGCCATCTGCGGGTCCAGTTCAGTGGCCGTGGTGAAGGCCCTTTGGGCGTCGTCCCACTGACGCCGGCTCAGTGCGAGTCCTCCGATGGCGACGTGAGACTCGGGCGTGTCGGCATTGGCCATGCGCGCATCCATGAAGTCCTGCAGCCCCTTGCGATAGGCTGCATCATCGGCTGCAGGCAGCATCGCGACACCGGCGCCGGCGATCTCCACTGCCGTGCGCTGCCGCACGCTGCGCGATGGGTCCGTGAGCAATGGCATCAGCAATGGGATCCTGTCCTGCACATTGACCTGGCGGAGGGCACCGGTGGCAGCGGCGCGCACCAGCGGGTCATCGTCCTTCAGCAATTGCTCGCCATTGGCCGCCGAGAGGGAGCCACTGGAACCGAGAGCGTTGAGGGCGGTTGCGCGCACGACCGCCGGATGCGCGCGATCGAGCACATAGCGTGTCAGGTCGGCCACGGTGGTCTCCGAACGATCATCATTGGTGAAGGCGATGAAGGCGGAACGGTCCTGCCAGCTCCTGTCGCCAGCGGGCTTCCACGAGGCGATCTGCGCGGCCGCCCACTCTGCTGTCTTGTCGGCATGGCAGCCGGTGCAGACATCGGGTGCTCCCGCCGCCTTGGATTGCAGGGGATCGGGCCTGCGGAAGAAATGGTCACGGCGCGGGTCAATCATCATGTAGCTGCGTTCTGGCATGTGACAGCTCACGCATTCCGCGGCATCACTTCCCTGCTTGTGGTGATGATGCTCGGGTGAATCGAACTCTGCATTGCGCAGGCTGGGGAACGTGTCGTTGCCCGCCGGACTGTGGCACTGCGTGCACACGGCATTGCCCTCGGCAACCAACCCGCCGCCATGCGGCTCATGGCAGTTGGAGCAGGTGACGCCCTTGGCCTTCATCTTGGATTGCATGAAGGACCCGAGGATGAACACCTCGTCCCGCTGCTGGCCGTCGGGGAAGTAGAGGTCGGGCGTCAGCAGTGCCAGCGCGTAGTTCTCATCGAAAGAGGCGCCCGCACTGGGTTGTAGCTGCGAGAAGGCTTCGCGGCGCGAATGGCAGGGGCCGCAGACATCGAGTTCCTGAGCCTGGTGCCCGGGGCCAAGTGGCAGCGCCTTGTAGGGGTCATCGCCGGTCTTCGTCGCCGCCCAGGCATTGTGCGCTTCGCCCGGTCCATGGCAGGATTCGCAGCCCACGGTGACTTCGGCCCAGTGGCTCTTGTAGGTGCGGGTGGGGAGGTCGAAGCCCTTGTCAAAGCCGGTCTGGTGGCAGGTGGCGCAGCGCGCCTGCCAGTTCTTGTAGCTGCCGGTCCAGTGCAGTCCATCGCCCGGCGGCGCGTCCTGCTCTGGATAGAGGTGAAACCACTTCTTCCGTGCCACGTCCCAGGCAAGGTCGAGCACCTGCAGCCGGCCCTTTTCCGTCTCGACGAGGTATTGCTGCAGGGGGCGGTGGCCCACCGTGTAGCGCACCTCGAAGGTCGTGGGATTGCCGTCTGCGCCCTCGGTCTCGACGAAGTACTTCCCTTCCTTCGAGGTGAAGTGCGTGGTGACGTTCTTGTTGGTGATCGTGGCATCATTGAAGTCACCTAGAACGCTCGCGGCATCTGGCGTCTTCAGTGCCCAGGCATGGTCGGAGCCAGCCCAGGCGGTGGTCTCGGCGGCATGGCAATCCGCACAGGCCGCACTGCCCACGAAGCCCCCATGAGGCGCTTCCTCGGCGGAGGCCAGAGAGCCCGAAAGCACCAGCATCACCGCCGCCACAAGATATCGCAAACGGTGCCCCGGCATCGCCATCCCATTCAGGTCAGATAGAGGCAAAGAGAAAGGCACCGGAGGGCTCTGTCAAGCCACTCCGGTGCCTCGGTGTCGTCGGCTTATTCGCCCTGGACGCTGGTGACGGCTTCCATCACGCGGTCGAGGTTGAAGGAACCCGGCTTCTGGCGCGGCGGGAACTCCTTGAAGCTCTGCAGCCACTGCGCGACATAACCGGTCGCCGGGGCGATCATGAACATGCGGTTCATGTACCATTGCTGGAAGCCCATCGCATTCTCCTCGTCGGCACGCTCGAAGGGGTCCATGCGCAAATTGGTGATGAGCGGGGCGCGGAGCTGGGTGAAGGGCTCCGTCCACACGCGCAAGCCCAACGCGTCCTGCTTCAGGAAGGTAATCTTCCAGTTACCGTACCGGATGGCCGCAACACTGCCATCGTCGGTCCAGTAGATGAACTCCTTGCGCGGCCAGTCGCCCTTGCCTTCCAGCGCGGGGCGGAGGTCATAGCCGTCGAGGTGCACCTTGTACTCGCGGTTGCCAATCTTCTCACCCTTGAGAAGTTCTTCCTTCACGTTGGGGTCACCGGCCGCCGCAACGAAGGTGGTCAGCATATCCTCATGTGCGGCGATGTCGTTGATCACCGTGCCGGGCTTGATGACGCCGGGCCACTTGATCACGGTCGGCACGCGGTAGCCGCCTTCCCAGTTGGTGTTCTTTTCGCCTCGGAACATCGTCGTGCCGCCGTCCGGCCAGCTGAAGGTCTCAGCGCCATTGTCGGTCGAGTACATGATGATTGTGTTGTCCTCGATGCCGAGGTCCTTCACCTTGGCGAGCAGTTCGCCCACCATCCCGTCATGCTCAACCATGCCATCGGCATAGACGCCAAGCCCAGTCTTGCCTTCTGATTCCGCCTTGAGGTGCGTGAATATATGCATGCGGGTGGAGTTCCACCACACGAAGAAGGGCTTCTTCTCCTTCACGGCCTTGTCCATGAAGCCGATCGCCGCAGCGGTCACTTCCTCGTCCACCGTCTCCATGCGCTTCTTCGTCAGCGGGCCGGTATCCTCGATCTTCTGGGTGCCGTC
>NZ_JBAXGR010000024.1:0-45008 GCF_037139295.1 Aestuariivirga sp.
CCCAAAAATTGCGCAAATCTTGGACCTAACAAGCCGGTCATCCGGTGGATGTCGGTTAATGTCTCGCGAGAAACTTTTGCTGAACGGAATGCACTTCGATGAAATCCAAGCGCCGAAAATTGAATTCCGCCGCCAAGCCGAACAAGGAAACCAAGCTCTCGCGCACCCATGCGCCCGCCGGTCTTTCCCCGCTGGATTGGCAACGGGGCTTGCGCCGCCAATTCGGCCGCGAGCAGGCCTTCGGGATGGAAAATCTGGGCGGCGAACCGTTTTTCTCCGAGTTCCGGATCACCAATCCCGCTTCGAAATCCGGCTATCGCGTGGCGATCCGCGGCTTGGGCCCGGGCGGCAATTTTTGTTCATGTCCCGATTACGCGACCAGCGAACTGGGCACCTGCAAGCACATCGAATTTACGCTCGCCAGGCTTCTGAAAAGACGTGGCGCCAAAAAGGCGTTCGCTGAGGGACGCCAGCCGGCCTTTTCCGAATTGTATTTGCGCAATGACGGCCGTCGCTGTGTGCATTTTCGCGCGGGGACGGATTGTCCGCCGGTTTTGGCCAAGGCTGCCGCCGGTCTGTTCGACGCCGGTCGCAACGGGATGCTGGCGGAAAAGCGCTTTGGCGAGCTGGAGCATTTCATGGCCGCAGCATCGAAGAGCGGCCATGAGCTGCGCGCCTACGACGACGCGCTCGATTTTGTCGCGGGTAGGCGTGATGAGGAACGGCGGGTTCTTGTACTGGAAAGGCTGTTCCCGCAGGGCGCTGCCGATCCCAAGATGACAAACCTCCTCAAGGTGCCGCTTTATCCTTATCAGGCCGAGGGTGCGCTGTTCGCGGTGCGTGCTGGCCGCGCTCTGATCGGCGACGACATGGGTTTGGGCAAGACCATTCAGGCGGTTGCCGCGGCGGAAATACTCGCACGGCATTTTGGCACCTCGAAAGTGCTGGTTATCTGCCCAACTTCGCTCAAGTACCAGTGGCAGAGCGAGATCATGCGTTACTCCGGGCGACAGGGCGAAAACGCGGCCCGCGTTCTTGCCGGCGGCCGGGCGCAAAGGCAGAAGGACTATGCCCTAGACGACTTTTGCAAGATCACCAACTACGAGAAACTGAAGCCCGATCTGGACTTGATTACCGCCTGGGCGCCCGATCTCGTGATCGTCGATGAAGCGCAACGGGTGAAAAACTGGAACACAATTGCCGCGCGCGCCTTGAAGCGCATCGATAGCCCTTACGCGATTGTGCTCACCGGGACGCCACTGGAAAACAAGCTGGAGGAATTGATTTCCATTGTCCAGTTTGTCGATCAGCACCGCCTAGGGCCAACCTGGAAGCTCTTGCACGAGCATCAGGTCAAAGACGAAGCGGGGCGCGTCACAGGCTATACCGGGTTGGAGAAGATTGGCCAAACGCTGGCGCCGATTATGATCCGCCGGCGCAAATCCGAGGTGCTGCGGCAACTACCTAGCCGGACCGACCAGAACCTGCTGGTGCCGATGACGCAGATGCAGATGCTCTATCACCAGGAAAACGCCGACGTGGTGGCGAGAATTGTCCAGCGCTGGCGCAAGACAAGGTTCCTGTCGGACAAAGATCAGCGGCGGTTGACTTGTGCCCTGCAGAATATGCGCATGTCGTGCAACAGCACCTATCTGCTCGACCGGGAAAGCGACCACGGGGTCAAGGCCGACGAATTGGCGGCGTTGCTAGATGACCTGTTCGTGCAGCCTCAGGCCAAAGCGGTGGTGTTTTCGCAATGGACGCGGACTCAGGACATTGTCATCCGCCGGTTGGAAGCGCGCGAGTTTGGTTACGTCAGCTTCCATGGCGGCGTGCCGCCGGAAAAACGGCTGGCACTGGTTGAGCAGTTTCGAGACGACCCGGCCTGCCGCGTGTTCCTATCCACCGATGCCGGTAGTACGGGCCTTAATCTGCAGCATGCTTCGACGCTTGTGAACATGGACTTGCCTTGGAACCCGGCAATTCTCGAGCAACGCATCGCGCGCATCCATCGTTTGGGCCAGAAGCGGCCGGTTCAGATCATAAATTTCGTGTCAAAAGGCACCATCGAAGAGGGCATGCTTTCGGTGCTGGCGTTTAAGCGCTCCTTGTCGGCAGGAATTCTTGACGGCGGTACAGGCGAGATATCGTTCGGCGGGTCGCGCCTCAACCGCTTCATGAAGGACGTGGAAAACGTCACTGGGAGTATGGGCGAGGGCGAGGCTATGACCCCGGCTGAAGAAGCGAGGAATTTCGTCGCTGCCGATGACGCCGGATCCGTGGAAAATGTGGATGCGATTGTAAACATTGGCGCTGGCGAGACGGCGACCGCACGGATTGACGGGGCTGGAGCATCACCTCGCGATGCAGGCCCCGATCCGTGGCAAGCATTGGTGCAGGTCGGTG
Source organism: Aestuariivirga sp. (assembly GCF_037139295.1). GTDB lineage: Bacteria > Pseudomonadota > Alphaproteobacteria > Rhizobiales > Aestuariivirgaceae > Aestuariivirga. The sequence continues at coordinate 2,407 of NZ_JBAXGR010000024.1, forward strand.
CGCAGTTTATTGCCGCTCTCGCGGCCGCCAACGATCCCAACGCTCCGGCGCATCCATGGATTGAGCGCGATCCAGCCACCGGCGCGCAAAACCTCAAAGTGCCACTGCCCCCGCCGGAAACCGCGAGACAACTTGCCAATGTGCTTTCGGCGCTCGCGGACAGCATGAGGGACAAGTTTGCGTGATGGGCGGCAGCTAAACGAATGATCGCTTCAGTTGCCAGGTCGGTGATGAAACCTCTGACCGCGCGACAGACAGCAGAGGAATTGTCACATCGGTCTGAACCGTTCCTGCTATCTTTCCGGCCGCCCGATTTGCGGAGGTAATTTGACCGGACATGTCCGTCTCAGACGTACGTCTGGCAAGCCTTGCGTCAGAATCTTTGCGACGCTGGTCGATCCAGGCTTCCACCTCCGCGAGATCCCAGACGACGCAGCGGGGTGTAAGATTGAAGCGACGGGGAAATTCGCCGCGGCGCTCCATTTCGTAAATCGTGGTGTCTGCAAGCGGTACGACCAGTCTGAGTTCCTTTCGGCGCAGCATCCTTTTCACGCGGTCGAGTGAATTGAAACTTGGAATGTCGAGAGGGGACAGCGGTCGCCCCATTTGAACTTGAGCCAAGGTCATTCTCCATGACGGGGAGCCAAAGGACTCTCCCTCGGCAGATCTCCCATCATGACAATCTGCTCAGACCTCTCACTCTCGCTTCAGCATCGGAGATCGGCGCCGCCGTTGTTTCGGCTAACCTGGATTGCTATCACTCCGAATGAGATGGGGTGTCGTGATACCGTGGCGTAGTTTGGCGTCCTCTCGGATTTGAGTGTTTTCTGACGGTAGAAACAACGGTGTTTGGATTTCTCTGATTTTTTAAACCAGCAAAATCAACGCGATAATTGGCTCGTTTACAATCGAGTGGGAGTAATCGCAGCCGTCCGGCTTTAATCCCCGCCAATCAGCCGGTGTGCCTTGCGACCTCCGCGCTCGATCGAGGCCGGTGCCTCGTCCTTGTCGATGAGCGTGCGCGCCATGCCAAGGCAGCGCTCTGCCAGTTCGGCAGCGCCTTTCGCGAGTTCTTCCGAGTGGGCGACGATGCGGACGTTGTTTTCCATGTCCTCATGCGTCCAGCCGCGCGAGTGGGCGATGTAGGGGAACTGCGGGAAGACGTAGCCCAGCTCACCGAAGAAGCCGAGCATCTGGCCCGCCACCGACTGGATGTTGTCCTGCCCCCCGATGATGATGAAGCCTGCCACCTTGTTGCGGATCAGCACGCGGTTGTGGATGGTGATGGCGTTCTGCACGCAGTTCAGTCGCTCCGCCATCTTGAAATAGAGCGAGGAGGCGGCACCCCAGCGGATTGGCGTGGCCACGATGATCGCATCGGCCCAATGCACCAGCGCCTCATAGACCTGATCCATCTGGTCCTTCGAATCCATCTGCGTGATGGAGCAGGGCCAGGTGCAGGCGTGTGCGGCCTTCGAATAGTAGCCCTCGCAAGTGCGGAAGTTCAGGTCATTGAGCTTGATGGTCTTCGTCTCGGCGCCGCTCGCTGCCGCCGCAGCAACTGCCGCCGCGAGCACGTGGTCCGAGCCGGAGAAGCGCGGGTTCTTCGCGTCCATTGCGGTGGTCGAGAGGCCGAGCAGGCGCAGCGGGCCGGGTTCGCGCTTCACGGGACGCGCCAGCGGATGCGGCGCATGCGGCGACTTCACCCGCGGTGTGGCATTGGCGAGGTCGACCAGCACCCGCCCGTTCTCCACCTTCACGGGGTATGAAGGCACGAAGTCCGTCTCGCTGCCGGGCTCGCCCTGGCCTGAGCAGCGGTGATATTTCCAGCCATGCCACGGGCAGACGACGTAATCCCCGTCCAGCTGGCCTTCACCCAGCGGGCCGCCGACATGGTTGCAGGCATTCGACAGGACGCCGAAGGCGCCATCTTTCCAGGTGACGGCCAGCGCCGTTCCGCCGGCGCGCACGCGCGACACGGGTTGGGCGCGCAGGTCTTCTGCCGCGCCGATGTCCATCCAATTCGCTTGCGTCATGCCTCTTGCCTCCTGCCGAAACCAGCGCAGCCTAATCCGCATCGGGGCAGGCCAGAAGCGGAATTTGCAACACGAATTCCTGTTCTTCGTGGTGCAATCATTCATGCATGATGAAGCGTTTCAGAAACCGCCGAAGTGGTAGGCCACGCCCGCGCGCACGACGTTGGTCTGGAGCGTTTGCTTGTAACTGTACTTCAGGTTTTCCGCGCCCTCGGTCACCGTCACGAGGTTCAGGTCCTGATTTCCATACCAGCCATGGAGATATTCCGCCTTGAGGGAGATATTGTCGGTGAGGAGGAATTCGGCTCCTGCGCCCAGTTGCCAGCCGAATTCCGTGCCGGAGTCTCCGCAGTCGACGGCGCTGCCCGCATACTCCGAGCGGAAGTAGCCGCAGAGATCGCTGCCGATGTCCATGCTCAACCAGCTCGGCCCGCCCGTCACGTAGATGAGCCCGCGCTCCCCCACGAGCGCACCCAGCCGCGCGCGAAACGAGGCATCCCAACCAAATGATGTATCTGTGGTGACATCGCCGGGAATATGGCTTTTCCCCTCGGCATGATCCCAGTTGAGGTCAGCCTCGAGGCCAAGGACGACCCTGTCCAACCGATAGTTGAAGCCGAGGTAACCGCCGGCAGAGGCACCATCGAGGAGATTGTCCAGCACGTCGAGGCCGCTCGGCACGCCGTCGTTATTGCTGCCGCCAAGACAGCCTGAGACTGGCGACAGGGCGCCGGTAATGCAGAAGTCTGCGTCGCTGCCCGTTCCCTTCAGATTGCCGGCCTGGGCGCCAAGATAGAAGCCGGTCCAAGGATCGTTTGCAGGAACAGCAATGTCAGCGCCGAACGCCGGAAGCGTTGCCGCGGAAACGGAGAGCAGAAAGCCGCTGGCCAGCGCCGGAAGGTGGCGGAATTGCATTGTGGTTCCATGATAGGCTCTTGATTCACGAGGAGCGACCTCGGTGTTTCTACGATAAAGCATCCAGGCCAACAGACAAGCCATCGATTTCAAAACGTCTTTGGAAATCAATTGTTAACCATTGGTGACTGCGTGATGCAGGGGGCATTGCCCGAGATGGAATGCGAGAGCTGCATCGCACATGGCAATCACCGCCGAAATCGGCTTCAGTGCAGCGAAGAAATGCTGAAGGAGCGGCTGGCATGCCCGCAGACGAACATCACGGCCGCATGGCGGATATGGAGCGGCGGATCGCCGAACAGGATCGGGTGATCGCCGATCTGAACGACATGGTCGTCGCACAGTGGCGAAAAATCGACAATCTGGACCGCCGCCTGGGCGAATTGCGCGAGGAGTTCGACGCGTCGGCAGCAGGCCGACCAGACGGGAGGGAGCCGCCGCCACCTCACTACTGATCAGGCGGATTACTTCTCCACCGGCAGCAACTGCATGTGGCACATCCCATCCGCCCACAAGTCGTCATGGGTGTTCTGCCGGGTGAATGTCAGCACCCTCCAGGGCACGTAGGAACCGTCTGCGAGCACATAGCCGAGGTCCTGCATCTTCCGGTCCCACTGCGTTCCATCGACGAGAACCTTCCCGTCCGCCAGGTTCTTGAAACAGGGAAACTCGATCGTCTGTGACTGGGTGACCGCCGCCTCGGCGGGCAGGCCGGCGAGTGCCAGCAACAGACTCATGTATCGGACGCGGCGCATGGGTTTAAGCCTCGGCGCGAGGTCCTGCCTTGTCAATCACGTCGATCACGAATTGACGCCGCACCTCACATTGCCGGACGCCACTGAGACCATCGCGGATGGCGTCGCGCCGTTTCGCGAGCACGCATGCATCGTTGAAAACAGCATGACCATGCAATATTGAGTTGTCTCGAAGCCTGATGTGTTCCGTGGGGCTGGCGGCCCGGCCCCGGATCATCTAGAGGCGTTGCAACAGGTGGCGCTTGCCGCCGTTCGGAACCACGGAGCATGGCATGAACAAGCGGCAGGTTGCACTGGGTGTCTTCGCGGGCTTGGCGGGAGCGGCCCTCATCCCGGCAACCGTTGGCGCAGCAGGTGGCGCGGGTGAAGTCGATGCCAGGGCGGCCATTCTCGGCTGGCTTGACGCGCTGGCCAGCCATGATGCCGCAACCGTCGCCAAGGTGCTGGCGCCTGAATTCCAGATCATGCGTTCCGACGGCAGCGGCTACGACAGCACGAACTATCTCGCCAACCTTCCCAAGTTCAATGGCGAGCCTGAGATCATGGAGCTTGCCTTCGGTGCGAACGGCGACCTGCTCGTCGCCCGCTACAATCTCAAGCTCGAGCAGAAGATTGGCGACAAGCCGGTGCAGTCTCTGGCGCCGCGCCTCTCGGTGTTCCGCAAAGACGCCGCAGGCTGGCTGATCGTGGCGCATGCCAATTTCGCGCAGATCGGCTGACGGCGAACACCGTGATGACATCCGAGATCATCAAGGAACTCACCCTGCAGCTTTCCACCATCACGGAGGGTGTTGCTGCGCTCGTCATCGCCATTGCCGTGATCGAGGGTGTGTTCCGCACGCTGCTCGTGATCCTGCAGAGCTTTTCGCCCGCCGGGTCCTCCGCCTCGCATGAGGCGAAGGAAGACGTGCGGCTGCGGCTTGGGCGGTGGCTGGCGCTGGCGCTGGAATTCCTCCTCGCCGCCGACATCCTGCGCACGGCGGTGGCTCCCACCTGGTCGGAAATCGGCCAGCTCGCCGCGATCGCCACGATCCGGACGGCGTTGAACTTCTTCCTGCAGCTTGAAATAGATCGGGCGGAGCAGCGCAAGTCCACCCCGCCCGAAGCGCGCGTCGGCTAGGTCATTTCGGCGCGAAGACCGTCTTCCAGTCGTCCTTCATGCTGACGACGGTCCAGCCGCGCTTCGGGGCATCTTTCAGCGCCTCGACCAGCGTGCCGCTGCTCTTCGGGTTCACGTCATACTGATATTCGCGTTCGCCGTCGGTGTGGCGGATGATGACACCGAGGCTCGGGCGTGGATTGGCGATGGTGCCATATTCCAGCATTTCCTTGTCGCCGTCGCTGTTGCCGAAGACCGCAATCGGACGCTTGCCGATGAACTGGTAAATACCGGCAGGCTTTCCCGCCTTGTCGTCCACGAACAGGTTGTCCATCGTCTTCACCAGCACGGGCCCGCTGTCGCGCAGTTCATATTTCACCCGCGCCGTGGAACCGACCACCTGTCCTGGCGGGATGCCATAGACGCGGTCGCTCCACACCCGCATGAAATCGGCGCCGCCGCCTGACACGATGTAGGTGGTGAAGCCATTGGCGCGCATGAAGGCCAGCACCTCCTGCATCGGCTGGTAGGTGAGCTGGTCATAGAGAACGTCGAAGCGCGGGTGCTTCGCCGTGGCGATCCAGGCCTCGACCGCCTTCGCGAATTCGTCGGTCGTCATGCCGGAATGAGTGATGTTGATGATCTGCAGCAGGCCTTCATGGTGGGGCCCGGCCATCAGCTTGTCGTAGTCGCCTGCGAGCAGTGCCTTCACCATCGGGTCGGCGGCGATCTTGGGGTCCTCCGCGGCGTGCCGCTTGGCCTCGTCGACCGCAAAGGCCATCTGGAAGGGAATCGGGTTTTCAGGCCACAGCACGCCATCATTGTCGAACACCGCGATGCGCTCGCTCTCCGGCACGAAGTCAGGCGCCCCCGGCGTGGTTACCTTGGTGACGAAGTCGATGATCGCGCTTTTCGCGGCCCCATCGTTCCATGAGGGCAGCGGGTCGGCGGCGTGGGCATAACCCGCCGAAAGCACGGCGAGAACAAGGACAATGAACTGAACAAAGAGATTCTGGCGTCGCGTCGCGAATTCCGTGATCATCCTGCTGGTCCTTCTCCGATGCATGCACTGTCGAATCTAGCGGGGGCGGAGAAAAGCAACTGTTGCGAGCCGCACAATCCGATCCGGAGGTCACATGACTGAACCGCTGCATGAACTCACGTTGTCCCGTCTCATTGCCGCCCCGCGCTTAGCCGTCTGGCGCTGCTGGACCGAACCGGAGTTGATCAAGCAGTGGTTCACGCCGCGGCCCTGGACGACCCCCGTTGTCGAGACCGACCTGCGGCCGGGCGGTGCCAGCTACATGCTGTTCCGCGGTCCCAATGGCGAGGAGTTTCCCAACCGAGGTGTCTATCTTGAAGTGGTGCCGCAGCAGAGGCTGGTGTTCACCGATGCCTATCTCGAGGCATGGGTGCTCTCGGCCGAGCCTTTCATGACGGCTGTCGTCACCTTCGCCGACGAGGCGGGCGGCACGCGTTATGAGGCGCGCGTCCGGCACTGGTCGGAGGCCGCCATGATGCGCCACGAGGAGATGGGGTTCCACGCAGGTTGGGGCAAGGCGGCCGACCAGCTCGAGGATGAGGCGAAGAGGCTCGCCGCCGCCTGAGCTACCAGTTGCGGGAGGAGAAGATATAGAGGCGCAGCGCGCCGTTGCTGCCGATCTGAACGCCTGCCACCTGCCACGGCTTCACGTGGTTCTTGGCGAGTGCCGCGGCGGTCACGGGATTGGCGGCCAGGTTCCGCTGCAGCTTGGCGACACCGGCGGCATTGCGCTGGGTCATGATCTTGAATTCCTGCCAGTCGGGAATATCACCCCGGAACATCGGCACCGTGGGGATGTCGAGACGGATGACGCCGACGCTCGGCACCTTCTTGATGCCGGGAACCTGGTTGGCGCGCTTGCCCGCCATCTGAATCGACGAGGTGGCCCATTGCACGTCAATGTTGGTCACCTGCGCCTGTGCGGGCGGGATCGCAGCCGGAACGGCGATGCCGAGAAGGGCGATGGCGATGGCGAGGGCCTTGAGGGTCTTCATGCTAACTCCCGGATGCGGTCAGGCTTCAGTCTAGTCGCCGGAGGAAGCCCGTTCAAATGGCATTTTTGGGGCTCAGAGATCGGCTTCGTGCAGCGACTGAAGGCTCATGGCCGGTTCGATGTTGCGCAGGCCGTCGATCACCCCGTGCAGGAAGTTCTTGAGCCCGGGGCGGAGCCGCGCCGGCACCGCCGACTCGTCTCCCAGCAGGAAGCTACGGAAAGAGAAGCGGCGGTGGGAGATGAGCACGCGCAACTCCCCCTCGATCTTGTCGATGACGATCAGCGGCCCCGGCACCCCTTCGGGCAGCGAGGTTCCGACGAAGCGGTTGATGGCCGGCACCAGCAGGTCGGGCTGCAGCATGTCCTCCAGCGCCACGGCCATCTTCAGTGAGGCCGGATCGCGGTCGACCAGGAACAGCACGCAGACCTGGAAGCCCTTGGCCTTTGCCGCTTCCGCCAGCGAGGCTTCGTTGGCGGACTCAAGGAAGCGGGCGAGATGTGTCGCCGGAACGTCGATCACATAGTCCCGCCCGGCGCGCGCCAGCAGGATGTCGAAGAGCTTCGCCCGGCCCTTGTCGTCAGTGATGTCGATGAGTGCCGTGCGGCCCGGAAAAAAGGCGCGGAGTGCACCCTCGGGCGCGCCGAGGTCAAAGCAGAAGGGATCGCGTTCCTCGATCAGCAGGTGGTCGGTCAGGGCCCGGGCCAGCAGCGTCTTGCCGTTGCGGCCACGGTCCGAGCAGATGATGTAGATGGTCGGCGGTGCGGGCATTGGATCGGCTTCAGTCAGTGTGCCCGTTGGCAGGTAGGCTGATTCGTCCCCGCGACGGATGGCGAACAAATAGCATGCCGTTTCTCCGTATACGTCCGGTAAATATCTCCGCCAGCGGGACTGGCGGAGACACAGTGGTCTCAGTGCAGCGGAATGAGGGGGATCCCGGCAAGTCCCAAAGCAAAGCTGTCGATCGCTGCCGCCGCTGTGAACCCCCCGATGGCGAGGGTGGAGCCCCTGCTGCCGCTCAGTGCGGCGGCCGGCGCGATCTGTATGAGGTGCAGCGAGAAGAAGTGCGCAGGGCGAAGGTCGCCGCCGGTTGTCGACCAATGGAAGAAGGGAAGGCCCGTTGCATCCGTCTGGTCGCCGCCAATCCAATGCGAACCCATGGCGCTCAGCGTCGCCGCGGTGATGATGGTAAGTGGAGCGGCAATGATGAAGGACCAGCCGACGGTCTTGGCGAGCAGCGTGCCCGGCCCCTGGCGTAGGATGAGAGAGCCCACCCATGCGGTGAAGACCACCACCGAGACGGCGCCCACGCCCATCATCGCATAGCCCACAGCACCCCATGGCGTTTCATTGTAGTGCGAGGCCTCAAGGCGCGTGGCGCGGAATGTGATGTAGACGGTCTCGTAGATCATCATCGCCACCATGATGAACGCGAGTGTCCTCACCCTGGTGCTGTTGCGGGTCTTCTCCGGCAGCAGCAGCAGCGCAGCAGCAACCGTCAGCAGGTGAAGCCCGATAGAGCCAAAGAACTTGGCGGGCTTGATCCAGACATTAATGCCGTTGAACAACCTGTCGTCGACCTGCGTGAGACCGATGCACACGGCGCAGAGCACGAGGAATGCGATACCGGTGTTCCACATTGGTGGATTGGCCCGGTGCAGCGCTCTCAGCGATGGCAGGGCAGGGTAGAGGGCGGAGGCAAGGTAGGTCACGCGGTGGCTTCCTTTCGGGCAATGAGCAGGAACTGGGCCATCACGAAGCCGATGGGGCCGAACATGAAGGCCATGGGCAGGATCAGGATGAGCAGCAGACGGGAGCGCTTGGCTTCCATCAGGCGTCGCGCCATCAGCGCGCCGATGAACAGGTCATAGGCGAGGTAGTGAACCCAGCCGGCGAGCGCGACCCATGGCCAGGTGAAGAGCTTCTGTACTTCGGCGAGGCTATCGAAGCTGCCTTCAGCGTCCCACCAGAAGACGGCGATGAACACCGTGTAGGCCGCCGCCAGGATGAGCGGGATCCATAGACCGGCGATGGTGTCACGCAGCAGTGGCTTGTCCAATACGATGCCGAGGACCAGAAGAAGCCAGCCTGCCATCGCAACTGCGCTGCTGACTGAGAAGAGTGTTTCCGGCAATAGGACCTCCTTGATGTGCGTCTTGGAGGTTGTGTAATGCCAATAAATTGTCACCGTCAACATAAATATTGACGCTGTAAATATTTTGTGGGAAACCATGATCCATGGCAAGCGCGTCACCGAACAAGCGGCCCTACCATCATGGCGACCTCTCTGAGGCTCTGGTGCAGGCCGGAATCGACATCCTCACCGAGGGCGGCATCGGGCAGTTCACGCTTCGCGAATGCGCCAGGCGGGCGGGTGTCTCGCATGCCGCGCCGAAGAACCATTTCGCCACTGTCGATCACCTCAAGTCCGAGATCGGCGCGCGCGGCTTCGAGCAGATGGTTCGCGAACTCGCGGTGGCCGCGGATGCGGCAACCGGCCAATCCGCCGACTCACGTTTCGTTGCCATGGGCATTGCCTATGTTCGCTTCGCCACCGCCAACCCGGCCGCCTATCAGATGATGTTCCGCGACCAGCAGGGCTTCGCGTGCACGCCGCGCTTTCTCAAGGCAGCGGAGGCCGCCTGGGATCAACTGGAGGAAGCTGTTGCGGCTGTCATCGGCTTGGACCGCCCGGACGTTGAGGCACGTGCCGCCCATGCCTTCGCGCTCGTCCATGGTTTCGCCAGCCTGATCATCGATGGCAGGCTGCCGCCGGACCTCGCCACCGATCAGGTCATCGCGCAAAGCCTCGAAAGCCTGCCCGACGCCCTGCGCGGGGTTGGAACCGCCTGAGTTATCTGGCACAAGCAAGTGTGGGAGAAGGATAACGCGACATGACACTGCTCTACATCGGCAGCCTGCTGTTCGGCGGCAGCCATCTCTTTTCGATCCTGTTTCCGGGCTTGCGTGACAGTTTCAGCGCGCAGCTGGGCGAAAGGGCCTGGAAGGCGCTCTATGGCGTGGTGTCGCTCGCCGGCCTGGTGCTGATGGTGGTCGGCTTCCGTCAGGCCCGCGCCGAACCGGACATGATTTATGACGGTCTGATCGGTCTCAAGCACCTCACCATGCTGCTGGTGCTGCTTGCCTTCATCCTGATCGGCGCCTCGCACGGCAAGGGCTATCTCAAGAAGTGGCTGCACAATCCGATGTCGATCGGCATCGTGCTGTGGTCGGTCGGGCATCTTCTCGTCAATGGCCAGCGCAGCGCTCTCTGGCTGTTCGGCACCTTCCTCGTGGTTGGCCTCGCAGACATCATCATGTCGGAGATCCGCGGCAAGCGTGCCGACTACATTCCGCGAGTCCGCTCTGACATTTTGGCCGTGGTCATCGGCGTCGTGCTCTATGCCGTGTTCCTCTTCGGCTTCCATCCCTATGTTCTTGGCATTCCGGTGGTCTGATGTTTCTGCTCGCCTTTGGTGTCTTGTTCACGGCCGCCCTGCATCTGGTGGCAGCCGCTCCTTCGCTCAAGGCCCGCATCAAGCAGCGCCTCGGTGAACGCGCCTATGGCCCGCTCTTCGGCATCGCCTCGATCATCGGCATTGCCATCATTGTGCTCGGCTGGCGCTCATCCGATTTCGTCGCCGTGTATGATCCGCCGAGCTGGGGCCGCCACGCCAATTACCTGCTGACGCCCATTGCCTTCGTGTTCCTCGGTATCTTCCTGTTCCGCGGCAGCTGGCGGCAGAAGGTTCGTTTCCCGATGGCGTTTGCAGTGATCTTCTGGGCGATCGGGCATCTGCTCGCCAATGGTGACCTCGCCAGCATCATCCTGTTCGGCGGCTTCCTGGTTTATGCCATCCTGCATATCGTCATCGGCACGCTCAACGGCGTGCGACCGTCGCCGGTGGTGCGCGAGGGGCACAATCTGCTCTCCGTTCTCGGCGGTATCGCTCTCTATGGCATCATGACCCAGCTGCACATGGCGCTGATCGGTGTTCCGGTCTTCCAGCTCAACTGATGCCCTTGCCGATCTGACGCGGCGGGACTAGGCTTCAAGGCATGTCGCAGCATGTTGCCACGCGCCGCCTGACGGCGCCGGAAATCACCGCCCGCAAGGGCCGGGAACCCATCGTCTCGCTCACCTCTTACCATGCTCACACTGCGGCAATTGCCGACAAGTATGTCGACTTCCTGCTGGTGGGTGACTCGCTCGGCATGGTGATGCACGGCTTCGAGTCCACACTTCCCGTGCCGCTGGAGCTGATGATCCTGCATGGTCGCGCCGTCATGCGTGGCGCCAAGCACGCCCTCGTGGTGGTCGACATGCCCTTCGGGTCCTACGAGGAAAGCCCGCAGCAGGCCTTCCGCAATGCCGCGCTGGTGATGAAGGAAACGCAATGCGGCGCCATCAAGCTCGAGGGCGGCAAGCGCATGGCGGAGACCATCCGTTTCCTCACCGAGCGCGGCATTCCGGTGATGGCGCATATCGGCCTCACCCCGCAGTCGATCAACATCCTCGGCGGTTTCAAGACACAAGGCCGCACGCGCGAGCAATGGGCGATCATCGAGGAAGATGCGCAGGCCGTCACCGAGGCCGGCGCTTTCGCCGTCGTGCTCGAGGCCATTGCCGAGCCGCTGGCCGCGAAGATCACCAAGTCCATCCCCATCCCGACCATCGGCATCGGTGCATCGCCGGCCTGTGATGGGCAGATCCTCGTTATGGAAGACATGCTGGGCTTGAGCCCGCGCGTGCCGAAGTTCGTGAAGGAGTTCGGCAAGGTGGGCGCTGCCATCGAGGGCGCCATCCGCATGTATGCCGAGGACGTGCGCAGCCGCGCCTTCCCTGGGCCCGAGAACACCTACGAGATGAAGGACTAGCTTCCGCCGCCATCATCTTGCCGCCACAGGCGGGCACTAGGGGTGATCCGGAGGTAGGCTTTCATGACCATCACACGGCGGCAGTTCATGGGAGGCGCACTCGCCATTGCGGCGTTCGCGGCGCCCGCGCAGGGCCAGGTGCTCACCGCCGATGGCTTCATCGAACTTCATGCGCAGAAGGCGACGCTCGGCCTGCTCGAGGCTGGGGCCGGCAAGACGGAGGCCTGGCTGCTGGGTCCGGGGCCTGGTCCCGCCGTCATCCGCGCCAAACAGGGCCAGCCCCTGAAACTCCGCTTCATCAATGATCTTGACCGTGAAATCTGGCTTCATTGCTTCGGCGTGCGCGGCCCGACCGAGCTCATGACCATCAACGTGCCGCCGGGTGCCGACCATGCGGTCGATTGCGTTTTCACGCCGCCCGATGCCGGCACCTTCTGGATCGCGCCGATGTCCGAGCAATCGCGCATGCGCGACATGGGCCTCAGTGCCGTGCTCGTGGTGGAAGAAGCCGTGCCAATTCCGGGCATGAGCGACCTCGTCATGGTGCTCGACGACTGGAAGCTTGCAGACGACGGTTCGGTCGCAGGCAATTTCGGCGACGTCGAGGTCATGGTGGGCGAGGGCCGGCTTGGCAACTGGTTCACCATCAACAATCGGTTCCGCCCGAAGCTGGACCTCGCGAAGGACGGCTATACGCGGCTGCGCATCCTCAATGCGGCCAATGTCCGGACGATGTACCTGCTGTTCAAGGGGCAGGACCCGCTGCTCATCGCGCGTGATGGCCAGCCGGTGAAGCCTGAGGCCTTGCAAGGCAAGTCCATTGTGCTGGCACCCGGTGAGCGTGCCGACCTCCTTATCAGCGCCAGCGAGGGTGACATCGGCCTCGCGCTGGACCTGTTTGAGGACGTGGCAGAGATCGGCTATCTCATCGCCCCCAAGGGCAGCACGAAGCCCGCGGCGCTGGCAGACAATTTCGCGCTTCCGCCCAATCCGGTGAGCCCGCTTTCGTCGCCCGAAGCGATGCGCAGTGTGACCCTGACGCTGGAGGGCGGCATCAAGGGTGGCCTCTCCGCGGCGAAGCTCAACGGCGAGATGCGCGACCTGCGCACGCTTCTGGAGAATGGCAAGGGCTGGGCCATCAACGGCGTCGCGGGCCCCGCCGCCGAACCGCTCTTCACCGCGAAGAAGGGCGAGACCATCCGCCTCGACATCGAGAACAGGACTGCCTTCGCCCAACCCCTTCACATTCATGGCCATGGCTGGAAGGTGGTCAGCGAGGAGCCGCCGGGGCCGTTCCTGGACACGGTGGTGGTGCTGGCCGGGCAGACGGTCAGCGTCGCCTTCACAGCCGATAACCCGGGACTGTGGGCTTTGCACTCCCTGGTGGCGGAGCGGGCGGATGGCGGCCTCATCGGCACCTTTACGGTCACCGAATGAGCCGCACTTAACGCAACGTTTACCGCCACGTCCCAGCATCATTCGAATAATCTTGGGTCTGGGTGGGATCATGCTCTTCGAGGTTTTGGGCTTTCTTTCCGGTGTCGCCGGCATTGGCGCCGCCTTCTGGCTGCTCTACGCGCGCGACAGCAGCCGGGTCGTCGAAGGCGTATATGGGGTGCGCCGCGGGCGCCAGCGCGCCTGAATTGCCTTGATTTGGCCCCGGGGCTGATCTACGCCGCTTCTCAATCCCTTGGCTGATATGAGGAGCCACGCTTTGAGCGACGAATCCCTGTTTCGCGAGGTGGACGAAGAGGTCCGCCAGGAACAGTTCAAGAAACTGTGGGCCCGCTATGGCAAAGCCGTCATCGGGCTGGGCGTTCTCGTCATCCTCGGCGTTGCCGGCATGGAAGGCTGGAAGTACTGGCAGTTGAAGCAGTCGGAAACGGCGGGAGACACTTTCTTCTCCGCCGCCCAGCTTGCGACATCTGGCAAGGCGGCCGATGCCGTCAAGGAGTTCGAGTCGATCGACAAGACCGGTTTCGCCGATCTTGGCCGTCTGCGCGCTGCTGCCCAGCTTGCCACCGAGGGCAAGGCCGAGGACGCGGTGAAGCTGTATGACGCGATCGCCGCCGACGCCAAGGTGGACCAGACGCTGCGAGACCTCGCCAGCATCCGCTCCGCTGCCGTTCTGGCTGACACAGCCGCCTTCGCTGACATCGAGGCCCGGCTCAAGAACTTTGCCAATCCGGACAGCCCCTGGCGCCACATCGCGCGGGAGATCATGGCGTCCGTTCAGTATCGCCTGAAGGATTACGCAGGTGCGGACAAGCAGGTGCAGGCGATCATCGCCGATCCCGCAACGCCGCCGCAGCTGCGTCAGCGCGCCCAGACCATGGCCCAACTCATCCAGCCCATGGTGACCTCGCAATGAGGTTAGCCCCCAGGCTGCTGCTGGCTGTTGGCGTCATGACGCTGCTCTCTGGCTGCACCTACCTCGACACCTTTACCGGCCAGACCAACAATACGGTCCTGCCGGGCGCGCGTGAGGATGCCATTCCCGGCCGCCCCAGCTTCCCCGACAAGCCAGACCCCAAGGTTGGATCTGCATCTGTGGCATCTAACTCCATCTCATCTGGCCAGTCGGGTTGCGCGGCCAATGATCCGGGCTGCGCGCCGCCCACAACAACCAACGACACATTCAAAGATCCACAATGACAGCAACAGTCGCCATCATGGGGCGACCCAATGTTGGCAAGTCGACCCTGTTCAACAGGCTCGTCGGCCGCAAGATCGCCCTCGTCGATGACCAGCCCGGCGTCACCCGTGACCGCCGCGAAGGCGAGGCACGCCTCGGCGACCTGCGCTTCCGCATTTTTGACACCGCAGGCCTTGACGACATCAAGGGCGACAGCCTCGAAGCGCGCATGAGTGCGCAGGCCGAGATGGCGGTCGATGACTCCGATGTCGTGCTTTTCGTTTTTGACGCGCGCGCCGGCGTGACGCCGACTGACCGTGAGTTCGCGGGCCGCGTGCGCCGCCGCGGCAAGCCCGTGATCCTCGTTGCCAACAAGGCCGAGGGCAGGGGGCATGAAGCCGCACTCAACGAAGCCTACGAACTGGGCTTCGGCGAAGCGTTTGGCATTTCCGCCGAACACGGCGAGGGCCTCGACCAGCTCTATGACGCGCTTCTTCCTTATACGGAGGAAGCGGCGAAGCTGGAGCAGGAAGGTGACGACCGCGGTGACGGGCCGTTGCGTCTTGCCATCATCGGCCAGCCGAATGCCGGCAAGTCCACGCTCGTCAACACCATCCTCGGCGAAGACCGGATGCTGACTGGCCCCGAGGCCGGCATCACGCGCGATGCGATCTCTTCCGAGTTCGAGTGGCGTGGCCAGAAGATCAAGCTGTGGGACACGGCGGGCATTCGCCGCAAGTCACGCGTCGTCGGCAAGATCGAGAAGCTCGCTGTGTCGGACGCGCTGCGCGCCATTCGCTTTGCCGAATGCGTGGTGGTGCTGATTGATGCCTCGCTGCCAATCGAAAGGCAGGACCTTTCGCTCTGCGACCTGGTGGCGGGCGAAGGCCGCGCCGTGGTCCTTGCGCTGTCCAAGTGGGACCTCGTCGAAGAAAAGCAGAAGAAGCTCAAGGAAGTGCAGAGCGACCTTGAGGACGTGCTGCCGGAAATCCGTGGCGTCCCCGTGGTGACCATCTCCTCCAAGCAGGAGAAGGGCATCGACAGGCTGCTCGAGACCGTGCTGAAGGCCATGGAGCGCTGGAACAGCCGCATCACCACCGGCCAGGTCAACCGCTGGCTCGAAGGTGCGCTGGCGCGCAACCCGCCGCCCGCACCCTCGGGCCGCCGCATCAAGATCCGCTACGCCACACAGGCCAGCGCCCGCCCGCCGACCTTCGCGCTCTTCGGCAACCAGCTCTCCAAGCTGCCGGAAAGCTACACCCGCTACCTGATGAACGGCCTGCGCGAGAGCTTTGATCTCAAGGGCGTGCCCATCCGCTTCAGCCTGCGCGGCGGCAAGAACCCGTTCGACAAGGACAAGTAGGTTTCATCGTCACTTCATCTTCATCGCCGGGCTTGACCCGGCGATCCTCTTTGGTCGCCACTGAAAAGGATGCGCGGGTCAGGCCCGCGCATGATGAATTCAGGTGAGTGTGAAATCAGAACTTCACCGTGACAATGCCAAGATGCTCGAACGTCACCTCGATGTCGTCACCAGGACCTGCCGAGAAGAATTCGGTAATCACGCCGGTGGTGATGATCTCGCCTTCCTTGAGGCCCAGTCCATGACCGTTCAGGTGATTGGCCAGCCATGTCAGCGCCAGGTCGCCGCCGCCCAGTGCGTTTGAACCGACGCCCCCCTGCATCTCGCGGCCGTTCCACCAGACCTGGCCGCGCAACGCTGAATACTGCGCGCGCGACAGTGGTTTCTTCGCTTCGCCCAGCACGATGCCCTCGTTCAGTCCGCCATCGACGATGAACCACGGCACTTCTTCGCTGAAGCCCTTGGGGCCGCGTGGGTTGACGACCTCGATCGCCACGCAGACATGCGCCACGGCGGCCATCACCTCGTCGATTGAGTATTCGCGCCCGCGCGGAGCCAGGCCCTTCGCCATGGTGAAGCAGACCTCGGGTTCCACCACGCGCTTGTTCTCGGCAATGGTGGGGAACATCTCGCCCGAGCGATAGACGCGGTTGGTGAACATCGTGCCGGGGAAGGGGCCTGCGGCATTGAGTGCCTTCTGGGCGCGCTCGGAGGTGCAGCCGATCTTCCAGCCGGCCTGTTCCCAGCCCAGTTCCTTCGTCACTGCGCATTGCAGGTGAAAGGCGCGGTCGAGGTCGGGGGCGGTTGCTTCTGGCAGGTGGCTCAAGGGCGACTGGGACTTGCGGGCGGCAGCGAAGGCCGCGATCACTTGAGAGTCGCTCATGGTCTCACCTTGTCTCAGAACTGCTTGAACAGGCCCTTGGAGTCGTATTTCCACACGCCGCCATTGTCGCTGAAGGCGGGTTCGCACATCGGGATCAGCTGGGCTATCACCTCGTCGGGGTGCGGAAGGCTCATCGGGTCCTCGCCCGGCATGGCGGTGGCGCGCATGTTGGTGCGCGTCGGTCCGGGGCTGAAGCAATTGGCGCGGATGTGCGTCGTGGCGACTTCCGCGGCATAGGTCTTCACCATTGCCTCGAGGGCCGCCTTGGAGATCGAATAGGGCCCCCAATAGGCCCAGCACCTGTGGGCGAGGCCGGATGTCACGAACACCGCGCGCCCGGCATCCGACTGGCGCAGCAGCGGGTCCATCGAGCGGATGAGGCGATAATTGGCCGTGACGTTCACCGCCATCACCTCATCCCACAGCTTTGGCTCTACGTGCGCGACGGGCGTCAGCTTGCCCAGCACGCCAGCATTGCCAATCAGGATATCCAGCTTCTTCCAGCGTTCGAAGATGGCGGCGCCCAGCCGGTCGATGGCCGGGAAGTCCTTGATGTCGACAGGCACCAGCGTCGCGGAGCCGCCCACGTCCTTGATCGCGTCGTCGAGTTCGGTGAGCCCGCCCTCGGTGCGCGCCGTGGCGATGATGTGTGCACCTTCTTTCGCCAGTGCGACCGCTGCAGAGAAGCCAAGCCCCCGCGAGGCGCCGGTCACCAGGGCGACGCGCCCTTCAAGCCGTCCAGTCATGTGAAATCAGCCCGCTTCCGCCAGCAGCGACAATTGCTGCTTCTTGGTTTCGCCGACGAGGTCGGTGAGGTGGGTGGGGTAGTCGCCGGTGAAGCAGTGGTCAGTGAACTGCGGCCTGGCATTGTCGCGGCCCGGATAGCCCACCGCGCGGTAGACGCCGTCGACGGAGAGGAAGGCCAGCGAGTCGACGCCGATGTACTGGCGCATTTCTTCCAGCGTGTGGGTGGCCGCCAACAGCGACTTCTGTTCCGGCGTGTCGATGCCATAGAAGTCCGGATGCTTGATGGGCGGGCTTGAGATGCGCATGTGCACCTCCTTGGCGCCGGCCTCATACATCATGCGCACGATCTTCACCGATGTGGTGCCGCGCACGATCGAGTCGTCGATCAGCACCACGCGCTTGCCCTGCACCACGGCGCGGTTGGCGTTGTGCTTCAGCTTCACGCCGAGCGAGCGGATCGTTTGGGTGGGCTCGATGAAGGTGCGTCCGACGTAGTGATTGCGAATGATGCCGAGCTCGAAGGGAATGCCCGTCTCCTGCGCATAGCCGATTGCCGCGGGAACGCCGGAGTCCGGGATTGGCACGATCACGTCGGCGTCGATCGCCGATTCCCTCGCGAGCTCGCGGCCCATGCCCTTGCGAACGTCATAGATCGAGCGCCCGCCGAGGATGGAGTCAGGCCGCGAGAAATAGATGTATTCGAAGATGCAGTGGCGGGCGGGCTGCTTGGGGAAGGGGTGCAAGCTCTCGATGCCGGCATCCGAGATCACCACCACTTCGCCGTTCTCGATCTCGCGGATGTACTTGGCGCCAATGATATCGAGCGCGCAGGTCTCCGAGCACAGGATGTAGGCGCCATTCAGCTCGCCCAGGATCAACGGGCGGATGCCATTGGGGTCGCGCGCGCCAATCAGCTTCTTGTTGGTCAGCGCCACCAGTGCATAAGCACCTTCGAGCGAGCGCAGCGCGTCGATGTAGCGCTCGACAATGCGCGTCTTCTGCGAGCGCGCCACGAGATGCAGGATCACTTCCGTGTCCGACGTCGACTGGCAGATGGCGCCCTGGCCGATCAGCTCGCGGCGCAGCGTCAGTCCGTTGGTCAGGTTGCCGTTGTGGGCGACCGCGAAGCCGCCCACTGCCAGCTCGGCGAACAGCGGCTGCACGTTGCGGAGAATGGTTTCGCCCGTCGTCGAATAGCGCACATGGCCGAGTGCGGAGGAACCCTGCAGCCGGTTGATCACCTTCTCGGAGGAGAAGTGGTCGCCCACGAGGCCAAGGCGGCGTTCCGTCTGGAAGCGCTCGCCGTCGAAGGACACGATGCCCGCTGCCTCCTGGCCGCGGTGCTGCAGCGCGTGCAGGCCCAGGGCCGTCAGCGCCGCTGCGTCGGGGTGGCCATAGATGCCGAACACGCCGCATTCTTCGCGCAGGCGGTCGGCGTTCAATTCGAAGTCGAGGTCCATGCTCATTGGCCCGTCTCCTGTCCACCATTGTCCTGTGTCGCGGGCGGCGGCTGTTCGTTGCCACCGGTGCTTTCCATCAGGTTGTCCAGCTGCTGGCTGTCATTGCTCTTGTAACCGGGGTCGGTCTGCCCGGGCTCGGGTTCCGCTGATGTCTTGTCACCACCGGTGGCAAGCGCCGTGTTGTTCAGCGTGTCTGCGATGTCGGGCGGCATGAAGGAGAGAAGGCCCTCGCCCGCCGACTTGATCATCGGCAGCGAGTAGGCGCTCCGCACCCAGCTCTCCTGCTTGTCGAAGGGCGTGAGCCAGCCATAGAAAAGATAGGCGATCGCCACGAAGATGAAACCCCTGGCCACGCCGAAGACGAAGCCCAATGTGCGGTCGAAGGAGCCTGCGGCCGAATCGACCACCCAGTCGGAGATCTTCACGCTGATGACAGACACGATGATGAGCACGATCAGGAAGGCTGTGGCCCCCACCGCGATTTGCGGCAGGGGTTCCTTTTCGAAATAGGGCACGCTGGAACTTGCCCATTCGACAAGGCCTTGCTGCTTGATGGCGAAATAGGCTGCCACTGCCGCGGCGGCCCATGCGACCATGGACAGCACCTCGCGGGTGAAGCCGCGCATCAGCGCAAGCAAGCCGGACACAAGCATGATGGCAATAAGGATGAAATCGAGGAGCGTCAGAGGCATCATCAGTCCTAGAGGGTGCGCCACCCGGTTGAAGGCACCTTATAGAAAGCTTTTCAGGACAGGACTAGGCGATTCTCCGTTGTCCACGGTCCTGCGCGGCAGACCACGCCACCAGGTCCATGATCGTCTCGAGGCCCTTCACTTTCAGGCCCTTGACGGTCGGCTGTTCAGGCGTCGCGGCAACCACGGCCTCCTTCAAGCCCAGCTTCTGGGCTTCCTTGAGGCGGGCCTCGGTCTGGCCCACCGGGCGGATGGCGCCAGAAAGGGCGACCTCGCCGAACACCGCCGTGCCGGGCGGAATCACCGTGCCGGTGAGGGAGGAAAGGAGGGCCGCCGCTACGGCAAGGTCGGCCGCCGGCTCGCGCACCTTCAACCCGCCTGCGACATTCAGGTAGACGTCGTTCGGGCCGATTTTCACGCCGGCGCGGGCCTCCAGCACGGCGAGAATCATGGCCAGCCGGTTGGAATCCCAGCCCACCACGGTCCGCCGCGGTGTGCCGAGTGGAGAGGGCGAAACCAGCGCCTGCACCTCGATCAGCAGCGGCCGCGTCCCTTCCATGCCCGCAAACACGGCGGTGCCGGGAGTGGGCCGCTCGTCGGAGCCCATGAAAAGACGTGACGGATTGGTGACTTCCGCCAGCCCGCCGTCCGACATCTCGAAAACGCCAATC
Source organism: Aestuariivirga sp. (assembly GCF_037139295.1). GTDB lineage: Bacteria > Pseudomonadota > Alphaproteobacteria > Rhizobiales > Aestuariivirgaceae > Aestuariivirga. The sequence continues at coordinate 22,575 of NZ_JBAXGR010000024.1, forward strand.
TCGTCAGTCGGCCCGAAGCGGTTCTTGACGGCCCGCAGGATGCGATACTGGTGGCCGCGGTCGCCCTCGAAATAGAGCACGGCATCCACCATGTGTTCGACCACCTTAGGGCCTGCGATCTGCCCGTCCTTGGTCACGTGGCCCACCAGAAGAACCGCCGTCCCCTTCTGCTTGGCAAAGCGGATCAGAGCCTCGGAACCGGCCTTGAGTTGCGACACGGTGCCGGGTGCCGCTTCGATGGTGGGGGACCACAGCGTCTGGATCGAATCGATGACGGCGATTGCGGGCGGCTTCTCTTCGGACAGCGTGGCGAGGATGTCGGAGACATTGGTTTCCGTCGCCAGCAGCACCGGCGCATCGTCCAGCCCCAGTCGCTGCGCGCGCAGCCTGACCTGGGCAATCGCCTCCTCGCCCGAGATATAGACGACGCGCTCGCCCTTGCGCGCCAGGGCGGCCAGCGCCTGCAGCAGCAGGGTCGACTTGCCGATGCCGGGGTCGCCGCCAATCAGCACGCCCGAGCCCGGCACGAAGCCGCCGCCGGCAACACGGTCCAGTTCCGCAATGCCGGTCACGATGCGTGGCGGTGCGGGGGTCTCGCCCCGCAGGCCCACCAGCCTGGTCGCCCGGCCCTTCGGCAGGCTGGCGCCCTTCGAGCCGGACAGCGGGGCGGCTGCCTGTTCCTCGACGATGGCATTCCATTCACCGCAATTGTCGCAGCGGCCGGACCACTTGGTGGAGGTTGAGCCGCAGCTCTGGCAGACGAATTGGGACGATTTGGCCATGCCCCTCTGTACCGGAACATTCAAGGAACGGAAAGGGGCAAGTTGCACCCCGAGACAAAACGGCCATTGGTCCCGGAGGGGTGGGGCACCTCCGGGACCGTCCGGGAAACGCGCTCTAGGTGATTTGCAGCGAGGCTGACAGACATGGGCCTCAAGAGCTTCCCGTGGCAGGCACGTCCTGCGAGGCGCCGGGGCAGGGCGGACCTCGCACATCGCCTCCGGGCTGTCGCTGGCGGAGTGACGATGATAATCAGGTTATTACACTAGTATAGGTTGTGAAATCAACTTTAATGTCAGGTATTCTGACGTAACGTCAGAGACCAGTCGCCTGGCGGCGTGCCCCCGGCCAGATGCCCAGCACCAGGGCGCAACCGGAAATGATCACCACCGCCCCCACCACCTGCGGCCATGATAGGCGCTCGCCGAGGAGTGTGGTGCCCGCCACCACGGCCACCACCGTCACCACGAATTCGACGCTGATTGCGCGGGTCGGCCCAATGGCCGCCAGCAATCCGTAGAACAGCACATACATGAGGGCACTGGTGATGAGGCCGAGCACGAGCAGCCACAACACGTCCGTAAGGCCCGGCACCGTGGGCAGCGGCACCAACAGGATCAGCGGCAGCGTCATCACCCCGCCCCACAGGAAGGAACCTATGGTGACGACCCATGGGTCGGTGTTCCGCAGTTTCACGCTCACATAGAGGCTGCCGCAGGCAGCGGAGAAGGATCCGATGATGGAGATGGCGCAGGACAGCAGGAAGTCCGGCGTCAGCGGCGCATCGGGAAAGCCGACCAGCAGCACGATCCCGACGAAGCCCATCACGAGCCCGATGATGCTGCGTTCGTTCAACCTCTCCAGCCCGGCAAAGCGGCCCACCACCATGGTGAACAGCGGAATGGCTGAGACGATAATCGCCGTCATGGCGGTACCGATCCTGGGCGCTGCATAGGCGATGCCGGCGAGTTGCATCACCACAGTGAGGAAACCCGCAACCGCCAGCGGCCACCAACCACAGCTGAAGTCCAGCTTGCGGCGCATGGCGAGTGCCACGAGCCACAGCGCGCAGCCCGCCGTCAGCGCCCGCAGGCTCACCGTTCCGGCCCAGCCGAAGGCCTTCACCACATGCACCAGCACCATGAAGGACAAGCCCCACACGAGCGCCAGCACGGCATATGTCACGAGGTCGCGCTGCTTCACGGTGTCAGGGTTTCTACGTTTGCCGGGTCACGGAATTTGGCCGCTTATAGGCACTGGATTTGATTTGCGTCATGGGCCAAGCCACGCGCCACGTGCAGTGCTGGTAACCGGAACATCGCCGCCCTCGTGCAGACCCGGGTGGCGAAGGGCGGAGCGGAGCGCGGGACGGCCTCCGCTCCGCCTGTCGTTTGTGGGTGAAATCCGGGCGATTCAACCCCATGTAAGAGCCTGCAAGGCATGGACCCCATGAACAAGGTAAAGCGCATGCTCATTTTCGTCGCCCTTCTGGCCGTGGCGGTCTTCGCCGGGCTCGTCGCCTTCTGGTATGTGCAGACCCGCAACGTGGAAATCGCGCGCTACAGCGTGACGGAAACCGACGGCCCCATCGAAATCCGCGACTATCCTGCTCTCACCGTTGCCGAGGTCACCCGCTCCGGCAGCCGCGATCAGGCAGTGCGCGCCGGCTTTGGTCCGCTCGCCCGCTATATATTCGCCAGCGAGCGGCCGGGCCCCAAGATCGCCATGACGGCACCTGTCACCCAGCATCAGGGTGAAGGATCATGGACCGTCCAGTTCATCATGCCATCGGGTTACACGCTGGACTCTTTGCCGAAGCCCGCCGGCGCCGACGTGCAACTGCGCGAGGAGCCGCCTGCGCACCGCGTCGCCATCCGCTTCAGCGGTTGGTGGTCGGACCCGCTGTTCACGCAGAAGAATGCCGAACTGCAGGCGTGGTTGCAGAAGAAGGGCCTCACAACGGTCGGCCCGCCGATCTTTGCTTATTACAACGATCCCTTCACGCCGGGCTTCCTGCGCCGCAACGAGATCCTCTACGACCTTGCACCCTGAGCCTCAGAAATAGCCCTGCCGCTTCTTGTCCTCCATCGCCGAGGCTCCGTCCTTGTCGATCATGCGGCCAGCGCGCTCCGAGCCCGAAGCCTGAACAGTCTCGAGGATCACCTCGCGCACTGTCTTCGCGGATGATACCATGCCGCCCGTCAGCGGGTAGCAGCCGCAGGTGCGGAAGCGCACCGGCAGCATCTCCGGCTCCTCGCCGGGGTGAAGCCGCATGCGGTCGTCATCGACGAGGATGATCTGCCCGTCGCGCGTCACCACCGGGCGCTCTGCCGCGAAATAGACGGGCGGCAGTGGAATCTCTTCGCGCAGGATGTAGAGCCACACGTCGAGTTCCGTCCAGTTGGAGATCGGGAAAACGCGCATGGTCTGCCCCGGTGCGAGGCGGCCATTGTAATTGTCCCATAGCTCCGGGCGCTGGGCCTTGGGGTTCCAGCCGTGGCTCGCATCACGCACCGAGAAAACGCGTTCCTTGGCGCGCGACTTCTCCTCGTCGCGCCGTGCCCCGCCCATGGCCGCGTCGAATCCGAGTTCGGTGATCGCCTGCTTCAGTGGCACGGTGCGCATGATCTCGGTGTAAAGGCTCGAACCATGGTCGAAGGGGTTGATGTTCTTCGCAACACCCTCCTCGTTGCGATAGACGATGAGTTCCACGCCGTAGTGCTTTACCACCCAGTCGCGGAAGGCAATTGCATCGCTGAACTCCCAGGTCGAGTCGATGTGCATCAGCGGGAAGGGCGGCTTGCCGGGGTAGAAGGCCTTGGCACAGAGGTGAAGAAGCGTGGTCGAGTCCTTGCCGATCGAATAGAGCAGAACAGGCTTCCTGAACTGCGCCGCCGTCTCGCGAATGATGTGGATCGCCTCGGCTTCGAGGCGGTCGAGGTGGGACAATGTCATGGGTTGCACTCCGGGCATTCGGCGGCTGTGGCGAACGTACGACCGTCGGTTCGTGGAAGGTGTTCTTCGTGGCGGCACAATGCGCAGCCTTTCACGATGCTGCGCACCAGTTGGGTTGGCGCACCGCAGTCCTCGCAGCGCAGCCCCGCCTCGTGGCGCAGGGTGCCGAAGGCCGGCGTGGAGCAGGCCGGGCAGGGTGTTGCAATACGGCTGGCGAGTTTTTCCGCCAGCTTGCCGATCTCGGTCATGCGTGTCGGATTGAGATGGGCGCGCATGTCAGTCTCAATGCGTGCACCTTCACCGCAGTGCCTCAGCAGGTGATCGAGCTCACCGCGTGAGTTGATGCCCTTGATGATGTGGTCGCTACTGCGCAGCACCACCGCATGCTCGGGAAACCCAATGCGTGCGAGGAAGCCGTCGACATCCGCACACTGCGTAATCCAGAGCGATGCGAAATTGGTGTTCTCGCTGACTGCCTGTTCCACCACCTCGATGCCGCGTGTGTGGTCGATGAAGACGATCATTTCCACGCCGCCCGCGAGGAAGGGAACGAACGGGTGCGGCCCGAAGCTGCCCTCGCTGGCAATGCCGATGGGCAGGCCCGTCGCCTCCATGCCCAGCTGCGCCTTCGTGCGGAGCGTCTCGCGCATCGAGGCAAGACGCGGCGTCTCGCCGGTGAAGGTGCCCAGCGCATCGGTGTCGATGCCCTGCGGCACTGTAACGGCAAGTCCCGTCATTGCCGCAAGGGGCGGGGTGATCGCCTTCTCTTTCCCGTGCTGCGTGGCGAGTGCCGCAATGAGGCCGTGATAGCTCATGCCGCCTTGCGCGCCTCGCCCTGCCGCTCCCAGGTGCCGCCGGGGCGGTAGCGCGCGCTCACGGCGCCATTCTCCAGCGCCAGAAGATGCAGCCAGCCATTGTCGAAGAGGGCTGCCACCTCCGGGTGCCTTGCCAGCACCGCACCAATTGCCTCCTGCGGCGCCTCGATCATCACCGTGAGTCGCAAGGGCTCGTGCACCAGCTTCTCGCCGTCATGCACGGCCTGCCACGGCAGGCCGGCGCGCAGTGTACCGCCATTGCCCATCAGCACGCCGATGCCGCCCACCACGTTGTGGATCAGCTTGTTGCCACCGCCGAACACGTGCGGAGCTACCGCCGAGCCGTAGTACTGCAGGCTGATCCAGCTCGCCACGACGACTGGCGCGGTGATGATCAGCTCCAGCGTGGAGAAGCCCTTGTCGGCGCGCCAGTCATAACTGTGCAGAAAGGCGCGCCCGCCGAGGTCTGCGCCGGCTGTCACGCCGCGCGGCGCGGCGATGAAGGTGGCACACCCAGCAAGCCCCCATTCAGGCCGCACCTCCGCCCAGTTCAGCGCGCGCTGCGTGATGGTCGTGGCTGACGATCCTGGCAGCCGTAGCGAACGTTCGGCTCGCGCCGCCTGTGCCGCCATTGCCAGAAGTGACCTGGCATCATTGATCCGTGCCCGTTGCGGTGGCGCGAAGCCGTCTTCGTAGAGTGTCACAGCATCGGTCGTCGTGTCATGCAGGCCCGCCACGAACAGCGTGTCTTCCGGCAGGGTGATGCCATGAGCGATGAGGCCGCTGCGTGCTTCCGGGTCGTTCAGCAATTGTGCCAGCAGCCGTGCCGAGACTTCGCCCGTGTGCCCGCCGCAGGCTCCGCAGTGATAGGCGCTCTCATACGGGTTGTTGGTCACATGCGCGCCATGGCCGATCAGCAACACCAGCGGCGCATGTCCGGTTGTGAGGCTCATGGCCTTCAGCACCGCGGCTGCCGTTGCCGCCTTCGCCTCCGCCGTCAGGCCTCCCTCGATGCGCGGCGCGGGCTCTTGCCTCTCCGTCTTCCTGTCGAGCGCCAGCGCATCCTTCACCAGCTTCGCGGCATAGCCTGGCCCTGCCGCCTCGACGAAGGCGAAGGAGGAGACCGCGGCCTGCCGGAAGCGTCCCCAGGCCCGCAGCGTGCGCGCCGTGATGCGTGCGTCCGTCTCCGCCTTGGGGCTCTCGTGTCCGGTCGAGGTGAGCGCGGGGTTGAGCAGCACGGGCAAGTGCGCCTCGGTCATCTCCGTGCCATGCGGGCGGTGCCTTACCGGCAGGCCGAAGAAGCCCGCAAAGCCGATCGTCTCCACCGTTGGGTCAGCCGCTTCGAGTGCGCGGCGGAAAACCTCCGAGCGCACGTCGATGCAGAAGGCTGCCTGCAGCGATGGCCTGCTCCGCGTGGTCTTGTCACTTGTCAACTTGCGCACGAGCTGGCGTTGATGTGCTCTCTCCAGTGCATCCTGCAGGATCGCGTCGGCCACGTCGTCGGCAGAGGCCATCACCGGGGCCGCGTGAGCCTCCATCACCTGTTGCCAGCTGCCGGCCACATAGGGGCGGTGCGCAAGCAGCGCTTCTTCCCAGATGAGGCGGATTGCCAGCAGGTCGGTGAGGGTTGCGTCGGTCGTGCCCTTCAATTCAGCCTCCCACAGCAGCCAGCGCGCATGCTGCGCCCAGCCGCCCAGTTCGACGAGCAGGCGATGGAAGGCAGTACCCGCTGCAGCCTCGCCGAGCCCGAGGCTTTCCGTCGCCCGCAGGATGGCGCGTTCGGCGGTGTCCGGCGCTTCGGCCACATGGGTGCAGAAGCTTGTGAGGCCCGCGATCTCGGGCGTCAGGTCATGCACCGCCCAGGCCCGCCAGGCGGCATAGGCGCTGCGCCCGGGCGCCGGTGACCAGAGCGCCTGGCCGCGGTCGAAGTGCCCCGCCGCCCACAGCCCGATCGCGCGCGCGATGATGCCGGTCCAGTCGGTGCCGTCGGTGCGTGCCGCAAGCTCCGCCAGCGTGGGCAGCGGCTGCGGCGCACTGCGGTCCTGCGCCAGCAGGGCCTTCAATGCTGTCACGTCATGGGGCTTGAGCGTTGATGGGCAGGCCGAGAACGCTGCCGCGAGATCCTCCTCGCACATCTCGCCGTCGCGCAGTTTCGCGGCATAGTCGCCGCGCGGTAGCGTGACGCGCGTGCCGGCGACGCGGGCCATCAGCGCCGCGGTGGTGGCGAGGTCTTTGGCCGTCTGGCCGAGGAAGGGGTTCACGGCCACCGTGGCGGTGAGCGGGAAGGCGGGGGGCACAGCCCGCGCGGCATCTTCCGCCGCCTTGAGCAGGCCATTGACGCGGGCCGGTGCGAATTGCGGATGCATCATGAACATGGGAACCTCCATCTGATGTCAGGTCGTGCGTGAGGTGCGGAAGCCGCCGGTCGCCCGGTCGAGCAGCGCGTTGAGGTAAAGCCCGTTGGCGAGGTGTACGCGCAGTCCCGTCGTCGCCGGGTGGTGCGCCCACAGCGGGAACAGCGCCTGCGCCACTGCAACGATGCCGAATGAGAGCAGTGCCAGCACGATCAGTGCCCATTCCAGCGGCCCGGCCTCCGGCGGTTGCGGCAGGCTCGACCCCCACAGCGCCTGCGCGATAAGCTGGAAGCTGAAGTAGGCAACGGCCGCTGCGGTGGCGGCAAGGCCGGTGCGCAGGGTGAGTGCGCGCGGTGCGGCATCGGCCAACCCCTGCGCCACCAGGTAGGCGACACCGAAGATCAGGATCGCCCCCAGCGCCAGCGACTGCGGTGACTTCGGCGTCATGAGCGAGAAGATGCTGGCGACGATGGCGAAGAGCGCGAGTGCCAGCAGGAAGGCTTTGGCCACCGCCGCGATGCCCGGCACCGCGACCGGCCCCGGCCGCTTCACCGCGGCAACGGCTTGCACCGCACCACCTGAGGAGAGGAAGGCATGTGCCTTGTAGAGCGAGTGCGCCACGATGTGCAGCAGCGCCAGTGTCCACAGTCCGAGGCCACACTGCAGCAGCATGAAACCCATCTGCGCCACGGTGGACCAGGCGAGTGCCGTCTTCACCGCGCTCTGCGTCAGCATCACCGCCGCACCGAAGAGTGCGGTGAGCCCACCGATCATGACGAGAGCCGCCATCGCGCCCGTACTCGCCTGCACCAGTGGCGCCAGCGCGATCAGCAGCACGCCGCCAGAATTGATGATGCCGGCGTGCAACAGTGCGGAGACTGGTGTCGGCGCCTCCATCACCTCGGTCAGCCAGCCATGCAGCGGGAAGGCCGCCGTCTTAAGCGCCGCCGCCAGCACAAGGAACGCGACACCGATTTCGGCGGCAAGCGGAAGCCCGTTCACCGCCGCTGCGCCGATCGCTGCCAGGCTGCCGGTGCCGAAGCTGCCGCCAATCAGCAGCGATGCGATGATGAGAGCCACGTCGCCTGCACCCCACACGAGCGAGAATTTTGCCGCCGCCCGCTGCGCCTCGGCACGCTCGGGGTAGAACAGCAGCAACTGCCGGAGCAAGAGGCCGATGGCGATGAAGCCCGCCACCACCACGGTGAGGCTTCCCGCCTGCACCAGTACCAGCACGGCAGCAAGCGTTGCCAGCATCAGCCCGTGGAAGCGCCCCTCGCGCGCCTCGCCGTCGAGGTAGCTGCGCGAATAGCGCACCACGATCCAACCGACGAAGCTGACGAGCAGCGCCATGCTCACGCTCACCGCATCAAGCCGCAGCGCCAGCAGTGCCGCGCCGCTTCCAAGGCTGAGCGTGGTGGGCCCCGTCCACAACAACTGCACCAACCCGGCCAGTGCAAGGCCCAGTGCGGCAAGCGTGGACCCTTCCGCGATGCGCGGCAGCAGGCCGGAGCGTCGGCCGGTATTGATCAAGGTGAGAGCGGCAACCGCCAGCAGGAGCAGGGGGGCGAGGGCGGTCAGCGGGGGCAGCGCATGCATGGGGTAACTCCGGTCCGGATGTGGACGGAGGGATAAGCGCATTCGCTATTCCATAAAATTATATCTTTTAACACATATCGTTCTGTTTTATGGAAGTGATATGAACCTGCATCATCTTCGCCTGTTCCGGGCCGTGGCAGCCGACGGCACCCTTACCGGGGCTGCCCGGCGGCTCAACCTGTCGCAGTCAGCACTTTCCACCCAGATCAAGGGGCTGGAGGCTTCCCTCGGACATGACCTGTTCGAGCGCCGGGGCCGCAGCCTCGTTCTGACCGAGGCGGGCCGCATCGCGCTGGACCATGCCGATGCCATCTTCCGCACCGCGGAGGACCTGGCCGCCGTGATGCGCGAGACGGGCAATGTCCGCCGTGCGCTCCGCGTTGGCGCGCTGGCGACACTGTCGCGCAATTTCCAGATGGAGTTCCTGCGCCCGCTGGTGGGCCGCCGCGATGTGGAGGTCATCCTGCGCTCGGGCAGCCAGGCGGAGCTGCTGCGCGATCTCGATGCGCTGGCGCTCGACGTGGTGCTCACCAACATGGCGCCTCCGCGCGAGGCTGACACACTGTGGCTTGTCCACCAGATCGGCGAACAGCCGGTCAGTCTCATCGGCACGCCCAAGCGGGTGGCCAGGCGCAAGATGCAGGTGCTGCTGCGCGACGAGGGGCTCGTGCTCCCTGCGAAGGATTCCGCCCTGCGCGGCGCATTCGACGCCTTGATGGCGCGTTATGGCGTCTCGCCCCACATCGCGGCGGAAGCTGATGACATGGCGATGCTGCGTCTGCTGGCGCGCGAGGACGCAGGCCTCGCCGTTATCCCGCCCATCGTGGTGCGAGACGAGCTCACCTCTGGCCTCCTCGTCGAGGTGGCGCAGCTCGACGGCATCCGCGAACATTTCCTCGCCGTCACGCGCGAGCGGCGCTTTCCCAACCCGGTGGTCGCCGAGTTGCTGACGAAGCCCTAGGGGCGCGCAGCAAAAGCCCTTGCGGAGAGGCTAGGCGGGCTTTCGGCGGCACCCAGCTAGGGCCCTAACTGACAAAATTCAAACCCAAAAAAAATCGTTACGAAGTCCATGGTGATCAGGCTGAATTTTATTTATGCCCCGAAGCTGACACGGCCGTCGCAGATCGTCGTGACGGGCCGCACATTGGCGATCTGGTCCTTCGGGGCCTGTTCCATGTCGGCGTCGAGCACCACCACGTCGGCGAGGTAGCCTTCCTTCAGCGTGCCCTTGGCGTGCTCCATGAACTCCATGTAGGCGCCGGCAGCGGTGAAGCCGTTGAGCGTGTCCATCAGGCTCTGCGCCTGCGGCGGACAGTCGGTCCTGAGCGGTACGACGGTCATCGCCGCCTGCATGCCGAGGAAGGGACTCAAGGGGGCAACCGGCCAGTCGGAGGAAAAAGCGATCACCGCGCCCGCATCGCGCAGCGTCTGCCAGGCATAGGACCATGGTAGCTTGTCCCCCACGCGTGACAGGATGGGCTCAGGCGGTGAGCCCGGCACCCCTACGCCCGCGATGGGCTGCAGCGAGGCGACGACGCCCAGTTGCTTCAACCGGTTGATGTCGGCGGGGTCGATCATCTCGATGTGCTCGATGCGGTGGCGCGAGTCGCGCCGGCCGTTCGCCTTGATGGCATTTTCATAGGCATCGAGCGTGCGGCGCACCGCGCCATCGGCGATGGCATGCGTCGCCACCTGCAGGCCGTGCCTGTCGGCCCGGCGCACGATCTCGTTCATCTCTTCAGCGGTGAACAATGGCGCGCCCATGTTATCCGGCTGGTCCGGGTAGCCCTCCAGCATAAGCGCGGTGTAGGTCTCGAGCACGCCGTCGACGAACACCTTCACCCGGTCGCAATGCAGCATGTCGCCGCCCGGCCGCGTGCGGCCATACTTGGCGCGCATGTCGGCGGCTTCCTCGACGCGCGCGATCTCGAAAGTGTTCTTCTGGTGGAAGGGCACTTCCACGCGCGCATGCATCTCGCCGCGATCAAGCAGCGTCTGCAGCAGTTCCAGCTGGTACCAGTTGCCATCCATGTTGTGCATCGAGGTGATGCCAAGAGAAGCCGCATGCGCGATGCCCTTCTTGAAGAAGCCGATGTCGAGCTCGCGCTGGGCCGCCGTTGCTGCTGGGTTGGGGCTCTCGCCCGTCGTCATGCCCAGCCATTCGCGTCCGCCCGTTGGGGTGAGGGCCTGCACCAGCATGTAGGCAGCGGGTTCGCGCAACTCACCGGTGGCAATGCCATTGTGGTCCAGCACGATCTCATTGCCGACGGGAAGGTCGCGGCCCTTCATGAGGCCCGCCGCTTCCAGCGCCTTGGTATTGGCCCACATGGTGTGGTGGTCAAAGCAGCCCATGATGAAGGGAATGTCGGACACCATGCGGTCGAGGATCTGCCGGGTGATGGGTTCGCCGAAGGCCTCATGCGCAATGCCGGTGGCCAGCAGCACGGGCTCGCCCGGCCGCTGCTTGCGGAACAGGGCAACGGCTTCTGCCACGGCCTCGAAACCGGTCATGCCGTTCAGCATCAGCGTCTCGAGTTCGACAGCACCGCCGAACAGATGCACATGGCCCTCGATGATGCCTGGCATCACCGTCTTCTGTGCGGCATCGATCACGCGCGTGTGCCTGGCCTTCAGCCCCGCCACATCGTCAAGCGAGCCGACGCGGATGATGCGGTTCCCGGCAATGGCCACGGCCTCGGCCCGGGGGCGGGCAGGGTCCATCGTCAGCACGCGGGCGTTGGTAATCAGGATGTCGGCGGCAGTCATGGCAGGCGGTCCTTTCGAATGAGCGGCGAAAATGCCCGCTTGACGAAACCGCGGCAAGCCCCCACCCTGCATGGCAGTATCAACAGCGAAAGGAGGTGATCCGATGTCGAGTGAGTTCACTGTGCCGGCGAGCCGGATCGTTGCCTCCGCGGGAACGCGGGGCTGACGCAACGATATCGAGACCGCCTCCGGCGCATCTCACGGAAAGGCCGCCCCCCGGGGCGGCCTTTTTCGCGTTCTCCGCGTCCCGCTCTCTCATTCATCATGCACGGGCTTGCTCCGGGCAGCCCTTTCGCCGATGCCAAAGAGGGTGCCCGGGACGGAGCCCGGACATGATGAACCATGGGCATGAGCTTTCTGTGCAATCGCTTTCCTTCCTGCGGCTTGTACGAGGAAGTTTCTCCGGGCGGCGGCGCTGGATTGCTGGGTCCTGTGTGTCGCGCTGCTGAAAACACTTGTCTGCGGCCCTGCCTCAGGCTTCAAGTCGGCAATGTCACCGGCGCAGCGTGCTGCTTCATCGCCAAGCCCCAGGACATTCGGAATTGGAGACCTGCCCGATGAATGTGCCGCCACTGGTCATTGCCTTGTTCACATGGGTTCTGGTGTTTGCTGCAGGCTTGGTCGGCATATGGATCGGCGCGCGGCTGCCCGAGGGCCATCGAACGGACGACAGCCGCAACGTGGTGTCGAACTCGATGGCGATGGTCAGCACCCTGACGGCGCTTGTGCTTGGCCTTCTGCTGTCTGTCGCAAATACGTCGTTCGGCGATAATCAGGAGCAGCTGATGTCGACCTCCAGCGACATCATCCGAATGGATCATTTGCTCCGTCTCTATGGAACCGAGGCGGATGGCTCGCGGGACCTGCTGAGGCAATACGCACATTCCATGTTGAATGACGTGTTCCCTCCGGACGGGAGCCAGCGCACCGTCGAAAACGAAGCGACGCTGGATCTTCTGGCGAAAGTGGAAAAATGGGCCACGCTGATGGTTCCGGCAAACGCAACACAGCGCTGGCTGCAGCCGCACATCATGGATGTGTCCGACAGGATCGTTCAGGAGCACTTCACGCTTGTGAAGCAGCAGCTCGATGCCATTCCGGCCGCGCTCTTGGTGCTGATGTTGCTGTGGCTCGTCCTGCTCTTCGCAAGTTTTGGCCTGTTTGCCCCGCGGCATCTGACATCCATCACCGTGCTGCTGCTGTCATCGGGCGCCGCATCGGGCGCCGTTCTCCTGCTCCTCGAGCTGGAAACACCACATCGCGGCTTCGTCAACCTGTCGCCAGACCCGCTGCAGCATGCCATCGAGGTGATGGAGAAGCACGCCAACGACGGGTGACGGCTCTGAAGGCGGAGTGACCAGGGCTGAAAGAAATCAATATTTTAGCCTTGTGGACTGTATTCCCGTCCCACATGCAGCCACGAGCTACGGCACCAGCTGCCAAGTCGCCGCTTGGCTTAAAAAATCATTTGCGCAGTTTTAAGTTGATGCTATTTTGATCATTCAGTCCAATGTTGCCCAGACTTGGGCAATCCTTTTGCCCAAGGTCGCCAAAATCCGAGGCTGTGAAACCTTTGACTGGCGAAGACACACGAATCCTGAAGACTGCCGGCTGGCTCAGCCTCTGCGAGCCGGCCTTCGTGGATGCTGTGCTCGGCAAGACCCGCATCCAGGTGCTGGAAGCGGGCCAGCATCTCTATCGTCCGGGTGATCCCTCGGATGGAATCTATGGCCTTCTCTCGGGCGCCCTCGCCATGTCCTTCGTCGTGCCGGAGTCCGGCCCCACCGTGTCGCACATCATCCTGCCGGGTGCATGGTTTGGTGAAACGGCGTTTGCGCGCAAGCCCCGCAACACCGGCGTTCATGCCATGCGCGCCACACGCGCGGTGGTTCTTCCCATGCGCGATATTGATGCGCTGGTGCAGGAAGAGCCCCGTCGCTGGACTGGCTTTGTCCAGCTGGCCATCCTCAATGGCCAACTCGCCATGGGTGCCGCCTATGATCTCATGCTGCGCAATCCGCTGCAGCGCTGTGCGGCAACATTGCTGCGGCTGGCTGGTCTCAGGCATGGCCAGCCACTTGCCGAAGGCCCTGTGGAGCTTGACATCTCGCAAGCTGACCTTGCACACATGACGAACCTGTCACGCAACTCGGTGGGCGCCCTCCTGCGGGTTCTGCGTGATCAGCAATGCGTCGATGTGGACTACCGCCAGCTGATGATCACCAATCCCGGTCGGCTCAAGACATTGCTCCACGCGGATATGTGATCAGGGCTTCAGAACATCCATCTGGATCGGTCCCTCGGCGCGGCCGTGGATGAACTGGTCGACGTATGGGTTGCCGCTGGTGTCAATCGTCTTCGCGGGTCCCTGCCAGATGATCTCGCCCTTGAAGATCATGGCAATGTCATCGGCAATCTTGCGGGCCGACGCCATGTCATGGGTTATCGACACCGTGGTTGCGCCCAGTCGCTTCACGCAGTCGACGATCAGGTTGTTGATGACGTCGGCCATGATCGGGTCGAGGCCGGTGGTGGGCTCGTCGAAGAAGATGATCTCGGGGTCGGCCGCGATGGCGCGGGCAAGTCCCACGCGCTTCTGCATGCCGCCCGAGAGCTCTGCCGGATAGAGGTTGCCGACTTCCGGCGTGAGGCCCACCTGTCCCAGCTTGTCGATGGCAATGTCGCGCGCCTTGGCGCGCGCCATTTGGCGGCCCTGGATGAGGCCGAAGGCGACATTCTCCCAGACCGAGAGGGAGTCGAAAAGCGCCGCACCCTGGAACAGCATGCCGAAGCGCGCCAGATATTCATCGCGCGCGCTGCCCTTGAGCCCGATCACTTCCTCGCCGGCGATCCTGATCGAGCCTGAGTCCGGATGCAGCAGACCGAGGATGCATTTCAGCATCACCGACTTGCCGGTGCCCGAGCCGCCGATCACCACGAGCGAATGGCCCTTCGGCACCGACAGCGTCACGCCGTTCAGCACGTGCTTCGAGCCGAAGCTCTTTCTGACGTCGGTGAGTTCGATGAATGCCTCGGCCATCACATCAATCCGCGAACAGAAGCGAAGTGAGGGCGAAGTTGGCAGCGAGGATCAGGATCGCGGAGGAGACCACCGCATTGGTGGTGGCCCGGCCCACGCCCTGGGCGCCGCCACTGGAATTGAAGCCGTGATAACAGCCCATCACCGCGATGATGAAGCCGAAGACGGCAGCCTTGATGAGGCCCGACGAGACGTCGCTGAATTCAAGGAAGTCCGCCGTGTTGCGGATATAGGCATAGCCATTGAGCCCGATCGAGCGCGTGCCGACGATGTAGCCGCCCATGATGCCGATGACGTCGGCGATGCCGACGAGGATCGGCAGCGTCACCACCGCTGCGATGATGCGCGGGCCCACGAGATACTTGAACGGGTTGGTGGCCAGCGTTACCAGCGCATCGATCTGCTCGGTCACCCGCATGGTGCCGAGTTCGGCCGCGATGGAGGCGCCGACACGTCCCGCAACCATCAGACCTGCGAGGACCGGCCCCAGCTCGCGCGTGATGCCCAGTGCGACGATCGAGGCGACGAGGCTCTCCGCGTTGAAGCGCGAGGATCCGAGGTAAATCTGCAGCGCCAGCGCGCCACCTGTGAAGAAGGCCGTGAGGCCGACGACCGGCAGCGAAAAATAGCCGATCCGCATCATCTGCTCGAGGATCTGCCGGACGAAGATCTTCGGCGTCAGGCCCTGCAGCAGCGCGTCCTTCAGGAACAGCGCAACCCGGCCCACTTCTCCGAGCAGGGCCAGCGAGGCGCGGCCGATATGGGCAAATATGTTCAAGCTGTGCTGTCCGATTCGAGCCCGGTGTAGAGCCTTGCATAGCGGCTGCCCAGCCTCGTCAGCAACTCATAGGATATGGTGCCTGCCCAGTTGGCCGCTTCGTCGATGCCGATGTGGCGCCCCAGGATCTCCGCCCGCGTGCCGCGCACCACACTGCCTTCCGCAAGGTCAGTGATGTCGATCCCCATCATGTCCATGGAGACGCGCCCGATAACCGGGCAGCGCTGTCCGTTGATGAAGACCTGGGCAGGGCCATGCGGCTGTTTCGAGGACAGTGCGCGCGGAACGCCGTCCTTGTAGCCGGCGCCCAGCACCGCAATCCGGCTCGGGCGGTCGGCTTTCCAGGTGGCGGAGTAGCCCACCGTGTCACCGGGGGCAACGCTGCGCAGTTGCATGACGGCACCTTCCAGAATGGCAACGGGCAGCATCGGATTCGCAACATTCTGCATCGGATTTCCGCCGTACAGCGCAATGCCGGGGCGCACCAGGTCATGGGTGAAGCCATCGCCCAGGAACACGCCCGATGAATTGGCAAGACTCGCCGCCACGCCCGGCAGCTTGGCCCGTATGCTCGCGAAAGCCGTGCGCTGGCGCTGGTTAAGCGGGTGGGAAGGCTCGTCCGCGCAAGCGAGGTGGCTCATCAGCAGGGTGACGTTCAGCCCCTCCATGGTGAAGTTGTCGGCCAGCAGCGAATCGAATTCCGCCATTGAAAAGCCCAGCCGGTTGATGCCGGTGTCGACATGGATCGCGCAGGGCAGTTTCCGCCCGTAAACCCTTCCAAACATTGCCCATTCCTGCGCTTCCTCGATGGAAATCAGCGCCGGGCAGAGGTTCAGTTTTGCGTAAAATTCCGCTTGGCCCGCAAACAGACCGTCAAGGATGTATATTGTTGCTTCCGGCAGGCGTTCCCGCAGCTCCTCGCCCTCCTTGGGGCGGGCCACGAAGAACGATCTGCACCCCGCTTCCCACAGTGCCCGGGCCACCGGTTCGATGCCCAGCCCATAGGCGTTGCCCTTCACCGCCGCGCCGCATTCTGCCTTTCCGGCCCGTATGTTAAGCCGCCGCCAGTTCTCCTTCAGCGCGACCAGATCGATGGTCAGCACCGCTCCGGCCAGGTCCTCTGGGGTGGGGGTCATCTGGTCGCAAAATCCTTTCCGGAATTGGCTTAAGGTCACCTGCACCAGGGATCAAGCCTTGCCTTGGGGAGGCTCAAAAAGCGCATGACGCTCGCCCTTCGCGCGCAGAGCGAAATCAAAGCGAAATTGCCTTCTGCAAGCGATTGCATAATTTACAACCAGATGAACGTAACGGAGTTGCGTTCGACAGACCAGACCGGGAGGCACCACATGGATGGAACGCAGGCCACGTTGCAAGCGCCGCGAGAACCGACGAAGCGTGCTATCCGTCCGGCTCCCACGGTCGACAACAAGGAACTGCGCCGCGTGTTGCGCTCGGTCAAGAAGGTCGCCCGCGGTGATGGCAGCGCCCTCAAGCAACCGATTGCACCTGGTGGTCCCAGCCGTTACGACCACTATCAGGCAATCCTGCTCGATGCCTTCAAAGATCAGCTGGCCGGCTCCATTCGCCGCCTGAAAGCATCGAAACCGATTGCAGTCAAAACGCGCAAGGTCGTTGCCGCGATGCTGGCGCTGAACAAATATGCGCCGGACGACGTGATCACGGGTTGATCAGGGGAAAGCCGAGGGCAGACCGTCCAGAAGGCTGAAAGCCTCAAGATGGGCCACCGGTGCCTGGCGTGGCAGGGTCAATGACTGCCTTACCTCTTCTGGAATTGACTGATCATCCAGTGGCAGCACGCCTGCATCCCGGATGGCGCGCCTCAGTGCGTCCGAACACCCACGAAACTGCAGTGTGGCACGCACTGCCTGTGGCGTTCCCGATGGCGCCATCGTGAGCGCGAGACCGCTCAAGAACCCCTGAGACAGCGCATTTTCCGACCCCATCGAAACAAGGCTCACTTCGCCGCAACCCTTTCGGTTCAGCGAGAGCAGGAAGCGCGCCTTCTCCGCTTCGAGCACCACACCGTCATGCCTGCCGCTCAGGTAATAGTGCTGGCGCTGGCCCACGGCACGGTACTTGGTAAAGCGGGTAAAGACCGTGACATCGCCCTTCTTCTGGATGAACACCGCCTCACGCAGGCACTTCGCCTCATCGCGCGGCCACAGGCTGTACAGGTGATAGCAGCCGGTGCGCAGCGTGGTGGGTTGCATCCCGGCGAAGGCATTGGCAGCAAGGCCCAGGCCATGAAGCGGAAAGCCGCTGAGCAGCAAATCTTCCTTGGGTTTCTGGAAACGCGCCGGATCGTGGAACAGGCTCTCGGACTCGATCCGGAAGAAGTTGCAGATCTTCTCGAGCGTCGCAGCATTTGGAAGGGTGGAACCGGAGAGATATTTGTTGAACTGCTGCCTGTTCATGCCGAGCGCCCGGCAAACTGCGGCAATCGAGCCGTGGCGCGTACACAGCGCGCGGAGATTGTCGGCGAAATTCCTGTGCGGCGAGAAGGGCGTGTGCTGGTTCACCGCCAAAGCCCCAAGCTTGAGAATCGTGACACGCCCATCCGCGGCTCCGCCGTGTTATCCTGAACCGGATTGGCGTATAATGCACTGTTTGCGCGCAGAACGTAATCCAATTTTGCACAATTTGAACTAAACACTGTGCAATAATTGTAGAAAATACATCTGAAAGTAGAGTTGAGTTGCTATTCGAAGCGCTCCGGAATGTAGTCAGTGCGCACCAAGTTCTGGAACTTGGTCAGGCTCGCCTCGAACTGCAGTTCGACTATGCCGGTGGGGCCATGACGCTGCTTGCCAATGATGACTTCGGCAACTCCGTTCACGCGGTTCATCTGTTCCTGCCAGTCGAAGTGTTCCTGTGTGTTGGGGCGAGGCTCCTTGCGCGCAAGATAATATTCCTCGCGGTAGACGAACAGCACCACGTCGGCGTCCTGCTCGATCGAGCCTGATTCACGCAAGTCGGCAAGCTGCGGGCGCTTGTCGTCGCGGTTCTCGACCTGGCGTGACAGCTGCGAAAGAGCCACGACCGGCACCGAAAGCTCCTTGGCCAGTGCCTTGAGGCCCACGGTAATCTCGGAGACTTCCTGCACACGGCCTTCCGATGCGCGGCGCGAGGAGCCGGAAAGCAGCTGCAAGTAGTCGACCACGAGAAGCCCCAGCCCGCGCTGGCGCTTCAACCGCCTTGCACGCGCTGCCACCTGCGCAATGGTGATGCCGCCGGTCGCATCGATGTAGAGCGGCAGCGACTGCATCTCGCGCGTCACCTCGACGATCTTGGCGAATTCATCCTCGGTGATCTTGCCGCGGCGGATGCGCTCCGACGGGATCATTGCCTGCTCGGAGATGATACGCGTCGCCAGCTGCTCGGCCGACATTTCGAGTGAGAAGAAGGCCACGACACCGCCATCCGTCACCTTCACCGAGCCATCAGCGTTGTGCTGCGCCTTGTAGGCCTTGGCGATATTGTAGGCGATGTTGGTGGCGAGCGATGTCTTGCCCATGGCTGGGCGGCCGGCCAGGATGATGAGATCGGAAGACTGCAAGCCGCCCATTTTCTCGTCGAGGTCCTTGAGCCCCGTCGAGATGCCGGACAAGCCACCATCGCGCTGGTAGGCACTCGCCGCCATGTCGACAGCATCGGTGAGTGCCCGGGCGAAGGGCTGGAATCCCTGGCCATATTTTCCGGTCTCGGCCATGGTGTAGAGCGTCTGCTCGGCGCGCTCGATCAGTTCGCGCGAGGAGTCCTCGATGTCGGGGTCGAAGGCCTCGTTGACGAGTTCCGTGCCGATGCCGATGAGCTTGCGCCGCTGCGCGAGTTCATAAATCGTGCGGCCATATTCTTCGGCGTTGATGATGGTCGTGGCGCTCGCCGCAAGCCGCGCGAGATAGGCCGTGCCGCCAATTTCCTTCAGCGTGGCGTCATTCTCGAAATGCGTCTTGAGCGTCACCGGGCTCGCCAGCTTGCCGATCTTGATGAGCGTGGTTGCCGCCTCGAAGATGCGAGCGTGCAGCGGTTCGAAGAAATGCTCCGGCAGCAGGAATGCGGACACCTTGTCCGCTGCCTCGTTGTTGACCAGGATGGCGCCCAGCAGCGCCTGTTCCGCCTCGATGTTGTGGGGCGGGTTGCGGAAGCTCTCGTCGTCCGGTGAAGGATCGACGGCGCGGAGGGCAGGGTTCTGGTTCATCGCGAGACCGTAGACACATGCAGCGCAGTTGCGGCGCCATTGTGCGCCTTATGCACGTTATCCACAATCATGGCCTGCGCGTCGGCGCAGGGCAGGGGTTCTTCGCCCCGTGCACCTTACTCGGCGGGAACCGCCTTGAAGCGTGGCAGCTTGCTGTCGATCTCGCGAAGCCGGTCTTCTTCCGCGATCATGTAGTTGCGGGTCAGCGGCAAGGCATTCTGGTTTTTCACGAACTGGATCTGGAAGTTGTTCATGCCCACGTAGCGGAAGGCGCACTCTGATACGGCGAGATAGAACTCCCACATGCGGCAGAAGCGCTCGTCATAGAGTTCCTTCGCGCGCTCGCGGTGGTCGGCGAAGCGCAGGTACCATTCGCGCAGCGTCTTGGCATAGTGCAGTCGCAGGATCTCGATGTCGGTGACGTAGAGCCCTGACTTCTCGATATAGGGAAGCACTTCCGAGAGGGCCGGGATGTAGCCACCCGGGAAAATGTATTTCTTGATCCAGGCGGACGTTGCGTCAGGGCCTGCCGAGCGGTTGATCGAATGCAGCACGGCCACACCATTGTCCTTGAGGAGGGCGTTCACCTTGGTGAAGAACTCCTTGAAGTGACCGACGCCCACATGCTCGAACATGCCGACCGACACGATGCGGTCGAACTTGGTTTCGAGGTGACGATAGTCCTTCAGCAGGAACTGCACGCGATCGGAAACGCCGCGCTGCTCGGCCCGCTCGTTCGACAGCTTGTACTGTTCCTCCGACAGGGTGACGCCGGTGACTTCGGCGCCGCAGATTTCCGCGATGTAGAGGCCGAGCCCGCCCCAGCCGGAGCCGATGTCCAGAACCTTCATGCCGGGCTTGATGTCGAGCTTTGCGGCGAGATGGCGCTTCTTGGCCAGCTGCGCATCTTCCAGCGAACCGTCATCGGTTTCGAAATAGGCGCAGGAATATTGCCGGTCGCGATCGAGGAAGAGATCGTAGAGCGCGCCAGAAAGGTCGTAGTGGTGCGCAACGTTGCTCTTGGCCTTGCCGACGGGGTTGTACTGGTCGACGCGCTTCAGCGCGATGCGCACGGCATTTGCAGCCTTGGCGATCTTCGGCATCTTGTGGGCTTGCACATTGGCGGCGAGTAGTGCGAGCGTATCATAGATGGTGGTGCCGCCGGACACATCCAGCGATCCATCCATGTAGCATTCACCGAGATAGAGATCGGCATCGGCTGCGATCTTGGTCGCGGCAAGCGGCGTCTTGATGGCGATGTTCACTGGCGTGCCCGTGCCATTGCCATAGTCCCGCACCTTGCCATCCGGTCCGGTCACGCGCAGCGTGCCCTTTTCCATGACCGTCTTCAGTGCACGATCCAGAAGTGCGTACATAACCCTGCGCTCCTTAGCCCTTCGCCATACTGGCGGTCTCTGACACCTGCCCCCTGATGTCATTTTCATTAACAAAAGTTTAATGTGCCGACCCCGCCTCACGCAAGGGGTTGAATGCGCAAGGGTTAATGGCTTTTTGTGCACGCTGGACGGGAGCCCGTTGCATTCTCGGAATGAAAAAAGGGCCACCCCGAAGGGCGGCCCTGATGCATTCGCCGTCGATGCGATGCTTAGGCGTTGTCTTCCGCGGCGGCTTCGGCCTGGGCTTCCTCGAAGAGGGCTTCGGCGGCAGCGCGGATTTCCGCACGGTCCGAGGTCGGGCCGGTGAGGTCTTCGCCGCGCGCCTGGGCGGCGGCTTCCTCGGGCGAGCGGGCGACGTTGACCGTCACCTTGACTTCGACTTCCGGATGCGGCGAGACGATCACCTCGTGCAGACCAATGGTCTTGATCGGCGCGGTCAGCTGGATGTGGCCACGGTCGATCTTGACGCCAATGGCGCCAGCGGCGTCCGCAATGTCACGCGGGCTGACGGAGCCGTAGAGCTGGCCCGATTCGCCGGCCTGACGGATGAGCGTGAAGCTCTTGCCGTCCAGCGACTTGGCTTCCTCGCCGGCAGCGGCCCGGCGTTCGGCGTTGCGGGCCTCGAGGGCCGCGCGGTCACGTTCGAACTTGGCCTTGTTGGCTTCGGTGGCGCGCAGCGCCTTGCCGCCGCGGAGAAGGAAGTTACGGGCATAGCCGTCCTTGACCTTCACCACTTCGCCCATGTGGCCAAGCTTGGCGACGCGTTCGAGAAGAATGACGTCCATCTGGGCTACTCCTTACTTGAGCACGTAGGGCAGCAGGCCCAGGAAGCGGGAACGCTTGATGGCCTTGGCCAGTTCGCGCTGCTTCTTGGCGCATACCGCGGTGATGCGGCTCGGCACGATCTTGCCGCGCTCGGAGACGTAGCGCTGCAGGAGGCGCACGTCCTTGTAGTCGATCTTCGGGGCGTTATCGCCGGTGAAGGGGCAGCTCTTCTTGCGACGGAAGAAGGGGCGGCGGGCTTGCGGAGCGGACATTAGTTGCTCTCCTCGGTGGCTTCGACGCGGTCTTCGCGGCGGTCACGGTCCTCGCGGCGGCGCATCTGGGCCGACGGACCATCCTCAAGGGCTTCGACCTTGACGGTCATGAAGCGGATCACGTCTTCCGAGATCGACATCTGGCGCTCCATCTCCTGCACGGCGGCAGAGGGGGCGTCGATGTTGAAGAGCGTGTAATGCGCCTTGCGGTTCTTCTTGATGCGATAGGTGAGGGACTTGAGGCCCCAGTATTCGGTCTTGGTCACCTTGCCGCCATTGGCAGCGAGAAGCGCCTTGTACTGCTCCGTCAGGGCATCGACCTGAGTGGGCGCAGCGTCCTGACGTGTCATGAACACGTGCTCATAGAGAGCCATATTGATTGTGCCTTTCGTTACGTTTCAACAGCCTAAGTCATCCGGCGCAGAGCCTCTTTCGAACCCAGAAAGGCTCGAAAGACCGGTCAAACGAAAGAGCGGAGACACGGGAAGACGGGGTTCACCCCCTGGCCATCTGCTTTGAAGCACATGACCCTTCCGTTCAGCCCCCAGCCGGGTGCCTTACAGCGAGGCGGCTTATGGCGGAAAAGCGCGGCCGGTGCAAGCCTTGTCGCGTGGCGAGGGCAGGCCGGCGTCCGCGGAACTGAGGTGGTCCTAGGAATTCGGACAGGGTGTTAAGGTGTAGTCCGCCGATCAAA
>NZ_JBAXGR010000025.1:0-44605 GCF_037139295.1 Aestuariivirga sp.
CGGCGGTGGCCGCGGCGGGCGGGGAGTCAACATCCCCATCGGCATGGGCCGCGGCGGCTTCAGCTTCAAGACCATCCTGTTCCTGATCGCCGTCTATTTCATCGTCAAGTTCTTGTTCGGCCTCGACCTCCTGCAGGTGCTGAACGGCGGCGGCATGTCCGTGCCGGGAACCGGCCAGGACACCCAGATCACCCTGCCCGACAAGCGCACCGAGGTGACGGACGCCAGCGGCGGCGGGTTGCAGACCCCCAACGTGCCCTCGGCCGACTCTGACGCCGGCAAGGAATTCGTGGCCCGCGTGCTGGGTTCCAACAATCGCGTCTGGGGCGAGATCCTCGGCAGCAATTACCAGAAGCCGAAGCTCGTGCTGTTTTCGGGCTTCGTCCAGTCGGCCTGCGGCAATGCCCAGGCCGCCATGGGCCCGTTTTATTGCCCGGCCGACCAGAAGGTCTACATCGATCTCTCCTTCTACCAGGACATGAAGAACAAGCTCGGCGCACCGGGTGATTTCGCCCAGGCCTATGTGATCGCGCATGAGGTTGGCCACCATGTGCAGAACCTGCTCGGCATCGCCGACAAGGTCACCCAGGCCCGCATGCGCGCCTCCAAGGCCGATGCCAACGCGCTGTCGGTTCGCATGGAGCTGCAGGCCGATTGCTTCTCCGGCATCTGGGCGCAGGAGGCCAACGCCTCCGCCAAGATCCTCGAGGATGGCGACATCGAGGAGGGCCTCAACGCCGCGGCCGCCATCGGCGACGACCGGCTGCAGAAGCGCTCGCAGGGCTATGTGGTGCCGGAATCCTTCACGCATGGCACGTCCGCGCAGCGTGTGGACTGGTTCAAGAAGGGCCTCAACGCCCAGAGCCTGAAGGATTGCGACACCTTCTCCGAGAGTAACCTCTAACTTCGGCGATCTGCCTATTTTTTGACCGAAATCAAGGTTTGACGGCAGGATGCTCCCTATTCATTCACGTGAGTAAAGAACTCGCGACGATATGGAGGGAAAAGCGATGAAGAAGATTCTCTGTGCGACCGATGGCACGGCCCACTCTGCGCATGCCTTGGAACTGGCCGCTGAAATGGCCAAGAAGCTGGGCGCGCATCTGTCGATCTGCGTGGTCAACGTGGCCAATGGCGGAAGCCGCGGGCCGCTCATCTACAGCATGGAAGACGATCAGGTGAAGAAGGTGCTCGACGCCGCCGCCGCCATCGCCAAGAAGCATGGCGTGGCCAGCGTCGATGAACTGGCCCTCAGGAGCCGCGAGGCCGCTTCGGCCATCGTTCAGTATGCGGAAGAAAACGGCTACGACCAGATCGTCGTCGGCACCGGCGACAAGCGTGGCGTCTCGCGCCTCGTGCTGGGCTCCGTGGCCTCGGACGTCGCGGGCCGTGCGCATTGCAGCGTGCTGGTCGCCCGCTGATCCAGCCATAGGCTTGTACATCTCCCTGGCTTGGCGCAAAAAGCCTGAAGCCAGGGAGATTTCGTTACGTGACTGATGACAGGACGATCCTGCGCGGCCTTTTCGATGCCGCGGTCGAGGCCGCCAACCCCGCGAAGGCGGTGGCCCGCAACCTTCCTGAAAAGCCGAAAGGCCGCACCGTGGTCATTGCGGTGGGCAAGGCTGCCGTCCCGATGGCGAAGGCGGTGGAGGACAATTGGCACGGACCGCTGGAAGGCCTCGTCATTGCGCCCCACGGCTACACCCACAATCTGCAGCGGCTGCGCCTCATCCATGGCAGCCACCCCGTGCCGGACAAGACCAGCCTCGCCGCCGCCGAGCAGGCGCTGGCGCTCGCCGCCACGCTGGGGCCTGACGATCTCCTCATCGCACTCATCTCCGGCGGTGCCTCGGCGCTGATGTCGAAGCCGGTGCCGGGCATCTCGATCGAGGAGAAGTTCGGTCTGGTGAAGGCCGTGCTCAAATGCGGCGCCAACATCGGCGAGTTGAACTGCGTCAGAAAGCAGGTCTCCGCCATCAAGGGCGGCAGGCTGGCGCGCGCCGCGGGCCGCGCCCGAATCTGGACGCTGGCGCTCTCGGATGTGCCGGGCGATGACCCCGCCATCATCGGCTCCGGCCCCACCGTGGCCGATCCGACGCGCAAGAAGGATGCGCTCGCCATCCTCGCGCGCTATGGCGTGCCGGTGCCGCAGTCCATCGAGGCCTGGTTGAAGAGCCCTGATGATGACCGCGCCATCCATAGCGCCCACACCGAAGCCCGCGTCGTCGTCTCGCCCCATGAATCCTTCCGCGCGGTGCGCAGCAAGGCTGAGGCGCAGGGCCTCAACGTGCTTTATCTGGGCGACCGCATCGAGGGCGAGGCGCGCGAGGTGGCGAAGGTCCATGCCGCGATCGCGCTCGAAATCGCCGACCGTGATGCGCCTGTGAAGAGACCCTGCCTGCTGCTGTCGGGTGGAGAAACGGGCGTCACCGTGAGGGGCAAGGGCAGGGGCGGCCGCAATGTGGAATTCCTGCTGGCGCTGGCCATCGCGCTGGGTGGCGACAAGCGCATCACTGCGCTCGCAGCCGATACGGACGGCATCGACGGCATGGAGCAGATCGCCGGCGCGGTGATCGATCCCACCAGTCTCGATCGTGCAAGAGCGCTCGGCCTCGACCCCATGGGTTTCCTCGAGAACAATGATGCGCATTCGCTGTTCGAGCGCTTGGGCGACCAGGTGATCACCGGGCCGACCCACACCAACGTCAACGATTTTCGCGGCATCCTGATCAGGTAATTCGTGGCCAAGAGCGAACCCGCACTGATTGCCATTTCCTACCGCTACTTCATGGCGGTGGCGGAACTGGGCTCGGTGCGCGCCGCCGCGCAGGATTTGAACGTCGCGGCCTCGGCGATCAGCCGCCAGCTGATCCAGCTGGAAGCCGCACTCGGCAATCGCCTGTTCGACCGCTCAGGGCGCGGCCTCAAGCTGGCACCCGCGGGCGAAATCCTGCTGCGCGGGCTCAGGCGCGCCGCGCAGGGCCATGAGAATACGCTCGATGAACTCTCGGCGCTGCGCAAGCTGACGCGCGGCTTGCTGCGCATCGCCACGGTGGAGAGTGTCTCGGCCTCGGTCCTGCCCGACATGCTGGAGCATTTCATGCGCAGCTATCCCGGCATCCAGGTGTCCGTCACGGTCGCGGGCTCCGAGGCCGTCACGCAGATGGTGCGCGAGCACCAGGCGGAACTGGGCTTCACGTTCAATCCGTCCACGCTCGACGGGCTCGAAGCGCTGGCCTCGCGTGATCTCGACCTCGGTGCCATCATGTCGCCCGGCCACCCGCTGGCCAAGGCGAAGAAGCTGTCGCTCGCCGACTGCGCCGAGCATCCGCTCGCCTGGCCCTCGCCCGGCCTCAGCCTGCGGGCGATCCTCGATGCCATCCCGGCCGCACGCAAGCTCAGGCCCGCCTTCGAGTGCAACTCGCTCCGGCTCATGGCCTCGCTCAGCCGTCGCGGCAGCTGCGTCGCTTTCCAGACGGTGATCGGCATCGAGCGCGAGCTCGCTTCCGGAACGCTCGTCTTCGTGCCGCTCTCCGACAAGCGCCTGCCGGTGGACCGCCTGCGCCTGGTGGCCCGCAGCGGGGCCGGCGCCAGGCCCACGGTGGAGGCCTTTCTGGAGATCGTGGAGCACTACCTCCGCAAGCTCTGAATGCTGCGCAAAATGCGCACGGTCCGTCGCCTTTATTCTGCTTTTGCGAACGCGCGCTGCATGATAGCTTTTTCGGTAATTCGGGCCACCAGAGCCTGAAATAAGGGGATGCGAGGAGCGCAAGCGACATGGGCCGCCTGACGACGCATGTATTGGACACCGCCTCGGGCAAGCCCGCGGCAGGGCTGAAAATCGAACTGTTCCGGCAGGGCGAGACGGCTCCACTCAAGACCATTCACACCAATGCCGACGGTCGTGCCGAAGGCCCCATTCTGGAAGGCGCGGATTTCGCCGCCGGCGAGTATGAGCTGCGTTTCCACGCCGGGGCCTATCTGCGCGCCGGCGGCACCAAGCTGCCCAAGCCCGCCTTTCTGGACGTCATTCCCATCCGCTTCGGCATCGCGGATGCATCGGCGCATTATCACGTGCCGCTGCTGCTTTCGCCCTATGGCTATTCCACCTACCGAGGGAGCTGATCCCAAGTGACCACCCGTGCCTCCATCCGCTTCCTGCGCCGCGCCCGGATCGTGGAATTGTCCCACGTGCCGTCCATGCGCAGCGTGCTCGACTGGCTGCGCCTCGATGAGCGCGCGCGCGGCACCAAGGAAGGCTGCAACGAGGGCGATTGCGGCGCCTGCACCGTGGCGCTGGGCTCATTGAAGAACGGCAAGCTGGTCTATGAGCCGGTCAACGCCTGCATCATTCTGGTCGGCCAGCTTGACGGCAAGGAACTGGTGACCGTCGATGACCTTGCCGACGGCGACGTGCTGCACCCGGTGCAGCAGGCGCTGGTGGACACCCACGGCTCGCAATGCGGCTTCTGCACGCCGGGCTTCGTCATGTCTCTGTTCACCCTCTACCAGCAGGGCGGTGCGCCCACGCGTGACGAGATCGCCACCCACATCGCCGGCAACCTCTGCCGCTGCACCGGCTATCGCCCGATCATCGAAGCCGCACAGCTGAGTTGCAGCGGCAAGGCGGCGGACCGCTGGGCGAAGGCTGCCAGGGAAGCCACCCGCCAGCTCGCCGCGCTGGATGATGGCGCAGACGTCTTCGTCGGCACGCCCGAAAGCTTCATCGCGCGCCCCGCGCAGGCCGTGACGCTGGCACGGCTCGCGGCAGAGAATCCGGATGCCACCATCGTGTCCGGCGCCACCGACGTGGGGCTGTGGATTACCAAGCAGATGCGCCAGCTGCCGAAGATCATCCTCACCGGTGGCGTGAAGGAACTCCACGCCGTCAAGTCAGATAAGGACCGCATCAGTCTCGGCGCGGCGGCAACCTATGCGGAGGCGACACCGGCACTCTCAACCATCGACGCCGATGTTGCGGAAGTGCTGCGCCGTCTGGGTTCCACGCAGGTGCGCGCCTCCGGCACTGTCGGCGGCAACATCGCCAACGGCTCGCCCATCGGCGACATGCCGCCAATGCTGATCGCACTCGGCGCCACGCTCACGCTGCGTCATGGCGATACTGAACGTTCGCTGCCGCTCGAAAGCTTCTTCATCGCCTATGGCCGCCAGGACCGGAAGCCGGGCGAACTCGTCTGGCACATCGACGTGCCGAAGCTCAAGCGCAACGAAGCCTTCCGCGCCTACAAGATTTCCAAGCGCTTCGATCAGGATATCTCCGCTGTCATGGCCGGATTCAAGTTCACGCTGGATGGCCGCACCATCTCATCCGCCCGCATCGCCTTCGGCGGCATGGCGGCAACGCCGAAGCGTGGCGCCGCAACCGAAGTGGCGCTGCAGGGTGTCTCGCTCGACCAGCCTGCATCATGGGCGGCCGCCATTGACGCGCTGGCGAAGGATTTCCAACCGATTTCCGACATGCGCGCCTCCGCCGCCTATCGCATCGACGTGGCGCAAGGCCTGCTGAAGAAGGCGCTGATGGAAGTGGCAGGTGCCGGCAACACGCGCGTGCTGGCCAATCGCAAGGCGGTGGCGTGATGGCCGTGGCCCGCCGCCGCATCGAAACGAAGACTGTCGGCAAGACGCTGGCCCATGACAGCGCACCGCTGCATGTGCAGGGTTCCGCCACCTACATTGATGACATGCGCGAGCCCGAGGGTCTCGTCCACGTCTATCCCGGCTTCGCCAGGGACGGCGCGCTGGGCAAGATCAAGGCGCTCGACCTCTCGGCGGTGAAATCCGCTCCGGGCGTGATCGCGGTCCTCACCGCCAAGGACATTCCGGGCCTCAACGACTGCGCGCCCGTCTTCGGTGGCGACCCGATCCTCGCCGATGGCCGCATCATGTTCCACGGCCAGGTGATCTTCGCGGTGGTCGCCGACACGCGCGAGGCCGCGCGCCGCGCCGCCAAGCTGGCGAAGATCGAGATCGCGGCGGAAAAACCCGCCGTGACGGTCGAGGACGCACTGGCCGCGAAGACCAAGGACGTGGGCGATCCCTACCAGTTCCTACGCCGTGATCCGGCGAAGGCCATCGCATCAGCCAAGAATGGCGTCTCGGAAAGCTTCCGCATTGGCGGGCAGGAGCATTTCTACCTCGAAGGTCAGGTGAGCCTCGCCGTGCCGGAGGAGCATGGTGCGGTCACCGTGCATTGCTCCACGCAACACCCTTCAGAGGTTCAGCACCTTGTCGCCCACATGCTGCATGTGCAGGCCTCCATGGTGACGGTCGAATGCCGCCGCATGGGTGGTGCCTTCGGCGGCAAGGAGAGCCAGGCCGCGCAATGGGCCTGCCTCGCCGCACTCGCCGCGCGCCTTCTGGGTTGCCCGGCCAAGTGCCGCCTCGACCGCGACGAGGACATGATGCTGACGGGCAAGCGCCATGACTTCCGCGTCGACTATACGGCAGGCTTCGACGGCAAGGGTCGCGTCACCGGTGTTGATGTCGATTTTCTCGCCCGCTGCGGCTATTCGGCGGACCTGTCGAATGCCATCTGCGACCGCACCATGTTCCATGCGGACAATGCCTATTTCTATCCCGCCGCGCGCATCGCCACGCGCAGGCTTTGCACCAACACTGTCTCCAACACCGCCTTCCGCGGCTTCGGTGGCCCGCAGGGCATGCTGTTTGCCGAGCGCCTGATGGAGGTGATCGCCATCCGCACGGGGCAGGACCCGCTCGATGTGCGCAAGGCCAATCTTTACGGCGTCAAGGGCAGCGTCACGCCCTATGGCATGAAGGTCGAGGACAACATCGCGCCCGAGATCATCGAAGAGATCGAGACGTCTTCCGACTATCGCGCACGACGCAAAAAGATCGCCCGCTTCAACGCGAAGAATGCTGTGCTGAAGAAGGGCCTCTCGCTCACGCCGGTCAAGTTCGGCATCTCCTTCACGCTCACCTACCTCAACCAGGCGGGTGCACTGGTGCATGTCTATACCGATGGCTCGGTGCATCTGAACCACGGCGGCACGGAGATGGGGCAGGGCCTCTACACCAAGGTGGCGCAGGTGGTGGCGGAGGAGTTCGGCATCGCGGCCGCGCAAGTGCGCATCACCGCCACCACCACCGGCAAGGTGCCCAACACGTCCGCCACCGCGGCGTCTTCAGGTGCCGACCTCAACGGCATGGCCGCCAAGGCTGCCGCTGCCACCATCAAGAACCGCCTCATCGCCTTCGTGGCGAAGCAGTGGAAGGTGCCGAAGAGCCGCATCCGCTTCGAGGGCGGAAGAGTTCTGGGCGGCAAGCACGCCATTGCCTTCGGTGACCTTGCTAAGCAGGCCCATGCCGCGCGCATCTCGCTCTCCTCCACGGGTTACTACGCGACGCCCAAGATCCACTGGGACAGGCCCAAGGCCAAGGGCCGTCCCTTCTTCTATTTCGCCTATGGCGCATCCTGCTCGGAAGTCACCATCGACACGCTGACGGGCGAGATGACGGTTGACCGCGTCGACATCCTCCATGACGTCGGCCGCTCGCTGAACCCCGGCCTCGACATCGGCCAGGTGGAGGGCGGCTTCGTGCAGGGCATGGGCTGGCTCACCACCGAGGAACTGGTCTTCGACGAACAGGGCCGCCTGCGCACCCATGCGCCTTCGACCTACAAGATCCCCTGCGCCTCCGACGTTCCCGCCGATTTCCGGGTGAAGCTGTTCGAATCCAAAGGCAACAAGGAAGACACGATCTATCGCTCCAAGGCAGTGGGCGAGCCGCCGCTGATGCTGGGCAATTCGGTGTGGACCGCGATCTTCGATGCGATTGCCAGCATCAAGCCCGGAGACATCCCGAAGCTCGATGCGCCTGCCACGCCGGAGGCGATCCTCCGCGCGGTGAACGGAATGCAGTGATGAAGGTGTGGAACCTGATTGCGCGCACGCTGGAAACGCAGGGCTCCTGCGCCATGGTCTCCGTCACCCGTGCCGAAGGCTCCGTGCCGCGTGAGGAGGGGGCCCGCATGGTGGTCACCGCCAACGGTTTTCACGGGACTATCGGCGGCGGCACGCTGGAGTGGAAGGCACTTGCGGAGGCGCAGCGCATGCTGGGCAAGCCGCGCCAGATCAGGATGCTCACCCAGTCACTCGGCCCCGATCTTGGCCAGTGCTGCGGCGGGCGGGTAACGCTCGCCATCGAAAGCTTCGATGCGACCTCCTTGGCGGAGGCGAGGGAAATGGCGGCGCGCGAGCAGGCCGTGCCGTTCAGCCTTACCAACCGGCTGCTTGGAATTGTGGAAAACTTCGGCGAGCGCCGCCGCGCCGTGCTGGTCTTCGGCGCGGGCCATGTAGGCCGCGCGCTGATCCTGTCGCTCGCCCCCTTGCCATTTGACGTCACCTGGGCGGACCCCCGCCCGGAGGCCTTCCCCGGTGCCATGCCGCAGAACGTGACGGGCTTCGTGGGCGACCCGCTGCAGGTGGTGGCAGAGGCGCCTGAAGGATCGCTGGCCTTCATCATGAGCCATTCCCACGCACTCGACTTGGCAGTTGCCGATGCGGCCCTGCGTAAGCCGGCGATTGCCCATGTCGGCGTCATCGGCAGCGCCACCAAGCGGGCGCGGTTTGAGCGCCGGCTGAGAGACGCCGGCGTCGACGAGGTCCGGGTGGCGGCGATGATCTGCCCCATCGGCATCGGCGGCATCCGCTCCAAGCTTCCCGCCGCCATCGCGGTCTCGGTTGCAGCCCAGCTTATAACCCTCGATGAGGCATTGTCAGCCTCCGCAACCCACGGCATGTTGTCGGCAAGGAACGCTGGCTGATCAATGGAATACCTGCTCGAGGCACTCCACGTCACCAAGGTCTTCGGAACCCTGAAGGCCAACGACGACGTGACTCTCAAGGTGAAGCCGGGCGAAATCCACGCCTTCCTCGGCGAGAACGGGGCGGGCAAGTCCACCCTCGTCAAAATGATCTATGGCGCGCTGCAGCCCACCTCCGGCGAGTTCCGCTGGATGGGAAAACCCGTCACCATTCCCAGCCCCGCCGCGGCAAGGAAGCTCGGCATCGGCATGGTGTTCCAGCACTTCTCGCTGTTTGATGCGCTCACCGTGGCGGAAAACATCGCGCTTGCCATGCCAGGCGCCTTCGACATGAAGAAACTCTCCGAGCGCATCACGCGCGTCTCGCGCGACTATGGCCTGCCGCTGGCGCCCACCGCCGTGGTGGCCGACCTTTCGGTGGGCGAACGCCAGCGGATCGAGATCGTGCGCTGCCTGCTGCAGGAGCCGAAGCTCCTCATCATGGACGAGCCCACTGCCGTGCTCACCCCGCAGGAAGCCGACCAGCTCTTCGTGACGCTGGCGCGGCTTGCGGGCGAAGGTTGCGCGGTGATCTACATCAGCCATCGCCTCGAAGAGGTGAAGCGCCTCTGCCACAACGTCACCATCCTGCGCCACGGCAAGGTGGTCGCCAATGTCGACCCCGAGAAGGAAACGGCGGCCAGCCTCGCGCGCCTCATGGTGGGCGGTGACATCCATGTGGTGAAGAGCGCGCGGGAAGACCAGCGCGGCGCCACGCGCCTCAAGCTCGATCACCTCAGGCTTCCTGCCGATGGGCCTTTCGCGGTGGAACTCAGGAACGTCTCGCTCGACGTGAAGGCAGGCGAGGTGGTGGCCATCGCCGGCGTCGCCGGCAACGGCCAGTCGGAACTTTTCGATGCGGTGTCGGGCGAGCGCTCGCTGGCATCTGCTGCCATGCTGGTCATCGACGGCAAGCCGATGGGCCATGACGGCGTCAACAAGCGCCGCAATGTGGGTGCCGCCTTCGTGCCGGAAGAGCGGCTGGGCCATGGCGCTGTGCCGGGCTTCACGCTCTCGCAGAACGTGGTGCTCACGCGCCATTCCTCCGACGAGGCGCTGGTGAAATCCGGCATGGTGAGCAGTGGTGGTGCAGCAGGCGTCAGCCAGCGCGTCATCAAGGACTTCGACGTGAGGAAGGGCAAGCCCGACCCGGAAGCGCGTTCGCTCTCGGGCGGCAACCTGCAGAAATTCGTGGTTGGCCGCGAGCTTGATCGCAAGCCCGGAGTCCTCGTCATCAACCAGCCGACATGGGGTGTCGACGCGGGTGCTGCGGCCACCGTGCGCCAGGCCATCGTCGACCTCGCCCGACAGGGCTCTGCCGTGCTGGTCATCAGCCAGGACCTCGACGAGATCTTCGAGATCGCCGACCGCATCGCCGTCATCTCGCGCGGCCAGCTCTCCGAGGCCTATCCGGCCTCCGAGCTCTCGTCGGAAAAGATCGGCCTCCTCATGGCGGGTGCCCATGAATTGAAGGAGACGCCCCATGCGGCTCGTGCTTGAGAAGCGGGCAGAGGCCTCGGGGCGCATGGCGATCCTGTCGCCCATCGTCGCCATCTTGCTCACCCTCGTCACCGGCGGCATCATCTTCGCGCTGCGTGGCCTCAATCCCTTTTCTGCGCTTTACGTGTTCTTCGTCGAGCCCCTCACCACCTCGTGGTCGATCGAGCAGCTGATCGTCAAGGCCGCGCCACTCGCCATGATCGGTGCGGGGCTTGCCGTCTCCTACATGGCCAATGTCTGGAACATCGGTGCCGAGGGACAGCTGACCGCGGGCGCCATCCTGGGTTCGGCCATCCCGGTGTTCTTCCCCGATTTCCAGTCGCCGCTCACGCTTGTGCTCATGCTGTCACTGGGCGTCATCGGCGGCATGGCCTGGGCAGCGATCCCCGCCTTCCTCAAGAACCGCTTCGGCACGAATGAGATCCTCACCAGCCTGATGCTGGTCTATGTCATCCAGCTGGTGCTCGACTGGCTGGTGCGCGGGCCCTGGCGTGATCCCAAGGGCTACAACTTCCCCAAGACCATCGCCTTCACCGACTGGCAGCTGCTGCCGCAGTTCCAGCTTATCCCGCCGTCCATCGGCCCGATCTACGTGAACCTCGGGGCCATCTTCGCCGTCGTCGCGGTGCTGGCACTGGCCTTCATGATGGGCCGCACCTTGAAAGGCTATGAACTGCGCGTGCAGGGCATCGCGCCGCGCGCCGGGCGCTTCTCGGGCTTCTCGCGTGAGAAGACCGTGTGGTTCTGCTTCCTCCTCTCGGGTGGCCTCGCTGGCCTTGCCGGCATCTGCGAAGTGATGAGCACGGTGGGACAGCTGCAGCCCGGCATCTCGCCCGGCTACGGCTTCACCGCCATCATCGTGGCCTTCCTCGGCCGCCTCAACCCCATCGGCGCGCTGGTTGCGGCCTTCGCACTTGCCATCAGCTATCTGGGTGGTGAATCCGCGCAAGTGGCGCTCGGCATCTCCGACAAGACGGCGCGCGTCTTCCAGGGCATCCTGCTGTTCTACATTCTGGCCTGCGACAGCCTCATCCTCTACCGCCTGAAATTCATTGGGCGCACGCCGAAGCTGGCGGAGGTGAAGGCATGAACGACCAGCTGCTCTCCGTCATCCTCACCATCATCACGGCGTCAACACCGCTGCTGCTCGCTGCCATCGGCGAACTGGTGGTGGAGCGTTCGGGTGTCCTCAATCTCGGCGTCGAGGGCATGATGGCGGTAGGTGCGGTATCCGGCTTCGGCGCGGCGCTGCTGACTGGCAATACATACGTCGGCGTGCTGGCGGCCCTCGTCGCCGGAGCATTGCTGTCGCTGCTCTTCGGCTTCCTCACCCTCACCATGGTCTCGAACCAGGTGGCAACCGGCCTTGCGCTCACGCTGCTCGGGCTCGGCACCGCCGGGCTGATGGGTGAAAGCTTTGTCGGCCAGCCCGGCGTCCACCTTGAGCGGCTGCATGTTCCGGGGCTGTCGGACATTCCTTTCATCGGACCCATCCTGTTCGGGCAGGACCTGATGGTCTATCTGTCCTTCGCCATCGTGGCGGGGGTGTCCTACCTGCTGTTCCGCAGCAAGGCGGGTCTCATCATCCGGGCCGTGGGCGACAGCCACCAGTCGGCCCATGCGCTGGGCTATTCGGTGGTCGGCGTGCGCTACCTCTGCGTCATGTTCGGTGGTGCCTGCTCAGGCCTCGCGGGCGGCTACCTGTCGCTCGCCTATACGCCGCAATGGGTGGAAAACATGACGGCCGGCCGCGGCTGGATCGCGCTGGCCCTCGTGGTCTTCTCGTCCTGGCTGCCCTGGCGCATCGTGGTGGGGGCCTATCTGTTCGGTACAATTACGGTGATGGGATTTTCGCTGCAGGCATATGGCATCGGCATCCCGTCCCAGCTACTCTCGGCTCTCCCCTATTTGGTGACCATCCTCGTGCTGGTCCTCATATCGCGGAACCGGGCCCTCATACGGGCCAACACGCCGGCTTGCCTCGGTCAGCCTTTCGTGCCTGACCGCTAGAGCATGAAGAAGCTTCGTCACGGCCTGCAGCCGCCTTCGAAGCAACAAGAACAAGGGCTGCAGGGAAATGGGTTTTGAACAAGGAGCAAACGAGAATGAAGAAATGGATGGCATTGGCAGCGGCCCTGGCGCTTGGCGCCTCGGCAGGTGCTGCGAACGCGGCTGACAAGCTGAAGGCTTGCTGGGTCTATGTGGGCCCCGTGGGTGACTTCGGCTATTCCTACCAGCACGATGTCGGCCGCAAGGCCGTCGACAAGGCACTGGGTGACAAGGTCGAGACCGTGTTCCTCGAAAACGTCGCAGAGGGCCCGGACGCCGAGCGCGCCATCGAGCGCCTGGCGCGCGAAGGCTGCAAGATCATCTTCACCACCTCCTTCGGCTTCATGGATCCGACCATCAAGGTCGCGGCCAAGTATCCGGACATCAAGTTCGAGCACGCCACCGGCTACAAGAAGGCCGACAACGTCAGCATCTACAACGCGCGCTTCTATGAAGGCCGCTACGTGATGGGCCAGATCGCCGCCAAGATGTCGAAGACCGGCACGGCAGGCTACATCGTGTCCTTCCCGATTCCGGAAGTCGTCATGGGCATCAACGCCTTCATGCTCGGCGCCCAGTCGGTGAACCCTGACTTCAAGGTCAAGATCGTCTGGGTGAACTCCTGGTATGATCCGGGCAAGGAAGCCGACGCCGCCAAGGTGCTGCTCGGCCAGGGTGCGGACATCCTCGTCCAGCACACGGACTCGACTGCGCCCCTTCAGGAGGCCGAAAAGGCCGGCAAGCTTGGCTTCGGCCAGTCTTCCGACATGATCAAGTTCGCGCCCAAGGCCCAGCTCACTTCCAACACCGATGACTGGGATCCCTACTACGTCGCCCGCGTCCAGGCCGTTCTCGACGGAACCTGGAAGTCGGATGACACCTGGGGTGGCATGAAGGACGGCATGGTCGTCCTGTCGCCCTTCACCAACATGCCCGATGACGTGAAGAAGATGGCTGAGGACTCGGTCGCCAAGATCAAGTCCGGCGAGTTCCATCCCTTCATGGGCCCGATCACCAAGCAGGACGGAACGACGGTCGGTGAAGCCGGCAAGCCGCTTCCCGATGGCGAGCTGCTCGGCATGAACTATTACATCAAGGGCGTCGACGACAAGCTGCCGCAGTAAGCGCGGACCACAAAACCAGCGCCTGCCGCGGGAGCAATCCCCGGCAGGCGTATTCATGAGGAGCTGTGAGATTGGAGCCTTTCATCGCCGACTGGCTGAACTTCGTGATCCGCTGGGGCCACATGGTCGCCGGCATCGCGTGGATCGGCACGTCCTTCTACTTCGTGGCGCTGGACTTCTCGCTGAAGACGCGCGGCGACCTTCCGCCAGGCGTGCGCGGCGAGGCCTGGGAGGTGCATGGCGGTGGCTTCTACCATGTGCAGAAATATCTCTCGGCACCATCCACGCTTCCCGAACATCTCACATGGTTCAAGTGGGAGGCCTATCTCACCTGGGTCACCGGCTTCTTCCTGCTGGCGGTGGTGTATTATTTCAACGCCAGCGCCAACCTCATCGATCCAGCCGTTGCCGATCTGGCACCGTGGCAGGCCATCGTCATCTCGCTCGTGTCCATCGTCGCGGGCTGGGCGATCTATGACGGGCTATGCCGCTCACCCATCGGCCGCAACACCGGCGCGCTCGCGGCCTGCGTCTTCGCGCTGATCCTCGGTTTCGCTTACCTCTTCACGCACCTGTTCTCAGGCAGCGGCGCCTTCATCCATGTCGGCGTTGTCGTCGGCACCATCATGGCGGCCAATGTCTTCATGGTCATCATCCCCAACCAGCGCAAGATCACATCAGCCCTGCTGAAGGGTGACGTGCCGGACCCGCGGCTTGGCGCAATCGGCAAGCAGCGCTCGCTGCACAACACCTATCTCACGCTGCCCGTGCTGCTGATGATGGTGTCGAACCATTTCGCCATGCTCACCAATGCGCCGAACGCGTGGATGCTGGTGGGCCTGATCTTCATCGGCGGCGCCGCGCTCCGCCACTTCCTGGTGCGGCACGAGGTGGGCGACCCGCTGTCGAAGATCGCCTGGACGCTGCCGGTCATCTTCGTTTCCCTCGGCGGCGCGTGGCTGCTTTCCTCCTCGCCGCTGTTCTCGCTCGACTGGGCGAACCTGTTCATCCGCTGGGGCCACATGATCGCCGGCATCGCCTGGATCGGCACCAGCTTCTATTTCGTGGCGCTCGACTTCTCGCTCCGCAAGGAGCCCTCCATGCCGCCCGGCGTGGGTGGCGAGGCGTGGGAGGTGCACGGCGGCGGCTTCTATCACGTCCGGAAATACCTCACCGCACCTGAGACGCTGCCGAAGGACCTGATCTGGTTCAAGTGGGAGGCCTATCTCACCTGGGTGACGGGCTTCCTGCTGCTGGTCGTGCTCTACTACCTGCAGGCCGATAGTTATCTCATTGACCCGAACGTGATGCCGCTCACCCAGCTGCAAGCCATCGGCATCTCGGTGGCGAGCCTTATCCTCGGCTGGGTGCTCTACACGGCGCTCTGCAAATCACCCATCGGCCGCAACACCGGGCTGCTGGCCGCCTGTCTCTTCGTCATGCTGCTGGCCTTCGCCTATGGCTACACCCACGTCTTCTCGGGGCGTGGTGCCTTCATCCACATCGGCGCTCTGATCGGCACCATCATGGCGGCCAATGTCTTCATGGTGATCATCCCCAACCAGCGCAAGATCACGGCTGCACTGCTGAAGGGCGAAAGGCCTGACCCGCGGCTTGGCGCCATCGGCAAGCAGCGCTCGCTGCACAACACCTATCTGACGCTCCCCGTGCTGGCGATGATGGTGTCGAACCATTTCCCGATGATCACCGACAGTCCACACGCATGGCTGCTGGCGGGTCTGATCATCCTCGCCGGCAGCCTTGCGCGCCACTTCCTGGTGCGCACCGAGGTGGGCGACGCCCATGCCGATGTCGCCTGGACGCTGCCGCTGATCGGCGCCGCGCTGGCCATCGGCCTGATCGTCACTCAGCCCTCGAAGCTGGTGCTGTTCCCGGGCGAGGTGTCGGATGCCGAGGCGCTGTCCATCGTCCAGACACGCTGTGCCGCCTGCCATGCGGAATACCCGACCGATGCAACCATCAAGGTGGCGCCCAAGGGCGTTCATCTGGAGACGCTGGATCAGATGAAGCGCTATTCGGCGCAGGTTTGGGTGCAGGCGGTCGCCAACAAGGCCATGCCGCTCGCCAACCGCACCGGCATCACCGACGAAGAACGCGCCAAGCTCGGAACATGGATCGCCAGGCAATGATGAACATCACGCAAGTGAATGCCATGAGCCCGAAAGCCTTCATCGAAGCCTTCGGCGACGTGGCCGAGCATTCACCCTGGGTGGCGCGCGAGGCCGATGCATCGCGCCCCTTCGCCAATCGCGAGGCATTGGTGAAGCACTTCGAAACCGCCATCCGCGCCGCCAACCGCGATGCGCAGCTGGCCCTTATTCGCGCCCACCCTGATCTCGCCACCAAGGCGAGGCTGACGGAGGATTCGACGAAGGAACAGGCAGGCGCAGGCCTCAACGCGTTGACGGCGGAGGAATTCGCCCGCTTCACCGATCTCAATGCCCGTTACAAGCAGCGCTTCGGCTTTCCCTTCATCTTCGCCGTCAAGGGTGCGACCAAGCACATGATCCTCGACAGCTTCGAGGCGCGCGTCGGCAATGACGAAGCAGTCGAGTTCGAGACAGCGCTGAGCCAAGTCTGCCGCATCTTCCGCTTTCGCATCGAGGATAGGGTGTCGCCATGACGCGGGTCATCAAGGGCCAGACGCTGAGTTTCACCGCCGACGGCAAGGCCGTGCACGAGAGCAGGGGGGCCATCGCCATCGGCGACGACGGCGTCATCCTGTGGACCGGCCCGCAGGGCCTTCTGCCGCAGCCCTTCCAGCAGGCGGAGACCGATGACCATGGCGACATGCTCGTCATGCCGGGCTTCATCGATGCTCACATCCATTTCCCGCAGTACCGGATGCTGGCCGCCCCCGGCAAGGACCTGCTCGACTGGCTCACCCGCTTCACCTTCCCGGAGGAGAGCCGCTACGCTGATGGCGAATATGCCCGGGCTGCTGCGCAGATCTTCCTCTCCCGCCTGTTCCAGCACGGCACCACATCCGCACTCGCCTTCTGCTCGGTGCACAAGACCTGTGCGGACGCGCTCTTCGCCGCCGCGCAGGATGCCGGCATGGCGCTGGTCACCGGCAAGACCATGATGGATCGGAACGCCATCCCTGCTGTCGAGGACACGCCAGAGACAGGTGCCCGCGAGACGGTGGAGCTTTACGAGAAATGGCACGGCAAGGGCCGGCTGCGCTATGCGGTGACGCCGCGCTTCGCGCCCACTTCGTCGGACGCGCAGCTGAAAGTGTCGGGCGAATTGCTCGCCTCGCTGCCGGGCGCGCTGATGCAGACGCATCTGTCCGAAAGCCCGCGCGAGATCGCCTTCGTCAAGGAGCTGTTCCCGTGGTCAAAGGATTACACCGACGTCTATGACCACTTCGGCCTGTTGAGTGACCGCAGCCTCTTCGCCCACGGCATCCACCTCTCGGAGCGCGAATGCGCGCGGCTGTCGGAGTCAGGCTCGACGGTGGTGCATTGCCCCACCTCCAATACCTTCCTCGGCTCCGGCCTCATGTCCATGCCGTGGCTGCGCGAGAAGGGCAGGCCGGTGCATCTCGGTGTGGCCACCGATGTGGGCGGCGGCACCAGCTATTCGATGCTGGCGACGCTTGGCGAGGCCTACAAGGTGCAGATGCTGGCCGGCTACAAGCCCTCGGCGCACGAACTCTTCGCCATGGCCACGCGCGGCAACGCGGAGCGGTTGAAGATCGCGCATGAGACGGGCGCGCTGGAGCACGGCAAGTTCGCCGACATCGTGGTGCTGGATCCGAAGGCAACGCCGGTTCTGGCCAGCCGCCAGGAGCTTTCCATCTCGCTCGAGGACGTGCTGTTCTCGCTGATGATCCTCGGTGATGACCGCGCGGTGAAAGCCACCTACGTGAAGGGCCGGAAACTGCACGACCGCGCTACGGCGTGAGCCCGAACGCCTCACCCTCACCAAGCCATACCTCCTCCAGATTGTTCCCCGGCCCCTTGCGGTCAATGATGAGGAAGCGGCTGTCGGCATCCAGCACCAGCAGGGGGTGGTGCCACACGTTGCGGGCATAGTTGACGCCCTGCTTTCCCGTGGCGGTGAAGGCGCGATAGCTTGCAAGGTCATGCACATCGCCCGCCACCAGCACCAGCCATGGCCTGTCCTGCAGCGGCACGAAGGCTTGGGCACCCAGCGGGTGGCGCTCCATCAGCTTGATGGCGATGGGTGCGGGCCGTGGCTGGCCGAGGAACAGGCTCACATTGGTGGCACCACCTTCCATCGCCACGTCCACGAAGCACAGGTCATTGAAGCGCTCGGTGAAGCCCTGGTTGATGGTGTAGTGGGCCGAGCCCGCCATCTCGATCACCTCGCCGAAGGGCTGGAACGCCTCGCGCGTCAGTGGTTCAGGGCGCAACAACTCCATCATGCGATCCGGCATGAGATGGTGCCGAGCACGCCATAGTCGATGGTGACCGCATCACCAGGCGTCACCGCCATCGGCACGATGCAGGTGCCGGTGGTCACGAACTGCCCGGCCTTCACCCCTCCGCAGTAGGTGGACGCCTCGTTGACGAACCAGGTGAGCGCCTTGCGCGGATCACCCAGCACCGCCTTGCCGGTGCCCTCGGCCTTCACGGCGCCATTGAGCAGGCCCTTCACCACATGCGACGAGAGATCGAGGTCGTGCCACGGCCTGTCCACCGCAGGCCCCAGCACCAGCCATGAGGCGCAGGCCGTATCGGCGATCAGCTGTGCGGCACCCACCTTGGTGAAATCCACGTAGCGGCTGTCCGGCACCTCGATTGAAAGATGCAGGGAGCCCACGGCATCAAGCACCTCGTCTTGCGTGTAGGGCGTGGCGCGCGCGGCCAGGTCCTTCGCGAAGCCGAAGGCGAATTCGGCCTCGGCCACCCGCATGATGTTGTCGCCCAGCGTGACGGATGAGCCGTCCGGCAGCAACCTGCTCTTGAGGATGCGACCAATGATCGGCCCGTCGACGTTGATGTGCTTCTGCCCGGCCTCGCTGGTGGCGGCAATCTTCCAACCCGCCACCGCGCTGCCGCTTTGCCGCGCCACCGCTGCTGCTGCCTCATAGCCTTCGCCGCGGCTCTTCGGGCGTGCGGCCTCGGGCAGTGCGGCGATGCGTGTCGTCGCGGCCCAGTTCTTCAGCAGCAGGTCCGCCGCGGCGGCGTGGTCGGTCATTCTCAGTCTCCCAGTTTCTTCAATATCTCGGCAAAGCGCGGGTGCTGGCGCAGCACGTCGAGGTCGCTGTCATGCAGTATGAATTCCTGCAGCGAGCGCAGCGTCGTGGGTCCCATGATGCGCACCAGCCGGTCGAGTGCCAGTTCCGTCTCGCCCAGGATCGCATAGGCGCAGGCGATGTTGTAATGCATGTAGAAGTCGTCGGGCTCGATGATCGAGGCGCGCTCGGCCCAGTCGCGCGTGCGGTCGTTCTCGCCCAGCACCGCGAGAAGACCCGCGCCAAAGGCCAGCGCATCGGCATCGTCCGGGCGCTCTGCCACGGCAGATTCAGTCCGGGCAAGTGCCGCCTTGGCGGACTGGCGCGCCTCCTCCAGCTTGCCGAGTGACTGGAAGCACATGGACTGCAGGCCCAGCGCGCGGAAATCATCGCTCTTCAGTTCCGCCGACTTGCCGAACAGTTCCGCCGCCTTGCCATATTGCCCGCGGTTGAAGCAGTTGCGGCCATAGAAGAAATAGGCCTCGAACAGGTCGGGCTTCAGCGCGATGGCGCGGTCGAAGCTCGCCTCCGCCTCCTCGTAGCGCCCGGCGGTATAGAGCGCGAGGCCCTTCGAGGCATGGGCTTCGGCAAGTGTCGCATCGATGGCCAGTGCCCGCTCGCTCTGCTCGAAGATTTCGTTGGTGGTGATCGATGTGTCGCCTGCGTCGAGCAGGTGCGAGTTGCAATCGGCAATGCCGGCATGGGCCGCAGCATAGTCAGGCTCGATGTCGAGGGCGCGCTGGAACATCTGCTTCGCCAGCCTCAAGAAGCGCCGCGTATGGCCGCGGTGGAAGAAGCTGCGGCCCATCAGGTAGAAGCGATAGGCCTCGCTGTTGTAGGTGGGCCGCTGTGAGATGGTCTCGCGTTCCTTTGGCAGCATCTTCAGGCGCAGCGCGTCGACGATGGCATGTGATATGGCATCCTGCAGTTCGAAGATGTCCTCGAACTTGCGGTCATAGCGCTCGGCCCAGACATGTCCGTTGGTGCGCCCGTCGATCAGCTGCGCGGTGATGCGCACCCGGTCGTTCACCTTCCGGACGCTGCCTTCGAGAAGATATTGCACGCCCATCCTCGCGGCCACGCGATCGAGGTCCTCGGTCGTGCCCTTGTAGGTGAAGGCGGTATTGCGCGAGACGACGAAGAGCGCGGAGATCTTCGAGAGGTCGGTGATGATGTCCTCGGTGATGCCGTCGCTGAAATAATCCTGCTCCGGGTCGCCAGACATGTTGACGAAGGGCAGCACCGCGATCGAGGCCTGGTGCCCGTCACCGCCGCGCCGCCGCGTCTGACGCTCCGTGCTGCCGGCCACGCGCCAGGCCTGGGTGAGGCCGGATGTATCCTTCAGCTGGCGCCTGCCTGCATCCTCGAAGCCCAGCGGCAGCTGGCGCCCCACCTGCTGGTAGACGGTTTCGGAAATGAAGATGCTGCCCGGCTCGGCAATGGCCTGCAGCCGCGAGGCAACGTTCACGCCCTCGCCGAAGATATCACTCTGCTCGACGATGACGTCGGAAAGGTTGATGCCGATGCGGAAGCTCATGCGCCGGTCTTCCGGCAGGTTGGCATTGCGCGCCTCGGAGGCCTGCTGCATGGCGGCGGCGAAGCTCACCGCGTTCACCGGGCTGCCGAACTCGGCGAGAAAGCCATCACCCAGCGTCTTGAAGATGCGGCCGCCGTTCTGCGCGATCAGCGGGTCGATGATCGCCTGCTGGCGCTCCATCAGCTCGGCCAGCGTGCCCGCCTCGTCGCGCTCCATCAGCCGCGAATAGCCCGCGACATCAGCCGAGAGGATTGTGGTAAGGCGCCGTTCCAAGCAGTGTCACTCCACAGGAAAAGTGAGAGACCACAAGTTACGGTGAACATTCAGTCTTAGCAATTTGATTTCGCGCGATGAATCAGGTTGCGGCCACCACCCGTCCTTGACAGGGCCGGAGGCGGGACACACTATCTGCCGCAAGAACAGGCAAAGGAAATCCCGGCGTGTATGCCCGGCCGAGAACCATCGAGGAAGCAACCCGCGCCATGGCCGCCGAAGGTGCGCTGGCGGTCAGCGGCGGCACGGATATCTACCCGGCGCATGTTGGCAAGCCACTGGCGCGCCCCCTGGTTGATCTTTCCCGCGTCGAAGGCCTGCGCGGCATCACCGAAACGGCGGATGTCATCCGCTTCGGCGCTGCCACGACCTGGACTGACATCCTGCGCGCTACGCTTTCCCCCGCCTTCGACGGCCTCAAGGCGGCGGCGCGCGAGGTGGGCTCCATCCAGATCCAGAACCGCGGCACCATCGCCGGCAACCTGTGCAATGCCTCGCCCGCGGCGGATGGCGTGCCGCCATTGCTGAGCCTCGATGCCAGCGTCGAACTCGCCTCGCCCACAGGGCTGCGCCTGCTGCCACTATCGTCCTTCATCACCGGCTATCGCCGCACCGCGCTGCGCCCAGGCGAGATCGTGACGGCGGTGCTGGTGCCGAGCCCGGCGCCCGCTGCGCGCTCCGCCTTCGTGAAGCTGGGTGCCCGGCGCTATCTCGTGATCTCCATCCTCATGGCTGCGGCGGTCGTCGAGAAGGATGCGCAGGGCCGCATCGCGCGCGCGGCCGTGGCGGTTGGTGCGGCCTCGCCTGTGGCGCAACGCCTGCCCGAGCTTGAAAGTGATTTGCGCGGCCTTGCCGGAAAACCATCCGCCATCGTCGCCGCG
Organism: Aestuariivirga sp.; assembly: GCF_037139295.1. Lineage (GTDB taxonomy): Bacteria > Pseudomonadota > Alphaproteobacteria > Rhizobiales > Aestuariivirgaceae > Aestuariivirga. The sequence goes on from NZ_JBAXGR010000025.1 coordinate 21,440, forward strand.
CGCCACCTCGCAGGCCTGTCGCCCATCGATGATGTGCGCGCCAGTGCGACCTACCGGCTGGAGGCCGCACGCTCGGCTGTCGGAGAGGCGCTGGACCTTGCAGCGGGGTTCGCGTGATTTCCTTTGAACTCAACGGCACGGCCGTCCGCTGCGAAGCCGCCCCGGCGACGCGCCTCAGCGAGGTGCTGCGCACCGATCTCGGGCAGAAGGGCACCAAGAGCGGCTGCGACGCGGGCGACTGCGGCGCCTGCACGGTATTGATCGATGGCGAGGTCGCCTGTGCCTGCATGGTTCCCGCCGCACAGGCGGAAGGCACGCACGTCACCACGGTCGAGGGCCTCAAGGCCTCTCACAAGGGTGCTCTGCTGCAGCAGGCCTTCCTGGCGCGCGGTGCTGCGCAGTGCGGTATCTGCACGCCCGGCATGCTGGTTGCGGCCGTTGCCCTTCTGGAGCGTGAAGCGAAGCCGACGCGCGCGATGATCGAGGATGCACTTGGCGGCGTGCTCTGCCGCTGCACCGGCTATGCCAAGATCATCGACGCAGTCGAAGATGCGGCAAGCGGCAGCATTCATCTCGAGGCCATGCCGGAGCAGGGCCGCGCCGTGGGCGCGCGCATTGCGCGGCTTGACGGCGTCCCGAAGGTCGACGGCACGGAAGCCTATGGCGCCGATGCCATCCCGGCGGATGCGCTGTGGATGAAGGCCATCCGCTCACCGCATCATCGCGCCTCCTTCCGCTTCGGCGATATTGCAGGATTCATCTCCGCGCATCCGGGCCTCCAGCGCGTGCTGACCGCGCAAGACATTCCCGGCCGCAACATCTTCGGCGTCATCCCGCCCTTCGCCGACCAGCCGGTCTTCGCCGAGGGCGAGGCACGCTTCCGTGGCGAGGCCGTTGCGGCGGTGGTGGGCGAGCGTGCCGCCATCGAGGCTCTCGATCTCTCCACCTTCCCCGTAACGTGGGAGGAACGCGCACCCGTCCTCACCATCGCGGCAGCACTCGACCCGGCAGCGCCACAGCTGCATGAAAAGCGGCCCGGCAACATCCTCGTGCGCGGCCATGTCGAGACGGGTGACGTGCCGATGGCACTGGCTTTGGGTGCAGTCTTGGTGGAAGGCACGTTCGAAACGGCCTTCGTCGAACACGCCTATATCGAACCGGAAGCGGGCTGGGCGCGGCGCGTGGGCGATCGCATCGAGATCACAGCCTCCACCCAGGCACCTTACATGGACCGTGACGACACCGCCGCCATCATGGGCCTGCCGCCGGAAGCGATCCGAATCATCCCCTCCGCCTGCGGCGGCGGCTTCGGCTCCAAGCTCGATCTTTCGGTGCAGCCCTATGTGGCGCTTGCCGCATGGGTGACGGGTCGTCCCGCCGCCATGGTCTACACGCGGCCTGAATCGCTGCAGTCCACCACCAAGCGCCACCCGGCCATCATGCGGTCGCGCATGGCGGCCACGAAGGACGGCAAGCTGCTCGCCATGGATTTCGAGGGCGACTTCAACACCGGCGCTTATTCCTCCTGGGGCCCGACGGTGGCCAACCGCGTGCCGGTGCATGCCTCGGGTCCTTACGTGGTGCCGAACTACCGCGCCAACACGCGCGCCGTGCTCACCCACTGCGTGCCATCCGGTGCGTTCCGTGGCTTCGGCGTACCACAGACCGTGGTGGCACAGGAGCAGATGCTCGACATGCTGGCGCACAAGCTCGGTCTCGACGCGCTCGACTTCCGCATCCACAATGCACTGACCGACACGACACCCACCGTCACGGGGCAAGTGATGGGCGATGGCGTCGGCATCCGCGACTGCTTCGAGGCACTGAAGCCGCAGTGGCAGCAATTGCGCCGCGCGGCGGCGGCGTTCAATGCGACGAGCGAACGTTTCAAGCGCGGTGTCGGTGTCGCGGGCATGTTCTATGGCTGCGGCAACACCTCGCTCCCCAACCCCTCCACCATCCGCTTCGGCTTGAAGCCCGATGGCCGCCTGTCGCTGCACCAGGGTGCCGTCGACATCGGGCAGGGCGCCAACACCGTGATCACGCAGATCGCCGCGGATGCGCTGGGCCTGCCGCTGTCGCTGATCGATCTCGTCTCGGCGGATACAGACCTCACACCCGATTGCGGCAAGACCTCCGCCTCGCGCCAGACCTTCGTCACCGGCACCGCCGCCGAGCGTGCAGGCCGCGCGCTGCGCCAGAAGCTGCTCAGGCTCGCCAATGCGGGCGAGGGGGCGACACTGTCGCTCGACAACGGAAGGCTTGTCGTGCGCGAGGACACTGTCGTCCGCACCATCGATCTCGCAAGCCTGCCGCGTGATGGCTTCGGCTATGTGCAATGCGCGGAAGAAACCTTCGATCCGCCGACGGCACCGCTCGATGCCAATGGCCAGGGCATTCCCTATGCCGTCTATGGCTATGGCGCGCATCTGGCCGAGGTCGAGGTTGATACCAGGCTTGGCTGCGTGCAGGTGCTGCGCATCGTGGCGGCGCATGACGTGGGGCGTGCCATCAACCCCATCCTCGTCGAGGGCCAGATCGAGGGCGGTGTCGCCCAGGGCATCGGCATGGCGCTGATGGAAGAGTTCACCCCGGGGCGCGGCGAGAACCTGCATGACTATCTCATCCCGACGATCGGCGACGTGCCGCCCATCGAGTCCATCCTCATCGAGCGCGCATCCTCCGCGGGGCCCTTTGGTGCCAAGGGCATCGGCGAACAGGCGCTGATCCCCACGGCCCCCGCCATCCTCAACGCCATCCACCACGCCACGGGTGCCCGCATCACGCAGATCCCGGCCACGCCTGAACGTGTGCTGCAAGCGATCAAGGCACGTGTCCCATGACCCGCGTTCAGGCGCGCATGCTGCCCGATGGCCGCAGGCTGCACCTGAATGATGGTCCCATTGACCTGATCATCGGCGCGGAAGGTGATGCGGCAGAGGTGGGCCGCGCCTATGCCGCAGTGCATGCCCGCTTCGCCACCGTGCTCGATGAACTCACGGCCGAACTGCCGTTGCTCCGCAGGCGCGTGGAGGCGGAACCGCAGGGTGCGGTGGCGCGGCGCATGTGGCGCGCCACGGAGCCTTTGGGTCGCCACGCCTTCATCACGCCCATGGCGGCGGTGGCGGGAAGCGTGGCAGAGGAAATGCTGTCGGCCATGCTCGCAGCAGCCCCGCTCACCCGCGCCTTCGTCAACAATGGCGGCGACATTGCGCTCCACCTCGCGCAGGGCCAGCACTATGATGTGGGCCTCGTTGACCGGCCGGACCGGCCCTCGCTGTTCTCCACCGCGCGCATAACCCCGGATGACCATGTGCACGGCATCGCCACCAGCGGCTGGCGCGGGCGCTCCTTCTCGCTCGGCATTGCCGATGCGGTGACGGTGCTGGCCGCGCGTGCCTCAATGGCCGATGCCGCCGCCACCCTCATCGCCAATGCGGTGAACCTGCCCGCCCACCCCGCGGTGACCCGCGTTCCGGCCGTCGATCTCCAGCCCGACAGCGACCTTGGCGAAAGGCCGGTCACCCGTGGCGTCGGGGCCTTGCACAGCAATGAAATTGCCGCCGCACTTGATGCTGGTGTAGCCTTCGCCAAGCTGCTGCTGGGCGAAAGGTGCATCACCGCCGTCGCACTGCACCTCGCGGGCCAGACCCGCACGCTTGGGAGGATCGATGCCGGAAGTCAAAGTCAGGAAATTCCTCGTCTCCGTTGAGGAGATCCATCATGAGGGTGGCCCTCCCGCTGCCGTGCCGCCGAAGCGCGGCGTGATCCTCGCCGTCGTCGAGAACCCCTATGCCGGGTCCTTCCACGACAACATCCTGCCCTTCATGGACGACCTGAAGCCGCTGGGCCTCGACATGGCGCGGCGCCTTCTGGCGGCACTGGGCGGCGACCCCAAATCCATCGAGGGCTATGGCAAGGGCTCCATCGTCGGCGAGGCGGGCGAACTCGAGCACGCCGCCCTCTGGCATGCGCCGGGCGGCTATTCGATGCGCGAGGTGCTGGGCGGCGCCAAGGCCATCGTGCCCTCCGCCAAGAAGGTGGGGGGCCCGGGCACCCGTCTCGACATTCCCGTCACCCACATCAACGCGTCCTACGTGAGGAGCCACTTCGACTCGGTCGAGGTCGGCATCACCGATGCGCCGCGCGCCAATGAGCTGGTGCTGGGGCTGGTCATGACAACAGGCCCGCGCGTTCACGCCCGGGCGGGCGGATTGGCCGTGGCCGACGTCAAGGGAGAGGATGGACTGCGATGAAGGCGAAGATCCGCAAGATCATGACCGTGGTGGACGAGACGCTGACCGAGCAGGGTCAATCGGTCTCACCACCCATCCGCCGCGCCGCGGCGATCGCCGTCATCGCCAACCCCTTCGCCGGAAAATTTCAGGAAGACCTCTCTGAGCTCATCGACGTCGGCGAGGAACTGGGCCAGTTGCTGGCGGAGCGCGCGGTTGCTGCTTTGAATGCATCGGGCAACAACGAAAGTGGCAACGGCGGCAACGTCGAAAGCTACGGCAAGGCAGCCGCCGTGGGTGAAAACGGCGAGCTCGAGCATGCCGCCGCGCTCCTCCATCCGAAGCTCGGCGCGCCCTTCCGCAAGGTGCTGGGCAAGGGTGCTGCCCTCATCCCGTCCTCCAAGAAGCGCGGCGGCATGGGCGTGGCGCTGGACATTCCGCTGGGCCACAAGGACGCCGCCTTCGTTCGGAGTCACTTCGACGGCATGGAAGTGCGCGTCCCGGATGCGCCGCGCGCTAACGAAATCGTGATCGCCGTTGCCGTCACCACCGGCGGCCGCCCCCTGCCGCGCGTCGGCGGCCTGCAAGTCTCTGAAATAAAAGGTGAAGACGGGTTGCGTTGACGCTGCTTCCTATCAAATATTTTTCCACAGCAGCCAGCGGTGTCCTGGATTGATTAGTATCGATTGCAGGTCGCGACGTAACTTAAGCGGGAGATAGTGAAAAAATTAGAATAATTTTTCCACAAGGGACGACTCATGCAGAGAGCTGCAGAGAAATTTAGTAAAGATTTGAAAGGCTTGGTTCTGGCCCGGGGCACCATTGTCCAGGCCTGCAAGCACACCGGCATCAACCGTCAGCAGTTCAACAAATACCTCGCGGGCCAGATCATGCCCGGGGCCCGCACCATGCGGAAGATCTGCAGCTACTGAGGTGTCAGCGAAGAGCGATTGATTTCGGGCTGGCTCACGCCAGCAACCGGGGAACACCGCCCGGTCCCGACAGAAATCGATTTTGGCTTCGCGGCATCGACGTCGATTCCGCCGCACCAGGCCTTGCTGGGCAATGGTTCCTATCGCGCCTACTTCCCCGTCCGCAATCACCCGAATCTCGTGGCGCGATGGCTCGTGCACATCACGAACGGCCCCAACGGGACGCAGGTCCACACCTGCCGCAACCGTTTCCGCAACGGCGCAGTCATGGGTTACGCCGCCGACCGCATCAGATATCGCGGCCCGGTGGCCTATGGTCCGGATGAGGCGAGCCTGATCGGCACTGCGCGAACGCCGCGACCCATGCACGGCAATATCTTCGTCAAGCTCCAGCCTGTGGTGGGCCAAGATTATTTCCCGGCAATGGTTCTCACAAGCCGCGCAGAGGTTCCATTGGCCCTGTCTGGCGTCATGCACTTCCTCGGTGCTGATTGCACGGCTCACCGTGCCTTGTCCGGCATGGGCATTGTGAGCCTTGACGACCCGGCGGCCGACGCCGTCATCGTTGATTTGATGCGGGCCAAGCCCGCAGCGGGCACCAATTGGATGCAGTCGATTACAGAAAAGAACCTCCGAGCTGAGATCGAAGGTTCCAATCTTCCCAAGATCATGGCGTTTCGCCGTCTCCCGGCCTAGGCGCGGCGGCGGGCGGGCTCGGGCTCAAGCCCGTGCTTGCTGCACCCATGCGTATAGGCCTCGTAGTAGGCACTCTCGATCATCCACACGAGGGCCGAATGGCCTGATCGCATCGCCGCGATGCGAAGCTTGCGCATCTGATCGGCAATGAAGCGCGCGGTCTCCGCCGGGTGAAGGCGGTTGGTTCCCATGGCCTCCGGGTCGAAGGATTTTCCCCACATCAGTTCAAGGCGTGTTCTGGTTGTTGCCGCGTCCAGCACATCCTTGTCGGCACGGTTTTTCGAAGTCACGTTCGTCATGTGTTTACGTTTCCCCATTTTATCACAGAGGTTGTTTTAGCTATCGTCAGCCACACCTCTGGTAGACATGAGGCTATTGCAAACAACATGAAATTCAAATTTCTCAGTTTCGCGAAGCGTAAAGTTTGTTTTCCATGCGCGCGTTTGCGAAAGTATTTGTGTCTAGCTGATTGGGAGAAATACTGAAAAGAACGCAATAGAACCTTTCGATTTCGCAGACTGAGGGGGGGCCGCCAGGCCGCCACGTTGCCACGCGAAGGCGGGCTCAAGGTCTCCGAGATCAAGCGTGAGAACGCGCTGCATTGATTGACGTAAGGGAATGCCGAAGGATATCAACAAATTTCTAACTGGAATTGTTGCGTCACGGTGATTCTGATGCCATTTTCGATTGTAATAATATCGTAATTTTACCTATGACTGCGGGCGCCATTTACACGGGGTTAAGGCCATGTCTGCGACTGCCTTTTCGAAGGAATTGCGTGAACATTGTATGAGGGTTGGGTCGATTGCCCGTGTCTGCAAGGGGACGGGCATCAATCGCCAACAGTTCAACAAGTATCTCGCGGGGCAAATGCTCCCGAGCGCCCGCAACATGTGGAAGATCTGCGACTATCTTGGCGTGAGCGTGGAACACCTCATGGCGGACCAAGCGACAGAACCTCCCGGCGAGAATTTTATTTTCAACTCAGAAATCGATTTTAGTGCCATTCGCTCCAGCTTTGGAGGGCTCCATGCCCAGCGGCAATCGGTGCAGGGCGTCTTGCAGAACGGTTTCTATTACAATTTCCTTCCGGTCCTCGGACACCCGAACCTTCTGGAGCCGTGGCTCGTCCATGTCATGAACCGTCCAGGGGGCGGGCAAATTCAGACTTGCCGCAACTCTTTCCACAATGCAGACACCATGGGCCATACCGCCAACCACGTCCGGCATGGCGGCCCGGTCGTTTATGGCCCGAGCGGGGCAAGCCTGATCGGCTCCGCCCAAGCGTCGAGGCTCCTGCGCGGCATCACGTTCGTCAACCTTCAACCGATGGCAGGCCCTGATTGCTTCTCCACGATGTTCCTGACCTGCCGCCCCGATGGCCCGCTCGCAGTATCAGGGGTCATGAAATTCCTGGGTGCTGGCTGCACCGTGCGAAGTGCCCTGGCCGGACTGGGGATCATCGGTCTCGACAGTCCAACACTTGACCCGGTTATTGCCCAGTTGATGCGTGCCAAGCCCGCAGCGGGCACCAACTCGATGCAGTCGATTACAGAAAAGAACCTCCAGGCAGGGCCTAAAGGTTCTGATCTTCCCAAGTTCGTATCGTTTCGCCGTCTCCCGGCCTAGGCGCGGCGGCGGGCGGGCTCGGGCTCAAGCCCGTGCTTGCTGCACCCATGCGTATAGGCCTCGTAGTAGGCACTCTCGATCATCCACACGAGGGCCGAATGGCCTGATCGCATCGCCGCGATGCGAAGCTTGCGCATCTGATCGGCAATGAAGCGCGCGGTCTCCGCCGGGTGAAGGCGGTTGGTTCCCATGGCCTCCGGGTCGAAGGATTTTCCCCACATCAGTTCAAGGCGTGTTCTGGTTGTTGCCGCGTCCAGCACATCCTTGTCGGCACGGTTTTTCGAAGTCACGTTCGTCATGTGTTTACGTTTCCCCATTTTATCACAAGGGTTTGCTGCCGCTGTCGTCGGGCCCGCCTTTGGTGTGCGTGGGGATGCTATAAAACAACCTATAGTGTAAATTTCTTAGTCGAGCGACGGGTGGCAATTGTTATACCTACGCCAGCCTGCGAAGCCGTTTCTCTTGCAATCTCAAAGAAATATGATGAAATTCTGCGCAAATTCTGCCTGTTAAACAGGCATTCAGTGCCGAGATGCGCTCAAGCCGCCTTGCGCAGGTTGCGGCGGGACGCCAGCAGATTGTCGAACATGGCGCGACTCACCCGTTCTGTTCGCGTCAACTGCAGTCGGGACTGATTCTTGACGCGGCTGTAAGCGCCCGGGCCCACGGCCTGGTCCAGCCATTCGAGGTACTGCGGGATCTGCGCCCAGCGGTCGATCAGCGCTGGGGTCAGCTCGCCGTGGAACTGCGTTGCCATGATCTCGCGGCCGACCGACATGATCTGAACGGGGCTCACAGCGGAGGAGGCGAGCACTTCCGCACCGGCCGGAAGCTTGGTCACTTCGGCGTGGTGCCACTGCATGATCTTGAAGGTGGAGGGCAGGCCGCGCGTCAGCGGGTGAGCATGGCCCAGCGCGTTGAGTTCCACCTTGCCGAAGCCGACCTCGGCCGCGCGGGCGAGGCCAACTTCGCCGCCCAATGCCACGGCCAGCAGCTGCAGCCCGAGGCAGACGCCAATGTAGGGGCGGTTGCGCTGGAGGGTCCATTCGCGGATGGCGGCGATCTCGTCTTTCAGCCACGGGTGGGCGTCCGTCTCCCACACGTCCATGGCGCCGCCCATGACCAGCAGAAAATCATAAGGGGCGAGCGACGGAATCGCCTCACCCCTGTGCAGCATCACCACATCGAGCTCCGCGCCTTGCTCGGCAAGGAAGCGGCCGAACAGGCCGGGCGGTTCGTCATCCATGTGCTGGAAGGCAAGGGCGCGACGGATCACGGGCAAGGTCCTTCGAAGAGGTGATGGCGTTGTGAAGGCGCGCACATAAGCAATCCTGCGCGATACACAAGCGCTTTTTTTCCCAGCGTTGCCTTAACACCGGATTACGACGAGAGTGTTGCAGTCATGACACTGCTTCGCCTCGTCTTCTCCGCCCTGCTGCCCTTCGCGGCCGGCTATTTCATGTCCTACCTGCTGCGTGCGGTGAACGCCGTGGTGGCGCCGGACCTCGTCAAGGACCTCGGCCTCACGCCGGGCGAACTGGGCCTGCTCACGGCGGCCTATCTCGGCGCCTTCGCGCTGTTCCAGTTGCCGCTGGGCGTGCTGCTGGACCGGTATGGCCCGCGCAAGGTGCAGGCCGGGCTCCTCAGCGTGGCGGCCGCGGGTTGCGTGGGCTTTGCCTTCGCGCCGGACTTCCTCGGCCTCTTTGCCGCCCGCGCGGTGATCGGCCTTGGCTTCTCGGCCGGGCTGATGGCCAGCTACAAGTCCTCCGCCACCTGGGTTCCGGCCGAGCGCCGCTCGCTCGCCAACACGGCGATCATGTCCATGGGCGCGCTCGGCGTGGTGGTGGCGACGGAGCCCACCGAATGGCTGGTCGGCCTCATCGGCTGGCGCAACGCCTTCCTGGTCTTCGCCGGGCTGATCCTGCTCGCCGCCGGCCTCATCCTTGCAGCAGCGCCACGCAAGGACACGCTCACCACGCCTGCGCCGCTGAAGCAGCAGTTCGGCCAGATGATCGCCATCATGAAGACGCCGCTGTTCTGGCGCATCGCACCGCTCCTCGGCCTCACCTCCGGTGTGCAGATCGGCATCCAGACACTATGGGCCGGCCCCTGGCTGCGCGACGTGATGGGCTTCTCGCGCGAGCAGGTGGCCCACCACCTGCTGTTCATGGCGGTGGCCTTCATGGTGGGCATCCTGTCGGTGGGCGTCATCGCTGATCGGCTGGCGCGGCGCGGCATCGGTCCGATGCAGGTGATGCTGGGCTTCAACCTGCTCTACTTCATGGCGCAGGCGGTGATCGTGCTGCGGGTGGAGGGGCTGATGTTTCCGGCATGGCTCTTCGTTGCCGCCTTCGGGCAGGTGGCGGTGCTGGCCTTCCCGTGGTTCGCCGCGCACATCGGCAAGGAAGTGGCGGGCCGCGCAAACGCCACGATCAATTTCACCATGTTCGTTGCGGCCTTCGCCTCGCAATACCTGGTGGGCCTCATCATCGGGCTGTTCCCGGCGAGCGGGACGGGCTACAGCCCGCAAGGCTACAGCTGGGCCATCGGCATCTTCCTCGCCGCCCAGCTGCTGGCCTATGGATGGTACCTCGCGGCCTCGCCGCACAGGAAGATTGTGGAGACGCGTGCATGAACAACCCCGTGATCGCCGAAGTCACCCGTGGCGACATCATCGAGAGCCGGCATCGCGGCGCCTATGCCGTGGTGGACCGGGCGGGCCACGTGGTGGCCGCCGAGGGTGGCATCGCGGCGCCCGTCTATCCGCGCTCGGCGATCAAGGCCTTCCAGTGCCTGCCAGTGATCGAGAGTGGTGCGGCGGACCATTTCGGCTTCACCGACGAAGAGATCGCGCTGTGCTGCTCCTCGCACAATGGCGAACCCGAGCATGTGCGCGTGGCGCGCGCCATGCTGGCCAAGGGCGGCAATGCCGAGAACCTCTATGAATGCGGCGCCCACTGGCCCTATTTCGAGGAGGCGCGCTTTGATCTCGTGCGCCACAACCAGCCCTGTGCGGCCGTGCACAACAACTGCTCGGGCAAGCACGCCGGCATGCTGGCGCTGGCCCGCCAGTTGAAAGCCGACCCGCACGGCTATGTGAAGCTGGACCATCCGGTGCAGCAGGCCATCGCGAGGCGCATCGGCGAACTCTGCGACATCGACCTATCGCAGCAGCCTGTCGGCATCGACGGCTGCTCGGTGCCCACCTGGGCCATTCCGCTGAAGAACCTGGCCCTTGCCTTCGCGCGCTTCTCGGACCCGGACGACGCCGCTGCCCGCCGCATCACCGAGGCGGTGCGCAAGCATCCCTTCATGGTGGCAGGCACGGGTGACTTCGACACCCTCATCATGGAAGCCGTGCCGCGCCTGTTCATCAAGACTGGTGCCGAGGGCGTCTACTGCGCCTGTATCCCGCATGCCGGCCTCGGCATCGCGCTCAAGGTTGACGACGGCGCGGGGCGTGCCGCCGAAGTCGGCATCGCCGCCGTCCTTGCGGGTCTCGACGTGTGGACGCCGGAAGAGAAAGCCACGCTGGAGCGCTTCCGTCACCACGACCTCGCCAACTGGCGCAAGATCGAGGTGGGCGAGGTGCGGGGCTTGCGGTTGTAAACCGACCGTCACATAGTGTCCCCAAGGTTGTGCATCAGCTTGGGGGACCACCATGAAACGTTCGCTGCTTGCCGCTCTTCTTGTCGCTGCCGGTGCCACTGCGGCCCAGGCAACCGACCTCACTGTCATGAGCTTCAACGTCTGGGGCGGTGGTGCCAATGAGCAGAAGCCGGTGGATGAGACGGTGGCGGTCATCAAGGCCGTGAACCCCGACATCATCGGCATTCAGGAAACGCGGCTGGAGAGTGATCCCTGCACCGCCGACGTTTGCCCGGCAGTCGGCGACAGCGTTGCCCCCAAGCTCGCAGCAGCGCTTGGCTACCACTATTATGACCAGACCAAGCAGAACGATGCGCTGTGGGCCAATGCCATCTTGAGCCGCTATCCGATCGGCAAGGCCACGCCCAATGACACGGGCGTCGAGATCATGGTCGACGGCCGCAAGGTGCAGGTGTTCAACATCCACCTCGATGACTCGCCCTACCAACCATACCAGCTGCTCGGCATCGAATATGGTGATGCGCCTTTCCTGAAGACGGCGGATGAGGCGGTGAAGACCGCCGAGGCGACCCGCGGCCCCGCCCTGAAGCTGCTGTTCGATGACATGGCGGCAGCAGGCGAGGCGGACGCCGCCTTCGTGTTCGGCGACTTCAACGAGCCGTCGCACCGCGACTGGACCGACTCTGCGGTGAAGGCCGGTCTGCAGCCGCTGGTCGTGCCGTTCCCGACGGTCAAGGCCATCGAGGACAAGGGCTTCGTGGACACGTTCCGCGCAATCTATCCGGACGCGGGCGCCAAGCCCGGCATGACATGGACGCCCACCAGCGAACCCACCGCCAAGGACGACCACCACGACCGCATCGACTTCGCGCTTGCCCGCGCCAAGGACCTGCAGGTGATCTCCGCCGGCATCGTCGGCGAGAAGGCACCCGAGGCCGACATCGTGGTGACGCCGTGGCCCAGCGACCACCGCGCCACCATGGCGAAGGTGAAATTCTGATCGCCGCACACCTCATCATCGCCATGCTTGACCCGGCGATTCTTTTCCGTGGACGCAAAAAGGATGCCCGGGTCGAGCCCGGGCATGATGAGTTAAGTGGCTACCTTTAGCTCACTCCGCCGCGCGCTGGGCGTAGCCGAGCTTCTGGTTCAGCCTTTCGAGAAGTGACAGGGCCGCATCGGGGATCACGGTGCCCGGCGGGAACACGGCAGCGGCACCCATGTCGATGAGCGTCTGCACGTCTTCCGGCGGAATGACGCCGCCGACCACGATCATGATGTCGGAGCGGCCGGCCTTGTCGAGCGCGGCCTTCAAGAGCGGCACCAGCGTCAGATGGCCTGCCGTCAGCGTCGAGACGCCCACCGCATGGGCCCTCTCCTTCACGGCCTGCTCCGCCACTTCTTCCGGGGTTGCGAAGAGCGGGCCGATCACCACGTCGAAGCCCATGTCGGTGAAGGCCGAGGCGATCACCTTCTGGCCGCGGTCATGGCCGTCCTGGCCGACCTTGGCGACAAGGATCTTCGGCGCGCGGCCGTCCGACTCCTTGAAGGCCGCCACGGCATGCTGGACCTGCTCGATCTTGTGCTTGTCGCGCGGGGTGGCGGCATAAACACCCTTCATGGCGCGGATCGCCGGGGTGTGGCGGTTGAACACCTTCTCGAGTGCGAGCGAGATTTCACCCACTGTCGCCTTGGCGCGTGCGGCATCGATGGCGGCGGCGAGCAGGTTGCCCTGGCCGGTGCGGGCCACCTCGGTGAGCTTCGCGAGCAGGCCTTGCGTCTCGGCCTCGTTCCTCTCGGCGCGCAGGCGCTGCAGCTTCTCGATTTGGGCAGCGCGCACGGCGGAATTGTCCACCTTCAGGATGTCGATCTTCTCATCCGTTGCCACCTGGTACTTGTTGACGCCGATCACCGCCTGTTCGCCGGTGTCGATGCGGGCCTGCGTCCTTGCTGCGGCTTCCTCGATGCGCGATTTCGGGATGCCGGCCTCGATGGCCTTGGCCATGCCGCCCATCGCCTCGATCTCCTCGATGTGCTTCCAGGCCTTCTGCGCGAGGTCCATCGTGAGGCGCTCGACGAAATAGCTGCCGCCCCACGGGTCGATCACCTTGGCTGTGCCTGCCTCCTGTTGCAGGAAGAGCTGCGTGTTGCGCGCAATGCGGGCCGAGAAGTCGGTGGGCAGTGCGAGTGCTTCATCGAGCGAGTTCGTATGCAGCGACTGCGTGCCGCCTTGCGTCGCGGCCATCGCCTCGATGCAGGTGCGCGTGACGTTGTTGAACACGTCCTGCGCGGCGAGGCTCCAGCCGCTCGTCTGGCAATGGGTGCGCAGGTTGAGCGAGCGTTCGTCCTTGGGGTCGAAGCGCTTGATCAGCTTGGCCCAGATCATGCGGGCCGCGCGCATCTTCGCGACTTCCATGAAGAAGTTCATGCCGATGGCCCAGAAGAAGGAGAGTCTCGGCGCGAACTTGTCGATCGGCATGCCGGCGTCCACCCCGGCCTTGGCATATTCCAGGCCGTCGGCCAGCGTGTAGGCAAGCTCGAGGTCCGCCGTCGCTCCGGCCTCCTGCATGTGATAGCCGGAGATCGAGATCGAGTTGAACTTCGGCATCCTTTCGGATGTGTATCTGAAGATGTCCGAGACGATCTTCATCGATGCAGGCGGCGGGTAGATGAAGGTGTTGCGGACCATGAACTCCTTGAGGATGTCATTCTGGATGGTGCCAGCCAGCTTCTCCGGCGGCACGCCCTGTTCCTCGCCCGCCACGATGTAGAGCGCCATGATCGGCAGCACGGCACCGTTCATCGTCATCGACACCGTCATCTGGTCGAGCGGAATGCCGTCGAACAGCGTGCGCATGTCGTAAATCGAGTCGATGGCAACACCCGCCATGCCGACGTCACCTGCCACGCGCGGGTGGTCCGAATCATAGCCGCGATGCGTGGCGAGGTCGAATGCGATGGACAGGCCCATCTGACCGGCCGCGAGGTTGCGGCGGTAGAAGGCGTTGGAATCCTCCGCCGTGGAGAAGCCCGCGTATTGGCGGATGGTCCAGGGCTGGGTCGTGTACATGGTGGGGTAGGGACCGCGCAGGTAGGGCAATGCGCCCGGCCACGTGTTGAGGAAGTCGATGCCCTTCATGTCCTCCGGGCCATAGGCGCACTTCACGTGCAGGCCTTCGGGCGTCAGCCAGTCCTGTGCTGCACAACCGTCGACGTGGGAGGTCTCGAGCGCAACCTGCGCAAAGTTCGGGATGCGGCTCATGACAGGGCCTCCGTCTCGGGGGCAAATTCGTCGCGCAGCGGATAGGCGGTGGTGCCAATGACTGGCAGGCCTGCCGTTGAAGACGGGTTGGGTGCGGGCCAGTCACCAGCCTCTGCCGCCTGGAACACTTTCCAGGCCGCTTCGCACAGGCCCTGCGTATAGGTCTCGATGTAGCCCGCACCCGAGGCCGGATCGGCGACGCGCCACAGGTTCGATTCCTCCGCCAGCACGTTCTGCACATTGCGGGCAACACGGCGGGCAAAAGCATTGGGCAACCCTTGCGCCAGCGAGAAGGGCAGCACGGTGATCGAGTCCGCCCCGCCCAGCCCTGCGCCGAACACGGCGGTGGTGGCGCGCAGGATGTTGGTGTGCGGGTCCTTCACGGCCATCATCCGCCATGAGGTTTCGGCATGAAGGCGCAAGGGCGCATCGGGAAGCCCCGCCGCCTGCAGCACGCGCCGCCACAGCAGGCGTATGGCGCGGAACTTGGCGAGTGTCGCGAACATGTCCTGGTTCGCCGCCAGGGTGATGCCGACAGACCGCACGAGGTGGACGTCGTTCAGTCTCTCGAGCGAGCGCAGCGTGGCCACGGCGGTCGCCAGCGTGGCACCCAGCTCCTGCGCCTCGGTGGCACCCTGCTCGTGCCAGCTGCGGCCGTCGGCTTCCATGTAGGGACCGGTATAGCCGCGCCGGGCGAGCTCCGCCGCGTCGGCGGGATTGGTCAGCGCGAATGAGGCGTTGAGGCGCTCGGGGTCGATGGGCTGCGTGGCGATCAGTTCGGCCAGCGCCATGGAGGCACTGCCCTCGACGCGAAGCGCCACGGCGTGAAGGTGAACGCCCTGCAGCACGCGCGCCAGCAGCGAGGGATCGATTCCATAGCCGCGTGCGGTAGCCGAATCTTTCATCACCAGCACGAGGCCGGTGGCGCCATTGGCAAGGTCGTCAAGCGCCAGTCCATTGGCGCGCGCCGCATCCGGGTGGTCGACGCGCTGGTGCAGCGTCCACGGCACCTGCGTGGCCCGTGCCGCGCGGGGGCCGGCCAGCTGGCCGTAAAGCGGTTCGAGCCTGATTCCGTCGGCCGATGAATGGACCAGCTTCTCCTCGAAGGAGGCGCCTTTCAGCACCGCCTCGACGCGCTTCATCCAGTCGGCCCGGCCAAGCGCCGGGAACTCGGAGGCCAGCTTCAGATCACTCATGTCAAACCCAGTCTTTTGCAACTGCGAAAACACTAGCGAAGACAGGGGGCCGCCGCAAACCGCCCTTGGTCTAATCGGGATGGGTCAGACGTAGCCGGAAAGGCCCGGAATGGAGCCAGCGACCTCTTTCAACAGCTGCGGGCCTGCCTGCTCCTTGGCATAGTCCACCGTGGCGGTGCCCAGCGCCTTGATCTGGTCCATGGACAGGCCTGCGGCAGAGAGTTTCGAGATGGCGGCCAGGGGGCCACCCATCATGCCGCCGGCCAGCATGCCGAGCAGCCCACCGCCGCCATAACCTGCCCCGTCGCCGCCCTGGGATTGCGCAAGCTCCGCCGCGCCGGGCAGCTTGTCGAACAGCTCCTGCACCTTGTTCTGGTTTCCTTGGGTCTTGATCAGGTTCAGCATGATGCCGAGGCCCTTCTCGGCCTTTTCGGGGCTCAGCCCGCTTGCCGTCACGATACGGTCTATCAGCTCCTGCATGCTCTGAAATCCTGCTCACTCTCGTTGCGAAACCCGGCCGCTTATAGCAAGAAAGGGTTGTTCAAAGCGAATTTTCCGGGGGTCCGCGACCATGTCCGATTCGACAATCTTCATCGGCCAGAGCGCCAAGCGCGAGGAGCTGTTCCTCGCCATGGCCAACCGCCACGGCCTGGTCACGGGCGCCACCGGCACCGGCAAGACGGTGACGCTGCAGATCCTGGCGGAGGGCTTCTGCGATGCGGGTGTGCCCGTCTTCGCGGCGGACGTGAAGGGCGATCTCTCCGGTATCGCCATGGAAGGCGAGCCCAAGGACGCGCTGATCGAGCGCGCCAAGTCCATGGGCTTTGACGACTACGGCTTCGAGGCCATCCCCACCATCTTCTGGGACCTGTTCGGCCAGCAGGGCCACCCGATCCGCACCACCATCTCGGACATGGGCCCCCTCATGCTGTCGCGCCTCATGGGGCTGACGGATGCGCAGGAAGGTGCTCTCAACATCGCCTTCAAGCTGGCCGACAAGGAAGGCCTCGCCCTTCTCGACCTCAAGGACCTGCGCGCGCTGCTGAAGGATTTGGGCGACCGCGGCAAGGAGCTCACCACCGAATACGGCAACCTCGCCGCGCCCACCATCGGGGCCATCCAGCGCCGCCTGGTGGTGCTGGAGGAGCAGGGCGGCAACAACTTCTTCGGCGAACCCGCACTCGACATCCATGACCTGATGCGCACCACGCCGGCCGGCAAGGGCTACATGAACGTGCTCGCCGCCGACAAGCTCATCAACTCGCCGCAGCTCTATGCCACCTTCCTCCTGTGGATGATGTCGGAACTGTTCGAGCGCATGCCGGAACTGGGCGACCCCGAAAAGCCGAAGATGGTGTTCTTCTTCGACGAGGCGCATCTCCTGTTCTCCGAGGCGCCCCCCGGACTCGTGCAGAAGATCGAGCAGACGGTGAAGCTGATCCGCTCCAAGGGCATCGGCATCTATTTCGTGACGCAGAACCCGCTGGATGTGCCTGAAAGCGTGCTCGCCCAGATGGGTAACCGCGTGCAACACGCACTGCGCGCCTATACCCCGCGCGAGCAGAAGGCGGTGGCCACCGCCGCCTCGACCTTCCGGTCCAACCCCGCCTTCAAGACGGAAGAGGCGATCACCCAGCTCGGCAAGGGCGAAGCACTGGTCTCCGTGCTGGACCTCAAGGGCGTGCCCACCATGGTGGAACGCACCATAGTGCGTCCGCCGTCATCCCGCATGGGCCCGATCACGCCCGAAGAGCGCCAGAAGATCATCAAGAACTCGCCGGTCTATGGCTCCTACGAGGAGAGCGAGGACCGCGAGTCGGCCTATGAGATACTGACGAAGCGCGCCGAGGAGCGCGGCGTGGCGGCCGAGCAGGAAAAGGTCGACAAGGCCGCGCAGAAGGAGGCCGACCAGCAGGCGCGCGCCCAGTCCCGCACGTCGGGCCGCGAGACCGCCACCGACCGCTTCGTCAAGAACATGGCCAGCACCGCAGGGCGGCAGATCGGCAACATCATCATCCGCGGAATACTGGGCGGGATGAAGTGGAAGTAGGTTGCCAGAACGACACGCTACCTTCTCTCATCATGGCCGGGCTTGACCCGGCCATCTCTTTCAGTGGCCGCGAAAAGGATGCGCGGGTCAAGCCCGCGCATGATGAGTGGTGAGTGCGGAGCTAGATGATCTCGTCCTCGTCCGCCAGCGCCACCGCTTCGCCCGGATGTTGATGAATGCTGGCCAGCGGCATGGCCCGCGCGATGTGGAACACCGCGTCGCCGCGGTTGACCAGCGGCAGGTTGGTACGGCCGACGATGATGCCGTCCCATTCGGAGAACAGCGGCAGCGATGTCTGACCCAGTGGATCAGCGACCACGCCCACCACTTCGCCCTTGCCGACGCGGTCGCCGATGCTGCGCGTGGTGTGGAGAATGCCGCTCTCTGGCGAGCGAACCCAGGAGCTGGCATCCGAAAATACCGTCTGCCCGACGGGCCGTGACGTTGGTTCCACCATACCGAGATGCGCCATGACGCGCAGCGTGCCGCGCACCGCTGCGTCGATTGCAAGTTCGTCGAAGCGCAATGCCTCGCCGCCCTCGTAAAGCAGAACCTTCACGCCCGCCTCGCCAGCGGAAAGCCGGAGAGAGCGCTCGCGCAGCTTGGAGATCAGGATCACCGGCGGCGCGAAGGCCTGCGCCATCCTGAGGAGTTCCGGTTCGTCCGGCGCCAATCGCACCTGCGGCAGGTTCGAGCGGTGGAGTGCTGCCGTGTGGAAGTCGACGCCATACCGGCTCTTCAGCACCACCTCGCGGAAGAAGATGTCGGCGACGAGGCTTGCCAGCGAGCCGCGGTCGGAGCCTGGGAAGCAACGGTTGAGGTCGCGCCGGTCCGGCATGTAGCGGGTGTGGTTGAGGAAGCCGAAGCTGTTGACGATGGGCACCGCCAGCAACGTGCCGCGCAGGGTTTGCAGCGCCGGATGGGTGAGGATGCGGCGAATGATTTCCACGCCCTGGATCTCGTCGCCATGGATGGCGCCGGACAGGAACATGGTGGGGCCGGCCGCCTCGCCGTGCACCACGTGCACTGGCAGTGTCACATGGGTGTGGTTCGACAGCGTGCTGACCGGCAAATCTACCGTGGCGCGCTGGCCCGGCTGCACGTCCACGTCGCCGAGATTGAAGGCGCTCATCCCTTGCCCCGGGTGCGGGTGCGGCCGGGCTTCGCATGGCGCTCGACGAAGCGGATGATGGTGCTGGCCACGTCCACGCCCGTCGCCTTTTCGATGCCTTCAAGGCCGGGAGAGGAGTTGACCTCGATCACCACTGGCCCATGGGACGAGCGCAGCATGTCGACGCCTGCCACGTTGAGGCCCATGGAGCGGGCGGCCTTCAGCGCAGTGGCCTTCTCCAGCGGCGTCAGCTCGATCATGTTGGCGGTGCCGCCGCGGTGCAGGTTGGAGCGGAAGTCGCCCTTGGCGCCTCGGCGCTCCATGGCCGCCACGATTGAGCGGCCGACCACGAAGACGCGGATGTCGCTGCCCTCCGCCTCCTTGATGAACTCCTGCACGAGGATCGCCACGTTGGCACCATGGAACGCCTCGACCACGGACTTCGCCGACTTGTGCGTCTCGCTCAGCACCACGCCGATCCCTTGCGTGCCCTCCAGCAGCTTGATGACGACGGGCGCGCCACCGACGATGTCAAGCAGGTCATCGGTGCGCTTTGAATCATGGGCAAAGGCGGTGACGGGAAGCCCCACGCCATCGCGCGACAGCAATTGCAGCGAGCGCAGCTTGTCACGCGATCGGCCGATGGCCACCGATTCATTCACCGGGTAGACGCCCATCATCTCGAACTGGCGCAGCACTGCGAGGCCATAGAAAGTGTGGGACGCCCCGATCCTCGGGATCACCGCATCGAAGCCCTCGAGCCTTTCACCCTGGAAGCGCAGCTCGGGCTTCTTGGACGTGATGTTCATGTAGCATTTGAGATAGTCGATCGGCACCATCTCGTGTCCGCGCTTCTGTGCCGTCTCGATCAGGCGCTGGTGGGAGTAGAGCTTTTGGTTTCGTGTGAGCAGTGCGATCTTCATGGTGCCTTGCGTTTCTTCGCGGACAGGATGTTGGTCTTCGTCGGGTGGACGAGAAAGTCATGGCCGATGCTGCTGCGGCCTATGAGCATGGCCACACCCATGTCGGTGCGGTCCGTGAGGGTGATTTCCATGCGCAGCGTGGTTGCCCCGATCTTCACGTCGGTCTCGACCACGGCGCGGGTTTCGATCTGGCCGTTGGAGCTTTTGACGCGGCGCAGGCCCTTCAGCGGAAGGCGGCAATGTTGGTGGCGCTTGGGTAGCGGCAGCACGAAGTTCACATGATGATCGTCGCGCTCGATGCTGGTGGCGTGCAGTGCTGCGGAGCGCGCGCCCGTGTCGATCTTGGCGGAGAAGGTGCCCACACCGAGTTGCGGCAGGCTCACTTTTTCGCGCCAGCCGATGATCACGGGCTCGTCGTCCTTTGCCTGTTTTGGTCGCGCCGTCTGCATGGCGCCAACTTATGCCGCGCCCGGGGCCTTAGTCGAGCTTGATCGTCTCGGCGATCTCGATGCCGAAGCCCGAGAGCCCCACATAGTGGCGGTTGGAGGATGAGATGAGGCGGATCGTGCTGACGTTGAGGTCGCGCAGGATCTGGGCACCCAGCCCCACGTCGCGCCAGGACTGCTGGCGCTGGGCCGCGCTGCCGGTCTTTTCCGCACCCGACAGCTGGCCTGCCGGAACGCCGGCGGCCCCTTCCTGCAGGTAGACGAGGATGCCGGAACCCTCGCGCTTGAATACCTCGAACACCTTGTTGAGCGTGGCGCGCGTGCCGAACACGTCCTCGATCACGTTCTCGCGGTGGAGCCGCACGGGAACGGCCTTGGCCGCCGAGATGTCGCCGAACACCAGCGCCAGCTGTTCCACCTGGTCGAACGGGGTAACGAAGGAATAGCCCCTGGCCTTGCCAATCACCGTTTCGACGTCGAACTGCGCGGTCTGCTCGACGAGGCGCTCGCGGCGCTGGCGATAGGCGATGAGGTCAGCCACCGAGATGATCTTGAAGCCATGCTCACGCGCGAAGGCGAAGTTCTGGGGCCCGCGCTTCACCGAGCCATCGTCGTTGACGAGTTCGCAGATGACGCCAGCAGGGTGGAGGCCCGCGAGCTTCACAAGGTCGACGGCGGCCTCCGTGTGGCCCGAGCGCATGAGGACGCCGCCGGACCTGGCGACCAACGGAAAGATGTGGCCGGGGCGCACGAAGTCATCGGCCACCACGTTGCGGTTGGCGAGCGCATGGCAGGTGGCCGCGCGCTCCTTGGCCGAGATGCCGGTTGTGAGGCCTTCCTTGTAGTCGATGGTGACGGTGAAGGCGGTGCCCATGGGCGCGTCGTTCAGCGCCACCATGGGGTCGAGCTTCAGGCGCTTGGCGTCTTCTGCGGTGATCGGCGTGCACACGATTCCGGAGGTGTGGCGCACCATGAAGGCCATCTGCTCGGCCGTGATCTTGGCGGCGGCGCCGATCAGGTCGCCCTCGTTCTCACGGTCGTCGTCGTCGACCACCACCACCATTTCACCGCCGGCAATTGCCTTGATCGCCTCTTCGACGAGGTCGAGCTTCTGTTCATTCGCCATGGTCTGGTCTCCAAAATCTTGCGCGCGCACCTTGTTGCCCGTGGTGGCGGCAATCCTGTTGGCCAGATCGAGCGAGGGGAGCGCCCCCGCCACAAGCTGCGAGACGCGGCCCTGGGTGATGCCCAGCCGCCGTGCCAGTTCGGATTGCGATGTGCCGCTATTAGCGAGCCACTCGGAAAATTTCATGATGAATTATTAGCACTGCTAATAATCGGGCGCAAACCCCTTCGCCGGGCTATTCGCCCCAGGTTTGCTCCAGAACCTTCATCCAGTTTTCGGAGCACAGCTTTTGGGCGAGCTTCTCGCCATAGCCGTGCGCGGCCATAGCCTCGACCAGACGGGGAAGTCCGGTCACGTCGCCGATCTGCGAGGGGATCCGGGCGCCATCGAAGTCGGAGCCGAGCCCCACGTGATCTTCGCCCGCCATCTTCATCAGGTGGTCGAGGTGGCGGAGCATGGTGTCCAAACCATTCTCGCTCTGCCAGCGGCCGTCGGCGCGCAGGAAACCGTTGGCGAAGTTGAGGCCGATCATGCCGCCCGACTTGCCGATGATCTTCAACTGATCGTCCGTGAGGTTGCGCGATGATGCGGACAGCGCATGTGCATTGGAATGGGTGGCGACGATGGGCGCCGTCGAATGCCGCGCCACGTCCCAGAAGCCCTTCTCGTTCAAATGCGAGACGTCGACCATGATCTTGAGTTCGTTGCAGCGGCGCACCAGCGCCTTGCCCGCCTCGGTGAGGCCGGGCCCGGTGTCGGGCGATGACGGGAACTTGAACGGCACGCCGTGTCCGAATGCATTGTCGCGGCTCCAGACGAGGCCGATGGAGCGGAGGCCCGCCTTGTGCAGCACATCGAGCGACTTCAGTTCAGGGTCGATGGCTTCCGCACCCTCGATGTGGAAGATCGCGGCGATCTTGCCTTGCGCCACGGCGTCGCGGATTTCGGCGGCGCTTCTGCACACCTTGAATCGGCCTTCCGAACGTTCCTCGATGCGGAACAGGATGGAGGCCATGCCGATTGTGGCGTTGAGTGCGCCGATCTGGCCCACCGTGTTGGCGGGCGGCGGGTTCATGTCCTCGTCGTCATCAAGGTCGGCGTCTTGGGGGCTCGGCGCGAAGATGGCGAAGAAGCCGCCCTGGAAGCCGCCCTTGATCATGCGCGGCAGGTCAAGGTGGCCGCCCTCATCGCCGTTCAGGAAATCGGCGATGGGGTCGGCCTGTTTCTTCATCCACAGGCGGAGCAGCACGTCGTTATGGCCGTCGAAGACTGGAACCAAGATCAGGCATCCTTCATGTGGAAACGGCCGGGCGAAACCCGGCCGTTCGTTGTCTCATAACCTCGCAGGCGATCACGCCTTGGAGAACATCTCGTCGACGTAGTCCCAGTTGACGAGATTGTCGACGAAGGCCTCGAGATACTTGGGGCGCAGGTTGCGGTAGTCGATGTAGTAGCTGTGCTCCCACACGTCGCAGCCGAGGATGGGCGAGGCGCCGTGCATCAGCGGGTTCTCGCCGTTCGCCGTCTTCATGATGACGAGCTTGCCGTCTTTCTTGGCGATCCACGCCCAGCCGGAGCCGAACTGGGTGACGCCGGCCTGGATGAAGTCGGTGCGCATCTTGTCATAGCCGCCGAGGTCGGCGTCGATGGCAGCCTGCAGCTTGGCGGGGATCTTCTTGCCGCCGCCGTTGGGCTTCATCCAGTTCCAGAAGTGCAGGTGGTTGTAGTGCTGGCCCACGTTGTTCACGAGGGGCGCGATCTTGTCGGCGAAGGCGATCTTGCAGATCTCCTCGATCGACTTGTCCGCCAGCGGGCTGTCCTTCAGCGCGGCGTTGCCGTTAGTCACGTAAGCCTGGTGGTGCTTGTCGTGGTGATACTCGAGCGTCTCCTTGGACATGTAGGGTCCGAGCGCGTCATAGGCATAGGGCAGGGCGGGCAGTTCGAGAGCCAT
>NZ_JBAXGR010000026.1:0-44505 GCF_037139295.1 Aestuariivirga sp.
CCTGCCCTCCACCCCGCCCGAGCTCACCGTCATGAGCAGGACCCCAGTTGGGGGGAGTGGACGGATATATAGCATATGATAGGAGTAAAGTCAAGAACGATTTTGTTCCCGTCCCTTCCCCCTCGCCCCGCGCAGTGGCGAGGAGCTGTTGGGACGGCGCGCTCCCCCATCACCTTGCCCCGGCTTGACCGGGGCATCTTCTTTTGGTCGGAGAAAAGGACCCCCGGCTCGAGCCCGGGGGAGGTGAAATACTGGGGAGCTTGTGGGGGCACACAAAGCTGGATCCCGGCCTTCGCCGGGATGACGGCAAAACATGGGTTTTTGCCGGGATAACGCCAACAGATGCTCACTCGCCTGGTGGACGGCATTCAGGGAAAACGCAAAAAGCCAGCCCGGAGGCTGGCTTCAAAGCGTCCGCGGTGGCGGAAGGCTTAGCCTTCGGCCTTCACCGTGAGAACCTGGCGGCCCTTGTAGAGGCCGGTCTTCAGGTCGATGTGGTGGGGGCGGCGAAGCTCGCCCGACTTCTTGTCCTCGACCCATGTCACGGTCTGCTCATGGTGGCCCGAACGGCGCATGCCGATACGGCTCTTGGACATTTTCTTGCGTGGAACGGCCATTTAAAACTCCATCGGAAAAGGCGCCGGGAACGGCCCACGCCCTTCAGTTGGGGGGCTCATAACCCAGACTAGCGCTCAAGGCAAGTCAGATAGGGGCCCATGCCAGCCATGCGGATGAGAATCCGGTTGGCGACGCCGCGCACCCCCTTGGACGGCTTGCCGGCATTGCGCTTGATGGGGTTCGGCAGCACCGCCGCCAGCAGGGCTGCCTCCTTTTTCGTGAGCTTTTTCGCAGACTTACGGAAATGGTGCTGGGCTGCCGCCTCGGCCCCGTAGACCCCCGGAGCCCATTCCACGATATTGAGGTAGATTTCGATCATGCGGCGCTTGGACCAGACGAAGTCCATCCACAGGGCGAGCGGCATTTCGATCAGCTTGCGGATGGCAAGGCGGCCGTCCCACAGGAACAGGTTCTTGGCCGTCTGCATGGGAATCGTCGAGGCACCCCGAACCGGCGCCTCGTCCTTGTCCATGGCGTCCTCGATCACGCCCTGGAACTCGATCCAGTCCACGCCATTGTGCTCGCAGAAGCGGGCGTCCTCGGAGGAGATGACGGCGCGGGGAAGTGCGGGAGACATGTCATCCAGACTCACCCATTGCTTGTCGATGCCGTTGCCGGACAGGGCGCGCAGCAACATGATGTTGGAAAAGGGCGGTGGCACCACGGCATAGACCAGCGTCATGACAATGGGCCAGGCAACCAGGAAGCCCAGCAGATAGACGCCCCAGCGCAGCCAGCGGTTTTTCGGGAGACGATTTTTCAGGGACCGGCGCATGGGTGGAGGTGGCTCAGGCTCGGGATCGACGGAAGGTGCGGCCTCCGCTTCCACGGCGTGGAACGGTTCCGCTGTCTGAACGGCTGCTGGTTGAGTTTCTTCGGCCATGACCCTAATCAGAAGCGGCCTTAGCACAGGAATTTCGCCTTGTCCTTCCAGGATGCCCTTGCCCGCTGCGCTGCCGAAACCGATGCCATGCTCGACCGGCTTCTGCCCCTTGACGCCTTCCCTGCCCCGCGGGTGACCGAGGCCATGCGCTACTCGGCGCTTGGCCAGGGCAAGCGGCTAAGGCCTTTCCTGGTGGTCGAATCGGCCACCCTGTTCGGCGTGCCGCGCGAACGCGCACTTAGGACTGGTGCGGCACTGGAATGCGTGCACTGCTATTCGCTGGTGCACGACGACCTGCCCGCCATGGACGACGACGACCTGCGCCGCGGCAAGCCCACCGCCCACAAGGCCTTCGACGAGGCGACCGCCATCCTCGCCGGGGACGCCCTGCTGACCTATGCCTTCGAAATCCTGGCTGACGAGGCCACTCATCCAGACGCAGGCGTGCGGGTGGCGCTGGTCTCGAAGCTCGCGAAGGCGGCCGGGGTGGCCGGCATGGTGGGCGGCCAAATGCTGGACATCGAGGCGGAGACGCAGAATGCCGCGGAGCTCGCGCACATCGGGCTCATCCAGTCACTGAAAACGGGCGCGCTGTTCCGCTATGCCTGCGAGGCGGGTGCAATGCTTGGGCAGGCCGACCCCGCGCCACTCATCCGCTATGCGCATAAGATCGGCCTCGCCTTCCAGATCGCCGATGACATTCTCGATGTGGAGTCGACGCCCGAGGCCTTGGGCAAGGCGACGCAGAAGGACAAGGCAATGGGCAAGGCCACCTTCGTGGACCTGCTGGGAATGGACGAGGCCAAGCGTCGCGCGGCGGCGCTGGTGGACGAGGCGGTGGAGAGCCTGGCTGGCTACGGCGACAAGGCCCGCGTGCTGAACGAGGCGGCGCGGTTCATTGTGGAGAGACGGAGATAACATCTCGTCTTCTCCCGTTTCAGCGGGAGAAGAAGGGCCCCGCTGTGAAGCAGCGGGTAGATGAGGGGAAGTGAAGGACGATCGATCGGCACTTCACTTCCCCTCTCCTACCCCAACTGCGTTGGGGCCCCCTCCTCTCCCGCCTTGCGGGAGAGGACGATGACGGGTTACCCCCAGCGGCCCTTCACATAGTCTTCCACGATGGCCTGGAACTGCTCCGAAATATCTTCGCCGCGCAGCGTCATGGCCTTCTTGCCGTCAATGAAGATCGGTGCAGCGGGCAATTCGCCAGTGCCGGGGAGCGAGATGCCGATGTCGGCGTGCTTTGACTCGCCAGGACCGTTGACGATGCAGCCCATGACCGCGAGCGACAGCGTCTCGAAGCCCGGATAGTCGCGCTGCCAGTCGGGCATGCGGCTGCGGACGTAGGACTGAATGTCCTGCGCCAGTTCCTGGAAGGTGGTGGAGGTGGTGCGGCCGCAGCCAGGGCAGGCAATGACCATTGGCGCGAAGCTGCGGATGCCCATTGTCTGCAGGATTTCCTGCGCGACAATCACTTCGCGGCTGCGGTCACCACCGGGCTCCGGCGTGAGCGAGATGCGGATGGTGTCGCCGATGCCTTCCTGCAGCAGCACGCCGAGTGCGGCCGTCGAGGCGACGATGCCCTTGGAGCCCATGCCGGCCTCGGTGAGGCCCAGATGCAGCGCGAAGTCGCAGCGTGCGGCGAGGGAGCGATAGACGGCGATCAGGTCCTGCACCTCGGAGCACTTGGCTGAGATCAGGATCTTGTCCTTCGCGAGCCCCAGTTCCACCGCGCGCGCCGCAGACATGAGGCCGGACTGCACCACCGCCTCGTGCATCACCTCGCGAACGTCCATCGGGTCGGCGGACTTGGCGTTCTGGTCCATCAGTTCGGTCAGCAGCGCATTGTCGAGCGAGCCCCAGTTGACGCCGATGCGCACCGGGCGGTCAAACTTCATCGCCGTCTCGACCATCATCGAGAAGTTGCGGTCCTTCTTCTCCTTGAAGCCGACATTGCCGGGGTTGATGCGGTATTTGGCCAGCGCCTCGGCGCAGGCAGGGTGGTCATTCAGCAGGGTGTGGCCGTTGTAGTGGAAGTCACCCACCAGCGGCACGTTGACCCCCATGCGATCCAGCTTCTCGCGGATATGGGGGACGGCCTTCGCTGCTTCTTCTCGGTCCACCGTGATGCGCACCAGTTCCGAGCCGGCGCGGGCGAGTGCCGCAGTCTGCTGGGCGGTGCCCTCGGCATCGGCCGTATCGGTGTTGGTCATGGACTGTACGACGATGGGGGCACCGCCGCCAACTGTGACGTGGCCTACCTTCACGGGGATGGATTTGCGGCGGTTCTTGATCGCGGAATAGCTCATGGGTGATTAACTGGCCTGAGGACGAAGCAAGGTCAAGACGAAGAGCAGGCCCGCCGAGAGGACGATGGCCGGCCCGGTGATAGCATTGGCGAAGGCGGAGAGCGCCAGCCCCACGACCACCGCCACGCAGGCGATGGCGGCAGAGACCAGCGCCATGGTTTCCGGGCTGTTGGTCAGGCGGCGGGCGGCGGCGGCGGGGATCACCAGCAGCGCTGTGATCAGCAGCAGGCCGACGATCTTCATGGAGATCGCCGTCATCAGCGCGATGAGCAGCACGAAGCCCAGTTCGACGCGCTTGACGTTGATGCCCTCGGCCTGGGCCAGTTCTTCATGCACCGACATGGCGATGAGGTCTCGCCACAGGAATCCGAGGATCAGCAGCACGGCGGCACCCCCGGCCCAGACGACGGAAACGTCCCGCCAGCTGACCGTCAGGATGTCGCCGAACAAAAGGTCCATGTGGTCGCCCGCCGATCCGGTGACGAGGCCCACGGTAACGATGCCGAGCGCCAGTGAGGAATGCGACAGGATGCCGAGCAGCGTATCGGTGGCCAGTATCCGCTGGCTCTTCATCAGCATGAGCAGCAGTGCCACGGCGACGGCGGTGGCCACTGCACCCAATGTGAGGCTGAAGCCGAGCAGCAGGCCGAGACCGACCCCGAAGAGTCCTGAATGCGCCAGCGTTTCGCCGAAATAGGCCATGCGGCGCCACACGATGAAGCAGCCGACGGGGCCTGCCACAGAGGCGATCGCAAGGCCCGCGAGAAGGGCGCGCTGGAAGAAGGGTTGGGTGAGGATGTCAAGCACAGCGGTTAGTGCCGGTGATCGTGGTTGTGATGGTCATGGCCGCAGTCATGGCTTTCGTGGTCATGATCGTGGTGGTGCGTGTAGGCCGCGATCATGCGCGCTGCAGAAGGCCCGAAGAGCTTGGCGAATTCCGGATCCTGCTGCACCTTGGTGGGGCCGCCTTCGCAGCAGACGTGACCGTTGAGGCAGACGACGTGGTCGCTCTCCGCCATCACCATGTGCAGGTCGTGGCTGACCATGAGGATGCCGCAGCCATGGCGCTTTCTGACCTCTGAGATCAGCTCGTACATGCGGGCTTCACCCATGAAGTCCACCGCCTGCACGGGCTCGTCCAGCACGAGCAGCTCAGGCTTCCTGAGCAGGGCGCGGGCCAGCAGCGCGCGCTGCAGCTCGCCGCCGGAGAGGCGCGCGACCTTGGCGTCCTTCAGGTGCGAGATGCCGGTTTCGGCCAGCGCGTCGTCGATCTCGCCTTCGGTGGGCTTCAGCGTCAGCGACAGCAGGCGGCGCACGTCGAGCGGCACGTTGGAGGTGAGCGGGAATCTCTGCGGCACATAGCCGATGCGCAGGGACTTGGAACGAATGATCTCGCCCGAGGTGAGCGGCTGCAGGCCCAAGAGGCAGCGGATGAGCGTCGATTTGCCTGCGCCATTCGGGCCGATGACAGTGACGATCTCGTTGGGGCGCACGTCGAGGTTCACCTTGTCCAGGATGGTGCGGCCACCGATGATGAGCGTGGCGTCGCGGGCGCTGAGGAGTGCGTTGGTGACCTTCAGCATCAGCTTCCCTTCCCGCAGGCGGCGCACAGGCCGGTGAGTTCCACGACGCTGCGATGCACCGCAAAGCCCTGCGAGTTGGCGGCCAGTTGCAGCGCCTCGAACATCTCCGGCGCATCAAGTTCGGCGACGAGGCCGCATTTTTCGCAGACCAGCATGGCGGCGGGCTTGCCCTCATGCGGGTGGGTGCAGGCGATGAAGGCGTTGCGGCTCTCGATCTTGTGGACGAGACCGTGTGCCTCGAGGAAGTCGAGCGCGCGATAGACGGTGATGGGCGCGAGCCTGGGCCCATGGCCCGCCATGCGCTCGATGATGTCATAGGCGCCCACGGCGGAGTGGCTTTCGGCCACGCAGTTCAGGACTTCGCGGCGCTGGCCGGTGAGGCGGGAGCCGCGCCGCTCGCAGGTGCGCTCGGCCCGGGCAAGGAGCTCGGCGGTGCATGTGGCGTGGTTGTGGTGGGGCGCAGGGAAGGCCATGAACGTTATAATATAACATGCTTGCGGCAAGTTCCAGTTCCATCCACCATGCCCACGAAATTTCAGGAGTGCCGCCATGACCGACCACACCCACGGAACCGCCAAGTCCACGGTTTTCATCGAAAATGACCGGGTGATCGTCACAGAATACCGCTTCGCGCCCGGCGCCAACACCGGCTGGCACAAGCATGGCCTCGACTATGTGGTTGTCCCGCTGATGGACGGCAAGGTGCGGCTCGAAACCCCCACCGGCCCGGCCCATGCCGAGATGAAGGCGGGTGTCCCCTATTTCCGCCATGCCGGGGTCGAGCATGACGTGATCAACGCCAACGACACCGAATATGCCTTCATCGAGATCGAGTTGAAGTGAAGTTCCTGGTTCTCAACGCGGGGTCTTCCTCGCTCAAGTTCGCGATGTTCAACGGCAGGCTGGAACTGCTCCTGCGCGGGCAGGTCTCAGGGATTGGCTCCAGGCCGCGGCTCGAGGTCGAGGGCCATCCCGGCCGCGACGTGCCGCATGTGACCAGCCCGAGCGATGGACTTCTGGTGGCGGCCGAGTGGCTGGCGGACAACGGCCATGAACCCTCGCAGTTCGATGGCATCGGCCACCGCATCGTGCATGGCGGCACGCAATATGTGACGCCAACCGTGGTCAACGACGCGATCCAGCAAGACCTCGACGCGCTGCGCATGCTGGCGCCGCTGCACCTGCCCTTCGGCCTGGGCGTGCTGCGCGAGATGCGCCGCGTGGCGCCAGAGGTGCCGAACGTCGCCTGCTTCGACACGGCCTTCCATGCGACCCAGCCGGAACTCGCGACGAGGCTGCCGTTGCCGCGCGACTATTTCGACATGGGCTATAGGCGTTATGGCTTCCACGGCCTGAACTATCAGCACGTTGTGGAGGCGCTGCCGCACGTTTCAGGAAAGCCCCTGCCCCGCCGCCTGCTTGCCGCGCATCTTGGCTCCGGCGCCTCGATGTGCGCGATCTTCGATGGCAAGAGCGTTGCCACCACCATGGGTTTCTCCACCGCCGATGGCCTCGTGATGGGCACGCGAACCGGGTCCATCGACCCCGGCGTGCTGGTGGCGCTGATGCGCGACGAGCACATGAGCCTCGACCAGCTGGAAGACCTCCTCTACCGGAAGAGCGGCCTGCTCGGCCTCTCCGGCATATCGGCTGACATGCGCGTGCTGCTGGCCAGCGACCGCACCGAAGCGAGCGAGGCGGTGGACTATTACTGCTATTCCGCCGCGCGCCATGCCGCATCGCTGGTGCCGGCGCTCGGCGGCGTTGATGCCATGGTGTTCACTGGTGGCGTGGGCGAGAATGCCGAGGCGGTGCGCGCCCGCATCATGGGCCACCTCAAATGGCTGGGGATCGGGCCGGAGAATGTCTATGTCGTTCCCGCCAACGAGGAGTTGACGATCGCGCGCGGCGTGAAGGAACTGGTCTAGCTCATCGCCAGAAGCAACGCGCCGGTGGCGACGATATCATCCACAGTGGCCCCGCGCGACAAGTCCGAGACCGGCTTCGCGAAGCCCTGCAGCACGGGGCCCATGGCCTGTGCACCTGCCAGATATTGCGTGAGCTTGTAGGCGATGTTGCCGGCGTCGAGATCCGGGAAGACCAGCACATTGGCGCGGCCTGCAACGTCACTCGGTTCCTTCAGCTTCTTTGCGGCGACGATGGGTGACAGTGCGGCATCGCCCTGCAATTCGCCGTCGATCTTGAGATGCGGCGCCTTCGCCCGGGCGATGCGCAGGGCCTCGACAACCTTGTCGGCATCCGGATGGCTGCCGCTGCCCTTGGTGGAAAAAGAAAGCAGCGCCACGCGCGGCTCCTCGCCCAGAAAGCGTGCGGCGCTGGCGGCGGAGGCGATGGCAATGTCGGCGA
Source organism: Aestuariivirga sp. (assembly GCF_037139295.1). Taxonomy (GTDB): domain Bacteria; phylum Pseudomonadota; class Alphaproteobacteria; order Rhizobiales; family Aestuariivirgaceae; genus Aestuariivirga. Next base: position 7,761 of record NZ_JBAXGR010000026.1, read on the forward strand.
GTTCCGCCGCGTTGGGCTGGATGTTGACGCCGCAGTCGGCGAATACCAATCGCCGGTCAGGCCATTGCATGAGGAAGAAGCTCGACGGCGTTTCGATTCCCGCCGCCGGGCCGATGGTCATCAGCGCCGCCTCGATGACGCGCGCCGTGGGATTTGCAGCGCCCGCCAGCATGGCATGTGCTTCGCCTGTGGCAACGGCAGCACCCGCACGATAGAGAGGCTTCCTCAGCAAGCGCACCGCCATGGCGTCCGACATCTTCTCGCGCCGGGCCTGCACAAGGGCGACATGCGCCTGTGTCGCAGCCGGCACATCATCGGCGCCGAACACGATCGGTTCGGCCAGGCCTTCGCGGCGAAAGCGCTCGGCGGCGGCCCTGATCCGCTCGTCCTCGCCCTCTGGCATCACAAGTTTCAGACCTCTGCCCTTGATTTTGGCCTTGGCTTCGTCAATCACGCTCATCAGGACTCTCTTTCCGGTAGGTGGCCATGTCAGCAGAAGAAAAGATCGAAATCCACCGCGGCCTGAAAGGCGTCTATTTCGAGCGCTCGGGCACCACATTCATCGACGGCAAGGCAGGGGAGCTGCGCTATTGCGGCTATTCGATCCACGGTCTTGCACAGCACTCGAGCTTCGAGGAAACGGCCTACCTGTTGCTCAATGGCGAATTGCCGACCGCAGCCCAGCTTGCCGAATTCGACGCCCGGCTGAAGGCGGCGCGCAAGCTGCCGAGGGAAATCCTGACGATCATCGAGACGGTGAAGCAGTCACACCCCATGGACGTGCTGCGCACCGCCGTTTCGGCACTCGCGGGCTTCGACCCCGCCGCCTATGACAATTCGGTGGAGGCAACCCGCGACAAGGGCATCCGCCTTGCCTCGCAGGTGCCGATGATCGTGGCCGCACATGAGGCGATCCGCAACGGCAGGCCGGTGCCGGAGCCTGACATGGCACTGTCGCACGCCGCCAACTTCCTGTGGATGATCACCGGCCGCAAGCCCTCCATCGAGGGTGCGCAGCTGATGGATCGCGACCTGATCCTCCATGCCGAGCACGGCAGCAACGCTTCCTCCTTCACCGCACGCGTGGTGATCGGAACCGAGGCCACGCTGCATGCCGCAATGACCTCGGCCATCGCCGCACTTTCGGGCCCCGCCCATGGTGGTGCAGCCGAGGACGTGATGCGCATGGCGCAGGTGATTGGCGAGCCAGAAAATGCCGCGGCGTATGTGAAGGCCAAGCGAGCAGCCGGCGAGGCCGTCACGGGCTTCGGCCACCGCGTCTACCGCACCGAGGACCCGCGCGCGCGGCACATGCGTGACGGAGTCGAGACGCTGTCCCGCGAAATGGGCGAGCCCAAGTGGTTCGCCATCCTGCAGGCGGTTGTGGACGCCATGAAACCCTATGCGCGTTTCGGCGTGAACGTGAACGTCGATTTCTACTCGGGCGTCATCTACTACCTGAATGGCATCGCGCCCGATCTCTTCGTGCCGATCTTCGCGGTGGGCCGCGTGCCGGGCTGGACGGTGCAGTGCATCGAGCAGCTGCAGAACAACATCCTCATCCGTCCGCTGACGCTCTATGACGGGCCGGAAGCGCGCGACTACCTGCCGATGTCACAACGCTGAACGAGGCTGAAGCAATCCTGATCAGCTGGACGGCTTGCCCGTGAGCGCGGCATCGAGCTTGCGGTCGCGGCCATAGATGTCCGGCCGGAATTCGATGCTGCCGCCATCGCCCTCATAGGCGGTGGCATAGATCAGGTGGATGGGGATGTGCTGGGGAAGCGACACGCGCGTGGTCTTGCCACCAGCGAAAGCGGCATCAATCTTCTGCTGCGGCCAGCCGACGACATCCCCCACCAGGTGATCAGCCAGGTCCATCGGCCGCGACACGCGGATGCAGCCATGGCTGAAGGCGCGCGTGGTGGCGAGGAACTTGTCCTTGGCCGGCGTGTCGTGGAGGTAGATGTTGTAGGGGTTGGGCAGCATGAACTTCACCTTGCCCAGCGCATTCTTAGGGCCCGGCTTCTGGCGGAAGGTGAAGGGGAAGTTGCCCTTGCCATAGGCGTTCCAGTTGATGCCGCTCCACGAGGTGAGCTTGCCGTTCATGAACACTTCGAATTCAGCGGCATAGGCAGAGGGGTTGCGGCGCAGCTTCGGCAGCATCTCGCCGGTGGCGATGGAATAGGGCACCGTCCATGTCGGGTTGATTTCGACATATTCCAATTCGTCGGAAAACTCGGGCGTCTGTGTGGCGACGGCCCCCACCACAACGTCCATGCGATCGATGATATCCTCGTTCTGGACTTCGTTGAGTTCAAAGGCCGCCAGGTTGACCATGTAATGGTGATTGCCCAGATCCTCCGGCATCCAGCGCCAGCGTTCCATGTTGAGCATGACCTGGCGGGCACGGTCGGTTGGCGGCACATTGAGGGCAAGGATCGTCTGCTTTCCGATCAGGCCCTTGGCCTCGAGGCCGTTGCGCAGCTGGAAGCTGCGCACCGCCAGGACGGTGGAGGAATCATAGACGTCACCGTCGTCATCACCGCCGCCGGGATGATCGCCCGTGAGCATCAGCCTTTCGCGAATCGCAGGGATACGCGGGTCGCTGTCGCCCGGCTTGATGTCGCCGGCCATGGTGATCGGATCCCAATCGACTGACTCCGACATGGCGCGGTAGAGCGACAACATCTTCTTCAGCGCCTGGTAATGCGGGTTGTGGGACTCGAAGGTATCGAGGAAGTCGCCCGGATCAGCCTGCCCGGCAAAGCCCGTCATGATGGCCAGAACGTCGACGGTCTTGCGATTACGGAAATTCTTGGGGTCCACCTTCTGCGGGGTGAGGCGACCAATCTTCAGGTCGGTGGCATAGTTCACGAAGAAGGCCGTGTAGAACAACTCAGCGAGAGCCGCGCTGTCGGCATCCGCCGGGTCGATGGTGTCGCGCAGTTCGATCAGGGCATCGATTGGATAGTCGGCGGGGTTCAACCCATCATCACCCGCATCGGAAAGTCGCTGCAGGAAGGGCGTCATGCGACCGGTGCCGATCCAGTAGACCGGCGCCTGGTCGCGGATGTAGTGCGCGATCAGTGCGGGACGAATGCGTTCCAGCGGCAGCGGCAGGCGCTCCTGCCCGTTCAGCACATCGGCAATCGCCGCCTGCACCTCCGGAGCTGGTGGCGTGGCGGGTGCGGCATAGGCGGTGGCGGCAAAACCTGCCCACAGCAGCATTGCAAGGATAAGTCTCGTCGCCGTCCGCATCTGTCGTTGGCCCTTATACGTTGAGCAGAAGGTATTCGCGTTCCCAGGAACTGATCACGCGGCGATAGTTCTGCATCTCCTCATACTTCACGTCGTTATAGGCCTCGCAGAACTTTTCGCCCAGCACCTGCTTCAAGGGTTTCGTATAATTAAGCTTGTCCAGGCTCTCGTCGAGGCTGATCGGCAGGGTGTGAGCATAGCGGTATGCCGAACCGGTGACAGGTTCCGACGGCTTGATTCGCTCCATCATGCCAAGGTAGCCGCAGGCCAGAGAGGCCGCGAAGGCGAGATAGGGGTTGGCATCCGCGCCGGGCACGCGGTTTTCAACGCGGGTGTTGCTGGGGTCTGACGACGGCACGCGCAGCGACACGGTGCGGTTGTCGATGGCCCAGTGTACGTTGGTCGGTGCATCCGACTCCGGCACAAGGCGACGGTAGGAGTTGACGTTCGGCGCGCACAGCGACAGCGCCGCCGCGAGATAGCGCTGCAGGCCACCAATGTGGTTCAGGAACACCTTGGAAGGCGTGCCATCCTTGTTGGCGAAGATGTTCTTGCCGGTCTTGATGTCCATCACCGACTGGTGGATGTGCATCGAGGAGCCCGGCTCATTCTCATGCGGCTTCGCCATGAAGGTTGCATACATGTCATGCTTCAGCGCGGCCTGTCGCACCGTGCGCTTGAACAGGAACACCTGGTCGGCGAGCTCCAGCGGGTCGCCGTGGTTGAAGTTGATCTCGAGCTGAGCCGGGCCGCTTTCGTGGCTCAGCGTGTCGACGTCGAGTTCCTGTGCCTCGCAATAATCATAGATGTCCTCGACGATCGGGTCGAAGTCGTTGGCGGCGTCGATGCCATAGGCCTGGCCGCCCGGTTCCTTGCGGCCCGAACGCCCGACTGCGGCATCGAGCGGATAATCGGGGTCGATGTTCTTCTTGACGAGGTAGAACTCGAGCTCAGGCGCCACGATCGGCTTCCAGCCCTTCTCCTTATATGCCTGCAGCACGCGCTTCAACACGTGGCGCGGCGAGATCAGCACCGGCTCGTCATCGAGGTGGAATGCATCGCAGATCACCTGCGCGGTCGGCTCCTGGTACCACGGCACGAAGCGGATCGTGTCCGGGTCGGGCTTCATGTAGATGTCGATGGCGCTGTCGGACACCGCACGGGTGTCCTGCGTGTAGCGGCCGTTGATCGTCAGCGTGAAGACTTCTTCAGGGATGCGCAGACCGCGGGAGCGGTTGCCGGAGAGAAATTTCTTTGGCGGAAGAATCTTGCCGCGCGCCGTGCCGTTCATGTCGGCCACGAGGCATTCCACCTCGCTGATCTTGTGCTCGTGCAGCCATTCCTCAAATCGCGATTGGGTCATGATATTCCAAGGATTGTTGAAACAACCCAATGTAGCGCGGATGCTTGACCAAACAAAAGGGGGGCCGCTAAACCCTTTGCATCATGTCGAAATCCATTTTCGCCCCCAGCTATTACCAGGCCACCGCAACCACCTCACCCGCTTACCCCCCGCTCAAAGGCGAAATTTCCGCCGATGTGTGCATCGTGGGGGCCGGTTATACGGGGCTTTCTGCGGCCCTGGAGCTGGCAGAAGCCGGATACAGGGTTGTGGTGCTGGAAGCTGAAACCGTCGGCCACGGAGCTTCCGGGCGCAATGGCGGGCAGATCTGCACCGGCTTTTCCTCCGGTCAGGACAAGATCGCAGCACAGCTGGGCAAGGACGATGCCCGCAAGTGCTTCGCCATCGCGGAAGAATCGAAACGCCTGCTGGTGGACCGAATCAGGCGCTACAACATCGACTGCGACATCAAGTGGGGCTACCTGCATGTGCTGCCCAAACCCAACCGCATGGATGAGCTCAAGGCATGGAAGGACGAGTGGGACGCACTCGGCTACACCGATACGCAGATCCTCGACACTGCACAGCTCGCGGACAAGCTCGGTACGCGGCATTACCACGGCGCCCTGCGCGAGGGCGGTGCCGGCCATTTCCATCCGCTCAACTATTGCCTGGGCCTTGCCCGCGCGGCGGCGGAAGCGGGCGCGGTTGTGCATGAGCACTCACCGGCTATCGAGGTGGACACGGGTTCCAAGCCCTTCGTGCGCACTGCCCATGGCAAGGTGAATGCGCGTTTCGTGATCATCGCCTGCAATGCCTATCTGGGCCGGCTGGTGCCGAAGCTCTACGGCAAGGTGCTGCCGGTGACGAGCTACATCATCGCCACCGAGCCGCTGGGCGAGAACCGCGCCCGCGCGCTCATCCGTGACGGTGAGGCCGTGGCTGACACCAATTTCATCGTTGATTACTTCCGTGTCACCTCCGACACGCGCATGCTGTTCGGCGGGCGGGCGAGCTACACCACCATGGAGCCTGCGCACCTCGCGCCCGACATGAAGAAGAGCATGGTGAACATCTTCCCGCAGTTGCGTGACGCGAGAGTGGACTTCGCCTGGGGCGGCTACATCGCCATCACAAACAACCGCATTCCGGACTGCGGACGCCTCAGCTCCACCGCCTATTATGCCCACGGCTACTCGGGCCAGGGCGTGGCGCTGGCCGGCATCTACGGCAAGCTGATGGCCGAAGCCATCCGCGGCACGGCAGAACGTTTCGACTTGCTGTCGCGCGTGCGGCACTATCCTTTCCCCGGCGGCCCGATCCGGGTTCCGCTGCTCGCAGCGGCCATGCTGTATTACCGAATGAAGGACGCATTGAGCTGATGAGCAAGCTGTTCTCGCCTGTCACCTATCGTGGCATGACCCTCAAGAACCGGGTCATCGTCGCACCGATGTGCCAGTATTCGGCAAAGCATGGCATGGCCAATGACTGGCAACTGGTGCACCTCGGCCGCTTTGCGCTGGGTGGCTTCAGCCTCGTCATCGCCGAGGCGGCGGGGGTGCTGCCTGAAGGCCGCATTTCCTATGCCTGTCTGGGCCTATGGGATGACGCCCAAATCGCACCGCTGCAGCTTATCGTGGATTTTCTGCACCAGAACGGCGCCAAGGCCGGCATCCAGCTGGCCCATGCGGGGCGCAAGGCGAACTCGCCCATTCCGTGGCGCGGCGGCTTCAACGAGACGGAGGCAGAGAAGGCCGCACTCGGCTTCGAGTCATGGGCCTCTGTTGCACCATCGCCTGAGCGGCACACGATGTCCTATCCGGTGCCGGAAGGGCTCGACGTGGCTGGGCTCACGCGCACGCGTGATGGCTTCGTGGCCGCCACGAAGCGCGCGGAAGAGGCAGGCTTCGACATGATCGAACTGCATTCGGCGCACGGCTATCTGCTGAACCAGTTCCTCTCCCCCGTCGCCAACAAGCGCACTGACACTTATGGCGGCAGCCTCGAGAACCGCATGCGCTTTCCGCTCGAAGTGGCGCGCGCGGTGCGTGCGGCGTGGCCGAAGGACAAGCCCGCCTTCGTGCGCATCTCGGTCACCGACTGGATCGACGGCGGCGTGACGATTGACGACAGCGTGGCCTATGCCCGGGAGCTCAAGGCCATCGGCTATGATGTGGTGCATTGCTCGTCGAGTGGGTTCGATGGCGCCACGATCCCGGTGGGACCGCTCTACCAGGTGCCTCTGGCAGAGGCCGTGCGCAAGGGCGCCGACGTTGCAACCGCCGCCGTGGGCCTCATCACCAAGGCCGAGGACGCCGAGAGAATTCTGGAGAACGGCCAGGCTGACCTGATCGCCTTGGCCCGCCAAGCGCTGGACGACCCAAACTGGCCGCTCCATGCCATGCGCGATCTGGTTGCGGGCGACACCTACGGAAACTGGCCGCTGCAGGCCGGTTACGCGGTGCGCAACAAGGACCGCGCGCTAGGAACCGCTCGCTGAGGACTATTCGGCAAGCGGTGCGGCGCGGGCGCCCTTCTGCCAGGCCTTGAGGCAGAGATATTCCATGATCAGTGACGCGGCCGCCAGCGAGGTGATGTCGGCGTGGTCATAGGGTGGTGACACTTCCACGACGTCCATCGCCACGAAGTTGATGTCCGTCAGCTTGCGAATGACCGCAGCAGCCTGGTGATAGCTGAGACCACCGGGAATCGGCGTGCCCGTGCCGGGCGCCACGGAGGGATCGAGGCAGTCGATGTCGAAAGTGAGGTAGGCCTTGTTGGCGCCCACCACCTTGCGGATGATGTCGGCCAACTGCGCAGGCGTGCACTCATGCACCTCGTCGGCATAGACGATCTTGAAGCCATAGGTGCGTTCGCCCGCGAACACTGTGCGGATGCCGATCTGGACCGACTTCTTCGGGTCGATCAGGCCTTCCTTCACCGCGTAGCCGAACATGGTGCCATGGTCGATGCGGCCGCCATCATCGGGCTCGACGTCCCGGTGGGCATCGAAGTGGACGAGCGAGAGGGGGCCGTATTTCTTGGCATGCGCCCGGAGGAGCGGATAGGTGACGTAATGGTCGCCACCCAGCGAAATCATCTCGGCGCCGGACGAAATGATCTCCGTGGCGTGGTCCTCGAGGCGCTGGGGGAAATTCTCCTTGCGGCCCCAGTCGAAGAAGCAGTCGCCATAGTCGATGACGGCGAGCGTGTCGAAGGGATCGAACTTCCACGGCCAGAACGGGCCCCAGGCATTCTCGGCGGAAGCCTTGCGGATACCTTCCGGCCCCATGCGCGTGCCGGAACGGTGCGAGACAGCCTGGTCGAAGGGAATGCCCGTGACGGCGATGTCCACACCGTTGAGGTCTCGTGAATACTTGCGACGCATGAAGGAGAGTGCGCCGGCATAGGTCGGCTCCCACTGCGTGCCCTTGAGGCTCTCGCGGCGAAATGCGCTATCACCCGGGAACGGGCCGTTGGGGTTCATTTCGAGCGACATGACGACTACTCCGTAAGGACGATTGAATCTTCGGATGCCCAGGACACCCAGACGCTTTGGCCGCGTTCCACGCCGGAGCCACCCAGACGCGTGTCGTTCTGGACGTTGACCGACAGGTCGAGCCCGTCGGCTGCCTCGATGACGACGTGGCTCGTGTCGCCATAATAGGCGACGTCGCGCACCTTGCCCTGAACCCGGATGGCGGTGGAGGGTTCCGAGGTGGCGATCTTGAGCTTCTCCGGGCGCACCGCGACGGCCACCTGGCCGCCGACCAGATTGTCGCTGGCCAGTTCCATGCGGCCCACGCCCTTCAGCTCGCAGTCGATCTTGCGGCCAATCTGGCGGTGCACGCGGGCCTCGATGAGATTCACCTTGCCGATGAAGTCGGCGACGAAGCGCGTCTTGGGCTGTTCGTAGAGCTCGGTGGGTGTCGCCACCTGTTGGACCGCACCACGGTCCATGACGGCGATGCGGCTCGCCATGGAGAGGGCTTCGTCCTGGTCATGGGTCACGATGATGAAGGTGATGCCGACGGTTTCCTGAAGCCTCGTCAGTTCCATGCGCATGTCGTCACGCAGCTTGGCGTCGAGTGCGGAGAGCGGCTCGTCGAGCAGCAGCACCTTTGGGCGCTTGACGAGCGCGCGGGCCAGCGCCACGCGTTGGCGCTGGCCGCCCGACATCTGGTCAGGCTTGCGTTTGGCGAGGGCTGTGAGCTTCACCATCTCCAACGCCTCGCCCACGCGGCGCTTGATTTCATCAGAAGCGACACCCGTCACCTTCAGGCCATAGCCCACGTTCTGTTCCACCGTCATGTGCGGGAACACCGCATAGGACTGGAACACCATGTTGGTGGGCCGCTTGTTGGGTGGCGTATAGGCCATGTCCTCGCCGCCAATGATGATCTGGCCACCAGTCGGCGTCTCGAGTCCGGAGATCATGCGCAGCAGCGTGGTCTTGCCGCAGCCCGAGGGCCCCAGCAGCGCAAAGAACTCGTTCTGGGCAATGTCGAGCGAGACATTGTCCACGGCAGTGACGCCGCCGGGGAAGGCCTTGGTGACGTTGCGGATGGAAACGATGGAGTCTGACATGATGTTCAACCCTTGTCCGCCTTGGGCGGCGCCTGGAGCTTCATTGCGAGGACGGTGGCAACCACGGTGATGACGATCAGCACAGTGGAGGCCGCGTTGATTTCCGGCGAAACGCCGCGGCGAACCAGCGAATAGACCTTCACCGGGAAGGTGACCGTTTCCGGTCCCGAGGTGAAGAAGGTGATGACGAAGTCATCGAGTGACAGCGTGAAGGCCAGCAGCGCGCCGGCAATGAGGCCGGGCTTCATGAAGGGCACGATGATCGACCAGAAGGTCTGCCATTCGCTGGCACCAAGGTCCTTGGAGGCCTCTTCAAGCTGGCGGTTGAAGCCGACGAGCCGCGAACGCACGACGACAGCCACGAAGGGGAAGCAGAAGGTGACATGCGCAAAGATGATGTTGCCGAGGTTCAGCGGCCACGGGAGGGCGACGAAGAGCCCCATCATGCCGGAACTCACGAAGAACAGCAGCAACGCCACGCCCATGCAGATTTCCGGGATGACGATGGGCAGCGCCATGAAGCCTTCATAGGCACCCTTGAAGGGAAATCGGAAGCGCCACATCAACAGCGCCGTGAGCGCGCCGAGCACCGTCGCGATGACCGTGGCGATCACGGCAATCACCAGAGAGTTGGTGAGCGCCTCGATCAGCGAGGCGTTGTTCCAGGCCTTTGTGTAATTGTCGAGCGTGAAACCACGCCAGACGACGCCGCGCTTGTCGGTGTTGAAGGAGAAGGCGACGAGCGTGATGATCGGCGCATAGAGCACGAAGAAGATGGCAGCGAACAGCACCTTGAGCCAGGTGCGGCTGCCATAGTCGAGGGGCCCCTGCCCCGGTTTCAGCTGGGCGGCCATCAGACGTCCACTCCCTTGCTGCGCAGTGTGAAGAGATAGCGCAGCGCCAGCGCGCCGAAAGTGGCGTACATCAGCAGGAAGGACAGCGCCGAGCCGAAGGGCCAGTCATTTGCCGCCTTGAACTGGCGTTCGATGACGTTGCCGATCATCAGCGCATTGGCGCCGCCCAGCAGGTCCGGCGTGAGGAAGGACCCCAGGCACGGGATGAAGACGAGGATGATGCCGGAGATGATGCCGGGCATGGTGAGCGGCACGGTGACGCGCATGAAGGTCTGGAACTGCGAGCCGCCAAGATCGAGGCTGGCCTCGAGGTAGGATTTGTCGAGCCGCTCGATGGTGGCATAGAGCGGCAGCACCATGAAGGGCATGTAGACATAGACGAGCCCGAAGACGACGGCGAAGTTGTTGTAGAGCATCTCGTAGGGGCCAAGGCCCACCCAGCCCAGGATCTTGTTCAAATAGCCTTGCGTTCGGAACACCGCGATCAGCGCATAGGTGCGGATCAGCAGGTTGATCCAGAAAGGCAGCACCACGAGCAGAAGCAGGAGCGGCTTCCACTTGTCCTTGGCAAAGCAGATGCCGAAGGCGATGGGATAAGCCGTCAGCAGGCACAGCGCGGTGGCCAGCGCGCTGATCCAGACCGACTTCCACATGATGCCGAGGTAGAGCGAGTCGAAGGCACGGATGTAGTTCGTGAAGCCAGTCAGATAGTCATAGCCGGTGATCGACACCTGACCATCGACCATGGCCTTGTCGCTGAACGACATGACAAAGAGGAAGCCAAGCGGAATGATGAAAAAGGCCAACAGCCACAGCGACGGAGGTATCCCCAGGGTCCAGAAGACCCGCGGGTTCTGCTTCCAGTTCTCCAAGATGCGTTCACTCCCCCAGTGTCGTCTTATTTGAAGCTACCCCAGCACGGCACGCCACGGCAACCCCGGCTATAGCCGCGACAACGCCCTGTCGATGGCGGCAACCGCGAAATCCGCATCAGCGCGGCTGAATACGATGGGCGGCCTGATCTTCAGCACATTGCCCGATTTTCCCTCACCGCCGATCAGCGCACCCTCATCCCGCACCAGGTTCAGGAGACGGTGCATCACGTCGCCAGCGGGCGTCTTGGCCGCACGGTCATGCACCAGTTCCACGCCCGTGGCGAGGCCAACCCCGCGCACGTCGCCGATCAGCGCATGCTTCTGCTTGAGGTCCGACAGGCCCAGGCGGAAGTAGGCGCCAACGTCATGCGCGTTTTCCACCAGCTTTTCGTCCCGGATCACGTCCAGCACGGCCATGCCGGCCGCGCCGGCAACGTTGTTGCCGCCGAAGGTGGAGAAGAATGGTCCGAATTGAAGGAAGTGTGTCAGGATCTCGGGGCGGGTGATGACCACGCCGAGGGGATAGCCATTGCCGGCCGGCTTGCCGATGGTGATGAAGTCCGGCACCACGCCATGGTGGCGGTGGCCCCAGAAGCTCGGCCCCATGCGGCCAAAGCCGGACTGCACCTCATCCGCGATGAACAGTCCGCCCGCCTTGCGCACGCGGGCGACGATACCCTGCAGATAGCCCGCAGGCGCATCAAGCACGCCGTTGGTCATGAAGGCGGAGTCAACCATCGCGGCGGCAACGCCGAGACCCTTTTCCTGAAGGTCGGCGATCAGGGGATCGGCCAATGCCGCATAACGTTCGCCGACATCGGCGTGCTCAGCATCGTAAGGGCCGCGATAGACGTCGGGCGCTGGCAGAAGACGGATGTGCGGTGCGTTCCAGTGCGGCCCGGAGTTCGAAGGCGAGAAAGCGTCGATGGACTCGCTCACGCCGTGATAGGCAAAGTCCATGCACAGGCCGCCCGTATGGCCGGTGAAAGCCTTGGCCATGCGCCAGGCAAGGTCATTCGCCTCGCTGCCGGAATTGACGAAGGTAACGGAGGTGAGCCCCTCGGATGCCAGCGCCGCGAGCCGCTCGGCATATTCGATGGCCTGGTCGGTGATGTAGCGCGTGTTGGTGTTGAGCGTGCGCGCCTGTCGCGCGATGGCCTCGGCCACGTAAGGGTGAGCATGGCCCACATGCGGCACGTTGTTGTAGCAGTCGAGATAGCGGCGACCGTCGGAGGCTGTGAGCCACACGCCGTCGCCCTTCACGATGTGCAGCGGCGGATCATAGAACACATAGAGCTTCTCGCCCATCACCTTGCGGCGGCGCTCGATCGCTTCGGCAGCCGTGCCTGCGTGATGCACGGGGACTGCGGGGAAAGCCGCGGCCCGGCGGATGAGCCCGCGCAGCTTGTCATGCCCGATGCGGCGCATTTCGCGGATCATCGGCATGCTGCGGCTGTTGAAGGTCTGGAAATAGTCCTGCGAGGCAATGCCGTTCGAGGCCTTCAGCGCATCGATGAGCGGGGTCATCAGCAGGCGGACGTCAATCAGGTCCACCAGCGCATCGGCCTCCGCCTCCTCGAGCGGCGTCACGCTGCGGTAGCCGCGCACCAGCTCGAAGAGGGTGTCCGCAACGTCTGCCGCAGGTGTCAGGAAATCGCCCGCAGCGTTCGCAAGGTCGAGGATCAGGGGCCCGTGCACCATGTCGCCGAAGTCGATGATGCCGGTCACCTTGCGCCCGTCATCGACCAGCACATTATGGGGATGGACGTCGCCATGGATGATCTGGCTGCGCATGCGGCGCAGTGCCGGGGCCGTGACGGCCTCATGGCGCGCGAGAATTTCGATGGCAAGTGGGCGGTCTTCCTCCGGAAGATTGCCAACTTGGGCAGCAAGCCGCAGCACGTGGCGCGTGTCCCAGACAAGGTCACGCTCCGCCGGGGCACCGTTGACGAAGCCGCGCAGCGCCACGCCGAGGCGTGCCAATTGACTCGCGAGGTCGAACAGGCCGCCGCGCCCGAGTGTCTCGCCGCCCAGCACATGGCCCTCGAGCCATGACAACACCATCACCGGATAGTCCGCGCCCTCATGCGTGATGCGTGCCAGCGGTTCGCCGCTGCGCGCGCGGATGAGGCGCGGCAAAGGCAGAGCGGGATCGGCTTCGGCAATATGCTCAAGGCCCAAGGCCTGGCACAGCAAGATCGCGTCACCCTCGGCCGGATGGCAGACCTTGAAGGTGGCGCTTACGCCGTCAGCGCCAAGGACACGGAAATTCTGGTCGCGCTCGCCTTCAAGCGCAGACCACGCGCCGCTGAGGCCGTAGGTCCGCGCAGCAAAAGCCTGAAGCACCTCAAGCGGCAGGGCGGGCGGTCTCAGGGTGTTGAGCATGTTGCTCCTGCTTTCCAAACGAAACGGGGCGGCCCCTTGTGGTGGCCGCCCCGGAACATAGCGCTTAGGAAGCGCGAATGCGCGTCCAGATCTCGTCGCGCTGCTTGATGGCTTCTTCGCCGAGGTAGAGGTTCGGCTCGCACTTGGCGAGCACCTCGGCCGACGGGAAGATGACCGGGTTGTTCTGGTACTCCGCCGGCATCAGTTCGCGCGCCGCCTTGTTGGTGGTGGCGTACTGGATGGTGGTGGCGATGCCCGCACCTTCCTTAGCGTCGAGGATGAAGTTGAGGAAGGCCATCGCGTTCTCGGGGTGCGGTGCGCCCTTCGGCACGGCCAGCGTATCCTGCCAGACGAGCGAGCCTTCCTTCGGCACGATGTAATCGAGGTCTTCGTCTTCGGTCATCACCTGCTTGATGTCGCCGTTCCATTCCTGGCACAGCTTCACCTCGCCAGAGGCGAGAAGATCCTGGCCGTTGTCGGGCGCGAAGACCTTGATGTTCTTCTTCTGCTTGATCAGCAGGTCCTCGACCTTCTTGAGCTCGTCCGCATTGGTCGAGTTCCAGGAGTAGCCGAGATACTTGAGACCGGCACCCAGCACATTGGACTGGTCGCCCAGCAGCGAGATGGCGCCCGCATACTCATCCGAGTCGAGCAGCACCTTCCAGCTGTCGGGCGTGCCGTTGACGGCCGACTTGCGGAAGCCGATGCCCACGGTGCCCCACATGTAGGGGATCGAGTACTTGCGGCCCGGATCGAAGGTCGCGTCCTGGAACAGCGGGTCGATGTTCGCCATGTTGGGGATCTTCGCGTGGTCGAGCGGGATCACCATGTCGGCCTTGATCATGCGCTCGAGGTAATCATTGGTCGGCACGATCACGTCGTAACCCGGATTGCCGCCCTTGAGCTTGGCGAAGAGCTCGTCGTTGTCGGCATAGAGATCCATCTTCACTTCGATGCCGGTGGCATCGGTGAATTCGGCCAGCGTGTTCTCGCCGATGTAGGTATCCCAGTTGTAGAAGTTCAGTTTCTTTTCTTCTTCAGCCATCGAGAACCGCGGCAAGAAGGTGAGGCCCGCGAACAGCGCGCCGGTTCCCTGAAGGACCGAGCGGCGGCTGGGACGGAACCGCGGACGGAAATTCGACATTCTCTCAATTCCTTTCACAAGTTCTGCACCGATCACTTTTGACCGCCGGCGCATGAGGCGGCAACAAACTGGGAGGGGTATTTAGGCCACCCCCACCCCCCGGCCAATAGGAAACTACTTAAGCTTTTGTAATGTCACGCAACTTCTGACTTCACCTGGGCATAGGTTGCATCCAGAGCAAGACGCGCAAGGCGCACCAGCTCGTCGATCTGCTTCTCGGTAATGACCAGCGGCGGGGCGAGCACCATGGTGTCCCAGCAGGCGCGCATGATGAGGCCATTCTTGAAGCAGTTGTCGCGGCACATCGCGCCAACCCGGCCGGGGCTGGCAAAGCGGCTGCGCTTGGCCTTGTCGTTCGACAGCTCGATGGCGCCGATGAGGCCCACGGAGCGGGTCTCGCCAACGATCGGGTGGTCGCGCAACGAGGCCAGTGCCTTGGCGAAGTACGGGCCGATGTCGCGGGTGTGCTCGACCAGCTTCTCCTGCTGGATGATCTCGATGTTCTTCAGCGCCACGGCGGCGGCCACCGGATGGCCGGCATAGGTCATGCCGTGGTAGAATTCACCACCCAGTTCGAAGAAGTCCTTGATCAGGTGGTCGGCGAAGGCAACGGCACCGATCGGCAGGTAGCCCGACGACAGGCCCTTGGCCATCGGCACGATGTCGGGCTCGAAGCCCATGGTCTCGAAACCCCACCAGTTGCCGGTGCGCCCGAAGCCGCAGATCACTTCGTCCGAGATGATCAGGATGCCGTACTTGCGGCAGATCTTCTGCACTTCCGGCCAGTAGGTCGACGGCGGGATGATGACGCCGCCTGCACCCTGGATCGGCTCGCCGATGAAGGCGGCCACATTGTCGGGCCCGACTTCGAGGATCTTCTTTTCAAGTTCGGCGGCAGCGGCCAGGCCGAAATCTTCCGGCGTCATGTCACCGCCAAGGTCGAACCAGTGCGGCTGCTGCACATGGTGGAAGCCGGGGAACTCGGTGCCCACCTGCTCATGCATGCCCTGGAAGCCGCCGAGGTTCGCCGCCACCATGGTGGAGCCGTGATAGCCGCGGGTGCGGGCGATGAAGTGCTGGCGGTAGGGCTTGCCCTTCAGCTTCCAGTAATGGCGTACGAAGCGGACGATGGTATCGTTCGATTCAGAACCCGAGTTGGTGAAGAAGATGTGCTTGAAGCGCTCCGGCATCACCGACGAAATCTTGGCGGCAAGCTCGGTCGTTGGCACGGTCGTCGTCTTGAAGAAGGTGTTGTAGTAGGGCAGGTCGAGCATCTGCTTGTAGGCAGCCTCGGCCAGCTCCTTGCGGCCATAGCCCACGTTCACGCACCACAGGCCGGACATGCCGTCCAGAAGCTTTTGGCCATTGCCGTCCCAGATGAAGATTCCGTCCGCCTGGGTCATGACGCGCGGGCCGCCCTCGGCATGGAAGGACTTGTGGTCGGTGAAGGGATGGAAATGATGCGCGATGTCGTTGCGCACGACTTCAGCGATGTCGATGTTCTTGTTGAGGACGTTCATGGCACTCTCCAAACTGAATACGGCAAACGGCCCGCGCCGACGTGAGCGGGGCAAATGATCAGGCAGAATGCGGGGATCTTACGGCTTGAATCCGATGCGAGCGCAATGAAGCATCACTTCATCATACGCGGTTTTTGACCAGATAGGCAAAATCGCCCCGGATATGGTCGCGTGGAAACACATGTCTCTTCTATGCCATTTCTTCGGTTCCTTCGCAAGGAACACGCAATCACAGATCATCCCAAGGGGCAGGTTTTCTCGTCTTTTGCATACATGTTGCAGCCCAAGCTGCAGGCAATCGGTCAGTTTTCGGGCAGGTGCAATTTCTGGGGCATGTTTTTCTTGCGCCATTGCTGCCCTTGTCACCATACTGCGGCGCAATAAGGGCGGCGGATGACGGTGATTTTCAACGAAATGGATGGCGGCGGTGGCGCTCCGCGCGAGCCCTATGCCCAGGTCGCCGAATGGCTCAAGACCCTGTCACGCAGCGACGTCGAGCGGGCTCTGCGCGAGGCGGAAGCGATCTTCCGCCGCCAGGGCATCACCTTCGCGGTCTATGGCGACGACGAGGCCGCCGAACGCCTCATCCCCTTCGACATCATCCCCCGGGTCTTCGCCGCTGCCGAATGGCGCAAGCTGTCGGCCGGCATCGAGCAGCGCGTCCGGGCGCTCAACGCCTTCATCCACGATCTCTACCACCGCCAGGACATCCTGCGCGCAGGCAAGATCCCGCACGAGTTCATCATCCAGAACGAGGCCTTCGTGCCGGAGATGGTGGGCGTGACGCCGCCACGCGGAATCTATGCCCACATCATCGGCATCGACATCGTGCGCGTGGCCGCCAACGAGTTCTACGTGCTGGAGGACAACTGCCGCACGCCGTCGGGTGTGTCCTACATGCTCGAGGACCGCGAGGCGATGATGTACCTCTTTCCCGAGCTTTTCGCCCAGCAGCGCGTGGCGCCCGTCGAGAACTACCCCGCCATGCTGCGCCAGACGCTGGAGAGCGTGGCGCCCGCCGGCTGCAACGGCGAACCGACCGTCGTCATCCTCACACCTGGCATTCACAACTCCGCCTTTTTCGAGCACGCCTTCCTGGCGGACGAGATGGGTGTTGAACTCTGCGAAGGCGGCGACCTGTTCGTCGATGGTGGTTACCTCTACATGCGCACCACGCAGGCGCCGAAGCGGGTGGACGTGGTCTACCGCCGCATCGACGATGCCTACCTCGATCCCCTCACCTTCCGGCATGACTCCGCGCTCGGCGTTCCCGGCATCTTCGATGTCTACCGTGCGGGCCGCGTCACGCTGGTCAACGCGCCGGGCACCGGCATCGCGGATGACAAGTCGATCTACACCTACATCCCCGACGTCATCGAATTCTACACCGGCGAGAAGCCGCTCCTGAAGAACGTGCCCACCTGGCGCTGCAGCGATCCGAAACAGCTGGCTTACGTGCTCGACCACCTGCCGGAACTGGTGGTGAAGGAAGTGCACGGATCGGGCGGCTACGGCATGCTGGTCGGCCCCACCTCGAGCAAGAAGGAGATCGAGGCCTTCCGCTCACGGCTGAAAGCCCGCCCGAAGAACTACATCGCGCAGCCCACGCTGGCGCTTTCCACCGTGCCGACATTCACCAAGTCCGGCGTGGCGCCGCGCCACGTCGACCTCCGGCCCTTCGTGCTATCGGGTGACAAGGTGAGGATCACGCCCGGCGGGCTCACACGCGTGGCGCTGAAGAAGGGCTCGCTGGTCGTCAATTCCAGCCAGGGCGGCGGCACCAAAGATACCTGGGTGTTGGAGGACTGATGCTCGGACGCACCGCCGCAGCCCTGTTCTGGATGTCGCGCTACATGGAGCGGGCGGAGAACCTGGCGCGCCTGCTTGAGGTCGGTCACCGCATCTCGCTGATGCCGGGCGCCATCGAGGGCCACCGCGACGAATGGCGCTCGACGCTGCAGTCCTGCGCCTGCGACCATGGCTATGCCGAGAAGCACGACGAGATCGTCACGGCCAGGGTCATCGACTTCCTGATCTTCGACGAGGACAACCCATCCTCCATCCGCTCCTGCATCAAGACGGCGCGCAACAATGGCCGCGCGGTGCGCACGGCACTGACGCGCGACGTGTGGGAGAGCATCAACGCCACCTGGAATGAACTCGCCCAGGTGAAGCCCTCGTCCATGACGGCGGACCGGCTGCCCGTGTTCCTCGAGTGGGTGAAGCAGCGGGTGATGTCATTCCGCGGCGCGCTGCTCGGCACCATGCTGCGTAACGACACCTACCACTTCAGCCAGCTCGGCAATTTCATGGAGCGGGCCGACAACACGGCGCGCATCCTCGACGTCAAGTATTTCATCCTGCTGCCCAAGGCCACCGACGTGGGCAGCGACATCGACATGCAGCAATGGGCGCAGATCCTGCGCTCGGTTTCCGGCCACCGCTCCTACCGCTGGTTCTACCGCGACTCGCATTATCGTCCCTGGCTGATTTCGGAGTTCCTGATCCTGCGCGAGGAAATGCCGCGCTCGCTCATCTTCTCCTACGGCTGGGTGAACCGGTCGTTGCAGGGCCTCGCCAGCCATTACGGCGCAACATATGACTGCCACCAGCAGGCCCATGACACGCATGAGCGGCTGAAGAACGCCAGGATGGAGGAGATTTTCCAGTCCGGCCTGCACGAATTCCTGCAGGACTTCATCACCGGAAATGCCAAGCTGTCACACGCCATCGCCACCACTTACAACTTCCCGTAGCCCATGCGCCTCGCCATCCGCCACGAGACCCACTACGACTACGATACGCCGCTGGCCTATTCGGCACAGCGCCTGCACCTGTGGCCGGTGGACTTCGCGGCGCAGAAGACCGTGTCGTGGTCGATCACGGCACCCGGCTTCGACCGGGCGCTGAGCTACACCGATGGCTTCGGCAACCGCGTGCACATGGTCACCTTCGACAACATCGAAGGACCCGTGGCCATCGTGGCCGACGGCGTGGTGGACGTGACGGATGCGGCAGGCCTCGTGAGGGGGCTCACCATGGCCGCACCCGATGCGGTGTTCCTGCGCCAGACGCGGCCCACCACGGTAACCGCCTCGCTCCGCGCGCTGGCCGAGAAACAGTTCACCGGACGGAGCGTGCTGGCCGGGCTTCACGCGCTGATGGCCGAGATCCACGGTCACGTCGCCTATGAACTGGGCGCCACCCACGCCCACACCACAGCGGCGGAAGCCTTCGCCGACGGGCGCGGCGTGTGCCAGGACCATGCCCACATCTTCATCGCCGCCTGCCGCTCCGCCGGAATCCCGGCGCGCTATGTGACGGGCTATCTGGTGACCGGCATGGGCGCCTCCTCCACCGCCTCCCATGCCTGGGCGGAAGCCCTGGTGCCGGACCTGGGCTGGGTGGGCTTCGACCCCGCCAATGCCAAGTGCCCGACCGATAACTACGTACGTGTTGCGGCCGGACTGGACGCGGCAGGGGTCGCCCCCATCCGGGGCTCGCGCCGGGGTGGAAATACCGAGCGGATGAGGGTTGAAGTCCGTGTCGAGATCGCACAACAGTAGGCCATCGCTGATTTTCCCGGACGACTCGGAATGACCTATTGCGTGGGAATGTTGCTGGACGAGGGCCTGGTCATGGCCGCCGACACCCGCACCAATGCAGGCGTCGACAATGTCGGCAAGTTCAAGAAACTCTTCACCTGGGAGAGGCCGGGCGAGGCCGTTTTCGTGCTGCTCACCGCAGGCAACCTTGCCGTCACCCAGGCCGTCGTCAGCATGCTGACGGAAGGCATTCAGGCCGCGCGTGGCAAGAAGACGGGTGAGAACAACCTGTATGCCGCCAAGACCATGTTCCAGGCGGCACGTCTCGTGGGCAGGGCGATCCGCGATGTAAAGGAAATCGACGGCGACCACCTCCAGGCCAATGGCGATGCCTTCGCGGCGAGCTTCATCTTCGGCGGGCAGATCGGCAAGGAGCGCCCGCGCCTGTTCAACATCTATGCCGCCGGCAACTTCATCGAGGCGACGGTCGACACGCCGTTCTTCCAGATCGGCGAGCACAAATACGGCAAGCCCATCCTCGACCGCGTGGCACGTAATGACATGAAGCTGGGCGATGCCGCGAAGATGGTGCTGCTGTCATTTGACTCCACGCTGCGGTCCAACCTCAGCGTCGGGCTGCCCATCGACCTCCTGACCTATGAGCGTGGCACGCTGAAGATCGAGCACACCAAGCGCATCGGGCTGGATGATCCTTACTTCAAGATGCTGTCCACCGAATGGTCCAAGGCGCTGCGCACGGCCTTCATGAACATCGAGGCGCTGGATATCTGAGGGCGGCGTATTTTGGTTATTCATCATGCCCGGGCTTGTCCCGGGCATCCTTTGTGGTAGCGACCAAAGAGGATCGCCGGGACAAGCCCGGCGATGATGAGGAACGGGAATGATGCCGGAGTGCACCGGCATTGATCACTCCGCGAAGGCCGCCGCCATCAGCCGCCGTGTATAGTCTTCGCGCGGGTGTTCCATCACTTCGTCGGGCGTCCCCTGCTCCACCATCCTTCCGTCCTTCATCACCATGATGTGGTCAGCCATGGCGCGCACCACGGCGAGATCATGGCTGATGAACAGGTAGGACAGGTTGTTCGCCTGCTGCAGGTCGCGCAGCAGGTCGATGATCTGCTTCTGCACCTGCCGATCGAGCGCCGAGGTGGGCTCATCCAGCACCACCACCTTGGGCTTCAGGATGATGGCGCGGGCAATGGCGATGCGCTGGCGCTGGCCGCCCGAGAATTCATGCGGGTAGCGGTTGCGCAGGGAAGGATCAAGCTGCACCTCCTCCAGCGCCTGCGCAGCGCGCTTGTCGCGCTCGGCACGCGAGATCGAGGGCTCATGAACGAGCAAGCCTTCGGTGACGATCTGGCCCGCCGTCATGCGCGGGCTCAGTGAGCCGAAGGGGTCCTGCAGCACGATCTGCAGCTCGCGGCGCAAGGGCCGCATCTCCTCTCGCGTGAGGCCTTGAATCGAGCGGTTCTCGAAACTGATGGCGCCCTCGCTGGGCAGCAGCCGCAGCACGGCGCGCGCGAAGGTGGACTTGCCGGAACCCGACTCGCCCACGATGCCGATGGTCTGGCCCTGGCGGAGCGTCATCGACACGCGGTCCACCGCGCGCAACTCCAGCGGCGGGCCGGACATGAAGCCACCGCCCAAACGGAAGGTAACGCGCACATCGGTGGCATCGATCATCTTGCGGGCATTGGGCGCCACCGGCAGCTTGCGGCCCGTGGGCTCAGCTTCAAGCAGTGCCTTGGTATAGGGGTGCTTCGGATGTGCGAAGAGTTCAACCGTCTCGCCCTCTTCCACCACCTCGCCACGGCGCATGACATAGACGCGATGCGCGATACGCTTCACGATATTGAGGTCATGGGTGATGAAAACCATGCCCATGCCGAGCCGCTGCTGCAGGCTGGCCATGAGCTCAAGAATCTCGGCCTGGATGGTGACGTCGAGTGCTGTCGTCGGCTCATCGGCAATCAGCAGGTCGGGGTTGTTGGCGAGCGCCATGGCGATCATCACGCGCTGGCGCTGGCCGCCCGACATCTCATGCGGGTAGGAGCGCATGCGGCGTTCCGGTTCCGGAATGCGCACGAGGCGCAGCATTTCGATGGCGCGTGCCCGCGCATCCGCTTCACCAAGGTTTTGGTGCTTGCGAATGGGCTCGATCAGCTGGTCGCCGATCGAATAGAGAGGGTCGAGCGAGGTCATCGGCTCCTGGAAGATCATGGTGATCTTGGCGCCGCGGATGTCGTTGAGCGCGGACTTCGAAATCGCCAGCAGGTTGGTGCCGCGATAGTCGACCTGGCCCGTCGCCTTGCCGTTGTTCGCAAGGAGGCCCATGGCCGCCATCATCAGCTGGCTCTTGCCGGAACCGGACTCACCGACGATGGCCACCGTCTCGCCGGCCTTCACATGCAGGTTGACGCCCCTCACAGCCTCGACCACGCCGTCGATGGTCGAGAACTCAACCTTCACGTGGCGGAGATCGAGGATGCGCTCGCTCATCTCAGCGGTCCTTCGGGTCAAGCGCGTCACGCAGGCCGTCGCCGATGAAATTCAGCGCGAAGAGCGTGGTGGTGAGGAAGAAGGAGGGGAAGATCAGCAGCCATGTGGCGCTGGGAATGTTCTTGGCGCCCTGGCTGATGAGCACGCCCCAGCTCGACATCGGCTCCTGCACGCCAAGCCCCAGGAAAGACAGGAAGCTCTCGAGGATGATGACCTGCGGCACCAGCAGCGTCATGTAGATGACGACCGGGCCCAGCAGGTTCGGCACCACGTGGCGCAGCAGGATGCCACCGGGTGAAACGCCCAGTGCCTCCGCCGCCTGGACATATTCCTGCCGCTTCAGCGACAGCGCCTGGCCGCGCACGATGCGCGCCATGTCGAGCCACAGCACGGCACCCACCGCGAGGAACATCAGCACGAAATTTCGTCCGAAAAACACCACCAGCATGATGACGAAGAAGATGAAGGGCAGCGAATAGAGAACATCGACGATGCGCATCATGACCTCGTCGGTGCGTCCGCCGGCAAAGCCCGAGATGGCACCATAGAGCACCCCGATGAACACCGCGACCAGTCCGGCGAGAAGGCCGATGGCCAGCGACACGCGGCCGGCAATGAGCGTGCGGGTCAGCAGGTCGCGGCCGTTATTGTCGGTGCCGAAGAAGAAGTATTTCTTCTGGACGTCGGCACTGATCGTCATCGTCATGCCGTCGGTCGATTTCTCCGATATCTGCGCGCCCTCGAACACGTCGGAGCGGTCGATGTAGCGCGTCACGCGCTCGTCGATGGGCTTGGCGGAGGTGAGTGTGATGAAGACCTTGCCGTCGCGCTCCTGCCAGCCGACGAGATCGAGGCGGCTCCGCTTCACGGCGTCCTTCACAGCAAGATCGATGGCATTGGCCTTTGGATAGGCCTCGAGGCTGGGCGGCACGCGCGTATAGTCCTGATAGATGGTGGTGAAGTCATGCGGCGTGAACCACGGGCCCACGATGCAGATCACGCCCATGAACAGCAGATACCACAGGCTCACCATGGCGGCCTTGTTGGCCTTGAGGCGGTTCCAGGCGTCCGCCCACAGCGAGCGACCCTGCGTGGCGGGGGTGAGCGACACGTCAGTCATAGCGCACCCGCGGGTCGACCACGGCATAGAGGATGTCGACGATGAGGTTGAAGACGATGGTGAAGATGGCGATGACCACCACGGTGCCCATGACCAGCGTGTAGTCGCGGTTGAGTGCCGCCTCGACGAAGTAGCGGCCGACACCGGGGATGGAGAAGATGGTCTCGACGATGATCGAGCCCGTGAGCAGTGCAGCGGCGGCGGGGCCTGCATAGGAGATGATGGGCAGCAGCGCGCCGCGCAGCGCGTGCTTGATGATCACCGAATAGTCGGACAGGCCCAGCGCGCGGGCGGTGCGGATGTGGTGGGAGCGCAGGGACTCGATCATCGAGCCGCGCATCAGGCGCGCCACGATGGCGAGCTGCGGCAGCATGAGGGTAAGGACGGGGCCGACCTTGTTGATGAAGGCGCCATCACCCCAGCCGCCGACCGGGAACCACTTGAGAGTGAGCGCGAAGAACAGCTGGAACAGCGGTGCGATGACGAAGGTCGGGATGGTCGAACCCGCCGTGGCGGTGGCGATCACGGCATAGTCCGCAGGCCTGTTCTGGTAGAGTGCTGCAATGATGCCGAGGATGCCGCCGAACAGAAGTGCCAGCACGAGGGCGGATCCGCCGAGCTCGATCGAGATCGGCAGGCCGTCGGCGAAGAGTTCGGCCACCGTGAAATCGGGCAGATTGTAGCTCGGGCCGAAGTCGCCGTGGATCAGGTTGTTGAGGTAGAGCAGGTATTGCTTCCAAAGCGGCTGATCGAGGTGGAAGACCCGCTCGAGATTGGCCTTGATGATGGGGTTGAGGCCCTTTTCCTGGTTGAAGGGGCCGCCGGGCGCCACGCGCATCAGGAAGAACGAGATCGTCACGATCACGAACAGTGTCGGGATCGCGGTGAGGAACCGCCTCAGGACGTAACGCAGCATGTCCGCAACTCAAGCTTTGGGTGGGAGGCCGCCCTGCTCTTCGCGAGCAAGGCGGCCATTCACTGTTGCGGGACTATTCCTTGGCGAGGAAACGGGTGGGGTGAACGTCCATGACGTTGTTCTCCCAGCCCTTGACCTTGTTCGAGACGAGGTTGTGATAGCTGTAATAAAGCAGCGGCACCACGCAGAGGTCGCGCGCCACGCCGATGGCCTCGGCGTCCGACAGCAGCTTCATGCGCTCCTCCGGCGTGGCCGCGGCAGCGGCGGCGGCCATCAGGTCATCGTATTCCTTGTTGGAATAGGCGGCATAGTTATTGCCGGTGCCGGTCTTGCACAGGGCCAGGAAGTTTTCCGGGTCCTTGTAGTCGGCGATCCAGCCGGCGCGCGCGATGTCGAAGTCGCCGTGCTGTTCGAGCAGGCCGTAATGCGTCTTGGTGTCGGTGTTGACGAGCGACACCTCGATACCGAGCGGCTTCAGCTGTTCCTGGATGGCGACCGCAGTGTTCTTGTGGTTCTCAGAGGTGTTGAAGCGGATTTCCATCTTCAGCGGCTTGTCGGGGCCGTAACCCAGTTCCGCCAGCACCTTCTTGGCCTCGTCCTCGCGGTCGAGCTGCGACTTCTCGGCATAGTCCG
The DNA here is from genome assembly GCF_037139295.1 of Aestuariivirga sp. GTDB lineage: Bacteria > Pseudomonadota > Alphaproteobacteria > Rhizobiales > Aestuariivirgaceae > Aestuariivirga. The sequence goes on from NZ_JBAXGR010000026.1 coordinate 32,463, forward strand.
TGGTGCGCGTCTCATAGCCGGTGATGCCGGGCGGCACGAAGGAATAGGCCGGGATCATGGTGTTCTGCCAGACCTTCTCCGCGAGGTAGTCGCGGTCGATGGCTTCCGAGATCGCCTGGCGCAGCTTCACATTGTCCCAAGGCGCCTTGTCGATCTTGAAGGCGTAGTAATAGGTGCCGAGATAGGGGCCGATGTGGATCTGGTCGCCGAACTTCGCCTTGAGGTCGGCGAGCTGCTCGGTCGGCAGGTCGTCGTTCGAGTCGAGCTCGCCCGCCTCGAAACGCTTCATCGCGGTCGAACGATCTTCGGTGGGGATAAAGTTGACGACATCGATCTTGACGTTGGCCGCGTCATAGAACTTGTCGTTCTTGACCGCCTTGATGTGATCGTTCGGCACGAACTCCGTCAGCACATAGGCGCCGTTGGAGACGAGCTTGCCGGCCTTCACGAAGTCCGCCCCCAGCTTGTCGATGTTGGCCTTGCTCACCGGATAGGTGGACTGATGGGTGAGCATCTCGAGGAAATAGGGCGTGGGCGCGTTGAGCGTCACTTCGAAGGTCTCGGGATCGATGGCCTTGACGGCCAGTTCCTCGGGCTTCTTCTTGCCGGCGGTGATGTCCTCGGCGTTGGTCACGGGGGCCAGCATGTAGGCATATTCAGAGGCGGTGGCCGGATCGACCAGGCGGCGCCAGGAATAGACGAAGTCATCTGCCGTCACCGGCGAGCCATCGGACCACAGCGCGCCCTTGCGCATCTTGAAGGTGTAGGTCTTGCCGTCGGCCGAAACGGTAAAGCTCTCGGCGGCGCCGGGCTGCACCTGGGCCTTGGCGTCCTGGATCATCAGGCCCATGAACAGGTCGCGCAGGATGTTGGCTTCATAGACGGTGGAGGTCTTGTGCGGGTCGAGAGACTCCGGGTCGGCTGAATTGCCCCGGTTGTAGATGACCTCGGCAAATGCACCTGTGGTTGTCATCGCAATCAGGCTGCATCCGATGAGCCAAGATTTGAGACTGAACTGCACTTTCATTTTTTGCTCCCTGTCTAGTTTCTGTGAGGTGTTCGCGCCGTGACACCTGCAGAAAAAGATACCACCTAAAATTTCACTTGTCGCCAGTAACGTCATTCCTGGCGGTGGACGGCCCGGGGAGCGGGTTCGGCCAGAAGGTCCAGCCAGCGGGCAAGTGCGGGAACCAAGAGGACGATCAGCAGCGCGACGATCAGGAACAGCATCGACAGCGAGGCGCCGAGTTCGGCCACGGCCGGGCGCGAGGAAATGACCAGGGGTGCCGCAGCCCCCGCCAGGGTGATGGGCGGCAACAACACGGCGCGCAACGGCAGGATATGCGACTGCATGGCCGCTGCGCCACCGCGCAGCCTGACAGCGATCAGCATCGAACAGGTGATCAGCACCGCGATGGCCGCGCTGATGCCGGCCAGCATCGCGGCATTCAGGCTGATGTTGAGCATCACCGTGACCCCGGCCGTGAGCGAGATGAAGGCTGCGGCGGGCGCCATCGACAGCACCAGCCCGCGCAGGCTGCGCAGCGCGGCCACCACAACGGCAGCAGCTGCCAGCAGGGCGATGCCGAGAGCGAGGATGGCCTCGTGATGAATCATCTCGTTGCGAACGAGCGAGACGATGGGCTCGCCCGCCGCCTGCGGCACGGCGCGGCGCAAGGCTGCAGCGAAGGAGAGTTCTCCGGTGCCGGACCGCGGCATCACCTCGATGCGCCAGGTTCCATCCTGCGCCACGAAGCGGTGGAGGAGCTGTGGTTCGAGATCGGCAACTGCCGGCGGCTGCATCACCGCCAGCTGCTGCACCAGGTTCGACATCGCGGCGAGCCCGCCAAACAGCGACTTCTCCAGCGCCGCGACGTGCTGCGCGTCGGGCGGCTCCGGCGCCACGAAGAGGTCCAGCGCCCGGTGCAGGCGCAGCGCGGCCTCGCGCAGCTGTGGCGTTGAGGCCGGGCCATTGGCGATGTTGGTCAGCTGGGTCTGCAGGTCCTGGAAGTTCTGGTTCAGGGTCACCTCATCGGCGACCTCGCCGAAGGCCGGGTCGAAGGGGCCGAGCGCCGTGAGGCGGTGCAGCTCGGCTATCTTGGGACCGGCATCGGGCGGCAGGAACTGCTGCGCGGTGCGGATCGCCCCCACTTCGGGAAGGGCCGAGAGCCTTCCCACGATCTCCTTTACGCCGGCTTCAGGCGCAAGGATGTGAACAGCACCGCGTGCATCGGGCGTTTCGAGATAGGGCGGCGGCGAGGACGGCAATTGGCGCTCTCCGAAGCGCATGCCGGGGAGAAACACCATCGAGAACACGGCCGCGGCGAGCAGCACCATGGCGGCAATGTCGAGCGCAGCTTTGCCCGCGGGAGCGCCGTGCTCGCCCATCGCATCATCGAGCCAGTGCGGCGGAACCTCGGCCTGGCGCGGCGTCGTGAGAACCAGTGCGGCGGGCAGCACGGTGAGCGATGACAGCCACGCCGCAGCACAGCCCGCCAGCGCGATGGCCGCGAAATGGCTGAGCGAGGGCAGATAGCGCAACAGCCATGAGGCCCACACCACGCCAAACAGCAGGATGACAAAGGAGACGAAGCTGCCCTGCCGATGCGCGGCCAGCATCACCGCCTGCATGGGCGCCAGCCCGCGCGAGCGGCCCTGGCCGAAGGCGACGGCGATGACGCCGCCCGTCACGATGGCCGGGGCCAGCACGGCGACCGCGAATGACCAGGTGGCGCCGTCGAGCGGCGAGCCCAGTGCCGCCGCCACGCCGCCTGCCACGGACAGGGTGAAGGCGCCCGTCATCAGCACGGCCAGCGCCTGGCGCAGCGAGCCGAGTGCGGCGAACAGCAGGACGAGTGTCAGCAGGATGGACAGCAGCGCCGGCACCACGAAGTCGCGCAGCTCGCTGGGGCTGGAGGCGAGCGCGCGGCGCGGCCACAGCCAGTTCACGTCCTGCATGCCGACAGAAGCCTTGCGAGAGGCCGCTGCTGCCTCGCGCTCCATGCCGGGAACGGGCGTGGCGAGCACATACCACCGCCGTGACTGGGCTTCCGTGTCGAGATTGGCCAGCGCCTGCCAGTCGAGCGGGCGGGGCTTGCCCTTCACCTCAGCCTCGATGGCGGTGGAGGCGGCCATCAGCAGGGATTCGAGGCCGGGCGGCGAGCGCCCCTGCTCCACCGCATTGCCGATCTCAGTGACAAGGGCCGCAAAGCCGCCCATGTCGGGAGCTGACGCCATGGCATGATAGAGCGGCTCCAGCTGCAGCAGCGCATCGACGCGCGCGCGCACGGTGTCACCATCCTGATAGAGCAGCGCGTTTGTGTCGTAGAAGGCGCCGGTGCCCGGCACGAAGGCAGAGAGGAACAGGTCCTTCTGCTGCTGCAGCATGGCGGCGAGCGCCAGTGCCTGCTGGCGCGCCGTCTCGGGATCGCTGCTCGACACGACAGCGAGGAAGGTCTGCTCCACCCCTGGGAATTTGGCAGCAAGCTCCGCCTGCAGGTTGGCCGTCCCCTGGTCGAGCCCGATGCGCGGTTGCTGGTCCGGGTCGATCGACAGGCGGGTGGCGGCAAAGCCCGCCAGGGCCGCAGTGAGCAGCAGGGCCACGGCCACCACCACCATACGGTAATTCGCACAGCTGCGGGCAAGGCGCGCAAAGGCGTTGGGTCGCAGCTTTTGCCGCAGCCCGGAGCCAGGTCGCGGCTTGCCGCTCCAATGGGGTTGGTCCCACCTCATGCTGTGCTTTGAATCTTCTCCACGGCAGCAGTTGCGGATTCGCCTGCCCGCCCGCATCATAGGCCAGATTCACACGAAAGGAAAAATCGGATCATGACCGAAAAACCGGGCAGCAACCGCGGCTGGCATACTGAAACCGCAGCCGTTCACGCCGGGGAGTTCGTCGATCCGGCCACCCGCGCCTCTTCGCCCAACCTCGTGATGTCGGTTACCTTCGCGCCGGAAACGGTGACTGGCTTCTCGGCGCGTGACGAGCAGGGCTACGAGGGCTTTGTCTATGGTCGTGTCAGCAGTCCGAATGTGAGCCAGCTCGGGGCCAAGCTGGCCGCTCTCGAGGGTGGCGAGGCGGCCCTGTGCTTCGGCTCCGGCGTGGCCGCAGCCCATGCGGTAATCTGCGGCAGGCTGAGCTGCGGCGACCACCTGATCGTGCCGGATGCCAATTACGTGGGGATCGCCGAACTGGCGCGCGACACCCTGCCCCGCTTCGGGATCGAGGCGTCCTATGTCGACGTCTCCCGCATCGAGGAGGTTGCCGCGGCAATCCGGCCCAATACCCGCATGCTGTGGCTGGAAACCCCCGCCAACCCGACGATGAAGCTTTGCGACATCGAGGCCCTGGCGAAGCTCGCGCATGACAGGGGCGTGCGCGACGTGGCCGTGGATTCGACCTATGCCACGCCGATTGCCACGCAGCCGCTGAAACTGGGTGCGGATTTCGTGGTGCATTCGCTGACCAAATATATTGGCGGCCACGGCGATGCGATGGGTGGCGCCGTGATCGGGCGCAAGGCCGAACTCGACGCGCTGAACCTCGAGGCGACGGTGCATTTTGGCGGCGTGCTGTCGCCGTTCAATGCCTGGCTGATCCTCCGGGGTGCTGCCACACTGCCCATCCGCATGCGGGCGCATGAGGAGGCCGCACTGAAGGTGGCGCGCTTCCTGGAGGAACACCCCGCCGTGTCACGCGTGTTCTACCCGGGCCTCGCGTCGCACCCGCAGCATGAACTGGCGGAGCGCCAGATGCGGAACTTCTCCGGCATGATGACATTCCAGACGAAGGAGGCAGGCCCCGCCATCGCCGCGCGGATGGTGAAGGACCTCGAAATCATCCATTACGCCGTGTCGCTCGGCCACCACCGCAGCCTCGTCTACTGGATCGGCACGGATGATATCCAGACCTCGACCTTCCGGCATGACCCGGACCAGCTGCGCCGCTACCGCGACTATGCGGGGGATGGCGTATTCAGGCTGTCAGTCGGGATCGAGAACCCGGACGACCTGATTGCAGACCTGGCGCGGGTGCTGTGAGGCTGAAATGGATTGCCAAAAAAGTTAAGGGAAAGTAGTCAATATCAGAGAATTTATCCCTTGAAAGTTGTATCGCCGTACATTAACTAAAGTGAGTATTTTTCTACTCACGGGTGTGTTTCATGCGGTGGTTGCACTGGACTCTCCTTCTCCTCCTGACGTTGTTCTGGCAGACGATACCCGGCTCGGCCGCCGAGCGGGTGCTGCTCCAGGCCGCGGGGCAGAGCCAGGCCAGCATCGAAGGCGGGGCCACGCTCAGCACCTCTGCCGCCGTCACGGGCCTGCGGGCCACCGCCCAGCGCAATGGCACCGTCAAGGTCATTGTGGGGCTGAAGGTTCCTTTCGCCCCCGCCTCGAAGCTTGGCACTGCCGAAGCCCAGCGGCAGGGCCGGGAGATTGCGGCTGCCTCCACCGCCCTGCGGGCGCGCTTTGCCGCCGCCATCACCCGTGCGCCAAGCTCCTTCCGCAGCTACAGCAGCATTCCGTTTGTCGCCCTCGAAGTGACGCCCGCCGAACTCGACAAGCTCTCCACCGACCCGGACGTCATCAGCATCACGGAAAACATGGTTCTCCGGGCGAACCTCGCCCAATCAGCGGCATTGATAAGGGCGCCCCAAGCCTGGGCGGATGGATACACCGGCAAGGACCAGACCATCGCCATCATCGACTCGGGCGTTGACAAGAACCACCCCTTCCTTGGCGGGCGCATCGTTTCCGAGGCCTGCTACACGAACAGGCAGTGCCCTGGTGGCAGCAGCAGCTCAACGTCGAGCGGGTCGGGCATGCCCTGCGTGGGGTCAACCGAATGCGATCACGGAACACATGTGGCGGGCATTGCCGCAGGCTATAGTTCCAACGCCTTTTCCGGCATTGCACCGGATGCCACGCTCATATCCATCAATGTCTTCACCTCGAGCGGGGGACGAACGGGCACCAATGCTGCCGACGTCCTGGCCGCGCTGGAGCGCGTCTACCAATTGCGGGGCAGCTACAGCATTTCAGCTGTGAACATGAGCCTCGGATGGTCCGTCCGATTCTCCACCACCTGCGATGACGCCCTGCCTTCGATGACGGCCGCGATCAATCAGCTCAAGGCAGCAGGCATCGCGGCCATCATCTCAAGCGGCAATGACGGGTCTTCAAGCAGCATCAGCTTTCCAGCCTGCATCTCCAGCGCAGTGAGCGTGGGTTCGGTTTCCGACTCGAACTGGGGCACATGCGGTGGTGCCGGGATTGCGAGTTCACCCACCGCTATCGACAAGGTGGCCTGCTATTCCAACGCCTATGAAGAGCTTTCGCTTCTGGCCCCGGGCTCTCCCATCCTGTCGTCGATACCGGGCGGCGCCTATGCCACGAAGCACGGAACCTCCATGGCCGCGCCACATGTGGCGGGCGCTTTCGCGGTTCTGCGACAGAAGGCACCCGGCGCATCTGTCGACGACATTCTCACCACGCTGCGCGACACCGGCCAATCCGTGACCGACTATCGCAATGCCGCCATCACCACGCCGCGCATCGACGTCATGGAGGCGCTCGAAAAGATCGATACAAGCGACGGGCGCCTTGCCATCAATCTCACTATCAACGGCAAGGGGACCGTGACGTTCTCGCCCGCCGGCAGCAAGTCAAGCTGCACCGCCAGCTGCGTGAGCACCTATGCCCCTGGCACGTCGGTGACCCTGACGGCGACGCCAGGCGCCAGCATGTCCTTCGCCGGATGGGGCGGTGCCTGCGCGGGCCAGGCCACTTGCACCATCACCATGACCGCAGCGAAATCGGTGTTCGCCGCGTTCTTCCCGATCTCTTCCGGGCCGCCCACGACGCTTTCGATCAGCAAGACAGGCGGCGGCGCAGGCTCGATCTCCGTCCTCGCCGATGGGCAGGAGACGAGCTGCTCCGGCAGCTGCGCGCGCAGCTATGGCAAGAACACCAAGGTGATACTGACAGCCAACGCGGCCTATGGAGCCGCACTCACCACCTGGACGGGAGCATGCAGGGGCAAGAAGTCGACATGCATCGTGAGGTTGTCGTCAGCAAAGTCCGTGGGCGCCAATTTCGAGACGCTTCCGATCTATTCCCTGAGCTATGCCAAGGCCGGGGCGGCCAGTGGCACTGTGCAGATCAGCTCATCGGGCCAGACCCTGACGTGCGGTGACAGCTGCACCAATCCGTTTCCAGCAGGCGCAAGGATCACGCTGACGGCAGTTCCCGCGACCGGAAAGATATTCGGCGGCTGGTCGGGCATCTGCGGGGGACGCAAGACGCAATGCAGCTTCACGCTCAGATCGACGGGCAGCGTTTCAGCGGTGTTCAACTAGCCGCTGGCGGCTCCGAAGCCTTATGGTGTGCAACGCCCGCGCTGAGCTTGCGATAGGACCTGATGCTGACGGGGATGAGCGCCAGGTAGATGACACTGACGATCGACAGGAACTCCCACGGATAGGATATCAGCATCACCACGGCGAGCACGGCGAGGCCGAGCACCGGCAACACCATGTCGCCACGGATGCGGCCCATATGCTTGCCGGAGAAGGTGGGAACGCGGCTGACCATCAGCAACGCGACGCAGACGATGTAGGGTCCGATCAGCAGCGCCCAGCCATGGCCCTCGTCGATGATGCCGAGAAAGCCGAGGTAGAAGGGCAGCAGCGCCAGCCCCGCACCCGCCGGCGCAGGCGCCCCGGTGAAGAAGCGGTTGGCCCAGGCAGGCTTGTTGGGATCATCCAGCGCCACGTTGAACCGGGCCAGGCGCAGCGCGCAGCAGATGGCCAGCACGAGGCAGATGACCCAGCCCAGCGTGCGCAGCGAGTTGAGCGACCAGACATAGAGCAGGATGGCGGGTGCGACGCCGAAGTTCACGAAGTCAGCAAGCGAGTCGAGCTCGGCGCCGAAGCGCGAGGTGCCTTTGAGGAAGCGCGCCAGACGGCCATCGACCGCATCGAGCACGACGGCCAGCATGACGCTGGCCACTGCCAGTTCGTAACGGCCCTCGAAGGCGAAGCGGATGGCGGTGACGCCGCTGCACAGGGCGAGCAGCGTGATCATGTTGGGCAGCAGGAAGCGCACCGGCACCATGCGGAAGCGGCGCTGGCCCTGATCCACCCCTACAGCCTGGTCCACGCTCTCCGTCTCGCGTTCCATCAGCTGGGGCGCCCCTGGCGTTCAGGCTCGCTGGCATCGAGATCGGCGAGCACGGTTTCGCCGGCCACGGCGCGCTGGCCGAGGCAGGCGAGCGACTTAGCACCCCTGGGAAGATAGACGTCCACCCGGCTGCCGAAGCGGATGAGGCCGAAGCGCTGGCCGGCGGACAAATGCTCGCCGTCGTTCACGAACTTCACGATGCGGCGAGCGACGAGGCCCGCGATCTGCACCACGCCGATGCGCTGGCCGTTGGCGCGCTCCAGCGTGAAGGCCTGGCGCTCATTGTCGAGAGAGGCCTTGTCGAGGTCGGCATTGACGAAGAGGCCCGGCACATAGGCGATGCGGCGGATGGTGGCATCGAGTGGCGAGCGGTTCACATGCACGTCGAAGACATTCATGAACACCGAGATGCGGGTGACCGGTTCACGCGCCAGATCAAGCTCGACCGGCGGGATCACCTCTTCGATGGCGCTGATGCGGCCATCGGCGGGGGAAATCACCAGCCCGTCACGGACCGGCGTCACGCGCTCAGGATCGCGGAAGAAATAGGCGCACCACAGGGTGAGGATGACGCCAATCCAGGCCAGCGGCCCGAAATGAAGCCAGAACAGCACCAGTGTCACCGCGGCAAAAATGGCGATGAAGCGGTAGCCCTCCTTGTGGATAGGGACCAGGACTTCGGAAACGGACTTGGCGATCGACATGGGCGTGAGGTCTACCGAGTTGAAAGGGGATTGAAAAGCGGTTTAGGGCGTGACCCCCGCGGCGCGCTCACGCGCCTCGACGTCGCGGATGCCGATGACGGCGGCCACTTCATTTTCAGCCTCCTTGAGGATTTCGCGGGCTTGCTCCACCTGGCGCTGGCGGTTCCACATGGCGGCATAGATGCCGTCTTCCGCGAGGAGCTCCTCATGGGTGCCGCGCTCGGCCACCTGGCCGCGCTCCAGCACGATGATCTCGTCGGCGTCGATGACGGTGGACAGGCGGTGGGCGATGACCAGCGTGGTGCGGTTTTCCGACACCTTCTTGAGCGCCGCCTGGATCTGGTGCTCGGTGAAGCTGTCGAGCGCCGAGGTGGCCTCGTCGAGGATGAGGATGGGCGGGCCCTTGAGGATGGTGCGGGCAATCGAGACGCGCTGCTTCTCGCCGCCCGACAGCTTGAGGCCACGCTCGCCGACCAGCGCGTCATAGCCCTTGGGCAGGCTCATCACGAAATCATGGATCTGCGCCATGCGGGCGGCCTCCACCACTTCCTCGTTGGTCGCATCGGGGCGGCCGTAGCGGATGTTGTAGCGGATCGTGTCGTTGAACAGCACGGTGTCCTGCGGGACCATACCGATGGCGGCGCGCAGCGACTTTTGCGTGACGTCCGAGATGTCCTGATCGTCGATCAGGATGCGGCCGCCGTTCACGTCATAGAAACGGTAGAGGAGCCGCGAGATGGTGGACTTGCCCGCACCTGACGGGCCGACGATGGCCACCGTCTTGCCCGACGGCACGCGCAGCGACAGGTTCTTGAGGATCGGGCGCTCTGCGTCATAGGCGAAGGAGACGTTCTCGAAGACGACGTCGGCGGGACCGACCTTCAGGGCGCGCGCGCCCGGTTTGTCCTCGATCTCGGCATTGACCTTCAGCAGCGTGAACATCTGTTCGACGTCGATAAGGCCCTGCTTGATCTCGCGGTAGGAGGAGCCGATAAAGTTGAGTGGCATGTAGAGCTGGATCATCAACGCGTTGATCATCACGAAGTCGCCGACCGTGGCATGGCCGGCCTTCACCGCGAGCACTGACATGATCATCACCACGGTGAGGCCGATGGAGAACACCACGGCCTGGCCGGAGTTGAGCACGGAGAGCGACACCCAGGTCTTCACGGCGGCAACTTCATAACTATCCATCGAGCGGGCGTAGCGCTGCACCTCGTGCTCTTCGTTGCCGAAGTACTTGACGGTCTCGAAGTTGAGGAGGCTGTCCACTGCCTTGGTGTTGGCCTCGGTATCCGCCGCGTTCATGTCACGGCGGATGTTGATGCGCCATTCGGTGGCGGCATAGGTGAAGCCGACATAGGCGACGACGGTGACAAGGATGACCACCGCATAGAGCCAGCCATAGGACCAGGCGAGGATGCCGGCGACCAGCGCGATCTCGAGAATCGTCGGGAAGGTGTTGAACAGCGAGAAGCGCAGCACCGTGTCGATGCCCATGGTGCCGCGCGACACGATGCGCGACAGGCCGCCGGTGCGGCGCTCGAGATGGAACTTGAGAGACAGGGCGTGCAGATGGCGGAAGGTGCGGACGGCGAGTTCCTTCACCGCGCGCTGGCTGACCTTGGCGAAGACCGCATCACGGATCTGGGCCAGCACCACCATCATGATGCGGGCGAAGCCATAGGCCAAAACGAAGAACACGATGGCGGTGATGGCGGTGGTGGCCACGTCCGCCTTGCCGGTCAGCGCGTCGGTTGCATATTTGAAGGCGTAGGGAGCCGCCACGGTGACGACCTTGGCGAGCACGAGCGCCACCAGCGAAAAGATCACCCGTGCCTTGAGGCCGGGGTGGCCCGCGGGCCAGAGATAGGGAAGCATGTCACGCAGGATGGACCATTCGTCTCCATCCACGTTAACGGGCTTGTCGATGCTGGGGGGCGTCCTGCGGCTCATGAGAGCAGCATATAGGTAGCCGGAGCCCCCTTGCGAAGCGGAAACTACTGGCCGGAGCCCGCGTTTTCCTCAGGCGTCAACTGGTCGCGGCGCTTCGGGTCGATCGATTCCGAACTCGCCGCCACGTCCGGGGTCTTGAACACCTGGCCGGGATAGATGCGGTTTGGGTCCCGGATCTGGTCCTTGTTGGCCTCATAGAGCATCGTGAACTTGGAGCCATCGCCGTAGAGTACGCGCGAAATCCTCCACAGGTTGTTGCCCGGCTGGATGACGACACGGCCTTCCTTGGGCTTGGCCGGAGTCGCCGGCGTGGTCGCGGCGGGCGCCTGCTGGGTGGCTTCGGCATCGGTCTTGGACGTGCTCTCAGGCTGCGGGGCGTCCGCGGTTGCGGCAGGCGGGGTGGCCTCGACCACCTTCTTCTGCTCCTCGCGCACAAAGGGCACCTCGACCCGGTTCAGGACCTTGCCTTCGCCATCGAGGCCGTCCACCCGGAGCGTGTGAACGCCCGGGGTGACCTCGGCCGTGGCGGAGAAGGTCCAGCGGCCATCAGCCCCCACCGGGGCATCACCAATGATGTTGTTGTCGATGTAGACGCGGGCCGTGTTGCCCTCGTTGCCCTGGCCGGAAAACACGATGTTGCCTGCGGGATCATAGTCCACGGCATCGATGGAGACGAGCTTGGCCGGCTTCTCAGCGGCCGGGGTGACGGCAGGCGCGGTGGTGGTCTCGGCTGGCTTTGCCTCGGGCTTCTGGAGCACGCGGGTGGGCTGGTCGGGGCTGACGACGGCGACGAGGGCCTCCTGCGGCTGGTCAGCGGCCGGCACGATGACGGCGACACTCTGCTCGGACGGCGTTGCGGCAGCCGCACCCGGGGCCTTGGCCTCGAGCGTCAGCGCGCCACTGCCGACAGGCAGGGGGGTCGAGGGCACCAGCACGAAGGCGCCATCGCTGTTGGCCGTGGTCTCGCCGATCGGCTTTCCATCGAGCTTGACGATCACGTCCGCTCCCGGGGCCGCGGTTCCGGCGATCACGGCTTCGCCGGTCTTTTCGACACGAACGGTGTCGAAGGCTGGAATCTCGGCGCTGTCGGGGGCGCTTGTGGCGGCCGGAGCCTCAGGCGGGGCTTCCGGCTGAGCGGCTGCCGTCTGCTGGGTGGTGTCGGTCTCCGGTGCCTCGGGGGCGGGTTGTTCGGCAGTCGTCGC